>NZ_JBEOUD010000001.1:0-582293 GCF_040303865.1 Streptomyces sp. NPDC094034 | reverse complement strand
ACGCGACGAAGGAGCGCCCTTGACGCCCGACCCGGAACCGCGAAACTGAAACCTAGGGGCGGCCCCCACCCGAGCCCAAACCCCCCGGCCCACCCCGTGCCCCTCACGGCTCATGCCCGTGATCGCGTCGTCCGCGTCGTCCGCGTCGTCCGCGTCGACTCCGCCGACTCCGCCGACTCCGCCACGCCAACCCCTACGGGATCTCCACCCACACGCCCTCCGACGGCGTTCCGTCCTCATCCGTGACGAACACCATGTACCAGCCCGGCGGGACCAGCGCGCTGTTCTTCGGGATCGTGACCTCGATGCCGTCCGCCGTCTTCTTCATGTCCAGTGCCACCGACCGCTGTTCGACGTCGGTGACATGCGTGACCGCGCTCGGGCGCATCAGTTTCGCCGTCTTGATCGACGCCGGGTCCTTCGTCCTGAAGGCGGCCGTGCCGCCGCGTTCGACGGTCTTCGGGCCGTCCGACAGCGTGGGGCGTGCGTCGCGGAAGAGGTAGGGCGGGGTGTAGATCTCGATCCGCTGCTCGAACACGCCCGGCTTGGTGTTGGCCTTGTCGGCGAAGAGGGAGTCCGAACCGAAGATCATGACGCGGCCGTCGGGCAGCAGCACCGAGCCCGAGTGGTAGTTGCGGCCTACCGCCGGGTCGGCCACCCGCTTGTACGTGGCTGACTTCGGGTCGTACATCCGGGCCTGGAGGACGTCCGAGCCGCCGCGCCCCCGGTAGTCCTCCGAGCCGCCGGTGACCAGCACGGTGTCGTCGGGCAGCAGTGAGGCGCTCGGGTAGCGGGTGCCCTTCTCCAGCGTCGGGCCGTCCGTGAAGCGGGGGTCGGGGTCCTTCAGATCGACCAGCCGGGACTTGTCGCTGGACTTGTCGGACTCGCCGACCCCGCCGCCGCCGATGACCATGAACTTCTGGTCCTGCGCGGGCGGCAGCATGACCGTCGCCGAGGTCTCCATCTGGTCCGGGTCGCTCAGTCCGGGGATCTTGTCGAACTCGTTCGTCTCCAGATCCCAGACGCCCGGGTCACGGCCGACATCGGCCGGTCCGTAACCCGCGTTGGAACCGCTGTAGAACAGCTTGCCGTTGTCCATCAGGAAGACCGCCGGATAGGTGGGGAACTTCCGGATGATCCCGGTGTACTCCCAGCTCCTGGTCTCCGGGTCGTAGATCTCGTCCTTGCCGGGGACGATCTGGCCGATCTCGTCAAGACCGGACATCGCCAGGACCTTGCCGTCCTTGAGCGTGGTCAGCGTCGGGTACCAGCGCGCCTCGTTCATCGGGTCGACCTTGATGTACTTCTCCGCGACCGGATCGAACTCGAACGCCTCCCTGATGCCCTGGAAGTCCTTCTTGTCGAGCGCGAGCTTCTGCGCGATGCCGTAGACATTGCGGGCGTCGGAGCCCTTCATGCCGTGCACCCGGTAGTTGTCCTCGGTGCCGGTCTCGTACTTCTTCCCGGACTCGCGCGCCTCGACGTAGATACGGCCCAGACCCGGTTCCGTCCGCAGGAACGCGCCCGTCTCCTTGTCGAAGACCTTCGTCGCCTTCTCGACCAGGACGGGGTCCTTGGAGACGAATGTCTTGCCGTTCTCCTTGCCGGTGAAGACCGTGCCCGCGGGCAGGGTGATCGGCTTGTCCGGGTCCTCGTTGTGGACGATCATCAGGCCGCCGGCCTTGGTGACATCGCCCTTGAGCTTTTCGTACCGCTTGGTGCCGCCCGCCACCAGCAGGTTCCCGTCGGCCAGCTGGGTGTGCCCGGAGCAGAACATGTCCTTGGGCGTCGGGATCATCTTGTACTTGTTGGTCTCCGGGTCCCAGAGCACCGACTCGAACTTGCCCGCGTCGAAGTTCTTCTGGTTGTTCCCGGAGCCGGCTATCAGCAGCACCTTGCCGGTGTGCAGCAAGGAGGCGTGGATTGAATTGATCTTGAAGTCGGCCGGTATGTCGAGGAAGTCCCAGTGGCCGTTCTCCGCCTTGTACTCGGGGCGGTTGATCTTGTACTCGTGGTACTGCTCGGAGCCGAACCGGTAGAGCGCGGGTCCGTTGAAACCGGCCACCGCGACGACCACCGCCGCGCCTATCGCTATCCGGCGGGCGCGGTTCTTGCGGTGGTCGGGCCGGATGGGAGTCGCGCTCATTTCTTATGTCCCCCAAGGGAAATCCGTACGGTCTGATCGTTGGCCGCGTCCCCAGGGGGCGCCGGATGCGTACCGGCCGGATCCGTGAAGGCCTGCTGCGGCATGGCCTGCTGCGGCATGGCCTGCTCCGGCACGGTCGGCTGCCGCAGCGTCGGTGGCGCCTCGCCCGCCGGCCGCCCGTGAGCGCCACCGCCACCGCCTCGGTGCGTACCCCGCTGCCCCCGTCGCTTCTTCCTCTCCTGGCGCATCCCCAGGCGCCAGGCGATGATCGGTGCCGCCGTGATCAGCATGGCCAGTGTCGCCCACGTGATCATCGCCGGATGGTCGTGCCCGAAGAAGAAGGACGAGATCAGCGATCCACCGAAGATCAGGATGAAGAAGAGATGGATCCGGAACGTGCCGAAGAGCGTGTCCGGGCTGGACGAGTCGCCCTTGGGCGTCACCACGAAGCTGCTCTTGCGCCGCAGGACCGCGTCCATCAGCGACCGCGCGTACAGCGGCGCCGACATCGCGGACATCGCCATACCGGCCAGCCCGCCTGAGCCCTCGGGCTCGTGCGGCGACACATTGTGCCGGCGGTTCCAGATGTACAGGCCGATCTGGAGGGCCGAGGCGTTGCCGTACAGCATCATCCAGATCGCCGGATCGATCTGCACACCCGAGGCGCCCATCCCGAGGAACAGCGCGCAACTCAGCGCCGCCAGGATCCAGTTGAGCGCCGACATCGGGTAGAAGATGATCATCATCGTGTAGTTGAAGAGCTTGCCGGGCGGCAGCGTGCCGTACCCGCGCCAGTACTGCTTGAGGATCGTCTCGTACGTACCCCGCGACCAGCGCAGCTGCTGGGTGAAGAAGTCGGTCCAGGCGGTCGGGCCCTCGCCCACGGCCAGCACGTCCGGGGTATAGACCGAGCGCCACTTCTTGCCGGTACGCGGGTTCCTGGCGCGGTGCATCTCGAAGCCCGTCGCCATGTCCTCGGTGATCGAGTCGTACAGACCGCCGATCTGCTTGAGCGCCCTGATCCGGACGGCGTTGCTCGTCCCGACGAACATGGGGGCGCCGTAGCGGTTGCCCGCGCGCTGGATGAGCGCGTGGAAGAGGAACTGCTGCGACTCCGCGGCCTTGGTGACGAATGTGTCGTAGTTGCCGTAGACCTGTGGGCCGATGACGAAGCCGACGTCCGGGTCGCGGAAGTAACCGAGCATCCGCTCCAGGTAGTTGGGCATCGGTACGTGGTCGGTGTCGACGGAGGCGAAGAACTCGTAGTCGTCGCCGTGCGCGTCCAGCCAGGCGTTGTAGTTGCCGTGCTTGGTCTTCGCGCGGTGCGCGCCCTTGGCCTGGTTCCACTTCGCCACGCCCTTGCGGGAGAAGTGATACACGCCGAGGCGGGCGCAGACCTCCTTGACCGCGGGGTCGTCGCCCTCGTCGAGCAGCCATACGTGCATCGTGCCGCGGTGCCGGATCTTCACGGCGGCCTCAAGCGTCTTCGTCACCATCTCCAGGGGCTCCTTGCCCGGTACGAAGGAGGTGAGGAAGGCCACGCGGGTATTGGCCTCGGGCACGACCGGGATCGGGTCGCGTGCCACCAGCGTCGCGTGCGCGTTCGAGAGGACATTCATCGTGCGGAACAGCTCGATCAGTCCGATCGAGACGAGCATCACGATGTCGAGGACGAGCAGGAGATCGTTCTTGAGGTTCGGGTCGCGCTCCGTCCAGTGCTGCGGCTGCATCAGCCAGACGAAGAGTCCGAGCGAGAGCAGCGGCGCCGCGCCGAGCAGCAGGGCGGCGCGGATACGGTGCGGCTCCTGGGAGAGCAGCGAACGGTACTGGACCCGGTACTGCTTGGCCGGATCGGGCCTGGTGAGGGGCCCGGCGAGCCGGCTGTAGTGCTCGTAGTCGTACTTCGGCAGGACGTCCTTCTTCGGACGTGGCCGGCCCCCGCCCCTTCTGAGATGCGAGGGGATCCGGAGCTGGGTGGTCCGGGAAACGTCGTCGTTCCGCTGGTCGCCGCCTGGCGTCGACGTCATGAGTCATCCCCCCGCACGCACGCTCGTCGCGTGATCGGTCGATCGATTCATCCGGAGTGGGTCCCCCTCGACCATCGCCCCGGACGCGTGAATTGCGCTCCTGCCCTCATGGAGAGGAAACGGCGGCCTTCCGGTTGCATGACGCCGGTCACGGCCACCGGCACGGACGGGGCCCCCGCCCCCGCCGGACCCACCGTTGGGACATCCCCTCGTGCCGCGTCCAACTGTTCGGACCGCATGCCCCATTGGCGTTCACAGGCTCAGTCTGATCGTGTGAAGAACCCTGGGGCATCTGCCCCGGAGGGAATCGTATCGTGAGCGGCGCAGTGCGGGGTGTCACCGTTTTGTTTCGGGGAACTTCCCAGCTCAGAAGGTGTTTCACGGGCTCGTGAGGCGTTCGGGTCTTCGGGGGTTCACGCGATGCGTGACGTGAAGACACTGTGTAGTTGACCGGTCGGGTGTCCGAATTCGCCGACGGGCAAGGGATGGGTGGGCAACGGGGGCGGCGGGGGCGAGAAGGGGCGAGGACGGGCGACGCAACGAACGAGGCCCCCTCACCTGAAGTGAGAGGGCCTCGACTGTGCGTGCGCCGCCAGGGACTCGAACCCCGGACCCGCTGATTAAGAGTCAGCTGCTCTAACCAACTGAGCTAGCGGCGCCTGCTGACCTGGCCAACTCTACCCGATCGGCTTGGGTGGCCCCGACCATTTGATGGGTGTTGCGGCCTGTCGGATTGTCCTTTCTTCCCTTTGATCCGTCAAAATGCGATTTGTTCAGACAGTTGACGCGTTGGCGTCCTTGTGGTCACGCCCAAAGATCTTGATGAGTGTGGAGGGGATCGCATGACCGTCCCGGTCTTCGAGGAGTACGAGCCCGCTCCCGACTGCCCCTGTGCGGGATGCGCCGAGCACCGGCGCGATCTGGCCAGAGGGCTGCCGGTACGGGCCGGTGGTCATCCGGCGGCCCACGGCGCCCGGCGCGCTCTGGTGCTGGCGACCGCCGCGGGGGTCGCCCTGGCCGCGACGGGTGCGGGAGTAGACACGGCGCAGGCCGTCGCGCCACTCGGAGCGGCGACGACGGGAACCTCCGTCGATCCGAATCCGGCCACCCCACAGGGCGGCAGCGGTCCTTTGCACGGGCGGCCGCTGCCCGGCCCCTCGGCCGGCAAGCCGCCGGGCGAGCTGCGCGCGACCACCCGGGCCGACATCATCAACCGCGCCAAGCGATGGGTGCGGGAGCAGGTGCCGTACAGCATGGAGAAGTACTGGTCGGACGGGTACCGCCAGGACTGCTCCGGCTATGTGTCGATGGCCTGGAACCTCTCCGACAACGAATGGACGGGCAGTCTGGCCGATTTCGGCGTGCGGATCACGCAGGACGAGATGGAGCCCGGGGACATGCTGCTCTTCCACAATCCGGCCGACCCCAACAAGGGCTCGCATGTCACGCTCTTCGGCGGCTGGACCGACTACACGCACTCCTACTACGTGGCCTACGAGCAGACCAAGCCGCATGCGCGTACGCAGTCCACGCCGGTGGGGTACTGGAACAACGCCGACCGCTATGTGCCCTATCGCTACAAAGGGCTGACCGAGGTGTCGGAAGGCAAGAGTCCGAACTCGGCCACGGGCAACGGGGCCGGGACGGCGGCGGCGTATCCGGGCGCGCGCTCCTTCGGACCCGGCGCCCGCAACGCGTATGTCACCCGGCTCGGCAGGTTGCTGATCCAGCGGGGTGGCAAACGCTTCTACAGCCAGGGCCCGGGACCCCAGTGGGGCGAGGCGGACCGGCGGGCCACTCGGGCGTTCCAGCTCGCGCAGGGCTGGCGCGGCGCGGAGGCGGACGGCCGGCCGGGGCCCGGGACCTGGCGCCTGCTGGTGCGGGGCCTGGGCAAGAACATCCCGGCCGCGGGCGTCGGCGCGCGCCCCGGTGGCGGCGGAAACGGACATGCCGCCGGACATGCCGCCGGGAACGGGAGCGGGAGCGGGAACGGTACGGGGAAGGCGGGCGCGTTTCCGGGCGTCGAGTTCTTCCGGCCGGGCCGGTCCAGCGTCCACGTGGAGCGACTCGGCAGGCAGCTGGTGAGGAAGGGCTTCGGAAAGCACTACACCTCGGGTCCCGGCAGGCTCTGGACCGAGGCCGACCGGCGCAACGTCGAGGCGTTCCAGCGCGCCCAGGGCTGGCGCGGCAGCGCGGCCAACGGCTACCCCGGTCCGGAAACCTGGCGGCGACTCTTCGTATGACGGAGGCACGGATGACGACGACCTGGCGGCCGAACGACGACGAGGACGACCTGAGGGGGGTGTTCACGGTACGGCGCACACCGCCCCCGGTCGAGCACGTGGCCGAGACCGAGACCGAGGCCGAGCTCCGGCACCGGCCCGAACCTCACCCCGACCCCCAGGCCGAGCACCGGCCGGAGTCCGCGTGGATGCCACGGCTGATGCCCGAGCCATCGGCCGAGCTGTCCGTCGAGCCGTCGGTCGAGCCGTCCGTCGAGGACACGGCGGAGCTCGTACCGCAGAGCCCGGCCCTCGACGACTCCGGTGGTGACGGCGGAGGCGAGCGTGCCCGCTGCCCGGAGCCGGTGTTCCTCGGCAAGGGCGATTCCGGTTACCGCGAACCCGGTGACAACGAACCCAGTGACAACGAACCCGCTTACGGCAGATCTGTTCACGACGAGCCCGCTCACGACGGCGAGGACGCGCCCGCCGGCCGACCGGTCCTCGCGGCCTTCGGTGCCCAGATGCCCGCCGCGGGGGCCGCTCCGTTCGTACGTACCTCCGGGCACCCCCGGTGGAGCCCGCTCATCGTGGGCGACAGCACGCAGGAGATCCCCGTCCATCTCCTCTTCCGTGACGAGGCCGACGAGCTCGAAGCCACCGGACAATCCGCCGGCCCCTCCTTGCGGCCCACTGTCGTCGGACGCCGGTGGGGGACCGGGGAGCAGCCCCGGATCCGCCGGGTGCCCGGCCCCGCGCCCATGCCCGTCGCGCCGACGCGTACGGCGCCGCCCGCGGACCCGAAGCTCGTCGAACGGCCGGGGCCGGTCCTGCCCGGCTGGGCCGCCGCCCTCGTCGGGGGCCTGGCGCTGATCGCCTGCGCGGTGGTGGTGTGGATGACCGGCGCCGTACCGGACAGGGTGTCCAGGGTGCTCGGGCTGCCGTGGCGCCCGTACCACGGCATCGGGCTCGGCCAGTGGGCCCTGCTCGTGCTGGGGGTGACGGTCGTGCTGCTCGCCTTCGGCGGGCTCGGCCGGAGCCGGGTCGGTCAGGCGTGGGTGCTGACGCTCTTCGGCGACTACCGGGGCAGCGTGCGCCGTACGGGACTGCTGTGGGTGAGCCCGTTGCTGCTGCGCCGCGCGGTGGACGTACGGCTGCGGCATTGGCGCAGCGAGCCGATGCAGGCGGTCGACTCGAACGGCACCGCGCTGCGGGTCGTCGTGCTGGTGGTCTGGCGGGTGCGGGACACCGTACGCGCGGCGCTCGGCGTCCCGGACCATGAGGCGTATCTGCGCGAGCAGGTGGAGGCGGCGATGGCACGGGTCCTCTCGCAGTTGCCCGCCGACGCGTTCCACGACGAGGCGCCGACGCTGCGCGATGCCGAGGCCGTCGGCGACTCCTTGACCAGGATGCTGTCGGCGGAGTGCCGGCCGGTCGGTGTCGATGTCTTCTCCGCGCAGCCGACCCGGATCGAGTACGCGCCGGAGATCGCGGAGGCGATGCGGCGCAGCCGGATCGCGGCGATCGACGCCAAGCACCGGGACACCGTGCTGACCTCGGTGGTCGACGCGGTGCACGACACCGTGCACCGGCTCACCTCGCGGGGTCTTGTGGAGCTGGACGACTACGAGCGCAAGGCGTTGGTCAAGGACCTCACCGTCGCGTTCTGCACGGGACGCCAGGGCGCCGCGGAGAAATGGTGACCAGCCGGCGGTAATTGGTCTGGACCTGGTTCGTACTTGTTATGGACACGGTCAAGTTCTGTCCATACTCTAGGACTTGGTCTAGACCGCAGATGTGCTCACCCTGCACGCGCGCAGCACGGCTCACCGAACTCCCCACGTTCTCTGGAGCGAAGCATGCGAAAGAAGATTGGCGCGGCCGTGGTCGGCCTCGCGGTCGCGGGCGTCTCCCTGCTCGCCACCGGCAGCGCCAGCAGCCACGGCTACACCGACTCCCCCATCAGCCGCCAGAAGCTCTGTGCCAACGGCACGGTGACCAACTGCGGCAACATCCAGTGGGAACCGCAGAGCGTCGAGGGGCCCAAGGGCTTCCCGGCCGGCGGTCCCGCCGACGGCAAGATCTGCTCCGGCGGTCTCGGCCAGTTCGCGCAGCTCGACGACCCGCGCGGCGGTGCCTGGCCCACCACCAAGGTATCGAGCGGCCAGAGCTACAACTTCCGCTGGCAGTTCACCGCCCGGCACGCCACGACCGACTTCAAGTACTACATCACCAAGAACGGATGGAACTCGAACGCACCGGTCACCCGTGCGGCCCTCGACTCCCAGCCGTTCCTGACGGTGCCGTACAACAACCAGCAGCCGCCCGCGACGCTGTCGCACTCGGGCACGCTGCCCTCGAAGTCGGGCCGGCACCTGATCGTGGCTGTCTGGACCATCGCTGACACGTCGAACGCGTTCTACGCCTGCTCCGACGTCCAGTTCTGAGGCATGCCTCGGCAGGGACCAGAAGTAACCGGTAGGAACCAGTAGGACCTCGGGGAGCGTGGCTCTTCACGGTCCGCCGTCGTGCGGTCCGCGCTCCCCGAGGCTCGTGTCACTCACGCGCGCCCGCGTACTCCACCGGCCGCCCGCGCAGGGAGAGCGCGGCCGGTATGACCGCCGAGACCGTGGCGAGCAGCGCGCACGCGCCCGCCGCCGCGCCGAGCGCGTGCCACGGCAGTATGAGCGCGGACCCCGCGTGCAGGAGGCCCAGCGCGCCCCACAACCCGGCCAGAGCGACCCCGGCGACCAGTGTGCCGAGCACGGTCCCGACCGCCACGACCAGCAGCGCCTCCGCCGCGACCAGCCGGAGCACCTGAGGCGCGGTGGCGCCCGCGAGCCGGAGCGCGGCCAACTCCCGCACCCGGTCGGAACCCGCCATGACCAGGGTGTTCACCAGGGAGATCCCGGTGTAGAGCAGCGCGATGCCGAGGACCAGCAGGAATCCCGCCCGCGTTCTGCCGTCGGTCTCCGGGTAACTGGCCGCCACCCACGCGTCCTTGCTGAACACCTGCCCGCCCGAGCGCCCGGCCGCCGCGCGCAGACCGGCCGCCACGGCGCTCGCGTCGGCGCCCTCCGCGAGCCGTACGTCGATCCGGTCGACGGACGCGCCCGGAGCGTTGCGCGGCGTCACGTACACCCCGTTGCCGCCGGTCCCGACGCGCATGACGGCGGCGATCCGCAGCGTGGTCCGCGTACCGTCCGCCCGCCAAATGTCCACGGACTCGCCGACCGCGTGCCGCTCCCACTCCTCGTTGACGATGATCGAGCGGTCGTCCAGATCGGTCACCCGGCCCGCGGCGAGCGGCAGCCGGGCCGTTTCCGCGAGCGCCACCGGATCGGCCGCGCGGGCGTCGGACCGGATCAGCGCGACCCCGTCCTCCAGTACGTGGACGGCGCTCGCGGCGGTGGGGGAGACCACGGCGCCGGGGACCCGCCGTACGCGCTCCACCGTCGCGGCGTCGAAACCGCGGCCGGCCGAGTCCTGCCCGGTCGCGTCCGCCTCGCCCGGCCCCGAGATCACGAAATCCGCCGTGGTCCGCTGCCGGATCTCCCGGGCCTGAGCCCCGTCGAGCGTCGCGGTGGCCCCGAGCAGGGAGCCCGTCAGCGCGACCGTCACCAGCACGGGCGCGGCGACGGCCGCGGTGCGCCGTACCCCGGCGGCCGCGTTCTCCCGCACCAACAGGCCGGTCGCGCCCGGCAACCGGGCGGGCAGCCAGGCGATCAGCCGGGCGAGCGGAGGCACCAGGACCGGCGCGAGCAGCGCGCACGCGACGATCAGCGGCATCGGCCCACTCGTGTACGACTTGCGGCCGAGCAGACCGCCCGGTTCGGTCAGCAGGGTGTGGACCGGCAGCCCGATCCCCACCAGCAGCAGCCCCGCGGCGAAGAGCCACCGGCCCCGGGTCATGGTCCCGGTGTCCACCGCCGCGTCACGCAGCGCCTCCATGGGCCCCGTCCTCCCGGCGCGCCGCGACGCGGCCACCGCGCCCGAGAGCGCCACGAACAGACCGGTCCAGAAAGCCAGTTGGTACGGCCAGCCGGCCGACCCGATGGCGAACCAGCGCGGCGCGAGCCCGCCGTCCACCAGCCACGCCGCCAGCAGGGGAGCTCCCCGCGCGCCCAGCGCGCAGCCCGTCGCCGAGGCCATCACCCCCACCACCATCGCCTCGGCCAGCACCATGCGCCGGATCTGGCCGGGGGTGGCGCCCGCCGCGCGCAGCAGCCCGAACTCCCTGCGCCGCTGCGCGACCGCGAAGGCGAACGTCGACGCGACCACGAAGACCGAGACGAAACCGGTGACCCCGGCCGCCGTGCCGAGCATCGCGTTCACCGTGACCAGCGCCTCGCCGTCGCGCTCCGGATCGGCGTCCGCGTCCTTCCTGGCGGCGCCCGCGAGCACCCGTACGCCCGCCGCGTCCGCCGAGCCCGCCACCATCTCCCGCACCGCCCGAGGGTCGGCGTCCACCACCAACTGGTCCACCGGCGGTGACAGTTGGGCGGCGCGCGCATCGGTGTAGAAGAGCGCCTGCTCGAAGCCGAGATCCCGGACGGTACCGACGATCTCGACCGTCCCCCGGTCGGTACGCACCCGTTGGCCCGGCGCGGTCCAGTCGCCGGTGGCCACGGCCTCGTCCGCCGCCCTCGGCGCCCGGCCGCTGTCGACGCGGTACGGCGCGAAGGCGGCCGTGGACCAGGGGTGACCGAGCAGCCCGGTCGGCCCGCCCTCCGCCCGCACCGCGAACGTACGGTCCTCGACCGTACGGCCCAGGGCCGCCAACTCCCGTGCCAGGGACGGCGGCACGGACCGGGGACTGTCCAGTTTCGCGACCCGGTCCCCGATCCGGGTCGGTACGCGCAGGGTGTCCGCGCCCTTCACCACGACCGGCGCCGCCGCGAACCGTTCGGGGCGGCGCTCGGGCGCGTCCAGACTCGCGGCCAGGGCGAGTCCCATCGTCGCGATCAGCCCGACCCCCAGGGAGAGCGCGACGAAGCTGCCCACGAACGTGGTCCAGCGGCTGCGCAGCGTGCGCAGAGCGACGCTCAGCACGGCACGGCCTCCAGCGTGGTCATCCGGGCGGCGATCTCCTCGGCGGACGGCGCCGACAACTCGCCGCCGACCCGTCCGTCGACCAGGAAGACGACGCGGTCGGCATACGAGGCGGCGACCGGGTCGTGGGTGACCATCACGATCGTGCCGCCGTCCCGGTCGACCAGGGAGCGCAGCATCCCCAGCACCTCACGGCCGGTCCGTGAGTCCAGCGCTCCGGTCGGCTCGTCGGCGAACAGCACCTCGGGCCGGGTGATCAGGGCGCGGGCGAGCGCGACCCGCTGCTGCTGGCCGCCCGACAACTCGGAGGGCCGGTGCCGCGCGCGGTCGGCCAGACCGACGCGGTCCAGTACGTCCCGTACCCGGGCTCGCGAGACCCGGCGCCCGGCGAGCCGCAGCGGCAGCGTCACATTCTGCTCGGCCGTCAGCGAGGGCAGCAGATTGAACGACTGGAAGACGAAGCCGACACGGTCGCGGCGCAGCAGGGTCAGTCTCCGCTCGGTCAGCTCCGTCAGTTCGGTCCCGCCGATGGACACGGACCCCGAGGTGGGCCGGTCGAGACCGGCCGCGCACTGGAGCAGTGTCGACTTGCCGGAGCCGGAGGGACCCATCACGGCGGTGAAGGTGGCGCGGGGGAAGGCGAGGGAGACCTCGTCGAGGGCGGCGACAGCGCTGTCCCCCGATCCGTGGATCCTGCGCACGGAGCGCAGTCGAATCGCGTCGCGGTGCGTGTCGCCGAGCGTGTCCTGGTGCGTGTCGCCGAGCACGTCGCGGTGCGTGTCGCCGAGCGTGTCCCGGTGCGTGTCGCCGTGCGCGTCGCGTCTGTCGCGAGGTGTGTCGTCGGCCATGTCGTGGGTCATGGAACGATTCGACCGTCGCGTGGCGCCCGGCACACCAGTGCGGGACATAGTCCTGAGGTAGGGCAGGCACTACCCCGGATACTCCGGCCGGACGGATGGCCCGTACTCCGGTCCGCCTTCTACGGTCCTCCCATGCGCTCCCGCTCCGACACCCGCTCCCGCACCCTGTGGCAGGCCCTGGCCCGGCCGGACTTCGTGCTCTCGCCCTGGCCGTGGCGATCGGCGGCGTATCTGCTCAGCGGCGTACTGGTCGGGATCGCCGTGCTGGTGGTGGCGGTGGCCGTCATTGCCGTAGCCGGGGTGCTCTCCCTCGTACTGATCGGGGTGCCGCTCCTCGCCCTGGCGGCGCTCGGCGGACTGCCGGTGGCCCGGCTGGAGCGGTTCAGGACGCGGCTGATCGATGAGCGGCCCGCCGCCGATCCGCACGGCCGGCCGGCCGAACCGGGACTGTGGCCCTGGCTGCGGACCCGCTTCCAGGAGCGGTCGACCTGGCGGGAGTTGGGGTACGCCGCGCTCCTCGCCCTGGTGCTGTGGCCGCTCGACGCCCTCGCCGTCGTCCTCTGTCTGCTGCTGCCGCTCGCCATGGTCGCCACACCGATCCTGCTGGCCACCGTGGGAGAGGGCGAGGAGGTGAAGGTCGTCAAGGTGTGGACGGTCACCTCCTGGCCCATGGCGTACACGTTCGCCGTGCTCGGGCTGCTCTTCCTCGCGGTCTGCTGCTACGCGCTGGGCGTGCTGGCCGGCGCCCGCGCCGGACTGACCCGGAGCCTGATCGCGCCCCGGGAGACCGCGCTGGGGCAGCGGGTCGTCGAACTGAGCCGTTCCCGGGTGCGGTTGGTGGACGCCTTCGAGGCGGAGCGGCGCCGGATCGAACGAGATCTGCACGACGGTGCCCAGCAGCGACTGGTCGCGCTGACCATGACGCTCGGTCTGGCCCGGCTCGACGCCCCGCCAGGCCCGGTCGCCGACCGCATCGACGCGGCGCACCAGGAGGCCGGCGACGCGCTGGCGGAGCTGCGCGAACTGATCCGGGGCATACACCCCAAGGTCCTCACCGACTACGGACTCGCGGCGGCGGTCGCGGACGTGGCGGACCGCTCCGCGCTGCCGGTGGACGTACGGATCGAAGGCGCACGGCGATTCCCCGACGCGGTGGAGGCCACCGCGTACTTCGTGGTGTGCGAGGCGCTGGCGAACGCGGCCAGGCACAGCGGGGCGAGCCATGTCACCGTCTTCGGCCGGTACGGCGACGGGCGGCTGGTGCTGGAGATCGAGGACGACGGTGACGGCGGTGCCCGCGCGGGCGGAGGAAGCGGACTCACCGGACTGGCCGACCGCGTCTCCGTGCTGGACGGCAGGCTCTCGCTGGCCAGCCCGGCCGGCGGCCCGACCGTCCTGCGGGTCGAAATCCCCTGCCTGGTCAAGGGAGTCGACGAGTAGTCCGGGCCCCTGGTCGGGCGTCTTGTCCGTCCCGGCGGCCTAAGGGCTGTCCCGTTATCCCCGGCGGGCGCGCGACGACAGCTACGGCACCTCGCCGCGTTGTCGGAACACCCGAATACGTCCAGTATGCGAGCGCCCCTCCGCCTTGCGATGCACCGCATCTGACGCCGCGCGCTGATCCACCAGGGATTACGGGACAGCCCTTGGCGCATCTCGGGCATCGAGGGACGGATGTGTCAACTGAACTCCGTCATCAGGGAGTTCGCTGCCCGAGGGGTTTGCCGACGCCGGGATTTGGGGGACCATTCCCGCGTCGGTCATCGCGCGTAGACCCATGCGACAGCCGCGCCGCTCACTCTTTGGACGCTCCGTGCCCACCCGGGCGCGGAGCGTCTGTCCCCCCATGTCCCCCCATACCTCGCCCGGAGGATCACCGTCATGCGTCGACGTCTGGCACTTCCGCTCGCCTCAGCCGTACTCGCCCTCGCCGCCTCCCTGGTGACGGCCACTCAGGCCGCCGCCGCCCCGGCCGACAAGCCGCAGGTCCTCAGCAACTGGACCCAGGAGTCCGCCGCCAGCTACAACTCCTGGGTCGCGGCCCGGGGGAACCAGGGCGCGTGGTCGGCCTATGGCTTCGACTGGTCCACGGACTACTGCTCGTCCTCCCCGGACAACCCCTTCGGCTTCCCGTTCCAGACCGCCTGCGCCCGCCACGACTTCGGCTACCGCAACTACAAGGCGGCCGGCCAGTTCCCGGCGAACAAGGCGCGCCTCGACTCCGCGTTCTACGCGGACCTGAAGCGGGTGTGCTCGAAGTACTCGGGCGCCACGAAGGTGTCCTGTGACGGGCTGGCGTGGACGTACTACCACGCGGTCGACATCTTCGGCGTGAGCCCGATGGTGGACGGTTCGAGGTCCGTGGCCTGAGGATCTTGAAAACCTGAGGATCTTGAAAAAGGGAAGGCCCCCCGCTTCCGCGAGGGGCCTTCCCTGTCTGTGCGCCGCCAGGGACTCGAACCCCGGACCCGCTGATTAAGAGTCAGCTGCTCTAACCAACTGAGCTAGCGGCGCCTGCTGACTCGAAAATAATACCCGGTGGTCCGGGGTGCTCAGGACCACCGCCCAGTGGAGGGGTGTATTCACACCGCGACGGGGCAAACGCCGCCGGGAGCGGCATCAGGTTGCCGGGAGCGGCATCAGATCGTCAGCGAGAGGGCCAGCGGCGCCGCCCGGCGGTTCAGGGTCTCCGCCGCCACCCGCAGCCGATGGGCGTGCTCGACCGGCAGCGACAGCGCCAGGCAGCCGACGGTGGAGCCCGCCGTCAGCGGGACCGCGGCGCAGACCGTCCCCAGCGCGTACTCCTGAAGATCGAGCACCGGCACCGTCGGCGCCTGGCTGTCGAGCCGGGAGAACAGCAGCCGCTCGCTGGTGATCGTCCGGGAGGTGAACCGGGCGATCTTGTGGCGGTCCAGATGGTCCCGGCGGCCGTCCCTGTCCAGCTGGGTCAGCAGACACTTGCCGATCGCGCTGGCGTGGGCGGTGGCACGGAAGTCCACGTACTCATTGACCGCGGGCGTCAGCGGGCCGTCGGCGACCTGGGTGACCTTGATCTCACCGTCGATGTAGCGGCTGAGGTAGACGGCTGCCCCGACCGAGTCGCGCAGTTCGTCCAGGGTGTTCTGGAGCCTGTCCGCCAGGGCCCGCTGCCGGGCCGCGCCGGAGCCGAGCAGGGCCAGTGAGTCACCGATCACATACGCGCCGTCCGCGACCTGCTCCACGTATCCCTCGCGCCGCAGCATGGAGAGCAGGGGAGCCAGATGGCCGGCCGGCAGCCCGCTCTCCCGGGCTATCCGGGCCTCGGTCACCCCGCCGCCGTACTTGGACACGGCCTCCAGCACGCGCAGCACGTACCGCACCGAATGGAACGGCGCGGTCGGTTCCGGCTTCAGCACCACGGTTCCCCCCAGCAGGTTGTGACCGCAAGCTCCCGCACCACGATAGCCGTCAAGGGCATTCGCCGGGGCGGCGGTTGCCCATAAGGGGCGGCAGGTCCGGCGCTCTGGGCTGGGCCGTATCGCCCCGGCATATGCCAAAGGCATACTTGCGCGGTCGGCTGCGAGGTCAGAGCACCGCGCCCAGGAACTCGCGGGTACGTTCGTGCTCCGGCTCGGAGAAGATCTTCTCCGGCGGGCCCGATTCGATGACCTTGCCCGCGTCGAACATCAGGACGTCGTCCGAGATGTCCCTGGCGAAGTTCATCTCATGGGTCACACAGAGCATCGTGATGTCCGTGGTGCGTGCGATGTCCCGGAGCACGTCGAGTACGCCCGCGACCAGTTCGGGGTCGAGCGCCGAGGTGACCTCGTCGAGCAGCAGGATCTTCGGGCGCATCGCCAGCGCGCGGGCGATCGCCACCCGCTGCTGCTGGCCGCCCGAGAGCTGGGTCGGCTTCGCCGCGTGGCGGTCCCCGAGGCCGACCAGATCGAGCAGCTCACGGCCGCGCTCCTCCGCCTCGTCCTTGCTCAGCCCCAGCACCTTCACCGGGGCCTCGGTGACATTGCGCAGCACATTCATGTTGGGGAAGAGATTGAACTGCTGGAAGGCCATGCCGATGTTCTTGCGCACTTCACGGACATGCTTGGTGTCGGCGGGGAAGAGTCTGTCGCCGCTGACGGTGATCACGCCCTCGTCCGGTTTGACGAGAGTCATCAGCAGTCGCAGGATCGTCGTCTTTCCCGAGCCCGACGGGCCGATCAGGGTCACATGTTTTCCGGGCCGCACGGAGAAACAGAGATCGTCCAGCACGGTGTTCTTTCCGAACCGCTTGGTGACATTCTCGAAACGGATCAGCTCACCCGCCGGGTCGGTGATTTCGGTGGTGGATATGTCAGCGGACAAGACGACGCTCCAGGGCTCGCATGAGAAGAGAAGCCGGGTAGGCGATGAGAATGAAGGCGACACCGACCACGGTCAGCGGTTCGGTGTACTGGAAGGTGGTCGCGCTCTCCAGCCGGGACTGCTGGAGCATTTCCAGCACGCTGATTCCGGCGAGCAGGGGTGTGTCCTTCAGCATCGAGATGACGTAATTGCCCAGCGCGGGCACGATCCGCCGGATCGCCTGCGGCAGGATCACCGCCATCCAGGTACGGTCGGCCGGCAGGCTGAGTGCGGTGGCCGCTTCCCACTGACCGATGGGTACCGCGTCGATACCGGCGCGGTAGACCTGGGCGGTGTACGTCGAATAGTGCAGACCGATCGCGATCGTGCCGGTGGTCATCCCGGAGAACTGCACACCCCATTCGGGCAGCACGAAGAAGAAGAAAAACAGCTGAACGAGCAGCGGGGTGTTCCGTATGAACTCGGTGACGACATTGACCGGCCACCGGACGAAACGTGTCGGCGCCCGGAATCCGATCGCCCAGACCAGACCGAGCGTGAAGGAGAGCAGCGAGCCGAGCACCAGCACCTGAAGGGTGAGGAGCAGGCCGTCCCAGAAGCGTGGCATGAAGTCCGCGACGGCGGACCAGTCCCAATTGTTCATCGGGTGCCTCCTGGTGTTCCCGGTGTCGCCGTGATGCCGATTCCGGCCTTGGTCCTGCGCTCAAGCGCCTTCATGCCACGGGCCAGGACGAACGCGAGCACGAAATAGATCACCAGCGTCACCGAGTAGATCTGCGCGCTCTCCTGGGTGGCCAGCCGCACCAGATAGGCGGCGAACGACACATCGGCGACGCCGAGCAGGGAGACCAGCGCGGTGCCCTTCAGCAGCTCGATGAGGAGATTGCAGAACGGCGGGATCATCTCCGGGACCGCCTGGGGCAGCAGGATCAGCCGCATGCGCTGCCAGGGGGAGAAGTTCAGGGCGATGCCCGCCTCGCGCTGCGCGGGCGCCACGGAGTTCAGGGCACCGCGTACGACCTCGGCGCCGTACGCCCCGTACGACAGGCCCAGCGCCAGCACGGCGGCCCACATCGGGACCAGGGCCCAGCCGAACAGGCCCGGCATGACGAAGAACAGCCAGAACATCAGCACCAGCGCCGAGGTGCCCCGGAAGATCTCGGTGTAGAGGCCCGCGAGGAAGCGGACGAAGCGCGAGCTGTGCGTACGGGCCGTGCCGACGGTGAAGGCCACGGCGGTGGCGAGCGCGGCGCTGTACAGCGTGAGCTGGATCGTGATCCAGATACCGGGCAGCACCCACTGGGTCCAGAGGCCGGCTGTCATGCGCACAGCTCCTCTGCGGTCAGGGTGGTCATCTCCGCCTCCGTGAAGCCGAACGGCTTGAGGACGCGGAGCAGCTCGCCGCTCTTCTTCATCTTGTGGATCTCGACATTGAAGGCGTCCCGGAGAGCGGTATCCGTGGGGCGGAAAGCGAACCCGCCGCCGTCGATCTTCTTCTCGCCGTCCACGATCGGCGCGAACGGCTCGGTGGCCTCCGCCTTGCTGCTCTTCTTCACCACTTCGCGGCCGGTGAGCGCGGTGCCCGCGAATACGTCGACCCGGCCGGACTCGACCGCGTTCAGTCCCGCGACCGGGTCCTGGAGGATGACGAGTTCCTTCTCGGGGACCCCGGCGGATATCGCGTAGTCGATTTCCGCGTAGCCGGTGCCCGTGGCGATCTTCGCCTTGGTCCGCACCACGTCCTGGTACGAGCGCAGCCCTTTGGGGTTTCCCTTGCGCACGATGAACGAGTCGAGCATCTGGTACTCGGGATCGGCGAAGATGACCTGCGCGCAGCGCTCCTTGTTGATGTACATCCCGGCCGAGACGACATCGAACTGCTGTGAGTTGAGGCCGGGTATCAGCGAGGAGAAATCGGTGGCCACGGGCTGTACGGCGCCGACACCGAGCCGTTTGAAGATCACCTTCGCCAGCTCCACCGCCTCACCGGTGAAATCGCCCTGGTCGTTGATGAATCCGTACGGTGCCTCGCCCGCGATACCGAGCCGCACCGTGCGCTGCGATTTCAGCCGGGCGAGGGTGTCACCGGAGGGAATCCTGCCGCAGCCGGCGGCGCCGAGCGCCCCCGCGGCACCCAGCGCCGCCGTGCCCAGCAGAAGGGACCGGCGGCCCAGGGATTGACGGCCGGCTGACCGGCGGCCCATGGGGCGTTTCGCGGTTCTTTCCTTGTCGTGTTCTGGTGGTGAGGCCATGGGCGCGCGGCTACCCGACTCCATACGGGTTATGCACATCAATTCGAGCCGATCTTGAGACCGTCCCGCGCCCGGTCGGTGGCCTTGACTCAGTGGATCAGACGAGGACCATGAGGGCATGGCCGACCGATTTGTGACTGTGTCGCTCGACAAGCGCGGGGTGCGCTGCACCGCGAAACTCCTCGATGACCGGGCCCCCGTGACCTGCGCGGCGGTGTGGGAGGCGCTGCCGCTGGGCTCGGACGTGTACCACGCGAAGTACGCGCGCAATGAGATCTACGCGCTCTTTCCGGCCTTCGCGGCCGAGGAACCACCGCTGGAGAATCCGACCGTGACCCCGATCCCCGGAGACCTCTGCTACTTCACCTTCTCCGACACGGAGCTGGGCACGTCGTCGTACGGATACGACGAGAAGGCGGTGCGCGGCCGGCGCACCGTCGTGGATCTCGCGCTCTTCTACGAGCGCAACAATCTCCTGATCAACGGGGACATGGGCTGGATCCCCGGCATCGTCTGGGGGACGGTCGTGGACGGCCTCGACCGGATGGCCGAGGCCTGCCAGGACCTGTGGCGCGCGGGCGCCATCGGGGAGACGCTCAGCTTCCGGCGGGAGTAGACCCCGGGCCGGTGCGGCCGGACGAACCCGGGTCGGCGGGCGCAGAGCCGGAGGGCGCAGAGCCGGAGAGAGCAGAGCCGGAGGGCTTCGGGCCGGGAATGCCGGGTGCGGCCCCCGACGCGTACAGCGCGTGCGCGGCGCGCAGCACCAGCGCGTCCGCGTGCCGGGCGGCGACCAGCTGCACGCCGATCGGCAGCCCGTCCTCGTCCACCCCGCACGGGACACTCGCGGCGGGCTGCTGCGTCAGATTGAACGGGTACGTGAACGGCGTCCACCCCGTCCAGCGCCGCTGGCCCGAGCCCCGCGGCGTCTCCCGGCCCGCCTCGAACGCGGTGATCGGCAGCGTCGGTGTGACGAGCAGGTCGTACGACTCGTGAAACCGGCCGAACCGCCGGCCCAGTTCCATCCGCGCGTCGACCGCCGCCAGATAGTCCAGCGCGCTGTAGCGCTCACCGACCGCGACGATCTCCCGCAGCCCCGGATCGAGCAGCTCCCGCTGCTCCGCGCCGAACGGCTCCACCAGCCGGGCCGCGCCGCTGAACCACAGGGTGTGGAAGGCCCTCACCGGATCCGTGATGTCCGGATCGGCCTCCTCGATATACGCCCCCAGCTCGGCGAGCCGGCCGACCGCGCGCCGTACGGCCGAGGCCACCGCCGGGCGCACCGGGACCTGATTGCCGAAGGTCGGCGAGTACGCGATCCGCAACCCCTTGACGGCGCCCGCGCCCTCCGCCCCCGTAATCCCCGCGCCCGTACTTCCCGCGCCCGCGCCCCCCACGAGTGCGGCGTAGAGGCTCGGCGCCGGGGCGAGCTGTGACCAGTCCCGCCAGTCGGCGCCGCTGATCACATCCATCAGCAGCGCGGCGTCCGCCGCGTCCCGGGTCATCGGCCCGGCGTGCGCGAGCGTGCCGAACGGGCTGGACGGATAGAGCGGCACCCGGCCGTAGGTCGGTTTGAACCCGAAGATGCCACAGAAGGAGGCGGGGATACGGACCGAGCCGCCGCCGTCCGTACCGATGGAGAGCGGACCCGCGCCCAGCGCCACGGCCGCCGCGCTGCCGCCGCTGGACCCGCCAGACGTCCGGGTGGGATCGTACGGATTACGGGTCACCCCGCTCAGCGGTGAGTCGGTGACCCCCTTCCAGCCGAACTCCGGCGTGGTGGTCTTGCCGACGAGGACCGCGCCGTGTTCCCGCAGCCGCGCCACCGCGGGCGCGTCCTCGTCCCAGGCGCCCTCAGGTCGTACGGTCCGGGAGCCGCGCAGGGTGGGACTCCCGCGCTGGAGGAAGATGTCCTTCACCGATACCGGGACCCCGTCGAGCAGGCCCCGCGGCTCCCTCCCGTGCCAGCGGGCGGTGGACGCCTCCGCCTGGCCGAGCGCCGCCTCCGCGTCCACCCGTACGAAGGCGTTGACCAGCGGCTGTACCGCTTCGATCCGGTCCAGCACGGCACGGGTCGCGTCGAGCGGCGAGAAATCGCCCCTCTCGTAGCCGGCCAACAGCTGACACGCGGTGAGGTCGGTGAGACGCGTGGGGTCGTGCGTGAGATCAGTCATGCATGGGGACGTACCCACGTTTCTTGTCCACCACGTTCGGCAGTGGCTTTCCGGCGGCCCAAAGTTCATAAAGTTCCACGAACTGCTCGCCCAGTCGGTCGCGCCAGCCGACCGTGTCCCCGCTCATGTGCGGCGAGATGATCAGGCCGGGGACGTCCCAGAGCCTGTCGTCCGCGGTCAGCGGCTCCCGCGCGAAGACATCGAGCGCCGCGCCCGCGATCCACCGGTTGGACACCGCCGCGACGAGATCGTCCTCCACCACGAGCTGACCCCGGCCCACATTGATGAAGCGGGCGGAAGGCTGCATCAGGCCGAAGAGCCGCGCGTCGAACATGCCGCGTGTGGCGTCCGTGAGCGGCGCCGCGGAGATCACCCAGTCGGCCCGGATCACCAGCCGGTCCAGCTGGTCGGCGGCGTGCACGCCGGGGCGCGCCGTACGGCCCGTGACGGCCACCGTCACGCCCAGCGCCCGCAGCGTGTCGGCCACGGCCCGGCCGATCGGGCCCGCGCCGATCACGACCGCCCGGCTGCCCGCGATCTGAAGGCCCTCGCGATGGCGCCAGCGGCGCTGACGCTGGAGCTCCAGCGTGCCTGGGAGGTCCTTCGCCATGGCAAGCACCAGGCCCGCCACATACTCGGCGATCGGCGCCTCGAAAATGCCCCGGGCATTGGTCACGACCGTGTCGGAGGCGACCAGCTCCGGGCAGAGCAGCCGGTCCACCCCGGCGCTCGCGGTGTGTACCCAGCCGGGCCGCGGCCCCTCGCCCGGCCAGGCGTTCCGTACCGCGTCGGAGGTGAAGTCCCAGACCAGCAGGGCGTCCGCGTGCGGGAGTTCGGCCGCCAGAGCGGTTTCGTCGACGGAGCGGATCCGTGCCTTTCCGGTGAGCCGGCCCAACCGTGGTGGAGGGTCCGCCTCCAGGACGAGGAGGGTGGGTGCTGGCATGAGGAGGAGCCCTTCTGCCGGGGGCCTGACCGTCGGCGGGTTCGCCGGGCAGCCGGACGGGATCCGCCCGGCACGGGCGGGAGTCCGCCGAGGATCGGGCCGGGCGGGGTTCCCTCGGGATTTCCCTCGGGAAAAATCCGTGCAACGTCTGAGATGGGCTGATTGACCACGCTCGCACCTTGCTCCTACCGTCGTCAACAAGAGCCTGATACCCGACAAGGGGGCATGTCATGGAAGTCTCCTTTCTGGGTGGTCCGGAGCCGCAGCGCGGTGTCGGCGTGGTGGCTCCCTTCGATTTCGCACTCGACCGTGAACTGTGGCGGTGGGTGCCGGACGACATCTCCCTGCGCGTCACCCGCACGCCGTACGTGCCGGTCGAGGTCTCTCTCGACCTCGCCCGGCTGGTCAGCGAGCACGAGACTCTGGGCGAGGCGGTCAGGGCGCTCGGCGCCTCGGAGCCCGAGGTCATCGCCTATGCCTGCACCTCCGGCAGTTTCGTCGGCGGCGCGGCGGGCGAGCGCGCCATGTGCGAGGCGATGACCCGCGCCGGTGAGGTCCCCTCGCTCACCACCTCGGGCGCCCTGGTCGAGGCGCTGACGGAGCTGGGCGTCGGCCGTATCGCGCTGGTCACGCCCTATACGGAGTCGGTCACCCAGTCGCTGGAGGAGTATCTGGGTGAGGTCGGGGTAACTGTGACGGGTCGCGCTTTTCTGGGGCTGACCCGGCACATCTGGAAGGTGCCGTACCGCTCGGTCGTGGACATGGCGCGACAGGCCGTTGTCGGGGCGGCCGACGCGCTCTTCATCAGCTGTACGAATCTGCCGACGTACGACGCGATTCCACAGCTGGAGGCCGAGCTGAGGATGCCCGTCCTGTCCGCCAACCAGGTGACGATGTGGGCGGCACTGCGCAGGCTCGGGGCACACGCCGTCGGTCCGTACCAGGCGCTGCTGCTGGACCGGCCCTCGACGCCCGAGGTCCCGACGCTGCCGCGGGTGGAGCCCCTGCCACCGGTCGCGCCCGTGTCACCGGCAGCGCCGATCGGGCCGGTCGGCCCGGTCGGAGTCGCCCCGCAGGGGCAGGCCGCCCCATCGGCGGAGCCGCTGCCGGAAGATACGGAAGGATGGACATGACCACCGTCGGACTCCTCTACCCCGGGCATTCGGCCGAGGACGACTACCCCCGCATCGAGATGATGTTCGGCAGCGACATCAGGCTGCCCGTCGTCCACACCGATATCGGCGAGGACGCCCACCGGGTCGACGCGCTGCTCCGGATGGGGGCGGACGAACGGCTCGCCAAGGGGGTGGAGGAGCTGCGCCTCGCCGGTGCCGAATCCGTGGTCTGGGCCTGTACCAGCGGAAGCTTCGTCTACGGGTGGGAGGGCGCCCACAAGCAGACCCGGGCCCTGGCCACCGCCGCCGGACTGCCGGCGTCGAGCACGTCGTTCGCCTTCGCCCACGCCGTACGCGCGCTGGGCGCCTCACGGGTCGCCGTCGCCGCCACCTATCCGGCGGATGTCACCGCGTACTTCGCCGCCTTCCTCAAGGCGGCCGCGATCGAGGTCGTCTCGGACCGGGCGAGCGGCATCATCACCGCCGCCGAGGTCGGCACCTGGGAGCGGGAGCAGGTCCTCGAACTGGCCCGGGCGGGCGACCATCCGGACGCGGAGGTCGTCCTGCTCCCGGACACGGCCCTGCACACGATCGCGTATTTGTCCGAGCTGGAGGAGATCCTTGGCAAGCCGGTCCTCACCGCGAACCAGGTGACGGTCTGGGAGGGGCTGCGGCTCGCGCGGCGCAGGGCGTGGGGGCCCCGGCTGGGGAAACTGTTCGAGGGCCGGGAGTACGAGGCCCCGCGCTGACGGTGCGGGGAATAAGCGGCTTGGCGCGGGAATAACCGGAGACTCCCTCCTGTTGTTGCCCTTCTGTACGTATTCGATACGCAGAAGGGTCTGACCGGTGGACGACGCGAGCCGAGGCACGACGGACGGCATCAGGGGCACGGCACACGGCACCGCGCCCGTACCCCTCTCGGTACTGGATCTGGTCACGGTGGGCAGTGGCTCCACGGCCACCCGGTCGCTCCGGACGAGCGTCGCGCTCGCGAAGCTCGCCGAGCGCAGGGGATACCACCGGCACTGGGTCGCCGAGCACCACTCCATGCCGGGCGTCGCCTCGTCCTCCCCGGCCGTGATCCTCGCCCATCTCGCCGCGCACACCGAGCGCATCCGGCTCGGCTCCGGCGGTGTGATGCTGCCCAACCACGCTCCGCTGGTGATCGCCGAGCAGTTCGGCACGGTGGAGGCGCTCGCCCCGGGCCGGGTCGATCTGGGCCTCGGCCGCGCACCCGGCACCGACGGGGCGACGGCCGCCGCGCTGCGCCGCACCGACCGGCTGAACGAAGGCGCCGACGACTTCCCGCAGCAGCTCGCCGAGCTGACCCGGTTCCTGGACGACGACTTCCCCGACGGCCACCCGTACTCCCGTATCCACGCGGTGCCGGGGCCCGTCCAGGGCCCGGTGGGCCGGCCGCCGATCTGGCTGCTCGGCTCCTCCGGCTTCAGCGCCAGGCTGGCCGGGGTGCTGGGGCTGCCGTTCGCCTTCGCCCACCACTTCTCGGCGCAGAACACCGTCCCGGCGCTGGACCTGTACCGGGAGTCCTTCCGCCCTTCCGCCGTCCTCGACGCCCCCTACGCGCTGATCGGCGTCTCGGCCCTGGCCGCCGACGACGAGCGCGAGGCGCGCCGCCAGGTCATGACCGGCGCCCTCTCCATGGTCCAGCTGCGCACCGGCCGGCCGGGGCTCGTTCCGACACCGGAGGAGGCCGAGGCGTACCGGTTCAGCTCGGTGGAGCAGGAGTTCGTGGACAACTGGCTGGTCAATATCGTGCACGGCACCGCGGACGCGGTCCGCGACGGCCTCAACGACCTTCAGAAGCGCACGGGCGCCGATGAGTTGATGCTCACCAGCCACGCGCACAGCGGCGAGGAGCGGCTGCGCAGCTATGAGCTGATCGCGGACGTGTACGGCCTGCCTGCCTGACGCCCAGCCCTCGGACTCTCTCGGGAGTGAGGCGGGAGCGGGAGCGGGGCGGTCCCAGGGGCATGGGGACGGCCCGGGGCCAGTGGGGATGGTCCCCAGCGTCAGCGGGGACGGTTCCCAGTGTCAGCGGGGACGGTTCCCAGTGTCAGCGGGGACGGTTCCCAGCGTCAGCGGGGACGGTTCCCAGCGTCACCGGGGATGGTCCCCAGCGTCACCGCTCTGGCTCGTCCGTCCCCGACCTCCACACCCCGGCCGGGGTGTGGAGCCATGGTGTCTGCCCGCCGTCAGGGGCGACGGTCAGACCGAAGCGCTCCGGGCCCGGACTGCCGGCCCGGAGCCACCATCGGTACGTGGCCTCGACCTCGTCCCACAGTCGACGCGGGCCGTACTGCCAGACCGTCAGCCGATGGTCCGTCCGGTCGTCCCAGTCGACGGCCGCCCAGGACGTGGTGTCGGTGGTGGCGAGCCAGAGCCGGGACGCCACGCCATGCACATCCGGGTTGTCGTGCCAGGCACGCCAGATGTCCGGGAGCCGCAGGCCGATGGCGAAGCGCGCGGCCGGGTCGTCGCCCGCCACCGCCCAGGGGCACAGCTCCGTGGCGGACCGCTCCGGTATCTGGTCGTCCTCCACGACATCGCGGTAGATCCGCAGGTCCGTGCGCTGGTTGCGGATGAGCATGAACGCCGAGTGCGGGGAGAACCGGCCGGAGGCGCTGCCGTCGTCCCGGACCGTGAGCCGCAGCAACCCGAAGCAGAACCAGGGTGATTCCCAGGGCGTGAGGATCACCCCGCCCGGCCGGGTCTGCTCCAGCCAGGCGCGCGGCACCCGCCGTACGGAGCAGGTGGCCACTACCCGGTCGTACGGGGCGCCGGGCGCGTACCCCGCCGTGCCGTCACCGGTGACCACCCGGGGCTCCAGACCGGCCGTGCGGAGCTGACGTGCTGCCCGCGCGCTGAGCAGGGGATCCAGCTCGACGGTGGTCACGCGCTCACCGCCGAGCCGATGCGCCAGCAGCCCGGCGTTCCAGCCGGTCCCGGTGCCGATCTCCAGCACGCGGTGCCCGTCCTCCACCGCCAGCAGGCGCAGCATACGGAAGACGATCGACGGTGCCGACGCCGACGACGAGGCCCGGCGCTCGCCGTCGCCAGGATCCCGGCCGTCGTTGATCTGCGTCACCACCGGCCCGTTCGCGTATGCGGCGCGGAGCCAGTGGTCCGGCGCAGCCCCTCGGCTACAGGCCGTCAGATCCTCGTCGACCCAGACCCTCTCCGGCAGAAACCGGTGCCGCGGCACCGCCCAGAAGGCACGCTCCCACTCCGGCGCGAGCGGACCGGCCAGGGCACCGCGCAACCCGTCGAGCAGCCCCCGCATGGCGGCCCGCTCGGCGGCGCCTGTACGGGGCGCGCCGCCCGGCACGGCATCCGTCACCGCGCTACTTGCCGTGCTTCGGTCCGGGCCTGGGCTGAGCCGTGTCCGGCGAAGGCTTCGCCGTACCAGGATCCTTGCCGCCCGCGTGCTTGCCCTGGCCCCCGCCGCCGGTCCTGCCCGTTTCCCAGCTCATGTCTTTCGTCCCCGTCGTCTCCGCCGCTGCCGTGGTCTCACGCCCCGGCGGGACACCGGCGGGACAGACACCGGGACGCCTCTCCACGATCACCCAGCGCCCGGACCAGCGGCAAGGCCACCCGAACGAATGGCGAGTCCCCGCCAGCCAAGGGCCCATCCGTTCGGGTATGGCCCGCGCGTACGCCCCCGTATGCCACGTACATCTCGTACGCCCCGTACGCCCCGTACGTCCTGCGCGTACGGGCCACGTACGGGCGGCACATGATGGCCTGAGTGGCCGTCACATGCCTCTGCTTGTCGCGACGTGCCGCTACCTGCCTCTCGGGCTGACCGCGACCATCTCCGCGATCCGCTCCGGCGCCACCGGACGGGAGAAGAGCCAGCCCTGCCCCGTGTCACAGCCGATCCGCTGGAGCCGGGCGGCCTGGCCCGAGGTCTCCACGCACTCCGCGGTGACCGTCAGCCCCAGCCGGTGCGCGAGCTGGATCAGGGCCTCCACGATCGTCTCGTCGGCCGGGCTCGGATGGACACCCTCGTCGTAACGGAAACCACGGACGAACGAGCCGTCCAGCTTGAGGACCGAGACGGGCAGCCGGCTGAGATACGCGAGGTTCGAGTAGCCGGTGCCGAAGTCGTCGATGGCGATCCGTACGCCCATGTCACTCAGCGCCTGGAGGGCCTGGAGGGGCCGGCCCGCCGACCCCATCACCGCGGACTCCGTCAGTTCCAGCTGTAGCAGTTGCGGCGCGAGACCGGTCTCCGCGAGGATCTCCGCCACGTCCGCGACCAGGTCGGAGTCCCAGACCTGGCGTACGGCGACATTGACGCTGACGAAGAGCGGCCGGGTGTGCGGGTGGTCCACCTGCCACCGTCTCGCCTGGCGGCACGCCGTACGCAGCACCCAGCGGCCGAGCTGCACGATCGAGCCGTCCTCCTCGGCGATCCCGATGAACCGATTCGGCGCCAGGGTCCCGAACTGCGGGTGGTTCCAGCGCACCAACGCCTCCACCCCCCGCACGACCCCGTCGGCCATCCCCACCAGCGGCTGGTACTGGAGCACGAACTCCTCGCGCTCCACGGCAGGCCGCAGCGTCGAGGTGAGCGCCTGCCGGGTCATCCGGTGGGCGTTGCGCTCCGGGTCGAAAAGGGTCCAGCGGGCCTTGCCGTCGGCCTTCGCCCAGTACAGCGTGGTGTCGGCGGCCTGCATCAGACCGGTCGGGGTGGTGCCTTCCGCGGCTCGCTCCACGACCCCGATCGACGCCGAGACCGAGAGCCGCTGCCCGGCCAGATCGAAGGGGCGCTGGAGCGCGGTGAGTACGGAGCGTGCCAGATCGGCGAGTTGTTCCGTACCGGTGGAGTCCTCGACGAGGATCGCGAACTCGTCCCCGCCGAGCCGGGCGACCAGATGGCCGCCGCTGCGGGTGTAGCCGTCCTGGTCGGCGCACTCGGTGAGACGGGTCGCGACGGCGGCGAGCAGCCGGTCGCCGGTGCGGTGGCCGAGCGTGTCGTTGACGGCCTTGAAGCCGTCGAGATCGAGGTAGCACAGCCCGATCCGCCCTGTTCTGCCATCGCCGTACGGCCCGCGGTCCGGATGGGCCGGGGACCCGCCGTACGTCACGCCATAGGTCACGCCGTATGTGACGCCGTCGTACGTCGAGGCCTCCAGCGCGGCGGAGAGCCGTTCGAAGAACAGGGTGCGGTTGGGCAGCCGGGTCACCGGATCGTGCATCTGGAGATGGCGCAGCCGCGCCTGGAGCTCGCGCCGGTCGCTGATGTCCGCGATCGAGAGCAGCGCCCCGCGGCTCTCGGGTACGGGGACGACGGTGACTTCTGCCCAGAGCGTCCGTCCGTCGGGGTGTTTGAGACGACGGGTGCAGCGGAAGCGGGCGCGCCGGCGCTCAAGCACCGCGCTGTAGGCGTCCCAGGTGCGGCTGTCGGAGGCGAGGTCGACGAGATCGGCCGCGGCCCGGCCCGTGAGCGCGGCGGGCTCGGTGTCGAGGAGCACGGCGAGCGCGTCGTTGACGCTGACGACCGCGCCCTCGTGGTCGATCACGGCCATGGCGAGTTCGGCGGCCCGGAAGGCACCGCGGAAGTCCAGTGCGTCGGCTGCCGCGTGTGTATCGTCCGCCGACCGCGCGCCGCCCGGTGCGTGCGCGCCTCCACCCGCGTACGCGCCGCCAGGGGCGGGTGCGCCGCGCCCGTCCAACGACTCGGCGGCTGTTCTGCCGAAGGTATGACGCTCCGTAACGGGTGGCCGTGCGACGCCGGCCGCGGTGACCGCCGCTGGACGCGGTCCTTCGGAGGTTCCGCTCACGGCTCGCTCCCGCGGTGCAGTCGTGTCGTACAGAGTCGTACAGAGTGGTCGGGACGGGTCTGCCAGGGAAAGTGTGCCGATCATAGAGGCAGGCCGGGCGGCCATTCCAGCTCCAGGACGGCGAAGAGGCAGCGTAATCCCGCCGGCTTGCCACCGCGCGATCGTTTCTGCACGTCTGTGGCACCGGGAGAGCCCGCCGTGATCGCCTGTGACTTTCCGTGACGCCTCGGGGTGTCGGGTCGTCGACGCCCTGGTCACAAGCCTCCTCACCCATCCGGTGCAGCGGAACAGGGCGGAGTCATACAAAACGACCCAAGGTGGGAGTGGTGTCCCCCAATCCGGAAACGGAGGTCGATGTGCAGCGTCCGCAGCCACCCGGGGGAGTGGAACGGCCACGCCTGCGCAGGACCGCGGCCGCCGTGACCTCCCTCGTGGCGCTCGCCGCCACATCACTGATCGCGGGGCCCGCGGGGGCCTCGGCGCCGGAAGGGCCCTGCGCCCTGCCGCGTACCGCCGCCCACCACTCCCTCGGCCTCGACACCTGGAACGCCTCCTATCCACGCCCGGATCGCGTCCTCGACGCGGTCATGATCTTTCTCTCCTTTCCCGACTCGGTGCCGCTGGCCGACCCGGCCGAACTGGCCGCCGATCACTTCCCGGCCACCAGCCGCTTCTACGAACAGGCTTCGTACGGGAAGTTCGCGCTGCGCGCCCACCCCCAGCTCCAGTGGTTCCGGATGCCGCACGCCTCCACCGACTACGGGATAAGGCGTGACTGGGAGCCCGCCCGGCGCACGGCCTATCTGCGGGACGCGCTGGCCGCGGCCGATCCGGCGGTCGACTTCTCGCGCTACGACGTCGTGTATCTGGTCGCCGATCCGGACGCGCCCGGGGTCGACTCCGATGCCACGAAAGTGGTCAACTTCGACCGGCCGATGCGAGCGGACGGCACGGAGATCCGGCGTATCGTCACCGTCTTCGAGCGACACCCGCCGGACCGCAATGTGCTGGCCCATGAGACCGGGCATGTCTTCGATCTGGCGGACCTCTACCACCGCCCCACGGACGGCAGGGGCGACTGGGACACCTATGTCGGCGACTGGGATGTGATGGGGAGCCAGTTCGGGATGGCGCCCGATCTCTTCGGCTGGCACAAGTGGAAGCTCGGCTGGCTGGACCAGCGGCAGGTGCGGTGCGTGCAGCCCACGGGCACGAGCCTGCTCACCCTGGAGCCGATCGCCGCGGCGCCTACCCCCGGCGGGAGCGTCGGGACCCGGCTCGCCGTCGTCAGGACCGGCCGGAACACCGCGCTGGCCATCGAGGCGCGCGCCGCGACCGGCAACGATCTGCACACCTGTACGGAGGGGGTGCTGATCTACCGGGTGCGCGGCGAGACGGCGTCGGGCGGCGGCCCGGTCGAGGTGGTGGACACCCATCCGGACGGTGAGGCCTGCTGGGACCGTTCGGTGTATCCGCCGCTGGCCGACGCGCCGCTGGGGGTCGGCGAGACCTTCACGGTCGAGGGGGAGCGGACGCGGGTGCAGGTGGCCGACCGTACGCCCACCGGGGCCTGGACCGTCAAGATCACCCCGGAGGTCGCGCGTTAGTACCGTCGCGGTACGAGGACCGGCCCTGGGGCCGAAGGGCAAACGAAGGAGCCCCCCGCTCACGCGAGAGGCTCCTTCATGTCTGTGCGCCGCCAGGGACTCGAACCCCGGACCCGCTGATTAAGAGTCAGCTGCTCTAACCAACTGAGCTAGCGGCGCCTGCTGACGTCGTAGACCTTAGCACCCGGATCGGCGCGAAGAAAAATCGATATACGCGGACCCGTTTGGATGGCGTTTCCCGTGGTCAGGAGCGCGGCCGGGGCAGCCGGGCAATGGCTTCCGCCGACGCTCGCGGCGCCGTCCTGGGGCGCGGTACGGAGCCGGTCGCGGACGCCTTCTGGTCGCGGGCCGCCCGTACGCAGGCCCAGAGCAGCACATCGGGCCCCGGCAGCCAGGGGTGGCGGGTGTCGGGCGCGACCAGCCAGCGCGGCCCCGACGCGGATCCCGGCGTCAGCGGCGGTACGGTCACCGCGTCACCTGTGCCGTGGCAGAGCAGGGGCGGCGGTGCCGCCTCGCGCTCGTCGGGCCCCGAGCCGCCCCACTCCTCCCAGGCGAGCAGAGACGGCAGCCGCTGGGCGGTGCCGGGCGCGGCGAACAGCAGCGTACGGCCGCGATACGCCGCGACCGGTCCCGAGCCGGGACCGTTGGACCAGAGCCGGTCCAGCATGCGCCGGCCGAACATCGCGGGGGCGTTCACCACATCGAAGGCGGAGCCGCACGGCAGCACTGCGGGAGCGGTCGGACGGGCGTTCCAGAGGGAGAGCGTGGAGCGGGAGTACGGTCCGGCGGAGGCGAGCCACTCCGCGCCGGCGGGGGTGACCCGCGCGGTGTGAGGGCGGCCCTCGTCATGGAGAAGGCCGAAGACGCCGGTGCGGCGCTCGTCGGCACTCGTTCCGGGGCTCAGCGGGGATTCATCTCGTAGCCATACGCTCATGGCAGTCAGATCTACCGGGAGTAATGAACCCATTCCCGAGAGTTCGCGAAAGACGGGACAGGGCGGCGCGGGGAGGCGTAACCTGCGCACCGCATATGCCACACGGGTTACTCACCTGCCCCATCCGGCCCGCCCGCTTCACTCTGCCCGTCGGCTTCGCCCGCCGCGCGCGGTGAACGAACGAAGGAAGCCCCCGCCGAAACGAGGTCTCCCAGCGTCTTCGAACGATTCGGAGCAGCGCCCGGAAGGGGCACGGGGCGGGCGCTGCCACCGGACGGCGCCTTGGCCGTGGCACCGATCACGGCAGGCCAGGACCCTGAAGCAGGGCACCTTTCGAGGCCCCCTTGCGCCGGGCGGGACAATGGACGGTGGCCGAGAGGCCGGACACGCACGAGCAGGAGGAGAACCGATGCCGGATCCCGAGCGGAGCGAGCGGCGGCTGCGGCCGGCGCCGCTGCTCTTCGAGCCCTCGCAGGCGGTCGCCGACCCCGAGCACTTCTTCGACCTCGAATCCATCGACGACCCCGCCGATCTGCTGGCCAGGGCCACGGAGCTGACTCTCGCGTTCCGGGCGGCGACCGACCGTGCCGTCGAGTTCCAGGCGATCGCCGCCGCGCAGCTCGCGGATCCCCGCCGGTTCGACCGGCTGACGACGGCGGACATCGCGCTGCGCGCGCAGTGGACCGAGGACTACACGAGGAAGATGGTCGAGTTCGGCCGGGACCTGCTGAGTGGCGAAGGCATAGCGAGCCAGTGAGCGCGCCTATGTCTCTCCGAGGGTGCTCTCTCCGACGGCGCTCTTTCCGATGACGTTATGCGGAGCATCCAGCCACACCCGCTGCCCGTCACCGTCGATCGTCAGACCGAACCGGGACCGCGTTCCGGCTTCCCCACGTCATGCCAACCAAGGAACTCCTTCCGGACCTCGTCCCACAGCGCACGGGGCCCGTACTGCTCCACCTCGTAGGTCTCCGCGTCCGGGACGTAGTCGACGGTGGCCCACGACTTCCGGTCGTCGGCGAAGAACCACAAGGTGGCTTCTCCGCTGCCGTCGTCCGCGTCGCACCACCGGTACCACGCGTCCGTGAGGCTCAGCCCTGTGAAGAAGGCGGGGTCGTCCTGGATGACGTTCTGCGGAGGGATGTCGGTGGTGCTCCTCGCTCCGTTCTCCTGGTGGTACATGTCCGCGACGCGACCGGCCCCGGCTCGCTGGGTGCGGTCCCACATGAAGGCCGGGTAACCGGAGAACCACCCTTGAGCCTTACCGTCGACCACGTTCAGCGTGGCGTACGAGCCACTGAAGAAGCTGCTGCCCCATGGACTGACAATGCGCCCATGGGGGCATTGCTCCAACCACGACGACGGCACATCTCGTATGGTGCAGGTGCAGATCACGCGGTCGTACGGCGCGCACCCGCGGTGCCCCGCACGACCGTTTCCCAGAATCGTCGTCGGGTGGAATCCCGCCCGTTTCAGGTTCTGCACGGCTGTGGACAACACCGCCTCGTCCACCTCCACCGTGGTCACGTTGTTCTCGCCCAGCCGGTGTGACAGCCAGGCGGCGTTGTAACCGGTCCCGGTACCGATCTCCAATACCCGTTGCCCTTCCCGCACATCGAGCAGGCTCAGCATTTCGAGCATGATCGACGGCATGGAGGAGGACGACGTGAAGAGCCTGAATTCACCTTCGGGCGTCGGCTCACCATCGTTGACCTGAGTCACGACAGGTGCGTCCGAGTAGACAGTCCGCAACCAGCCCTCAGGATCGGTGGTGAAGTCCCCTTCTTCGATGACCTCGGGGATGAACAGCGCGCGATCCACCGAGGTCACGGCGTCCTGCCATTCAGGAGACAGAACCCCTTTGCTCTTGAGCGTCTCCACCAGTCGCTGCTGCGTCGTCATTCGGCCTCACTTCTTCGGCGGCTCGTACGGCTTGGTCGGGCCAGGTGGCTTGTCGCGGTGGCCGTCGCTGCTGGAGGTATCCGGCTTGCCGGAGTGGTTCCCGCCCTTCTTGCCCATTTCTGCCTCACTTCCTGTCGCTGACCACGACATGGCTGATCGGATGTCAGTGACGTTACGAAGGAAGGGAGTTCCCGGTCCACGTTGTTGCATCTTGTTGCAGAGCGGTTAGTCGAGAGCGTCGAGCGCTCCGCTGATCAAAGTCCGGGCCGGCGGACCGTACACGGCCATCTTGGCGAGGCGCGCGAACGCCCGCTTGTACACGCCCACCTCAGTCGGTGTCGTGACGGTGACCTTCGCGGCCAGCAATTCGACATGAACCCGCTGGTCATCAAACATGGTGAATGTCTCGGGCCCCCACATGACTCGGGGCGCTGTGCGAGGAATGATGCCGAGCGAGACGGCGGGATATGACATCGAAGTCAGCAGGTGGCCGAGCTGGTCGGCCATCACCGAGTTGCTGCCGATCCGGTGGGTGAGTACGTCCTCCTCGACCAGCAGGACAACGCGGTGGAGACCGTCGCGAATGACGTGCGATCGGTCCACGCGGGCCGCCGCGGCTTCGGTGACATCGTTCGGCAGGCCGCGGAAATCCGCGATCAGCGTCAGAAGCGCGTGTGCGTAGCTCTCGGTCTGGAGGAGACCGGGCATGACCCGGGAGCAGTACACGCGGAACAGTCTCGTCCGCTCGTACAAGGGGACATTGGCCTGTTGGAGCCTGCGCAGGCCCGTGCGCTGCATCCGTCGCCACTCGACGTACATGGAATCTGCCGAGCGGGACGAGGCGATGAGATCCGCCGCCTGTTCCTCTGTGTCGCAGGCAGTGCACCAGGACCGGATATCGGTATCGGACGGGGTGGTTTTCGCGGCCTCGATGCGTGAGGTCTTCGCCTTGTTCCAGCCGCACCTGTCAGCCAGGTCCTGCATCGTCAGGTTCGCATCACGGCGAATTTCCTTGAGCCGTGCGGCCACTGACTCACGCACGGCCTGGGCACTGGAGAATGGAGACGAAGGCATGGTCCGGCCGGAAGGCGATGGTGGAACGATCAGACCGTGTATTCCTCGTGTGAGATGCCGCGTTCCCACGCGGCTTCGAACGACACGGCGAACGTTTTCAGGATGTCGGGCTCGGAAGCGAACTCGTCAGAGACGAGAGAGCCGTTCCCGGCAAAGTGGTGAATCCTCGCCAGTTGGTCATCGAACAGCCAGAAATCGTTGCACGGAAGCAGAAGGTCCGACGCGAGACCGCGTGGCACCCATCGGACTTGCTCTCCAGCGATGATGTTGGCCCGCGTGATGTGGTGCTCCCAACGGATGTATTCCGAAACGGGCTCACTGACGATGCGGACTCGGCGAATGGAAACGCCACGTGCAACTGCCCCGGCGATCTGGTCGTGGAAGCCGCGCCACCAGGATGCCCGGTCGTCCCAGTCGATCCGTTTTCCTCGTCGCCAGGCGGCGAACCGTTCGTTGTCGCCATAGTCGTCGCGCATCTCCAGATGCACCGCCGAGTGTTTCGTGTCCTGGATGCACTCAGCGAAGCTCGGCTGAGCGTTCTGCGGCATCGCACGCCTTCCTGATCTGCGGCACCATTCGGGCCGGAACGCGAATGACGGCTTCGGTGTCGGAGATCGGGCCGACCTGCAGACACTTGTTCTCCGTGGCGCCGTCGATCTTCCACCCCTGTAAGACGAGGTCATCGTTCTCGTCATCCACCCAGACGGTCGGACAGTGGTCCTCGTCCGTCTCGGGGTCCTTGCCGAAGAACAGTAGTGACATGGCTACCTCTCCCGCATAAGCATGTTGCGACTTGTCGCATGACCCTCGCTTTGAGCCGTGGGCCGCGTCAAGGGCGCACAGGAGCCGGTGGAGCCAGGTCCATGCGCTGGTGTCGGGGCCTGTGGACGCTTCACGGCGCGAATCGGCCCCCTGCCGTCCACGCTCTTCGGGCGGAGTCGACTCAGGGCTGCCAGCTCACCCGGTGCTCCGAGAGGCGGGCCAGGACCGAGTGGTTCGCTTCCCAGCCGTCCGGGAACTTCACCGTCACTCCCAGCTGGACCGGCTCCGTCGACGGGTGCTCGTCCAGCAGTTCCGCCACGCCCGCGCGGCACACCACGACGCACGCGTGCCGGTGCCGGGAGGCCAGGACGCACAGTCGGCCCGTCTCCAGGTGGAACGCGGTGGCGTCCGGTCGGCCGGAGAGCGGGTGCAGCACCACCGTGACATCGAACTCACGGCCCTGGAGCCGGTTCGCGGTGTCCACGGCCACCCCGCTCACCCCCAGCTCCGCGAGGGCCGCGCGGACCGCCGCCGCCTGGTCGCGGTGGGCGGTGCCGACCGCGATCCGGTCGGCCGTGACCGGCACCGGATCGGGGGAGCGCTCGCTGGTGGCCGCGCCGCCGCGGTCCAGCAATCGGCGCACGACCAGCGCCACGGCCCGGACGGCCTCCGGGTCCGTACGGGGCGTACGCCTGGCGGGCAGCTCCAGCAGGCCCCAGCCGGACTCGGCCGCCTCGTCGAGCACCCGGTCGGGGCCCGAGCCGTCGGACGGCACCCCGAACGCGAGCCCCCGGTCGCCACGGCCCGTACCGCTGCGGAACGGGGTGTACGGATAGAACGCGTCCGACACGAGCGGCGCCGCGGACGCCGGGAGCCGCCATGACACGGGCAGCCGGTGCTGGGGCAGCTCGGGGTTGTGCGCGAGGAGCGTGGAGACCGCGCTCGCGGACGGGTCGTACGACAGCCCCGCCCACTGGTCGGCGCCCACCACGCTGAACGGGTCCAGCTGGCCGGGGTCGCCGACGAACAGGGCGCGTTCGAAGAGCCCGGCGACGGCGAGGAGCGCGTCCGAACGCATTTGGTACGCCTCGTCCACGATGGCGTGCCGCCAGGGCTCGACGCCCCGCACATGCGCCCACTTCGCCGCCGTCGAGATCACCACATCGAGCCCCGCCAGATCCGCCGCCTTCGCGGACTTGCGGACATTCGGCAACGCGTCCAGGGCCTTGTCGTACGGGTCGGGGTCGTTGCTGTGCAGCCGGCCGACCGGCAGCTCGGGATCCTTCTCGGCGAGTCGTGCGACCAGGTCGTCCACCTGGGCGTTGGTCTGCGCGACGACCATCAACGGCCGTCCGGCCGCGGCCAGTTCCCGGGCGGCCCGGACGACGAGCGTCGACTTGCCCGCGCCGGGCGGCGAGTCGACCACCACACCGCGGTGGGTGCCGTGCAGCGTGTCGCGCAGGATCGCGTCGGTGGCACGCGCGGCCGCCGCGCCCGGGTCGAAGGCCGCCCGGCCGGTGGCGGAGCTGGTGGCGCTGTCCGAAGTGGCGGGTACCGACGCCGCGGTGTCCGTCACAGGAAGTCCTCCTCGGTGATCGGGTCCGGAGCCTCGGGAAGGCTCGGGGTCAGGGACGCGTCCCGCGCCTCCGGGGGCCCGCCGTGGGTCCACGGCGTCTCCTCCGGGTCCGGCAATCCGGGGCCACCGCGCTGGTCGTGCTCGAAGAGCGTCCAGGCGATCCGGTCGCCCTTCTCCGGCACGGAACCGGGAGCGGGCTCCTTGCCGCGGCCCATCCGGTCGGTCAGCCGCAGCACCAGCACACCGTCGGAGCTGTCGGAGCTGTCGGCCCGGTCGGCGCCGTGGGAGTCGGCGGTGGACGACCGTACGAACTCGGCCGACTGCGGCTTGCCGTCCAGCGAGCGGAACACCTTCGTACCCGCCTCCAGATGCGGCCGGTCCTCGGTGCGGACGGTGACCAGCGGGCGCGGGCTCGGCCGCTTGCTCTCGCTGTACGCCATCACCACCTCCGTCACCTCGCTCAGGAAGGCCTCGCCGGACAGCCTGCGCCCCGCGAACACCAGCGGATCGTCCAGCGCCTCCTGGGCCTCCAGCCGCGCCTGCGCCGTCTCACGCGAGGCGAGCTTCTGCGCCGCCGTCACCGCGTCGTCCCGCCGGGGCTGCGGCGGCTCCCCGGCGCGCACCCGGTCGCGATGGCCGGTGAACGACCAGCGGTCGCGTGTCCAGCGGTCGGTGACGCGCTCCCCCTCCGGCAGCGCGCGCAGCAGGTCGAGGCCGCGCCACACCGCGTCCCAGGTCGGCCGCATGACACCCGCGAGCAGTTCGCGGATCTCCCGCTCCGCCGCCGTCAGCCGGGCCAACTGCTCCTCCGCGCCCGGCCCGTCCTCCGCCGCGGCGAGCGCCTGGCGCGCCCGGTCGTACCCCTCGATGGCGGGCGCCAGCAGTCTGTTGTCGAACGCCGGGTCGGTGGCGGGCCCCGCCGGGGGACAGCGCAGCTGCCCGCCGCGGTCCCGGTCCAGCTCGGCCCGGAGCGCCGCCTCGGCGCCCGAGAGGTCTTCCGGCGGATCGATCCAGGAGAGCAGGGCGCCGAGATGCTGGTCCTCCAGGCTGGACTGCCCGGTCGCCCAGTGGCGGTTCAGCAGATCGGTCGCCGCGAGCAGCAGCGAGGACCCCGGCACCCGGGCGCGCTCGCCGTAGTGCGTCAGCCAGCGACCGAGCAACGGCACACGCGGCGGTGCGGGATACGGGGCGTCCGGATCGTCCTCGGCCGTACGTCGGAACCGCATCGACCGCCCCAGCAGCCGTACGAAATCGATGCCCGGCCGGCTCGGCACGATCAACTGCGGCGCGTCCACGCACAGCTCGACCTCGACCTTGATCCGCTTTCCGGTCTCCGGGTCCGTCTCATTGCGCTCGGCCGGCTCGATCACCTCGGCGTACGCGTCCAGATACGGCAGTACCGCCTCGGCCAGCTCGCCGAGGAACGCGAACCGCAGATCGCGGTCGCGCGGCTGCGCGACGGTCAGCAGCCGGGGCGCGTCCCGGTCCGTCCCGACCAGCGCGCCGAGCGGGGCACCGGCCTCGCCCGCCGTGGTGAGCGGTACGAGCACCAGCGGCTTGTCCGAGATCCTGCGGTGCCGGACGGTGGCCAGCGGCCGGGCCCGTCCGCTCTCCATGGCCTCCAGCCGCGCGAGCGTACTGATCAGCGACATGCGACCGCCTCGTCCGTGGCCACCATGACCGACCCGGCTCCCTCGGCCGCGCCCTGGGCCGCTTCACCGGAGGCCCCGGACGCCGCCGCCAGCGCCTCCGTCCGCAGCGCCGCCGCCCTGCGCAGGGCGATGACCGTCGGGTCCGCCGGGTCGCCCGCCGCGCCGTGCGCCGCCGCCAGCACCGCGCCGACCGTGGTCAGCCCGCCCAACTCGCCCCGCACACCACGGCCCAGCGCCTCCACCGCGCCCTGTGCGCGGGCCCGGTGGCGGCAGTGGAAGGCCAGTTCGCACGCGGACAGGCACTCGGGCGCGTAGGCAGCCGAGACCGATTCGACGGCGGCCGTCAGCTCCTCGCCCGAGCAGTGGTCCAGATCGAAGGTGGTGCCCTCGGGCAGCCCGGCCGCGATGTCCTCGATCCGGGTCAGCCTGGCCAGTTGACGGCGTGTCACCGACAACTGCTTGCGTACGTCCACGACCGACGCGGCCGGCAGGTTGGAGAAATCCTTGGGGCAGACCAGCAGGACGCGGTCGGCCACCTCCGCGCCCGCCGTGTGGAGGGCGACCCGCTCCAGCGCCAGCACGTACACCGCGGCCTGCCGCGCCGCCGCGCCCACCTTCGCCGCGTCCGCCGAACCGTCGATCATCGGGAAGGACTTGATCTCCACGACCGTCCACCGGCCGTCCGGACGCACCACCACCGCGTCCGGCTCCAGATACGCGGGGGAGCCCGCCACCTCAAGGGCCAGCAGCGGATGGTCGAGCAGCGCCCACGCGCGCGCCTCCGTGGCCTCGCGCAGGGCCAGGGCCGTACGGGCCGTACGGCCCTCGGGACCGGCCGCGGACAGATCGGGGACGAGGACGTCGTCGGGGGCCGGCGGGGGTGACTGCCCGCCGAGCCGTTCGGACAGCAGCCGCATCAGCTCCGTACCGCCGTCGGCCTTGACCTTGGCCTCGAAGGCGTTGCCGCGCATGAACGCGAACTGCGACTGGCCGAACGGGGCGGGCGAGCCGAGCGCCGACGCGAGCGCCGCCTTGTCGACTCCGGCGCCGTCCAGCAGGGCGCGCCGTCGGCAGCCGGGGTTGGCGGCGAGGGCGGCCAGCGCACGGGCGTCGAGCGGATGCGGCGCGACGGCGGGGCCGCGCAGCTCAGCGAGCCGTCGCCGGAGTGTCGTCCGCGGAGGTGGTGCCGGGGGTGGTACCGGAGGTGCTGGTGCGGGTCCGCTGCCCAGGGAATCGCTCACCCGCGGAAGTCTCGCATCCGCCGCTGACAATCGGGTCTTTACGGGGTGGGGTCCGCGACGCCGCGGGCTCGGCCGCGCCCCGTACGCGTTCGGCCGAGCCCCGTACGAACTCGGCCGCGCGCAGCGCCGGCCGGGTCAGCAGTGCCCCGACGCCCATCACGGCCGCGCCCGCGACCGCGTCCAGGAAGTAGTGGTTCGCGGTCCCCATCACCACCGCGGTGGTGAACAGCGGATAGCCGGCGCCCGCCCATTTCATCAGCGGGTTACGGCTGTGCCGCCACAGCAGCACCCCGCACCACAGGGCCCAGCCGACATGGAGGCTGGGCATCGCCGCGTACTGGTTGGTCAGCCCGCCGAGACCGCGCGGGGCGCTCGCCTCGTCGCCCCACCATCCGTACGCGCTGTACTGCGCCATGGTGTCGACGAAGCCGTACCCCGCCTCCAGCAGCCGGGGCGGGCAGGTGGGCAGAAGGGTGAAGCCGGCCAGGCCGAGGACGGTGGAGAGCATCAGCCAGGTACGGGCGGCCCGGTAGCGGGCGGGGCGACGGCGGAAGAGCCAGACGAGGACGGCCGGGGTGACGAGGTAGTGCAGCGAGGCGTAGGCGAAGTCGGCGGGTATGCCGAGGGCGGGGGTGCTGGTGAAGAGCCGGTTGAGCGGATGCTCGGCGTTGAGGAGGAGCGCCTTCTCCACTCGGAGGATCGCGAGTCCGTGGTCGACGGCGGTCGACATGTCGCCCCGTGCGAGCAGCCGGCCCAGGGAGTACGCCGCGTAGACCAGGACGAGCAGCGTCAGCTCGGTCCACCAGCGGGGCCGGGCCCGGGGGCGAGGGCTCTGCGGCGGCACGCCGGCTCTGTACGGCATTCGGACGATCTCCATCGTACTTTCATGCGGTTGTCGGCCGACGTTCACCGTACGGTGTATGCGGCTGAGTCCTTCGGCCGGGTGCACCTCCGGAATAATGTTCGACAACATCACTCCCTGACGGAGGGAGGGACGCGGGGATCTTCCGGGAGGTTGCCCCTGGACGTCACTCTCCGTTCAGGTGCGCGATGATGGAACAGCACCACTTGTGAACCTCAGGGAGCACCTTCATGGCACCGCGCATCCTGCTCGCCAGGCACGGTCAGACAGCCTGGTCGCTGTCCGGCCAACACACGGGCAGGACGGACATCCCGCTGCTCGACGAGGGCCGGCGCGGCGCGAAGCTGCTGGGTGAACGTCTCCACCAGGCGCCCTGGTCGGGGCTGCCCGGCGTGGAGATACGCACCAGCCCGCTGGCGCGCGCCGCCGAGACCTGCGCGCTGGCCGGTTTCGGCGACCGGGCCGAGGAGTGGGACGCGCTGATGGAGTTCGACTACGGCGCGTACGAGGGCATGACCCCGGCGCAGATCAAGGCGGACCGTCCCGACTGGTTCATCTGGCGCGACGGGGTCCCGGACGGCGAGACCCTGGAGCAGGTCTCGGCCCGCGCCGACGAGGTCGTCTCCTGGGCGCGCGAGGCGGACCGCGACGTCCTGGTCTTCGGCCACGGGCACATCCTGCGCGCGATCGGCGCGCGCTGGCTGGGCGAGGACATCTCGTTCGCGGCGCGCATCCGGCTCGATCCGACGTCGGTGTCAGTGCTGAGCTGGGCGTACGGCCTGCCGGCGATCCAGATCTGGAACGACACGGCGCATCTCACGCCCTGAGCCCGGACTGCTGACCTCGGCCCGCTGGCCTCGGACTGCTGGCCCGTGCTGCTGGAGGTCGGCCCGTTGACCCCGTGCTGCTGGAGGCCGGACCGCTGGCCCCGGGCCGCTGTTGCCGGGCTCTTGGCTTCCCGGCCCTCGTCCGGCCCTCAGGCCCGGCTGCTCGTCGAGCCATGGCGGTCCAGGAAGGCACCCACCTCCGGCAGCCGCCGCTGCGGCAGCAGAACCCGTGCGGTGGCCGCGAGTCTCGTATGGATACGGGACGACTGGACGACGTCCAGCAGATCGAGCACCTGATGGCCGGCCGCCGCCGCCTCGTCCGGCGCGCCCGCGCGGGCCAGATCCGTGGCCAGCTCCACCCGGTAGAGCGCGAGATTCCGGACGAAGTGCGGATTCTGGAGCGCTGTCGCGCGATGGGCGTGCCGGGCCGCGCGCGACCAGTCGCCCAACGCCGCGTGACACAGCGCCACTTGTGACTCCAGCTCGGGCTCACCGAAGAAGGACATCCACTCGGGGTCGGCGTCCGAGGGGCCGCGGTCGAAGAGGCGATGGGCCCGGGACAGCGACTGCTCGCAGTCCGTACGCTCGCCGAGCTTGGCCCAGCCGGCCGCCTCGCGCAGGGCGAGCAGCGACAGCAGCCGTGGCGAGGCCAGATGCCTGGCGGCACGCCGGCCGGCCTGCGCGGTTCTTACCGCTTCCCGGTACCGGCCCGAATCCTTCGCCAGGAACGAGGTGTTGGCGAAGGCGTGCGCCTCCACCTCCGGATCGTTCGCCATCCGCGCCGTCGCCAGCGCCTCCGCGTAGTGCGAGCGCGCGTCGTCGAAGCGTCCGGAGTCATGGGCGAGCCAGCCCACCGAGATCGACAGCTCACCGGCGCCCGCGTGGAGCCGGTCGGCGGTGGACTGGCGAGCGGGCGTTCCCGAGTCGAGCAGCGCGTACGCGGCGCGCAGCGGCTGGGCGGCCTGCCGGTAGATCCCGTCGGCGCCGTGCCGGTCGTCCAGCAGCCGGATCCGCCGCACGGCCGCCTCGACGGCCATCACCTCGGCGTCGCCGACCAGCCGCGGTGTCCGCCGCGGCGTGGGTACGGCCGCGGCGGCCGTACCGCCGAGACCGAGAGAGGCGGCCACCACCGTGACGGGGCCGCTCGTCATGAACGCGCGACGCAGCACGTCGCTCTCCTCGCTGGTTTCGCCGTTCTCGCCGGTTTCGCCGGTCACGCCTGGACTGCCGGTGCCGTTCCGGCCGTTGACGGCCGCCACCCGGTCCGTGGCGGTGGTCATCGTGGCCCGTGGCGCTCTGCCGCGTACGTGCTCACGCGGCGCGAAGCCGAGGTCCTCCAGGGTCAGCCCGGGGAACATATGCAGAAAGACCCGTTCGTACGCGTAGTTGGGGCAGCGGATCTCGCCCGCCTCCACCCGTCCGATATAACGTGCGTCACAGGCGACTTGTTCACCGATCTCCCGCGCGGCCCTGCGCACGGCGGCCGCGAACTCCCCCGGCGAGCGCCGCGCGCGCAGCCGACGGAAGGCGAGGTTGGGAACTGCCCGAGACGACGCCATGACCGAGCCCTCTCCTGGTACAGCCGTTGGTGCCCGCGGGTCACCCGGAGCGTGCGGTGTGGGGTGGCGCGGGGCCCAACTCCGGTTGTTCCGACGGGCAGAACGTACCGGCTGTGACGATGGTGACACATAGAGTTTGCCTACAAACCGGATTTCTCGCCCATGATCTGCCATGAACTGCCATCTTTTTCGACGGTGCGCCGCCGTAGCCGTTGACGCCGGAACGCGTTGAACGATCGGGAGACGCTCAACGTGGAGGTCGGTATGGACACCAGTGGTGGCTCGCGGACGACTGCCCGGCGCATGCCCGGCCAGGAGTGCGGCGGGCGTTCCCGGGACGATGCCGGGGAGCCCTGTGACCTGGTGACGGTGCCGGCCCGGCAGGGCCTCGAAGCGGTGGACATCCTGCGCCGCGGGGGCGCCACCCCCAAGGTGGGGCCGGTGTTCCACGACGGCCCGTGCGACATCCTCGGCTTTCTGGTCCCGCCGGGTACGGCCGCGGGCTGGGACATGCCGGGCAGCGCCTGTACACAGACGAACGGCCGAGGTCTCCGCCTCCCCGCAGAACCCCCGGTCATCGGCTCGGACTGGCTGCTCCACCCCGACACGACGGGCCCGGTCACGGATCCGGCGCTGCTGAGGGAGGCGCTGGGCGAGGCGGCGCGGCTCCTTGAGGCCGCCGACCGATGTAGATAGCCCGCCGGACATCCGCTCCCCGGGGTGCGCGCGCCCCGGAGGCGAACCGAGCCTCAAAATAGAGCCGTGGCAAAGAACAAGCGCCGGGCGCCCCGTGCGGCCCTGGCCGAGGATGTCGACGGCGGTCGCGCCGAGCTGGTTCCCGACCGGGAGCGGGCGCGGGCCTGGTCGTTGCTGATCGACGGGGCCCCGCAGTCCCATGTCGACCTCGACGACCCCACGCGTCTGTCCTTCGCGTATCAGCGCAGGCTCGGCCATGTCGTGGATCTCGTGGCGCCCGCCGGCCGACCGCTGTATGTCGTGCACCTCGGTGGCGGGGCCTTCACCCTCGCCCGCTACATCGCGGCCACGCGCCCCCGCTCCACCCAGCAGATCGTCGAAGTGGACGGTCCTCTCGTCCACTTCGTACGCGAGCACCTTCCGCTGGACCCGAACGCCCGCATCCGCGTCCGTACCGCCGACGCGCGGGCCGGGCTCGCGAAAGTGCCGGACGGCTGGGCGGATCTGGTGATCGCCGATGTGTTCGACGGCGCCCGTACGCCCGCGCATCTGACCAGCGTCGAGTTCCTGAGCGATGTACGCCGCGTCCTGAAGGCGGACGGCCATTACGCGGCCAATCTCGCGGACGGTCCGCCGCTGGCGCATCTGCGCGGCCAGATCGCCACCGCCGCCACCGTCTTCGGGCGGCTCGCGCTCGCCGCCGATCCGGCGGTGTTCCGGGGCCGCCGCTTCGGCAACGCCGTACTGCTCGCCTCCGACCGTGAACCGCCCGTCGCCGAGCTGACCCGGCGGGTCGCGAGCGATCCGCATCCGGGCCGGGTGGAGCACGGCCGGGCGCTGACCGACTTCACCGGCGGCGCGGCCGTGGTGACCGATGCGAGCGCCAAGGCGTCGCCGCCACCCCCGTCCGACGCGTTCAGTTGATACGAGCTCTCGCCCTGTGCCGCACCCTTCCGGCTTGATCCCGGCCCCGCGCCCGGCCCCCCGGCCCCTCGTCCAAGGGCGCGCCTACGGCTGGACCGGCGGCGAGGACACCCCGCGAGCCTTCGGGCCCGGGGTGATCGCGCACCGGAGGCCGGAGAACAGGCTCAGCGGTCGTCGAACTGGACCATCGGAGGGTGGCCGTTCCAGGTGCAGAACACCGACACCTCCCGGCCGTCCCGGGTGAACGTGACCCGGATCCAGGTCGGTTGGGCCCACACCTGCATCTGCCAGCCGTTGTCGGGCGTGGCCGAGACCAGTTCGGCCGAGGCGCCGTGGATGTCGAAGACGACCCGGCCGCCGTCGACCGTATAGCTCTTCACCTCACCTGAGGAGCCGGACGGTTCGGTCTCCGCGCCCGCGGCCGGGCCCCTGTCCGCGTCCGCGTTCCCGTTCCCGGCCGTGTCCTTCGTCTGCTCGGCCGGTGGACGCGACGAGGGCCGACCGCTGTGGCTCGGTGCCGCCGTCGGCGAGGAGGGTGGCCGCGCGGACGGGCTCGGGGGACGCCAGGTGGACGAGGCCCGGGGGCTCGCGCCCGTGGCGCTGTCCACGGGCAGCGGGAGCGCGCGTGGCGGGTCGTACGCCGTGCCCGCCATGACCGAGTGAACGCCCCACCACGACAGCGTGACCGCCGCGCCCGTGGCGAGCGACCACGCCAGGGTGTGCACGAGTCCCCTACGCATCCGGGCCATACTGCACCACCCCTGCCACGACTGCCACGGCTGTCCCGTGAGCGCGGGGAACGGACATTGGTCACGGCCGGCCCACGGGAGCGGCCCTCCCGCACGGCCCGGATGGCGTACGGTGCCGCCCATGCCCAGTGTGCTCGTGGTCGAGGACGACCAGTTCGTACGCTCCGCCCTCATCAGGCACTTGACCGAGGCCTCCCACACCGTGCGGAGCGTCGGCACGGCTCTGGAGGCGCTGCGCGAGGTGGCCCATTTCCGGTTCGACGTGGTCATTCTCGACCTCGGTCTGCCCGATCTGGACGGCGCGGAGGCGCTGAAGATGCTGCGGGGCATCACCGACGTACCAGTGATCATCGCCACCGCGCGGGACGACGAGGCGGAGATCGTACGGCTGCTCAACGACGGCGCCGACGACTACCTCACCAAGCCGTTCTCGGTGGAGCATCTGGCGGCCAGGATGGCGGCGGTACTGCGCCGTTCGCGCGCCGGCGCCGGTGAGGTCACGCCGCCGCGCGTCATCCGGGTCGGCGGGCTCTCGATCGATCCGCTGCGCCGCCAGGCCGAGTTGGACGAGGCACGGCTGGATCTGACCCGGCGGGAGTTCGACCTGCTGACCTTCCTCGCCGGGCGCCCCGGGGTGGTCGTGTCACGCAAGGAACTGCTCGCGGAGGTGTGGCAGCAGTCGTACGGCGACGACCAGACCATCGACGTCCATCTCTCGTGGCTGCGAAGGAAACTCGGTGAGACGGCGGCCAGGCCGCGCTATCTGCACACGCTGCGGGGCGTCGGAGTGAAGCTGGAGCCGCCCGTGCCGCCCGTCCCCGAGGCGTCCGTGTCCGAGGCGTCCGTGTCCGAGCCACCCGTACGGGAGCAACCCCTTCCCGAGGCGCCCGTGCCGGGCACGCCGGTACCGGGCACGCCAGTAACGGGGGCGTCGGTTCCGGGGGCGTCGGCGGCCGGAGCGCCCGTCCCCGAGCCGCCCCTATGAGATGGGCCCTGGTGAAGGTGGCCGTGGCCGTGACGGTCATGGTCGTCGTGGCCTTCGCCGTCCCGCTCGGACTGGTCATCAAGGAGATGGCCAGGGACCGCGCGTTCTCCAACGCCGAGCGGCAGGCCGCCGCCATCGCGCCCACCCTCTCCATCACCACCGACCGCGAGCAGCTTGAGCGGGCCATCGCCTCCACCAACGCCGGTGCAGAGGGGCGGATGGCCGTGCATGTCCCGGCCGCCCCTGGGCCGGGAGCCGGCCGGCTGGACATCGGGCGCGGCCGGGCCGCCGAGAAGGATCTGGCGACCGTCCAGCGGATCCCCCGCGCGGCCATGGCCGAGGTCGTCGGCGGGTCGGTACTGCTCCAGCCGACCGCCCTCGGCTCCGGCCAGATCGCGATCGTCGAGATCTACGTTCCGCAGAACGAGGTCTCCAAGGGCGTCACCACCGCCTGGCTGGTGCTCGCGGGCGTGGGGCTCGCGCTCATCGTCGGGTCCGTCGCCGTCGCCGACCGGCTCGGCGTGCGGATGGTCGAACCCGCCCAGCGGCTCGCGGGCGCCGCGCACGCGCTGGGCGAGGGAAAACTCGGCGCGCGCGTCCCGGAGGAGGGCCCCGCGGAGCTGCGGTCCGCCGCGATCGCCTTCAACTCCATGGCCGACCAGGTCGTCGGTCTCCTCGCCAACGAGCGGGAACTCGCGGCGGATCTCTCCCACCGGCTGCGCACCCCGCTCACCGTACTGCGCCTCAACGCCGCGTCCCTGGGCGAGGGACCGGCCGCCGACCAGACCAGGGCCGCCGTCGCGCAACTGGAGCGCGAGGTCGACACGATCATCCGTACCGCCCGTGAGGCCAAACCGCAGACGGGGGCGGCGGGCCCGGCCGGCGGGTGCGATGTCTCGGAAGTCGTCAGGGAACGGATGGACTTCTGGTCGGCGCTGGCGGAGGACGAGGGGCGCCCGGCGCGGGTCGCGGGCATCGGCCGCCCCGTACGCATCCCGGTCGTCCGCGCCGAACTGGCCGCCGCCCTCGACGCGTTGCTCGGCAATGTCTTCCGCCACACGCCGGAAGGCACGGCCTTCTCCGTCGATGTGCACAACGGGGAGGACGCCGTGATCGTCCTCGTCTCGGACGCGGGCCCCGGAATCGCCGACCCGCGGGCCGCCCTCGCCCGGGGCAACAGCGGCGGCCGGGAGGGCTCGACCGGGCTCGGCCTGGACATCGTGCGCAGGGTCGCCGAGTCGACCGGGGGCGACGTACGGATCGGACGCTCGGTGCTCGGCGGTACCGAGGTACGGATCTGGATCGGCCTCGACGGATGGCGCGGCGCGGACGGGCCGCGCCGGGGCCACCGGCTGAGACGTCGCGGACGCCGCGCGAGTCCGGACCCTTAACGGCTTCCGATGCGCCCCTTAAGCGCGCCCTAAGACCAGCGGCTCCTGCCCTGAATGGGTCCTTCGTCCGGAGCGGGGCGGCTAGCCTATCGGCATCAGCACCCGCACGAGCACCCGCACCGCGCGCTCCGGCCGGTATCCAACCCCCCACCCCGGCCGGGGCGCGCCCCCCCGCTCAACCGGCGTCAGCCGATGGGCACCTCCGGCAGCACCCCCGTACCGGCCAGCCGGGCATACCACCGCGCGCTCGATTTCGGCGTACGGCGCTGCGTCTCGTAGTCCACATGGACCGCGCCGAAGCGCTTGCCGTAGCCGTACGACCACTCGAAGTTGTCCATCAGCGACCAGAGGAAATAGCCGCGCACATCGGCCCCGTCGGCGATCGCGCGCTGTACCGCCGACAGATGACCGTGCAGATAGCGGATCCGGTCCGGGTCGTGGACCGCGCCGTCGGCGTCCGGCTTGTCGGCGTATGCCGCGCCGTTCTCGGTGATCATCAGGGGCAGCCCGGGCGCCTCGCGCGTATAGCGCAGCAGCAGGTCGTACAGTCCGCTCGGATCCACCGACCAGCCCATCTCGGTCAGTTCACCGGGCGGCTGGTGGAAGACGACGGATTCCGCGCCGGGCCAGGGCGAGTACTCGCTCGCGCCATGGCCGTCCTGACGGTTCCGCCCGGCGGCGTCCTGGCCGCTCTCGGCGGAGACCACCGAGGGCTGGTAGTAGTTGATGCCCAGCGAGTCCAGCGGCTGCCGGCACACGGCCTCGTCGCCGGCCTGGACGAATGCCCAGTCGGTCAGTCGCGCGGTGTCCGCGAGGAGATCCTCGGGGTACGCGCCGGTCAGCATCGGGCCGGTGAAGACCCGGTTCGCCAGGGCGTCGATACGGCGGCGCGCGTCCCGGTCCTCGGGCGACCCCGTACGGGCCCGGACCGCCGCCGGATTGAGGCTGACCGAGACCTGGCCGCTCGCCGGGAGTACGGAGCGCAGCGCCTGGGCCGCGAGCCCGTGACCCAGGTTGAGATGGTGCGCCGCGCGCAGGGCGGCCACCGGGTCCGTACGTCCGGGGGCGTGCACACCGGATCCGTAGCCCAGAAAGGCGCTGCACCAGGGCTCGTTGAGGGTCGTCCAGCGTGTCACCCGGTCGCCGAGCGCCTCGGCGACGCTTCGCGCGTACTCCGCGAAGCGATACGCCGTCTCGCGCTCGGGCCAGCCGCCCGCCGCCTCCAACTCCTGCGGCAGGTCCCAGTGGTAGAGCGTCAGGACGGGCTCGATGCCACGGGCGAGCAGATCGTCGACCAGACCGCGGTAGAAGTCGAGACCGCGCTGTATGGCCGGGCCGCGGCCGGTGGGCTGGACGCGCGGCCAGGAGACCGAGAAGCGGTACGCGTTCACGCCGAGGTCCGCCATCATCCGGACGTCCTCGGCCCTGCGGTGGAAGTGGTCGACGGCGATGTCACCGGTCTCCCCCCGAGCGACCTTGCCGGGGGTATGGCTGAAGGTGTCCCAGATGGAGGGCGTACGGCCGTTCTCCTGGGCCGCGCCCTCGATCTGGTACGCGGCGGTGGCGGTGCCCCACAGGAACCCGGGCGGAAAGGTGTCGGACATGATGCGGCTCCCGTTGACCGGAGGGATGAGGGAAAGGAGTAAGGAAAGATGAGGAACAGGGGTACGGGCCCACGAGGACCCGCCGTACGGGCACGTCCCCACGAGGCCGACCGTACGGATACCGGCCCCATGAGGCCGGCCGTACGGGCACCGGCCCCATGAGGCCGGCCGCACGGGCCGTCACCCCTTGACCGCGCCCTGCATGATGCCGCCGACGATATGTCTGCCGAAGATCACGAAGGCGATCAGCAGCGGCAGGGTGCCCAGCAGCGCGCCGGCCATGATCACCGACTGATCGGGGATATAGCCGCGGCCGAGCCCGGTCAGCGCCACCTGCACGGTGGGGCTGCCGTTCTGGGTCAGCGCGATGATGGGCCAGAAGAAGTCGTTCCAGGCCATCACGAAGGTCAGCATCCCGAGCACGGCCATCGCGGGCCGCGCGGCCGGGAAGACCACATGCCACACCACCCGCCAGCTGCTCGCGCCGTCCACCCGGGCCGCCTCGATCAGCTCGGTGGGCAGCGCCCCGGTCAGATACTGCCGCATGAAGAACACCCCGAACGCGCTGACCAGGGTGGGCAGGATGACGGACTGGAGCTGATCGGTCCAGGACAGCTCGGCGATCAGCATGTACAGCGGTACGACACTGAGCTGCGGCGGCACCATCATCGTGGCTATCACCAGCAGCAGAAGCAGATTCTTCAACCGGAAGCGCAGCTTGGCGAAGGCGAAACCGGCGAGCGTGGAGAAGAGCACCGTGCCCGCCGCGATCGCCCCGGCGACGATCGTCGTATTGAGCAGTGCCGTGCCCATGTTGGCGTCGGTCCAGGCGATTTCGAGGTTCTTGAAGAGGTTTCCGCCGAACCAGAAGGGCGGTGGGGTCTGGGCGAGCCGGGTGTTGTTGCGGGAGGCCGCGATCGCCGTCCACACCAGGGGGAAGAGCGAGCCGGCGGTGAAGAGGATCAGTACGGCGTGGGTGATCCGCCCGCCGTGGAGGTGCCGCCCCGCGCCCTTCCTGTTTCCGCCGCGGGTGGTGTTGCCAGTCGTATCACCGGTCGTATCACCGGTCGAGCGACGGGTTGTGCCGCTCGTCATGTCGCCGGTCCCTGAAGTCGTCGTCGCCATCTCTCTCTCCTACGCGCTCTTGCGGAGACGGCGGGCGATGATCCAGTTCACCGCGCCGATGACCAGCAGGATCAGGAACATCGTCCAGGCGATCGCCGAGGCCCGGCCGAGATGCAGATTCACCCAGCCCTGCTCGTACAGATACAGCCCGAGCGTCTGGAACTGGTGATCCGCCCCGCCCGTCGCGCCCGCGCCGCCGTTGAACAGCAGCGGCTCGCCGAAGAGCTGGGTCGCGCCGATCGTCGAGACCACGCAGGTGAACAGGATCGTCGGCCGTAGCGAAGGGACGGTCACATGGAGGAACTGCTGCCACCGCGACGCCCCGTCCAGCGCCGCCGACTCGTACAGATCGTCCGGGATGGCCTGCATCGCCGCCAGGTAGATCAGCGCGTTGTAGCCGGTCCAGCGCCAGATGACGATCGTGGACACCGCGAGCTGGGAGGTCCAGTTGCCGTTCTGCCAGTCGACCGGATCGATACCGATCAGCCCCAGCACCCAGTTGATCATTCCGTAGTCACGACCGAAGAGAAGGACGAAGACAAGCGTCGCGGCCGCCACCGAAGTGGCGTACGGAGTGAGCACCGCGACCCGGAAGAACATCGAGCCGCGCAGCCGGTAGTTGAGCAGATGCGCGATCCCCAGCGCGATCAGCAGCTGTGGAACGGTCGAGAGCACCCCGATGGTCAGGGTGTTCTTCAGCGCGTTCCAGAAGAAGTCGTCGCTCAGCAGCCGGGAGAAGTTCCTCAGCCCCACCCACTCCATGTCGGTGGGCGCGGTCAGTTCCACCCGGTGGAGCGAGGCCCAGCCGGTGTAGAGGAGCGGGAAGAGGCCGAAGGCCAGGAAGAAGACGAAGAACGGGGCGATGAAGGCGTACGGGCTCCACCGCACGTCGCGGCGGTACCAGCGGCTGCGCCGCTCCCGGCGCCGGTCGTCCCGTTCCCCGTCCCCTCGCTGTTCCCGCCACCCGGAGACGGGCGCCGTGTCCCCGACACCTGTCTCCGGGACGGCGGGGGCGTCACTGCTTGCCATCGGTCACTGGTCCAGTGCGTTGTCGATCGCCTTGACGGCCGCGTCCCAGCCGTCCTTGGAGGAGGTGCCCTTCTGGTCGACCTGGAGCATGCCGACATCGGCCAGGTTCTGGGCGATGATCAGGTCCTTCGGACCGACGATCTGGACCGGTACGCCCTGGGCGGCGGCGGAGAAGATCTCTCCGATGGGGGCGTTGTCGAAGTACTCGTGCTTGGCGCCGGACACGGTGGGCAGCGCGTACGCCGCCTGGGAGCTGGGGAAGCTGCCGCGCTTCGCGAAGAGCGTGGCCTGCTGTTCGGGCGCGGTCAGCCAGGCGACGAGTTCGGCCGCCTCCTTCTTGTGCTTGCCCGCCTCGGGCACCACCAGGAAGGAGCCGCCCCAGTTGCTGGGCTTCGGTGCGGCGGCCACGTCCCACTTGCCCTTGCCCGCGGCGCCGGACTTGTCCTGGATATAGCCGAGCATCCAGGCCGGGCAGGAGACCGTGGCGAAGCCGGCGTTCGCGTACCCCTGGTCCCAGGCCGGGGTGAACTGCTGCAGTTTGGCGGTCAGTCCCGCCCCGGCGAACTCCGCGGCGATGTCCCACGCGTTCCGTACGGACGGGCTGGTCTTGTAGACGACCTTGCCGTCCTTGTCGTAGAAGCGGTTCGCCTCGCTGCCGGTGATGGCGGCCATGACGCCGCTCGCCGAGTCCACGAAGGCCGTCCCCTTGGGCGCCTTGGCCTTGAACTTCTTTCCGGCATCCAGATATTTGCGCCAGTCGCCCGCCCAGAGCGCGCCGACCGACGCGCGGTCCGTGGGGAGCCCGGCCGCGGCGAAGAGGTCCTTGCGGTAACAGATGCCCTGGGGGCCGATGTCGGTGCCGAGCCCTATGGTGCGGCCGTCCTTGTTGGTGGCCTGCGACCACTTCCACGGCAGGAAGCTGTCCTGCCGTACGCCACCGGTCTTTCCGAGGTCCACGAGCTTGTCCGCCTGGGTGGCGGTGATCTCGGCGATGTTGTTGACCTCGACGGCCTGGATGTCGGCGAGTCCGCTGCCGCTGCCGAGGTGGGTGAGCAACTGCGGGTAGTAGTTCTCGTTGCGCTCGATGGACGTCTGCTTGATGACGATGTCGGGGTGGAGCTTCATGTACTGGTCGTAGAGCCCGGCCTCCTTCAGGCCGAAGGCCCCGAAGACCCCCACCGTGAGCGTGGTCTTCCCCTCGCCGCCGTCTCCGCCGCCGCCCGTGGCGCTGCCGGAAGGGCCTTCGCTGTCCTGGGCGCAACCGGCCAGGACTCCGGCGGTGAGCGCGGCGACGGCGGCGAGGACCGCCATCCGGGACGAGCGAGTACGTGTACGCATGACGTCCTCCTAGTGCACCGACATGCCCGGTTCCTCCGGCACTCGTGGCCGGCCGGGCGTGGTCGGGCAGCGTGCGGGGCATGAATGGGTCGGGTACGGTGGGAGCGCTCCCATGTGTGATGTGTTGAAGCGTCGCGGGTCCCTGTAGGGGGTGTCAAGGGACCGGGCTGGACTCGGGTCGGATTCCACGGGACGGATTCATGGGGAGGCGGAGATGACAGCTCGGACGGCCCGGGGGGCGGATGAGGCCCGTACGGCCGCTACGGCCGCTACAGCCGGTACGGCCCTGCCGACGCGGCGGGGCGGCGGAAAGCCGCCCACGCTCGAAGAAGTGGCGGCGCGCGCGGGGGTCGGGCGCGGCACGGTCTCCCGGGTGATCAACGGCTCGCCGCGGGTGAGCGACCGGACCAGAGCCGCGGTGGAGGCGGCGATCGCCGAGCTGGGGTACGTACCGAACCGCGCGGCCCGCGCGCTCGCCGCGAACCGCGCCGACGCCATCGCCCTGGTGGTGCCCGAGCCGGAGGCGCGGTTCTTCGCCGAGCCCTATTTCTCGGACATCGTCAGCGGTGTGGGCGAGGCGCTCGCCGAGACCGGGATGCAACTGCTGCTCACCTTCGCGGGCGGCGCGCGCGAGCGCCGCAGGCTGGCGCAGTACCTGGCCGCGCACCGGGTCGACGGGGTGCTGCTCGTCTCTGTCCGCGCGGACGATCCGCTGCCGGACCTGCTGGCCGGGACAGGCATCCCGACGGTCATCAGCGGACGCCGCTCGGCGGCCGAGTCGCTGCCCTCGGTCGACTCCGACAATGCCGGGGGCGCCCGTACGGCGGTGACGCATCTGCTCTCCAGGGGCCGCCGTACGATCGCGACGATCACCGGCCGGCTGGAGGTCTACGGCGCGGCCTGCCGCCTCGACGGCTACCGCCGGGCCCTCGCGGAGGCCGGCCACGCGCCGGACGAATCGCTGATCGCGGTGGCCGACTTCACGGAGGAGGGCGGTCGTCGCGCGATGCGCGAGCTGCTGGCGCGCAGCCCGGACCTGGACGCGGTCTTCGCGGCCTCCGACGTCATGGCGGCCGGTGCCCGCCAAACCCTCCGCGCGGCGGGCCGGCGCATACCGGAGGACGTGGCGCTGGTCGGCTTCGACGACTCGGCGATAGCACGCCACATGGACCCGCCTCTGACGAGCGTCCGGCAGCCCATCGAGGAGATGGGCCGGGCGATGGCGCGGGTGGTCCTGTCGGAGATCGCGCGACGGTCACCGGCGGCCGCGGGGACGGCGTCCGACCCGACGGGGCCGGGCGGGACGGAGGCCGGGGAGACGGAGCCGGGCGGAGGCCCGCGGCAACTGGTGCTGCCGACGGAACTGGTGGTACGGGGGTCGTCCTGAGGCGCCGAGGGCAAAAAACAGTCCCCGGTAGTGCTGCGCGTGTCCTGAAGCTCCAGTCGTCACTGTCGCCTCGGTATCGCGCCGGCTTGCCGGGGGCCTGAAACCACATCCTGTCCCAGTCACTCCGCCGACCAGACGTCCTCACCGGCTTTGTGGCTGTTTCGGGGTTATGGCTCTACTCCTCAGCTTCCGCCATATGTGGGGGGAGTCAAGAGGATTTGAGTAAATTTTTCAGTATCCAGCGCGCGCGGGCGTCGCGGCCGCCGGCGCGACGGCCCGGACGGGGGCGACAGGCCGCGCCGTACGGCCGTGAGCGCCCCGGCCTCCGGGCCTCCGGGCGGGACTCACGTGCTCAGCACTCGGTCCGGGGGCGGCCCCCAGGTGTCGCCTGTCGCGGCGCAGCCGACGATGCCGACGGCGAGGACGGCCAGAAGGACGGCCAGGACGGCGGCGTACAGCAGTTGCTGGGTCCGCTCGCTCACTGTGCGCCTTCCCTCTGGCAGTCGCAGGGGCACGGCTCGGGCTCCGCCAGGGTGATTCCGGTGACGAGGGCGCGCGCGACGCTGCGGCCGAGGCAGCGGTGCGGAGAGCTGAGGCCGAAGAGGCGCGCGGCGAGGCAGGGCCCACACGGTGCGAGGGCGCCTGCTTCCGTGAGGAGGTCGTCCTCCGTGATGGGCGGGCCGTTCCACAGCAGGGTGATGCCGTGTTCCTCGCAGCGGGCGCCGTCGTCGTCTTCGACCGGGAAGTCATGGTCGCCGCCGGGGCACTTCGTCATGACGGGGGCTCCCGGTGGCAGTGGCAGGCGCAGCGGAGGGTTTCGACCGGCGGCTGTGTGGGCGTCTGCCAGGGCAGGCGTGTCTCTCCGGGGCCGGGGCACTCCTCGTGCTCGCCGAGGCGGCAGGCGGGGGTGGTGTACGCGCGGGTCCTGGTGGCGTTCACGTGGCGGTGCCTTCGAGGCGGGCCCGGCCGGCCCGGAGCAGTTCGGCCACGGCCTCGGCGGCGCACAGCTTCCCGGGCCGCTTCACGGGGACGGCCCAGTAGGGGGTGACGGGTGTCGGCTCCGTGCGGTCCGGTCGTGGGATCCCGAGCCAGCCGCCCGGGCCACGGACCACAGCCTCCGCACCTCGCCACGTCCCGCAGGTCCCCGCCGGTACGAGTGCGTAATACCAGTGGCGCGGGTGGCAGATCACGGGGCCGTCGAGCGCTTCGGCCAGGACGGCGGCCACGACGTCCGGGGCGCTGCTGTCGGCCGCCGCGTGGACCAGCGGCAACGGCATCTTCACGGCGTCGTACGGGTTGCCGGTGCGCAGCATCGCCGGGCGGCCGTCCTGCCACACCTCGCGGACGACAGCTGGATGGGGGCTGGACGACGTCAGCCATCGGGAAATCGCGCTCTCGATGGCGGAAGGTGTGGGCATGGTCGGCTCCTGGGCTGCATGCGGTGCGGCGCCGGCCGACCCTGGCGGGGGCTGGACGGCGTCGCCTCATGCGGATCACGCTATGAATTCGCGCGATCACAGCCCAGTGGCAGAATGTCCTACTTGGCAGCCCATGATTGCCCGGGTAGGACGTGTTGTCCTACCCGTTCAGAGAGTCGGGTCCACTCCAAGGCGGGCGGCCAGGGATCGTAGAGCGGTGTTGCGCCTGCGCTCGGCCTCCAGCATCTCGCGAACAGTAGTGGCGGCCAGCGTCTGGAATCGGATCCACTCGGGCTGGTCGCTCTCCACCTCAAGCAGCTTTTCCAACGCACCGTCGTGATCGCCCGTTTGATAGCGCGCCTGCGCAACATCCACGCGGTGGGCGGCGGAGTGAACAGGCCGGGCAATCTCGTCCACGTCGACACCACGGGAGAGCCGGAGGGCGTCGGCGGGTTCGGGCTCCTGCCCGGCGAGAGCGATGTTGACCTGCTGCGTTCGGACGTCGACTACCGAGAACGCTGATCCGTAGGCCCGGACCGGACCTGACCGGGTGGCCGCGGTCTCGGCCGCGTTCAGAAGCTCCACCGCGGCGTCACGATTGTCCCGCCGTGCCGCTGGAGTGGCGGCGGCGACCAACAGGTTGCCGTATACCGCGAGGTGCGCCGGGGTAGCCCGGCGGAACGACGGCGGTTCAAGGGCGTCGGCCTTTCGCTCGGCTACGTCCTGTGCCTCCTCCCACCGCCCCTGCCTCAGCAGGATCCACGAGAGCGTCGAGATCCCCATTCCTTCCATGAGCGCGTCAGAGGCGCGCTGAGCGGCGGCGAGTTGCTTCTCGACAGCAGCGAACGCCCAGTCCGGATGCCCTGCTTGTGCCGCGAGGGACGCGGCCAGTTGGTAGGAGAGGGCGAGTTGCTGCCACACACGCTCGGTGTCAGCCTCGCGGGCGACCGCGCGGCCGTCGCGAAGGAGGAGCGGCAGCATGCTGGACAGTTCGGAGTAGTCGCCTGCCCAATAGAGGTTGGTGGCCGCTTTCACAGAGGCCGTCCAGGTGTCCGCGTCGGGCGGCTCTTCAAGATTGCCGTCGGAGAGGACGCCGGGAAGCGCGGCGATATCCTGGATGGCGTCCCGCAGAGCGATCAGGCCGCCGTCTGCGGTGAGTTCTTGGGTCACGGTGGGCTGTCCTACTAGGCGCTCAAGCTGGACGTCCAGGGCGCGTGCGAGGGCTCGCAGGGTGTTGATGCGGGCGGATTGCCGGACGTTCTGCTCAAGCTTTCGGATGGTGTCCACGTGGACGCCGGCACGTTCGGCGAGTTGCTCTTGGGTGACGTCGCGGAACTCGCGCAGGCTGCGGATGCGGTCGCCAATAGAGGTGGTGTTCATGTGACCCCCGCCAGAAGGTTTGTGGATCCACGGTACTGCTGGTCCGCGTCGAGAGCGTTGGAGACCGGTGCGCCGGTGTGGAGATAGCGGCTTGCTCCTGCGAGACGATCGGGCCAGACGCACCGGCCGGTGTCCGGGCGCTGCCCTACGAACGGAGGGCGTGGGCATGCGCTGTGGCGGGCGATGCCTTGGACGCAGGGAGAGCGCGGGAAAGCACCGAGGCCGCGCTGCGCCAAGCGGGCAGCGCCGGTGGGCCCCGGCCAACGCTCCCGCCGGCTCGTGCGGACCCGTCCCCGCCCACGCGGGGACCGCCACGCGGGGACCAGCGGGGGCCGCCACGCGAGGACCATGGGGGAAGGCCATGTTCCCAGGGCTGGGAAACGATCAAGGCCCGATCCGCTTTCCGCGGGTCGGGCCTTGATCGACAAGGGTGAGTAACGGGACTTGAACCCGCGACATCCTGGACCACAACCAGGTGCTCTACCAGCTGAGCTATACCCACCAAGGGCCGGTCTTCGTTCCCTACCGGCCGAGAAAAAGTGTACAGGGTCCGCGAGGGTGCTCGCGCCCGGATTCCGGGGCCGGGTCCCGCTCCGGGCCGACGAGGGCGGGGCCACGGGGCGGGGGCGGCGCACGGGGCGGGGCAGGGGCCCGGGTGCGGCGCTGCTCCGGGGTGGTCAGTCCCCGGGGAGCACGTGCTTCGCGGCGATCTGCTTGGCCGTGTCCGAGTCCGGGCCCGGCTGGGGTACGAAGACCGCCTCGCGGTAGTAGCGCAGCTCCGCGATGGACTCGCGGATGTCGGCCAGCGCGCGGTGGTTGCCGCTCTTCTCCGGGCTGTTGAAGTAGGCCCGCGGGTACCAGCGGCGGGCCAGCTCCTTGATCGAGGAGACATCGACGATGCGGTAGTGGAGGTGGCCCTCCAGCGTCGGCATGTCGCGGAGCAGGAAGCCCCGGTCGGTGCCGACCGTGTTTCCGCACAGCGGGGCCTTGCCGGGCTCCTTCACATGCTCGCGTACGTACGCGAGGACCTGCTCCTCGGCGGCGGCGAGCGTGGTGCCGCCCGCCAGCTCGTCGAGGAGTCCCGAGGCGGTGTGCATCTGCCGCACCACCTCGGGCATGGTCTCCAGCGCCGCGTCCGGCGGGCGGATGACGATGTCCACCCCTTCGCCGAGCACGTTCAGCTCCGAGTCGGTGACCAGCGCGGCCACCTCGATGAGTGCGTCGTCCGTCAGCGAGAGCCCGGTCATCTCGCAGTCGATCCACACCATTCGATCGTTCATGCGCCTTACCCTACGGGGCGCTCCGCTGGCCGGGCAGACTCGGACGGGCCGGACCTGTCGCGTACATGTCGGATCCGGTCTTTCCGTGCTCCGCCACCGACGCCGACGCCGCCGCCTGGCCGGGCGTGCTGGCGGCTGCCGCCGCCCGCCTGGAGTGCGGGGACGCCTGGGCGGGGACGACCGACTCCATGACCCCGTGGGGCATGGCATCGCCCTGCGGCCTGCGGGCCCGGTAGGCGGACCGGTAGGCCGCGGGGGACGAGCCCAGCTGGCGCCGGAAGTGGCCGCGCAGCGCCACCGGGGAGCGGAAGCCGCAGCGGCCCGCGACCTCGTCGACCGAGTAGTCGGAGGTCTCCAGCAGCCGCTGTGCCTGGAGCACCCGCTGGGTGATCAGCCACTGTAGTGGCGCGCTCCCGGTGAGCGAGCGGAACCGCCGGTCGAACGTACGGCGGCTCATGTACGCGCGGGCCGCGAGCGTCTCCACGTCGAACTGCTCGTGCAGATGCTCCAGCGCCCAGGCCACGACCTCGGCGAGCGGGTCGGAGCCGATCTCCTCTGGTAAAGACCTGTCCAGATAGCGCTCCTGGCCGCCGCTGCGCCGTGGTGGTACGACCAGTCTGCGGGCGAGCGCGCCCGCCGCCTCCGCGCCGTGATCCGTCCGGACTATGTGCAGACACAGATCGATTCCGGCCGCTGTCCCCGCGGAGGTGAGCACATCGCCGTCATCGACGAACAGCTCTCTCGGATCCACATGGACGGACGGATAACGCTTGGCGAGCGTCGGCGCGTACATCCAGTGCGTGGTGGCCGGCCGGCCGTCCAGCAGACCGGCCGCGGCGAGCACGAACGCGCCGGTGCACAGACCGACGATCCGCGCGCCCTCTTCGTGGGCACGGCGCAACGCGTCCAGTGCCTCCGGCGGTGGCGGTGATGTGATCGACCGCCAGGCCGGTACCACCACCGTGCCGGCCCTGCTGATCGCCTCCAGGCCGTACGGCGCGGTGAGTTCGAGGCCGCCGGTGGTGCGCAGCGGCCCGTCCTCCCCGCCGCAGACGAGCAGGCGATAGCGGGGAACCCCGGCGTCCTGGCGGTCGATTCCGAACACGGAGAGCGGGATGGAGCTCTCGAAGATGGGGCCGCCGCTGAAGAGCAGCACGGCGACCACTTCCCGGCGACGTCTGCCGGAAAGTTTGCGTGCTGACTCCGATACGGCAGTGGAGTCCTGGCTCATGGTGCTAAGCCCCCCTCGGTGTTCGCGTCTCCCCGTTCTTGTCGGGCCTCTCGCTCCTGCACGATTCCCCTCGGTTTTGCACGGGTCCCCAGCCTTCGATACTCATGATCGAATCTACTGTGTCCCGTGGTGCCGGCGTGACAAGTTCTCCAACCGGCGCTATGTCGACAAGGCAACTTGGCGCGAAGCATTCGATCACGAAGCGTTCCACTCGGAAGCCGAGAGTGGAAGTGGGCCTCGCATGCATGGCCCGTCCCCGTAGGGTGCCAAGGACCGGTGTGGTCCTTTCTTCCCTGGTGGCAAGGGGGTTGGCAGGCCATTTCACCAAGGGTCCCACTCAAGCGCGAAGTTGGCTGAAAAGCGATGGGTGCGTCGGTGTGACACGCTCAGTCTCCCGGCGCACACCGTCCGCGTACGCGCGAGCCCCGGCGCGCCCCTTGGGGGCTCCGGGAGTGACGGCTTCCGGACGTTGCGTACGTTACGTACATCCTGGCCTCCTTCGCACGCCGCCGGGCGGCGGCGCGTTCGGACCGGCGCGGCGGCAGCCGGCGGAACGCGGTCATCGCGGCGAGGCCGGCCGTGGCCGCCGCCATGGCGCCGAAGACCGCGCTGTCACGACCGCGAGGGCCACCGGGACCAGCGGACAGCCGAACGCCGCCGAGCCGACCGCTCCGTCCGCCGGCTCCGCGGCGGGCCGTGCGGCGAGCGCGACGGGGGTCGGCGGACGCCCATGCGGCCCCGCGCGATGCGCCCCATGATGCGCCCCGGGGTGCGCTCCGTGGCGCGCGGGCACCGCGGCGACAGCCGGGGCCCGTGCGCCGGGTGGTGCGGGCACGGGAGCTCCCCGGGACCGGGGACATGGCCGATGGCCAACGAGGAGCGGAGCCGTCCGGTCCCTCCGGGGCGACGCGGGAACGGCTGTAGCGACCATCCGGCATTGCCATCCGGGGCGCCCTCGTGCATGCTCCCTGGAACGCCGCGTGTGGGGCGCCGGACTCTGGGCATGAGAGGAGTGCCGCCGTACCCTTCGGGGTATGGGCTTGGGAAGATGATTCCCGGACACAGCTCCCCCTGTCACGCCACTTGTTGATCCTTCTCAAGAGGACTTCCTTCGCCGAGACACTCATGGCCGGTCACGAAATCCCAGAACCCGTAGACCGCGAGCAGGTAGCCGACCCCCTGTCGGGCCCGCGAGCGGCGGAACAGACGCGCTCTTCCTGCGATCCCGCCTTCCGCCACGGAGTCGTTGTCGGCTTCGACGGCTCGACATCGAGTGAGCGGGCCCTCGCCTACGCCATCGGCATGGCCAGACGGCTGGGCTCGGGTCTGATCATCGTCCATGTCGCCAACCGGCTGCCCACCACGGTCTGGGCGGGCTGCGAGCCCCCTGTCTTCGTGGATGTGCCCGATCACCGCACGGAAGTGCTCGGGCTCGAACTGGCCTGCGCGGACTACCTCGCCGAGGTGCCGTGGATCCTGGTCGAGCGCGGCGGTGACATCTGCCATGAACTCGAAGAGGTCGGCCAGGAGTACTCCGCCGACGCGATCGTCGTCGGATCCACCCACGGCATCGTCGGGCGGATCTTCGGCTCGGTGGCGGGGCGGCTGGCGCGGCGCGCGCAGCGGCCCGTCGTGGTGATTCCCTGACTCCTCGCGCCACGGATCTCCGTGTGTCGCCCGGCACGGTCTTCGCCGTGCCGCCGTCTCCACTCGCGGACCCTCGGTTCCGCAACCCTCCTTGTGCGTCAAGCCCGTTGACGTCAACCGAATGCTGACGCTTTGTCAACTGCCCTGCCCGCAGTGTGAATCTACTCACAGGTAGAGGTGGATTGCGTCCTTGTGAAGGGTACATATCGGCCGCTGGGACACAGCACCACGCACATCGTGAAGGGAGCCCGCCGTGGACAACGCCGTCTCCGCGGGAAGTACTACTTCGACCTGGGTCCTGGGCCATCTCGCCCTGGGCCTCACCCTGCTCGCCTTCGGAATCGGCCACACCGGCGTCGTCGGGGGAGTGACGGCGGTCGCCGCCGTCACGCTCGCGCTCTACGTCGGAGGCATCGCCCTCTTCCTCGCCGGACTGCTCGAATTCCGCGCGGGTGACTCATTCACCGGTACGGCCTTCGCGGGCCTTGGCGCCTTCTGGTTCACCTGGGGGATGGGAGTCGGCCACCAGACCTCCGCCGACGCCGCGGGCCTCTTCCTCGTCCTCTGGGCGCTCCTGGCCTTCAGCCTGGCCGTCGGCGGCGCGGGCGCGGGGCCGCTGGTGCAGAGCGCGTACGGACTGTTCTGCGTCGGGCTGCTGCTGCTCGCCGTGGGCCAGTTCGCCGACAGTGCGGGTCTCACCAAGGTCGGCGGCTGGTTCGCCGTCGTGGCGGGCCTCGCCTCCTGGTACGCGGCGACGGCCGCGCTCGCCAAGTGGCCGACCGCCCTGCCGCGCCGTCGAGCTGCCGGCCGGGGAGTGACGGCCACCGGCTGAGGCAGCCGCGGGCCGGCGCCCAGGGCAAGCGCCGGCCCCTTCGGGGAGCGCCCCCAGCGCGATGGGTGGCACGCGCTGGGGGCGCTCTCGCCGTACGGGCCCGCTCCCGCCGGAGGGACCCGCTCTCGCCGTACGGGCCCCCGCGCGTTCGTGAGCGGGGGCGGGGGCAGGGGGCGGGGGCGAGCCGCTACTCGACCGTCACGGACTTCGCGAGGTTACGGGGCTTGTCGATGTCCCGGCCCAGCGCCAGCGCCGTGTGGTACGCGAGCAGTTGGAGCGGGATGCCCAGCAGGATCGGGTCCAGCTCCGTCTCGTTCTTCGGTACGACGATGGTGTGGTCGGCCTTCTCCTGCGGCTGGTGCGCCACCGCCAGGATCGGGCCGCTGCGGGCCTTGATCTCCTCCAGCGCCGCCCGGTTCTTCTCCAGCAGATCGTCGTCGGGGACGATCGCGACCGTCGGCAGCGCCGGCTCGATCAGGGCGAGCGGGCCGTGCTTCAGCTCCGAGGCCGGATACGCCTCGGCATGGATGTAGGAGATCTCCTTCAGCTTCAGCGAGGCCTCCAGCGCCACCGGATAGCCCCGCACCCTGCCGATGAACATCATGGAACTGACCTGCGCGTACTGCGCCGCCAGCTTCGCGATGTCATCCTCCGTCGCCAGGATCTCGGCGATCTGGGCGGGCAGCCTGCGCAGCCCGTCGATGATCCGTTTGCCGTCCGCGACGGACAGATCACGGATCCGGCCCAGATGCAGCGCGAGCAGCGCGAACGAGACCACGGTGTTGGTGAAGCACTTCGTGGAGACGACACAGACCTCAGGACCCGCGTGCACATACACCCCGCCATCGGTCTCCCGGGCGATCGCCGAGCCGACGACATTCACCACGCCCAGTACGCGCGCGCCCTTGCGCTTCAGCTCCTGCACCGCCGCCAGCACGTCGTACGTCTCGCCCGACTGGGACACCGCGACATAGAGGGTGTCGGGGTCCACGACCGGATTGCGGTAGCGGAACTCGGAGGCGGGCTCGGCGTCCGCCGGGATCCGGGCCAGCTCCTCGATGAGCTGCGCGCCGATGAGCCCGGCGTGGTACGAGGTGCCACAGCCGAGGATCTTGATCCGGCGTACCCCGCGCGCCTCCCGGGCGTCCAGGTTGAGACCGCCCAGATGCACGGTGGAGAACCGGTCGTCGATCCGGCCGCGCAGCACCCGGTCCACGGAGTCGACCTGCTCCGAGATCTCCTTGTGCATATACGTGTCATGGCCACCCATGTCGTACGACTCGGCCTCCCACTCCACGGTGGTCGGCGTCGCCGAGGTACGCGAACCCTCGGTGGTGTACGTACGGAAGTCGTCGGCCTTGAGGGTGGCCATCTCGCCGTCGTCCAGCGTGACGACCTGGCGGGTGTGGGAGACCAGCGCGGCCACGTCGGACGCGACGAACATCTCCTTCTCGCCGATGCCCAGGACGACCGGCGAGCCATTGCGGGCGACGACGATACGGTCCGCGAAATCGGCGTGCAGGACGGCGATGCCGTAGGTGCCCTCGATCAGCTGAAGCGCCTGGCGGACCTTCTCCTCCAGGGTCGAGGCCTGGGAGCGCGCGATGAGATGGGTCACCACCTCGGTGTCGGTCTCCGACTGGAACACCACACCGTCGGCCTCCAGCTTGACCCGCAGCTCCGAGGCGTTGTCGATGATGCCGTTGTGGACGAGGGCGACCTTGCCCTCCGGATCCATGTGGGGGTGCGCGTTCTCGTCGCTCGGGGCGCCATGGGTGGCCCAGCGGGTGTGGGCGATCCCGGTGGTACCGGCGAAGCGCTTGGGTACGCGGGTCTCCAGCTCGCGCACCCGGCCCTTGGCCTTGACCATCTTCAGCGCGGCCGGCTTGCCCGCGGCCGGCTTGCCGGTGATGACCAGGCCGGCCGAGTCGTACCCCCGGTACTCCAGCCGCTGCAAGCCCTCCAGCAGCAGCGGTGCCACATCACGCTTTCCGATGTATCCGACGATTCCGCACATACGGTCTCTGCTCCTCCTGGATCACGCTGTTCTGGATCATGCTGTTGTGGGTCACGCTGTTGTGGATCGCGGTGCTCCGCGCGGTCGGCCGTATCGGCCGTATCGGCCGTATCGGCCGTATCGGCCGTATCGGCCGCATCAAGCCGTGTCGGCCGTGTCAGCCGTAGACGATGCGGCGCAGTTGGCGCAGCGAGAGCGCCGGGGGCGCCACCGCGCGGTGCGGCAGTTCCGCCGCGATCCGCTCGAAGATCTCCGCGTTCGTGGACCCGCCGGACTGCATCTCCCGGTGGCGGCGGCGGACGAACTCCTCGGTCGTCTCGTCGAAGTACGCCAGCACGTCGAGCACCACCCGGGCGGCCTCACCGCGCTGGAGCGCGGTGCTGCGGACCAGATGGTCGATGAGGTCGTCGTGTGACGAGCGGCGTTCGAGCACGTGTTGATATTGAACGCGACGAAGGAGGTTTGCAAGAATCCTGCCCGGAATCGGGCAGGATGCTCTGGAAACGGGGGCCGAAAGAGGGATGGGCGGGGGAAGGAGCGGGGATCCGGGGATCGGATCCGGGACATGGACGACCGAGGATCAGAGCCGCTTGAGGATGGCCCGCTTCGCCGTGCTGAACTCCTCGGCGGTGAGAATCCCCGACTGGTGCAGCTCGCCCAGCTCCCGCAGCCGCCGCAGCAGGGCGTCATGGTCGTCGCCGCTCGCCGCCGGGCCCGTGGGGTCCGCGGGGTTCGCCGCGGCCTTGGTGAGGCTCGGACGCGGAGCAGGGGTGTCGGCGGGCTCGGCGGCCGTGGCGCGCGGATGGGGCAGCCGGGCCACCACCGCCGCGCCGACCAGTGCCATCAGCGGGTCCTTCCTGAACCCGTACAGATCCACCGCGTGCGGGTCGTACTTCGGCGGGGTGGACACGGGCGCCCTGCTGGTGAGGAAGCGCAGATAGCCGTTCTCCAGACCGGCGCTCGGCAGCCACTCCACCGCCGCCACCTCGCTCAGCGCGAGGGTGCGGGGACCACCGGAGGACTTCGACTCCTCCGTCTTCCAGTTCCACTCCAGCCGGATCCGCTCCCCGTCGAAGGTGACGCTCGCGTCGCCCGCGCTCGCGGTGACCGGCAGGGCGGGCCCCGGCAGTAGATAGCGGTCGACGGGTCCTGACTCCACCTGGTCGAGCAGCAGGGCGTTCCGTACCTCGTCGACGACGTACTCGGCGACCCCCGCGCGGTCCTTGTCGACGGTCAGCAGATACGGGTCCGAGCTGTCGCCCAGCCGGCTTCCGGTGATCTGGAGCAGCGGGTCCGCGCCCTCCCGCAGTCGCAGCCGCAGCCGCCCGGACCTGCGCCCCGCCTCGAAGGAGACCCCCGCCAACGCGCCCAGCGGCACGGCGATCTCACCGAGGGCCTTGCGGAGCGGGCTCACGCCCTTGTCCGTGCCGGGCACGATACGGACCGTGTCCCCGTCGAAGGTCCATGTGCCGGACTTCTGGATGATTTCCGCCATGCGGGGATTCTTCCATCAGGTGCGCGGAGATTGGTCTACACCTTGACCGACGGTGGGACGTGCGGGTCCCATGGACAGGCCCCAGGCACCGCAGGTGAGTACCCCATCGCCCCGTCGAAGGGACAATCTTGTGAGACAGCACAGCACGTTACCCCGTCTGTTCGGTTCGCTGCTGCTCGTCGTGGCGGCCGGTATCGCCGGCATCGGAGCCGCTCCCGGCGGCGCGTCGGGCGGCGCACCAGGCCCCGCCCATGAGCCCGCCGCGCGCCCGCTCGATCAGATCGTGCCCGCTCCCGCCCAGGTCAGGGCGGGCGGGGCGGCGTACACCCTCACCGCGCGCAGCCGGATCCAGGTCGAGGGCCGGTCGCACGAGGACGCCCGCGAGGCCCGCCGGATCGGCTCGTATCTGGCCGGGCTGCTGCGGCCCTCGACCGGTTACGCGCTGCCCGTCACCGGCCGCCGAGGCGAGGACGGCATCCGGCTACGGCTCGTCGGCTCCGACGGCGACCGCGATCCAGGCCGCGCCCCAGGCAGGGACCGGGGGCTGGGTGAGGAGGGGTACCGCCTGGAGTCCGGCCGCGGCGGAGTCACCATCACCGCCCAGGAGCCCGCCGGGCTCTTCCACGGCGTCCAGACCCTGCGCCAGCTGCTGCCCGCCGCCGTGGAGAAGCGGACCGCCCAGCGCGGCCCCTGGACGGTCGCGGGCGGCACCGTCACCGACACCCCGCGCTACGCCTACCGCGGCGCGATGCTCGATGTCTCACGACACTTCCTGACGATCGATCAGGTCAAGCTCTACATCGACCAGTTGGCGCTCTACAAGATCAACAAACTGCATCTGCATCTCTCCGACGACCAGGGCTGGCGGATCGCCATCGACTCCTGGCCGCGGCTGGCCACCTACGGCGGCTCCACCCAGGTCGGCGGCGGACCGGGCGGCTACTACACCAAGGCCCAGTACCGGGAGCTGGTGAACCACGCGACCTCCCGTCATCTGGAGGTGATCCCGGAGATCGACATGCCGGGCCACACCAACGCCGCGCTCGCCTCGTACGCCGAGCTGAACTGCGACGGCGTCGCGCCCCCGCTCTACACCGGTACGGCGGTCGGCTTCAGCTCGCTGTGCGCGCCCAAGGAGGTGACCTACGACTTCGTGGACGATGTGATCCGGGAGGTGGCCGCCCTCACGCCGGGGAAGTATCTCCATATCGGCGGCGACGAGGCCCACTCCACCAGCCACGCCGACTATGTGACCTTCATGGAGCGGACACAGGCCGTCGTCCGGAAGTACGGCAAGACCGTCGTCGGCTGGCATCAGCTGACCGGCGCCACCCCGGCGCCGGGGGCCGTCGCCCAGTACTGGGGGTACGACGCCACGAGCGCCGCCGAGCGCGCGCAGGTCGCGGCGGCGGCCAAGAAGGGCACCCGGCTGATCCTCTCCCCGGCGGACCGGGCGTACCTGGACATGAAGTACGACAGGACCACCGTGCTGGGCCAGTCCTGGGCCGGCTATACGGAGGTGGACCGCTCCTACGACTGGAACCCGGCCACCTATCTCGCCGGCGCGGGCGTGCCCGAGGACGCGGTGCTCGGGGTCGAGGCGCCGCTCTGGACCGAGACCCTCGCGACGAGCGACCAGCTGGAGTCCATGGCCTTCCCGCGGCTGCCCGGCATCGCCGAACTGGGCTGGTCTCCGGCCGCCACGCACGACTGGGACACGTACAAGGTCCGGCTCGCGGCGCAGGGGCCGCGCATGGCGGCGCTCGGGATCGACTACTACCGCTCACCGCTGGTGAACTGGCCGGCGGGCTGACAGAGCCGGAGAAGAGGCGGGCGCCGGGGGCTCCACCACTCTCCGGCGCCCGCTCGTACGAGGGCCGCCACGCCGCGCGCCGTGCGGGCGGACCGGCCGGGCCTCAGCCCGTCGGGCTCAGCTCCGCCAGCCCCAATTCCCGTGCGATCAGCATCCGCTGGACCTCGCTCGTCCCCTCACCGATCTCCAGGATCTTGGAGTCCCGCCACATCCTGGCGACCGGATACTCGTTCATGAAGCCGTATCCGCCGTGGATCTGGGTGGCCTCACGGGCGTTGTCGACGGCGACCGTCGAGGAGTAGAGCTTCGCCAGCGCCGCCTCCTTCTTGAAGGGCTCGCCGTGCGTCAGCCGGGAGGCCGCGTCCCGCCAGCCGATCCGCGCCATGTGCGCGCGCATCTCCATGTCGGCGATCTTGAACTGAATGGCCTGGTTGGCGCCGATCGGCCGGCCGAACGCGTGCCGCTGGCGCGCGTATGCCACCGACTCGTCCACACACCCCTGGGCGAGCCCGGTCGCCAGCGCGGAGATCGCGATCCTGCCCTCGTCGAGGATGCGCAGGAACTGCGCGTAGCCCCGGCCCTCCTCGCCGAGCAGATTGGCCAGCGGGACGCGGACGTCCGCGAAGGACAGCTCACGGGTGTCCGAGGCGTTCCAGCCGACCTTGGAGTACGGGGCCGCGACCGTGAAGCCGGGGGTGCCCGACGGGACGATGATCGAGGAGATCTCCGGACGGCCGTCCTCCTTGCGGCCGGTGACGGCGGTGACCGTGACCAGGCCGGTGATGTCCGTACCGGAGTTGGTGATGAAGCACTTGCTGCCATTGATCACCCACGAGTCGCCGTCGCGCACGGCGGTGGTGCGCGTGCCGCCCGCGTCCGTGCCGCAGTCCGGCTCCGTCAGACCGAACGCGCCGAGCAGCTCGCCCGAGCAGAGACGGGGCAGCCACTCGCGCTTCTGCTCCTCCGTACCGAAGAGGTGGAGGGGCATCGCGCCCAGCGAGACCCCGGCCTCCAGGGTGATCGCCACCGAGGAGTCGACGCGGGCCAGCTCCTCCAGGGCGATGCCGAGCGCCAGATAGTCGCCGCCCATGCCGCCGTACTCCTCCGGGAACGGCAGCCCGAACAGCCCCATCCGGCCCATCTCACGGATGATCTCGTAGGGGAACTCATGCCGCTCGTAGAAGTCGCCGATCTTGGGCGCGACGACGTCGTGGGCGAACGCCTCGACGGTGCGGCGCAGTTCTTCGTGCTCGGCGGAGAGCCGGTGGTCCAGCGACATCGATGGTCACTCCTTGTGGGAGAGGGCGCGTACGGTACGGGAAGGGCTGGGGCGGCCCAGCCGTTCGGCCAGCCAGTCGCTGGTGGCGACGAGCCGGCCGAGATCGACGCCGGTTTCGATACCGAGGCCGTCGAGCATCCACACGAGGTCTTCGGTGGCGAGATTTCCGGTCGCGCTCTTCGCGTACGGGCAGCCGCCGAGGCCGCCCGCGGAGGCGTCGACGGTGGTCACTCCGTGCTGGAGCGCGGCGAGGGTGTTGGCGAGCGCCTGGCCATAGGTGTCGTGGAAGTGCACCGCGATCGCGTCGGTCGGCACCCCCTCCTCGTTCAGCTCGGCGAGCAGCGTCTGCACATGGCCGGGGGTGGCGACGCCGATGGTGTCCCCGAGGCTCAGCTCGTCGCACCCCATGTCCCGCAGGGCCTTGGCGACCCGGACGACCTGGTGGATCGGGACGGGGCCTTCCCAGGGGTCGCCGAAGCACATCGAGAGATAGCCGCGGACCCACATCCGGTCGTCCTTGGCCCGGGCGACGACCGGCTCGAACATGGCGAGCGACTCGTCGACCGTCCGGTTGAGATTGGCCTTGGCGAAGGACTCCGTGACGCTGCCGAACACGGCGATACGGCGGGCGCCCAGCGCCTTCGCGCGGTCCAGCCCGCGGCCGTTGGGCACGAGCACGGGAAGCTCGATGTCGGGGGCGCCGCCGAGGTCGGCGAGCATCGGGAACAGCTGCTCCGCGTCGGCCAGTTGGGGCACCCACTCGGGGCGGACGAAGCTGGTCGCCTCGATGGTGGTCAGCCCCGCGTGGGCGAGCCGGTGGATGAACTCCGCCTTGACCTCGGTCGGTACGACGGCCTTCTCGTTCTGGAGCCCGTCACGCGCGCCCACCTCATGGATGCGTACCCGGGGCGGCACGCCCTGCGCGGGCACCTCCATGGGCAGTCCTTCGGTCATGACTCCTCCTCGGCGGGGCCGGCCGGCGCGACGACGGCCAGCACCTGATCCATGGCGACGGTGGAGCCGGGGGTGACGTCCAACTCGGTGACCGTGCCGTCGTGCGGGGCGGAGATGACGTGCTCCATCTTCATCGCCTCGACGACCAGCAGACTCTGACCTGCCGTCACCTCGTCGCCCACGGCCACTTTGACGACGGTGACCGTCCCGGGCATCGGCGCGGTCAGCGCGTCCAGGCCGCCCGCCCCCGCCGCCCCGCGCAGGGCGGCCTCCACCGGGTCGAAGTCCTCCACGTGCCAGCTGTCCCCGTCCCTGCCGAGCCAGTCGCCCGCGCGGTGGAAGGTGTGGGTCACCCCGTCCACGGTCACCGTGACCCGGCCGGGCTCCACCCGGGACCGGTCCGCGGGCGGCGCCTCGCACGTCACCGGTTCGAGCCCCGGCACCCGCAGCGGATGGCTGACCGGGTGGGGTACGCCGCCCAGCCGCCAGCCGTCCGGTACGGAGAAGGGGTCCACCCATCGCGCCGTCGCGGGCGGCAGCAGCCCCGCCTGACGGACCGCCGCCGCGGCCGCGTACACCTCGGGCGGGATCGTCTGCGCCAGCAGCCCCGCCGCCTCGCGCTCGACCAGGCCCGTGTCCAGCTCGCCCGCGACCACCGAGGGATGGGCCAGCAGCTGGCGCAGGAATCCGGCGTTCGTCGGGACCCCGAGCGTGACCGTCTCCGCGAGCGCCGCGCGGAGCTTGCGCAGGGCCGTGGCCCGGTCGGGGCCGTACGCGATGACCTTGGAGAGCATCGGATCGTACGCGCTGCCGACCTCCGCGCCCTCGGATAGGCCCGAGTCGGTCCGTACGCCGTCGCCCTCCGGCTCGCGCAGGGCGAGCACCGTACCGCCGGAGGGCAGGAAGCCGCGGGCGGGATCCTCGGCGCAGACGCGCGCCTCCACCGCGTGGCCGTCGAACGCGATGTCGTCCTGGCCGAAGGGCAGTTCCTCACCGGAGGCGATCCGCAGCTGCCACTCCACCAGATCCAGGCCGCGCCGCCCGCCGACCGACACCGCCAGCTCGGTCACCGGGTGCTCGACCTGGAGACGGGTGTTCATCTCCATGAAGAAGTACGACGACGGATCCCCGCCGGGGACGATGAACTCGACCGTCCCCGCGCCCGCGTAGCCGCACGAGCGCGCCGCCCGGACCGCGGCCTCGCCCATCGCCGCGCGTGTCGCCTCGTCCAGCAGGACGGACGGCGCCTCCTCGATGACCTTCTGGTGGCGGCGCTGGAGCGAGCACTCGCGCTCGCCCAGATGCACCACATTCCCGTGGGTGTCCGCCAGGACCTGGATCTCGATATGGCGCGGGCGGTCCACCCACCGCTCCACCAGGAGCGTGTCGTCCCCGAAGGAGGAGCGCGCCTCGCGCCGGGCCGCCGCGATCTCCTCGGCGAGCGCCGCCTCGGACCGCACCAGCCGCATGCCCTTGCCGCCGCCGCCCGCCGAGGGCTTCAGCAGCACCGGCATCCCGATCCCGCGCGCCGCCTCGGCCAGTTGGTCATCGCTCAGCCCGCCGCCCGAGGAGCCGGGCACCACCGGGACCCCGGCGGCCCGTACGGTCTCCTTGGCGCGGATCTTGTCGCCCATCAGCGCGATGGCGGGGGCGGGCGGGCCGACGAAGACCAGCCCCGCGTCCGCGCAGGCGCGCGCGAAGCCCGCGTTCTCGGCGAGGAAGCCATAGCCGGGGTGGACCGCGCCGGCGCCGGTACGGGCCGCCGCCTGAAGCAGCCGGTCGACGCGGAGATAGCTCTCGGTCGCGGCGGCGGGCCCGATCCGTACGGCGGTGTCCGCCTCCCGTACATGCCGGGCGTCCGCGTCCGCGTCGCTGAACACCGCGACCGAGCGCACGCCCAGGGCCCGCAGGGTACGGATGACGCGGACCGCGATCTCGCCGCGGTTGGCGATCAGAACCGTGTCGAACATTCCCACCCTCACATCCGGAAGACGCCGAAGCCCTGCGCCGCGCTGTCCCTTGGGGGCAGCGGGGCGTTGGCACACGCGGTCAGAGCCAGACCCACCACCTGGCGGGTCTCCAGCGGGTCGATCACACCGTCGTCCCAGAGACGCGCGGTCGCGTAGTAGGCGTTGCCCTGGGTCTCGTACTGTGCGCGGACCGGGTCCTTGAAGGACTCCTCGTCCTCGGCGGGCCACTCCTCGCCGCGCCCCTCGATCTGGTCGCGCTTGACGGTCGCCAGCACGGAGGCGGCCTGCTCGCCGCCCATCACCGAGATCTTGGCGTTGGGCCACATCCACAGGAAGCGGGGGGAGTAGGCCCGGCCGCACATCGAGTAGTTGCCCGCCCCGTACGAACCGCCGACCACGACCGTCAGCTTCGGCACCCGCGCGCAGGCGACGGCCGTCACCATCTTCGCGCCGTGCTTGGCGATCCCGCCCGCCTCGTAGTCCCGGCCGACCATGAAGCCCGAGATGTTCTGGAGGAAGAGCAGCGGGATGCCGCGCTGGTCGCACAGCTCGATGAAATGCGCGCCCTTCTGGGCCGACTCGGAGAACAGGATGCCGTTGTTGGCGACGATGCCGACCGGATGGCCGTGGATCCGCGCGAAGCCGGTGACCAGCGTCGTCCCGAACTCGGACTTGAACTCGGCGAACCGGGAGCCGTCGACCAGCCGCGCGATCACCTCGCGGACGTCGTAGGGCGTACGGGAATCCACCGGCACCGCGCCGTACAGCCCGGCGGGGTCGGCCTTGGGCTCCTCCACCGGCTCGACGGACCAGGGGAGCTCCCCGCGCGCGGGGAGCGTCGAGACGATCGTGCGGACGATGCGCAGCGCGTGCGCGTCGTCCTCGGCGAGATGGTCGGTGACCCCCGAGACGCGGGAGTGCACCTCACCGCCGCCCAGCTCCTCGGCCGTGACGACCTCGCCGGTCGCCGCCTTCACCAGCGGCGGTCCGCCCAGGAAGATCGTGCCCTGACCGCGGACGATCACGGCCTCGTCGCTCATCGCCGGGACATACGCGCCGCCCGCCGTGCAGGAGCCGAGCACCGCGGCGATCTGCGGGATACCGGCGCCGGACATCCGGGCCTGGTTGTAGAAGATCCGGCCGAAGTGGTCGCGGTCGGGGAAGACCTCGTCCTGCATCGGCAGGAAGGCGCCGCCGGAGTCCACCAGATACAGGCAGGGGAGACGGTTCTCCAGCGCCACTTCCTGGGCGCGGAGGTGTTTCTTCACCGTCATCGGGTAATACGTGCCCCCCTTGACCGTGGCGTCATTGGCGACGATCACCACCTCGCGCCCGCTGACCCGGCCGATCCCGGCGATCACCCCGGCGGCCGGGGCGGCTCCGCCGTACATTCCCTCGGCCGCGAGCGGCGCCAGCTCCAGAAAGGGCGAGCCGGGGTCGAGGAGGGTGTCGACGCGGTCGCGCGGGAGCAGCTTCCCGCGCGCGGTGTGCCGGGCGCGCGCCTTCTCGCCGCCTCCGAGACGTGCCGCGACGAGCCGGGAGCGCAGCCCGTCGGCCAGCTCCTGATGGGCCGCCTCATTGGCCTGCCATGCCTCGGACGCCGGATCGGCGGCGCTCGCCAGCACTGGTGCCTGCCGCATCGCTCGTAGCCCCTTCGCTGGGTTCACTGGTGGCCGGGTTCGGTGAGTTAGTGAGCGTTAACGTGTTGTCTTCAGGTTAACGACCGCTAACGGCCCTGTCTAGAATGATTTCCCATGAGCACCAGGACCGCGGCCCCGACCCGCCGCGAACAGATCCTCAGCGAGGCCGCGCGCCTCTTCGCCGAGCGGGGGTTCCACGGCGTCGGTGTCGACGAGATAGGGGCGGCCGTCGGCATCAGCGGGCCGGGTCTGTACCGCCATTTCGCGGGCAAGGACGCGATGCTCGCCGAGCTGCTGGTCGGCATCAGCGGACGGCTGCTGGACGGCGGGAAACTGCGGGTACGGGGCGCGGGCACGGCCGGCGACCCGGCCGCCGTGCTGGCCTCGCTGATCGACGGGCACATCGACTTCGCGCTCGACGACCGCCCGCTGATCACCCTCCACGACCGGGAGCTGGACCGGCTCAGGGACAGCGACCGCAAGCTGGTGCGCCAGCTCCAGCGGCAGTACGTGGAGCTGTGGGTCACGGTCGTACGGGAGCTGCACCCGAGCGTCCCGGAATCCCAGGCGCGGGGCGCGGTCCACGCGGTCTTCGGCCTGCTGAACTCGACGCCGCACCTCGGCTCACCGGGCGGCGGCCTCCCGGGCCGCGCGGCGACGGAGTCCCTGCTGCGCCGCCTGGCGCACGGCGCGTTCGCGGCGCTCGGCGAGACGGCCGAGGCGGGGGAGACGAGCGGTACGGGGCGAGCCGGGGGCGCCGCCGGTCGCGGGTGAGGGCGGGCGTACCACGCCAACGGGGTGGCAGCGGTGTCCGGGCTGGTCGAAGACCGGCCGAAGACCGTCCGGGAACCGGGACACCCGGCGCGGCGCGCGGACCGGACGGCACAATGGGCTCATGCCGATACCGAGCCGCGCCGCCCTTGTCGACCATCTCGTCCGAACGCGTATCGCCGGGGATGTCGCCACACCCCGTGACAACAACCTCTCCCATTACCGCAAGCTGGCCAACGGCGACCGCCACTACTGGCTGGGCCTGGAGCTGGGGGACCGCTGGACCGACGAGCAGGACGTGCTCGCCGTGATGGCCGAGCGGTGCGGGGTCAGCGACGACCCGGAGCACCGGGCCGGCCAGGACACCATCGATCCCGAGCTGACCGTGGACGGCCTGGAGCGGCTGGCCGCCCGGCTGCGCAAGGCCGCCGCGGGCAAGCAGCGCGTGCTGTTCGCGACCGGCCACCCGGGCGGGCTGCTGGACGTGCACCGGCAGACCGCGGACGCCCTGCGGGCCGCGGGCTGCGAGATCATCCGGATCCCGGGCGGGCTCACCGCCGACGAGGGCATGGTCTTCCAGTTCGCCGATGTCGCGATGCTGGAGCGCGGCGCGACCCTCTGGCACACGCACTCGCCGGAGCCGATGCGGGCGATTCTGGACGGTCTGGAGCGCGAGGGCAGACCGCAGCCCGATCTGGTGGTCGCGGACCACGGCTGGGCGGGGTGCGCGGGCCAGCGCGGACTGGACTCGGTCGGATACGCGGACTGCAACGACCCGGCGCTCTTCATCGCCGAGGCGGAGGGCACGGTGGAGGTGACCGTTCCGCTGGACGACCATGTCACGGACCCGCGCTTCTACGACCCGATGACCGCCTACCTGCTGAACGAGGCGGGCCTGCTCTGACCGTACGGCCGCGCCGGCCCGCCCCCTTGCCGCGGCGTGTTACAGCCCCATCGACTTGGCGATGATCATCTTCATGACCTCGCTGGTGCCGCCGTAGATCCGATTGACGCGGTTGTCCGCGTAGAGCCGGGCGATCGGGTACTCGTTCATATAGCCGTAGCCGCCGTGCAGCTGGAGGCATGTGTCGATGACGCGGTGCGCGACCTCGGTGGTGAAGAGCTTCGCCGACGCGGCCTCGGCGGCGGACAGCTCGCCCCGGTCATGGGCCTCCAGCGCGCGGTCGACGACCGCCTCCGCCGCGTCCACCTCGGCCTTGCACGCGGCCAGTTCGAACTTCGTGTTCTGGAACGACGCGACGCTCTTGCCGAAGACCGTCCGCTCCTGGACATACGCCTGCGCGAACCGCACCGCGGCGGCTGCCTGCGCGTACGCGCCGACGGCGATGCCCAGCCGCTCCCGCGGCAGATTCTGACCGAGGTAGGCGAAGCCCTCGTTCTCCTCGCCGAGCAGATCCCCGACCGGGACCTTGACGTCGGTGAAGGACAGCTCGGCGGTGTCGGAGATCCGCAGGCCGAGCTTGTCGAGCTTGCGGCCGACCGCGTATCCCTCGGACTTCGTGTCCACGACGAGCAGGGAGATGCCGTGCCGGCGCTCCTCGGCGGTCGGGGCGGCGGTACGGGCGCAGACGATGACCCGGTCGGCGTGCACCCCGCCGGTGATGAAGGTCTTCGAGCCGTTCAGGACGTAGTGCGTGCCGTCCTCGGAGAGCTTGGCGGTGGTCTTCATACCGGCCAGGTCGGAGCCGGTGCCCGGCTCGGTCATGGCGATGGCGTACATCGCCCGGCCGCTGGCGAAGTCCGGCAGCCAGCGCTTCTTCTGCTCGTCGGTGGCGTACGCCATCAAGTAGGGCAGACAGAGCGCGACATGGACCCCGGAGCCGCCGAAGGAGACTCCCGCGCGTGCGCACTCCTCGGAGATGACCGCCTGGAACTTGAACGACTCCTCGCCCGCGCCGCCGTACTCCTCGGGGACCTCTATCCCGAAGACGCCCAGCTCGCCGAGTTGGTGGTAGAACTCGCGCGGCGCCTGGCCCGCCGCGTACCACTCGTCGTGGACGGGGACGACCTCGGCCTCGATGAAGGCGCGGATGGTCTCCCGGAACGCCTCGTGGTCCTCGTTGTACACGGTGCGGCGCACGAGGTGCCTCCTCTGTCGGCTGTCGGTTTCCGCGGGCTCGGCTAGGACCTAAGCGCTTGCTCATCCAAGTTACCCGGCGGTTCGTCGCGGTGTCCAGGCCCCGAGAAGGCCGGCGCACCCGCCGGCCACCGCCTACGGTCGGCGGACCTCGAACTGGAAGCAGCCGTACTCCAGAGCCCGCACATGCACCAGTGCCACCTCCGGGTCGGCGAACGCTTCCTCGAAAGCCCGGTCGAACCCGGCCTCGGCGTTGTCCGGGATCTCGAAGAGGCGGCCCCCGACGATGTGTCCGTCGTGGTTGTAGCGGCGGATGGTGCGCAGTGCCCCCGGGCGGGCGAAGGGGTACCCCCGGTGGCCGGGTGGCTCTTCGCACCCGTCGGCGTGGATGAACACCGGCCCGGCCTCGTCATAGGCGCCGGGCTGGGCCCAGGTTTGCGACGCCCAGCGGCGCAGCGGCGCGTACGAGACGAGCGCGACCCGGTCGCCCGGCTCGACGGCCCGCAGACAGCAGCGCAGCGGGCTGCCCACGCAATCGAGGGGGACGCCGTCCTCGCGCGCGATGTACGGCCGCGCCGGCCGCCCGGAGTCGTCGATGTCGCGCAGTTCCTTGAGCGCGGAGGGAGGGATGGGCAGGGGTGTGTACGTGGTCATGAGCCCCAGCGTCGGCGTCCGGCCGTCGGCGCGCTGGCGGAATTCGGACGCGACGTTCGGCCCGGGTGTTCAGCGTGCGGCCCGCGTACGGCCGGGGGCCGGTCCGCCCCTGTCACACCCAGCGCAGCGCGAACCACAGCTCCATCCGTACATCGGCGTCGTCCAGATCCACGTCCAGCAGCGCCGCGCAGCGTGCGATCCGCTGGCGGACGGTGTTGCGGTGGATGGTCAGGGCCACCGCCGTACGGTCCCAGCTGCCGTGCAGCGAGAGCCAGGCGCGCAGCGTCTCCGCCAGGGCCGGGGAGCCGGTGAGCGGCGCGAGGCGGGTGCGGGCGTGGGCGGCGGCCTCCTCGGGGGCGAACAGACCGGTCAGGCCCTCCCCTTGGTGGCGTACGAGCGGGGTACGGGTGGCCTCGGCGCGGCGCAGCGCGCGCTCGGCGCGGGCGTCGGCGGCGGCCAGTCCCGACGGTTCCACCGGTTCACTGACGCCCAGGGCCCAGCCGGGCCGCGCGGTGACCTCACGGTCGGTGACGATCCGGGTCGTGGTGCCGTCCGACTCGACCAGCGCGCTGCCCAGCGCCGCCGCCAGCGCGCCCGCCGCGAAGGGCGTGGCGCCGCCGCGCGCGTGCACCACGCTCCATGGCCCGGGCCCGAGCAGCGGCGCGGCCTGTTCGGGCGTGGCCCCGAGCAGCAGCCGTACGAGCGCCGCCGAGCGGCCCGCCTCGGCCGCGCTCTGATGGGGGGCCGTGAGCAGGGACAGAAGGACGACCGCGACGCCGGCGACAGTGTGGTCCCCGGCCGCGCGTGCCTCGGTGACCACGCCCAGGACGAGGCCCTGGCCGCCGCCGAGCGCGTAGGCGGCGAGATGGGCACCGTGGGCGGTGTCGGTGGCGGACGCGGGTCCGCCCCGTACCACCCGGGCCAGCCGGGCGAGAGCCGTACGCGTCCCCGGCGACGGCGCCTGGCCCGTGGTGTACAGCTCCGCGCCGTCCGGCGCGAACAGCACCGCGCGGCCCCTCAGCCGCGTCGCCAGCTGCCGCAGCACCGAGGGCACCGGGTCCTGACGCGCGGCGGCGGCCGCCAGGCCCTGCTGCGCCTGGGTCACCCGGCGCAGCTCGCGGTGGCGTGCCTCCGCCATCAGCCGCCACACCCCGCGTGCGACAGTGGTGAACGGGGTACTCGGCGGTACTTCGAGCAGGGGCAGACCGTGCCGGTCGCATGCCTCGACGAGCGCGGGCGGCACCGTGTCGAACACCGGCGTCACCCCGAAACCGAGCGCCCCCGCGCCCGCCTCGACCACCCGCGCCGCGTACTCGTCCGCGTACGCGTCGCTGAGCTGGACACCGGCGGTCAGCAGCAGTTCCCCGCCGAGCAGATACGGATAGGGATCGGCCATCTCGGAGGTGTGCACCCAGTGCACCACCTGGGAGCCGTCGTCCGGCGGTCCGGCGATCCGGCGCAGCCCGAGATCCCGGTCCGCCAGCAGTGCGGTCAGCGGAATCGGTGGGGTGGGCGGGGGACCGGCGGGGCGCGCGGTGGGGTTCGTCATGGATGTTCCATCCATCTTTCGTACGCGAGATGGATGAAACGTACACTTCAGCGATGCTTTCCGGCCACCTACCGTCATGACCCACAAGAACGCGGGATGAAGAGTCCGAGTCGAGACGGAGAGAGCCCATGGCTGTCGACTACGCGGTGATCGTCGTCTATCTGGCCGGCATGCTGGCCATGGGCTGGTGGGGCATGCGCCGCGCCAAGTCCAAGAGCGAGTTCCTGGTCGCGGGCCGCAGGCTGGGCCCCTGGATGTATTCCGGCACGATGGCCGCGATCGTCCTCGGCGGGGCGTCCACGATCGGCGGGGTCGGCCTCGGCTACAAGCACGGGCTGTCCGGCGCCTGGATGGTCTTCACCATCGGTCTCGGCCTGCTCGCCCTCTCCGTCTTCTTCTCCGCGCGGATCGCCCGGCTGAAGGTCTACACCGTCTCCGAGATGCTCGATCTGCGCTACGGCGGCCGGGCCGGGGTCATCTCGGGCATCGTGATGTGGGCGTACACGCTGATGCTCGCGGTCACCTCGACCATCGCGTACGCCACGATCTTCGACGTCCTCTTCGATCTGAACCGCACCGTCTCGATCGTCCTGGGCGGCGCGATCGTCGTCGCGTACTCGACGCTCGGCGGCATGTGGTCCATCACGCTCACCGACATGGTGCAGTTCGTCGTCAAGACCGTCGGCGTGCTGCTGCTTCTGCTGCCTATCGCGGTGGTCAAGGCGGGCGGGTTCAGTGAGATGAGGGCGCAGTTGCCGGACGAGTACTTCGCGCCGTTCGGCATCGGCGGCGAGACGATCTTCACCTATGTGCTGATCTACACCTTCGGCATGCTGATCGGACAGGACATCTGGCAGCGGGTGTTCACGGCGCGCGGCGACAAGGTGGCGCGCTGGGGCGGCACCGTCGCCGGTACGTACTGTCTGGCGTACGCGCTGGCCGGAGCGGTCATCGGGACCGCCGCCAAGGTGCTCTACCCGAACCTGGGCAGCGCGGACGACGCGTTCGCCACCATCGTCAAGGACGAACTGCCGGTGGGCGTACGGGGGCTGGTGCTGGCCGCCGCCCTCGCGGCCGTGATGTCGACCTCCTCGGGTGCCCTGATCGCCTGCGCCACCGTCGCGAACAACGACATCTGGTCGCGGCTGCGGGGCGTCGGCGGCCGGCGCGGCGGGGCGGACGGCGCCGAGCACGACGAGGTCAGGGGGAACCGGTTGTTCATCCTGATCATGGGGATCGGCGTCATCGTCATCGCGATCGCGCTGAACGATGTCGTCGAGGCGCTCACCGTCGCGTACAACCTGCTCGTCGGCGGACTGCTGGTGCCGATCCTCGGCGGTCTGCTCTGGAAGCGCGGGACGGTGCACGGCGCACTGGCCGGCGTGATTGTCGGCGGCCTGGCCGTCGTGGGGCTGATGGCGGCCTACGGCATCCTCGCCAACGAGCCCGTCTACTACGGGCTGTTGTCCTCGCTGGCCGCCTATCTGATCGTCAGCCTGGCGACCAGGCCGACGGACGAAGCGGTGCTGGCCGCGTGGCGGCGCCGGCTCGCGGGCGAGGCCGATGACGAGACCCCCGAAACCCCGTCGGAACCAGCCGTACCGGTGGGCTGAGGGCGCCGGACACCCATCCGGACCGGCCCCCTTGTCAGTGGGCCGGTCCATTCTTGACAGAGCACCACACAGCGGCACGCGGCGGCGTTGACCTATATACGGCAGCACCGAGCCGCGCGAGCAGAACCCGGAGAGGCCCGACGATGAGCAGCAACGGAAACGAATCCCAGGTCCCCGGCGCCGGGGGCGGCGACGGCGGTCCACGCGGTCCGGTCGACTCGTCCCGGATCCCGAGGTACGCGGGCCCGGCCACCTTCGCCCGGCTGCCCCGCCTCGACGAGGTCGGCACCGCCGATGTCGCCGTCGTCGGTGTCCCCTTCGACACAGGCGTCTCCTACCGTCCAGGTGCCCGCTTCGGCGGGAACGCGATCCGGGAGGCGTCGCGCCTGCTGCGCCCGTACAACCCGGCCCAGGACGCCTCCCCGTTCGCGCTGGCGCAGGTCGCCGACGCCGGGGACATCGCCGCCAATCCGTTCGACATCAACGAGGCCGTCGACACCATCGAGGCCGCCGCCGACGAACTGCTCGGGACCGGCGCACGCCTGATGACCCTCGGCGGCGACCACACCATCGCGCTGCCGCTGCTGCGCTCGGTGGCGAAGCGGCACGGCCCGGTCGCGCTGCTCCACTTCGACGCCCATCTGGACACCTGGGACACCTACTTCGGCGCCGAGTACACCCACGGCACGCCGTTCCGCCGGGCCGTCGAGGAGGGCATCCTCGATACGGAGGCGCTCTCCCACGTCGGTACGCGCGGCCCGCTCTACGGCAAGCGGGATCTGGACGACGACGCCAAGATGGGCTTCGGGATCGTCACATCCGCCGATGTGATGCGCCGGGGCGTCGACGAGATCGCGGACCAGCTGCGGCAGCGCATCGGGGACCGGCCGCTGTACATCTCCATCGACATCGATGTGCTCGACCCGGCGCACGCGCCGGGCACGGGCACTCCCGAGGCGGGCGGGCTGACCTCCCGCGAACTCCTCGAAATAGTGCGGGGACTGGCCTCCTGCCGACTGGTCTCGGCGGATGTCGTCGAGGTCGCGCCCGCGTACGACCACGCGGAGATCACCTCCGTCGCCGCCTCCCACACGGCGTACGAACTGACGACGATCATGTCCCGGCAGATCGCCGCCGGAAGGGCGTCGAAGTGACCCACGACCACGAGCACGACCACGGGCCCCGGCCCCTCACCCCGGAACAGACCGCCGCGGCCCTGGCCCCGCCCGCCGGGCGCAACGGCGGTGACCTGGTCGTCGAGACGCTCCACGGGCTCGGTGCCACCACTGTGTTCGGGCTGCCGGGACAGCACGCGCTGGGCATGTTCGACGCCCTGCGCCGGTCCTCGCTCCAGTACGTCGGCCTCCGCGTCGAGAACAACGCGGGCTTCGCCGCCGACGCGTACGGCAGGGTCACCGGCGAGGTCGCCCCGCTGCTGCTCTCCACCGGCCCCGGCGCCCTGACCTCGCTCGCCGCGCTCCAGGAGGCGGCGGCCGCCTCGGCGCCCGTCCTCGCGATCTCCAGTCAGGTCCCGACGGCCGGGCTCGGCGGCGGCCGGCACGGCTATCTGCATGAACTGCGCGACCAGCAGGCGTCCTTCCGCGACATCGTGAAGTCCGTGCATCCTGTGCGCGCCGCCTCCCAGATCCCGTCCGCGATCGCCGCCGCCTGGCAGTCCGCGCTCACCGCGCCGCACGGCCCGGTCTGGGTCGAGATCCCGCAGGACGTCCTCCTCGCCGGGACGTCCCTGCCGGTCGTCACCGCCATGGACGCCACGCCGCGCGAGCTGCCGCCCCGTCCCGAACTGACCGCCGTGGCCGCGCACGCGCTGTCCAACGCCGCCCGCCCGGCGATCATCGCGGGCGGTGGAGTCGTACGCGCCGACGCCGCAGGCAAGCTCCGCGCGCTCGCCGAGAAGCTGTCCGCGCCGGTCGTCACCACCTTCGGCGGCAAGGGCGCCTTTCCCTGGGAGCATCCGCTCTCGCTCCAGTCCTGGCTGGAGGACCGCCACACCACGGACTTCCTCGAAGACGCGGACGTCCTGCTGGTGGTCGGCTCCGGACTCGGCGAACTCTCCTCGAACTACCACACGTTCCGCCCGCGCGGCCAGGTGATCCAGATCGAGGCGGACCTCGGCAAGCTGGAGTCCAACCACCCCGCCCTCGGTATCCACGCCGACGCCCGCGACGCGCTGGCCGCACTGCTGGACGCGGTGCGCGAGCGCCGGGACCCGACGGGCGCCGAGTCGGTCCGTACGGTCCTGGCGAAGGTACGGGCGAGGATCGCCGCCCAGGACCTCAGCCTGGAGCAGCGGGTGCTGGCCTCCGTCCGCGAGGCCCTGCCCGCCGCGGCCCCCAGCTTCTGGGACATGACGATCCTCGCCTACTGGGCCTGGTCCGCCTGGCCGGGCCCGATGCACTCCGGCCAGGGGGCGGGCGGCCTCGGCTACGCCTTCCCCGCGGCCCTGGGCGCGGCGGCGGCCGACCGTACGAAACCGGTCCTCGCGGTCTCGGGCGACGGTGGCGCGATGTACTCGCTCGCGGAGCTGGCCACCGCCCGGCAGTACGACCTGCCCGTCACGTGGCTGATCGTGGACGACGGCGGCTACGGGATCCTGCGCGAGTACATGACGGACGCCTTCGGCGAGGCGACCGGCACGGAGCTGTCCCGCCCGGACTTCGTGGCGCTGTCCGAGTCCTTCGGTGTCCCGGCGGTCCGTACCACCCCGGAGTCCCTGCGCGAGGACCTGGCCAAGGCCCTCTCGGAACCGGGTCCTTCGGTGGTCGTACTGCCCGCCCTGCTCAGGATGTTCGCCCCGACCCACCTCTGACCGATCGCCCCCGGGTGTGCGGGGCGATGGTGCGGGTGTGGGTCGGGGGGTGGGTCGGGCGTGGCGCGGGTGTGGGTCGGGGGGTGGCGCGGGCGTGGCGGGGATGTGGGGTGGCGACTGTGGCAAGGGCGACAGTTGTGACAATCGCGACATCGATTGGCCGTACAACCATTCACCCGTACGTGTGCATCATGTTCAGCGAGCGCGCCGCGAAGAGCGCGCTCGCTGACGCACCAGGGGTGGGAATCCTTCATGACTCACCAGCGAATACTCCGGCGCGCCCGGGGCCCGCTCGCCGCCGCCCTGGCGGCGGGCGTACTCGCGCCGGTGACCGCGGGAGCGGTGCCCGCCGCGGCGGCGGCTCCGGCCGTCGCCTGCACCTCGGACAGGACCGGGCTCGGGGCTGAGCTGGCCAAGGACATCACCGCGTCGCTCAAGGGCCGGAAGTCCACCACGGCCGTCGCCGTCGACGACCGCACGACCAATACCCGGTGCGGCCTGCGTGCCACGCAGCAGTTCGACTCCGCCAGTGTGGTCAAGGTCACTGTCCTCGCGACCCTGCTCTGGGACGCCCAGAAGACCGAGCGTGAGCTGACCGAGCGTGAGACCGAGCTCGCCACCGCCATGATCACCAAGTCGGACAACGCGTCGACCAGCGCACTGTGGAAACAGCTCGGCCCCACGAAGGTCAAGGGCTTCCTCAAGGCGGCGGGGATGACCCGGACCGTGCCGGGCGCGGGAGGCTCCTGGGGTCTCACGCAGATCACCGCGGAGGACGAGAGGCGGCTGCTGTCCCTGATCACCGCCAAGAACACCGTGCTCAGCACCGACTCGCGCACCTTCATCCTGGACCGGATGCGCGAGGTCGTCCCGTCCCAGCGCTGGGGCGTACCGGCGGGCGCCCCGGCCGGCGCCACCGTCCAGCTCAAGAACGGCTGGCTCCAGCGGTCCACCCACGGCTGGCGCGTACACAGTGTGGGCGCGTTCACGGGCAAGGGCCACGACTACACGATCGCCGTGCTCACCCACGACGACAGGACGATGAACGACGGCATCAACACCGTCCAGGCCGTCGCCAGGGCCGTCCACAAGGACCTCGTCCGGGCCGGCGCCTGAAGGACGCCCGGAGGTCTCAGTACCGAGAGGCCCCGGCAACGAGGTCCGGGCACCGGGGTCCTAGGACTCGCCGCCGAGTGCGTCTGCGCCCATGGAACGGTATGTGTTGCGGAGGGATGAAATCCGCGACGGCCCGCGTTGGTGCCTTCCGGCAGTTCAGGTCGATCGGGAGGAACTCAGTGGCGGCGGCGGAGCAGGGCTGGGCACGGCGGCTCACCGGGTACGCGTGGCGGTATCGGCGCAATGTGGTGCTCGCTCTCGGGTCCTCGCTCGCCGGGATGGCGGTGATGGCTCTCGTCCCGCTGATCACCAAGGTCGTCATCGACGATGTCATCGGGAGCGGCGACCGCTCCCTCCTCGTCTGGACCGGTCTGCTGATCGTCGCGGCCCTCGCCGTCTACGTCATGACGTTCATCCGCCGCTACTACGGCGGGCGGCTCGCCCTCGACGTCCAGCACGATCTGCGTACGGAGATGTACGACACCATCGGCCGGCTCGACGGGCGGCGTCAGGACACGCTCTCCACCGGCCAGGTCATCGGCCGCGCCACCAGCGACCTCCAGCTGATCCAGGGCCTGCTCTTCATGCTGCCGATGACCATCGGCAATGTGCTGCTGTTCCTGATCTCCCTGGTGATCATGGCGTGGCTGTCGCCGCCGCTGACGCTGATAGCGCTGGCGGTCGCCCCCGCCGTCTGGTTCATAGCCCGCCGCAGCCGCACCCGGCTGCACCCCGCCACCTGGTACGCCCAGTCGCAGGCCGCGGCAGTCGCCGGGGTCGTGGACGGGGCCGTCTCCGGCGTACGCGTGGTCAAGGGGTTCGGCCAGGAGGACCAGGAGACGGGCAAGCTCCGCGAGGCCGGCCGCAAGCTGTTCGCCGGGCGGCTGCGCACCGTCAGGCTCAACGCCCGCTACACCCCCGCGCTTCAGGCCGTCCCCGCGCTCGGGCAGGTCGCGATGCTGGCGCTCGGCGGCTGGCTGGCCACCCGGGGGCAGATATCCCTGGGCACGTTCGTCGCCTTCTCCACCTATCTCGCCCAGCTCGTCGGCCCCGTCCGGATGCTCGCCATGGTGCTGACCATCGGGCAGCAGGCGCGGGCCGGGGTGGAACGGGTGCTGGAGCTGATCGATACGGAACCGACCCTTCAGGACGGTACGAAGGAGCTGCCGGCGGACGCCGAGGCATCGGTCGAGTTCGACGACGTGTCGTTCGCGTACGAGGACGGGCGGACGGTACTCGAAGGCTTCTCGCTGGAGATGCGGCCCGGCGAGACCGTCGCCGTCGTCGGCTCGTCCGGCAGCGGAAAGTCCACCGTCTCGCTGCTGCTGCCCCGCTTCTACGATGTGACGCACGGGGCGGTCCTCGTCGGCGGCCATGACGTGCGCGAGCTGACCCTCCACTCGCTGCGGGCCGCCATCGGGCTCGTACCGGAAGACAGCTTCCTCTTCTCCGACACCGTCCGCGCCAACATCGCCTACGGGAAGCCGGACGCCACCGAGGAGGAGATCCTCCGGGCGACCCGCGCCGCCCAGGCCCATGGCTTCATCTCGGAACTGCCCGCGGGCTACGACACCAAGGTGGGCGAGCAGGGCCTCACGCTCTCCGGCGGACAGCGCCAGCGCATCGCGCTCGCACGGGCCATCCTCACCGACCCCCGGCTGCTCGTCCTCGACGACGCCACCTCCGCCGTGGACGCCCGGGTGGAGCACGAGATCCATGACGCGCTGCGGGCGGTGATGGCCGGCCGTACGACGCTGCTCATCGCCCACCGCCGCTCCACCCTCGGACTGGCGGACCGTATCGCCGTACTGGACGGCGGCCGGCTCGCCGACATCGGTACGCATGAGGAGCTTCAGCGGCGCTCCGCCCTCTACCGGCGGCTGCTGACCGAGCCCGACGAACTGGGCGGGGTCTCGCCCGGTCACACCCCGGTCGCGGCCGAGTCCGAGACATCGGTCGAATCCCTGGAGCCACTGGAGTCCCTGGAGTCCCCGGGGTCCGTGGGGTCTCCAGGGTCCCCGGGGTCCGTGGAGGACGCCCGCGCCCTCCAGGCCGAGATCGACGCGGAGTTCGACGCCGAGCGAGGCGTCACCCCCGCCCTGTGGGAACGGAACGAGGCACGCGGGGACGGCTCCTCCGACTCCGCGGCCCCCGGTGCCACGCCCGAACTGCTCGCCCAGGTCGAGGCGCTGCCCCCGGCCATCGACCTGCCCGCGATCGACGAGGCGCGCGCCGTGGCCGCCGAGGACGCGTACGGGCTGCGCCGGCTGCTGCGCGGGTTCGGACTGCCGCTGCTGGTCAGCCTGGCGCTCGTGGCCGTGGACGCCGGTATGGGCCTGCTGCTCCCCGTCCTCATCCGGCACGGCATCGACCAGGGCGTCGAGCAGCTGGCCCTCGGTGCCGTCTGGACGGCCGCCGCGCTCGGTCTGCTGACCGTCCTCGTCCAGTGGGCGGCGCAGATCGGTGAGACCCGCAAGACCGGCCGCACCGGCGAACGGGTCCTCTACGCGCTGCGGCTCAAGATCTTCGCCCAGCTCCAGCGGCTCGGACTCGACTACTACGAGCGTGAGCTGACGGGCCGGATCATGACCCGTATGACGACCGATGTCGACGCACTGTCGACCTTCCTGCAGACCGGGCTCGTCACCGCGTTCGTCTCCGTCGTCACCTTCTTCGGCATCCTGGTGGCGCTGCTGGTGATCGATGTGGAACTGGCGCTGGTGGTCTTCGCGACCCTGCCCGTGCTGATCGTCGGTACGTACTTCTTCCGCCGCAAGAGCGTGCAGGCGTACGAACTGGCCCGCGAGCGCATCAGCGTCGTCAACGCGGACCTCCAGGAGTCCGTGTCCGGGCTGCGGATCGTCCAGGCGTTCCGGCGCGAGAAGGACGGCGGCGAGCGCTTCGCGGCCCGCAGCGACCACTACCGCTCGGCGCGGGTACGGGGTCAGTGGCTGATATCGGTCTACTTCCCCTTCGTCCAGCTGCTCTCCTCGGTGGCCGCCGCCGCGGTGCTGATCGTGGGCGCGGGACGGGTGGAGGCGGGCACGCTGACGACCGGTGCGCTGGTCGCGTACCTCCTCTACATCGATCTGTTCTTCGCGCCGGTGCAGCAGCTCTCGCAGGTCTTCGACGGCTACCAGCAGGCGACCGTCTCGCTGGGCCGGATCCAGGAACTGCTGCGGGAGCGGACGTCGACGGCCGCCCCGAAGGAGCCGCTGGACGTGCTGTCGCTGCGCGGTGAGATCGCCTTCGAGGGCGTCGAGTTCTCGTACGGAGGCGAGCCCGCCGACGGGACCACCGTCGACGGCGTCTCCCGCGGCGAAGTCCCCTCCGACGGAGGTGCGGAGGCCGCGCTGACCGGGGTGGATCTGCGCATACCCGCCGGCCAGACCGTCGCCTTCGTCGGTGAGACCGGCGCGGGCAAGTCCACGCTGGTCAAGCTGGTCGCGCGGTTCTACGACCCGACCGCGGGCCGGGTGACCGCGGACGGTACGGATCTGCGTGAGCTGGACATGACGGCGTACCGGCACCGGCTCGGTGTCGTACCGCAGGAGGCGTATCTCTTCGCCGGTACGGTCCGGGACGCCATCGCGTACGGGCGCCCCGAGGCGACCGACGCGGAGGTGGAGGCCGCGGCCCGCGCGGTCGGCGCCCACGAGATGATCGCCACGCTGGACGGCGGCTATCTGCACGAGGTCGCCGAGCGCGGCCGCAATCTCTCCGCCGGGCAGCGCCAGTTGATCGCCCTGGCCCGTGCCGAACTGGTCGACCCGGACATCCTGCTGCTCGACGAGGCGACCGCCGCGCTGGACCTGGCGAGCGAGGCGCTGGTCAACCAGGCCACCGACCGGCTCACCGGCCGCCGTACCACCCTGGTGGTCGCCCACCGGCTGACCACCGCGGCCCGCGCGGACCGGGTGATAGTGATGGACCACGGCCGGGTCGTGGAGGACGGCACACATGAGCAACTGCTCGCGCTCAACGGCCGGTACACGCGCCTGTGGAGCAGCTTCATCGGCGAGGAGGAGCCCGCGGTGGTGCGGTAGGACGCGACGCGGGCGCGGTGGCGCGACGGGGGTGCGGGGGCGCGACGGGGGCCGCGGGGGCGCGACGGGGGCGTGCGGAGGGGGTACGCGGTGGTACGGGGCGCGGTTCCGCAACCGTCCGGACGCCCCAGGCGTCGTACGCATGTACACCCGAGTAGTCATGGGGGGCATTCGTGTTCGGTTCGGCGGGGACGGCCCGGAGCGGAAGCGGGATCGTAAGAGCGCTTCTGCACTGTCTGGTGGTGCTGATCGCCACGGGAGCCTCGGTCCTGGCCGGTCCCGGTGCGTCAGGCGCCGAGGCCGCGTCGGTCTGTTCGGGCAGACCACAGAAGACGGTCAGCTTCGCCACCGGTGAGCTGCGGGTCTACAAGGACCGCGCCTACGCCTGCGCGGTCACCGTCGCCAAGAACCCCGGACCCAGGCGCGCGATGTCGGTCAGTCTCCAACCGCGCGGCGGTAGCCCGGTCGTGGACAGCGGCGACTACACACGGCGGGCCGGCCCGGTCACGGTGCACGCGCTGAACCGCTGCGTACGGGCGACGGGGGTCGTCTCGGGGCGCAAAGGATCGACCGGCTGGATCCTCTGCTGAGGATTGCGCGGGAGCCCGGCGGGATAAAACGGTCAAGGGGACTGGCGGGCCGGGCAGCGACCGGGCTAGGTTCACGGCGTCTGTCATGAACACAGGGAGTGTGAATGCGCAAGGCGCTGAGATGGGTGCTGTCGCTCGTGCTGGTGATAGGCACGGTGGCCACAGCCGGCGCGGCCACCGCCGCCGATCGGAGTGCGGATCAAAAGACCGCCGCCGACACCGCTGACATCAAGGACCGAATCCTCGCGATCCCGGGGATGAGCCTGATCCAGGAGAAGCCGTACGAGGGTTACCGCTACTTCGTTCTCAACTACACGCAGCCGGTGGACCACCGGAAGCCGTCCAAGGGCACGTTCCAGCAGCGCATCACGCTGCTGCACAAGGACACCAGCCGGCCCACGGTCTTCTTCACCAGCGGCTACAACGTCTCCACCAACCCGAGCCGCAGTGAGCCGACCCGGATCATCGACGGCAACCAGGTCTCGATGGAGTACCGCTTCTTCACCCCGTCGCGCCCGCAGCCGGCCGACTGGTCGAAGCTGGACATCTGGCAGGCGGCCAGCGACCAGCACCGGATCTTCACCGCGCTGAAGAAGATCTACCCCAAGAAGTGGCTCTCCACGGGTGGTTCCAAGGGCGGTATGACCGCCACGTACTTCGAGCGCTACTACCCGCGCGACATGGACGGCGTCGTCGCGTATGTCGCGCCCAACGACGTGTGGAACAACGAGGACTCCGCGTACGACCGGTTCTTCGAGCGCGTCGGCACCAAGGAGTGCCGCGACAAGCTCAACGCGGTGCAGCGTGAGGCGCTGGTCCGGCGCGAGCCGCTGGAGCAGAAGTTCAAGGAGTGGGCGGACGCCAACGGCGCCACCTTCAACACGATCGGCACGCTCGACAAGGCCTACGAGGCCACGGTGCTCGACTTCGTCTGGGGCTTCTGGCAGTACAGCCTGCTCTCGGACTGCGACAGCATCCCGGCGGCCACCGTCTCCGACCAGGAGATCTACGACATCGTCGACTCGATCTCCGGCTTCTCGGCCTATACGGACCAGGGCCTGACGACGTACACGCCGTATTACTACCAGGCCGGCACCCAGCTGGGTTCGCCCGACATCAAGCAGCCGCACCTGGGCGATCTGAGCCGGTACGGCTACCAGCCGCCGCGGAACTTCGTACCGCGCGACATCCCCATGAGGTTCAACCCGCTGACGATGCCGGACGTCGACAACTGGGTCCGTCACCACGCGAACCAGATGCTCTTCGTGTACGGCGAGAACGACCCGTGGGGCGCGGAGCCCTTCCGTCTCGGTCATGGCGCGCGTGACAGCTATGTGTATGTGGCGCCGGGCGCCAACCACGGCGCCAATGTCGCGGGTCTGGTCCCGGACCAGCAGGCGAAGGCCACGGCCAGGATCCTCGCCTGGGCGGGCGTCGCCCCGGCCGCCGTGCAGCAGGACGAGTCGAAGGCGAAGCCGCTGGCTCCGTTCGACTCCAAGCTCGACCGCCAGAAGGTGGAGCGGCAGCAGACCCTGAGGCCGTAGCCGGACAGTTGTGTGAGGTGCCCGCCGTTCACCAGGCCATCAGGTCCGGTGAACGGCGGGCACTTCGCTGTCCTGGGCGCCCGGTCGGTGGGGGTCGGTGCCGGTCGGCTCAGTAGCCCAGTCCATGGCCGATGGGATACAGCACCCGCGCCGGATCGTCCGCGCGCTGCACCGGCACCGGCAGCCGGCCCTTGGGCCGCGTCCGGCCCGCGATCACCCGTGCCGCGGCGCGCAGTTCGACATCGGTCCATGAGTACGCGGCGAGGGAGGCGGTGACACCGGTCAGCTGCGCGATGTCGTACGGATTGCGGATGGCGACCGTGACAACGGGCACACCACTCGCGGCCAACGCGCTGACCAGCGTCCGCTGTGTGCTGGTGGCCGAGACGTTGTACGTGGCCACGACCACCGCGTCCTTGCCCCGCGCGGCCTCCACCGCCGCCTCGATACGCGCCGCGGTCGGCGCCGTACCGGTGGACAGGGCCGTGGCGGTGAAGCCCAGTTCGGTCAGGACGGTGGCCAGAACGGTCGTCGGTGGACCCGTCGTCCCGGAGGGCGAGGCCGGATCGGCGCCCACGACCAGCAGATTCCTCTCCCGGCGGCGGCTCAGGGGCAGCAGTCCGCGCCCGTTGACGAGGAGGGTGGTGGTGCTGTCGGCGATCCGGTCGGCGGCGGTGAGATGCGCCCGGGTGCCGACCTCGCGGTCCACGTCCCGTGACGAGACATAGGGATCGCCGCGGAACAGCCCCAGGCGCTCCTTCAGTTCGAGGATGCGCAGGACCGACTCCTCGACGCGCCGCTCGGTGAGTTCGCCGCTCCTGACCGCCGTCAGGACGGCGTTCCACGCCACCCGGAGGTCCGGCGGATTGAGCAGCTGGTCGACGCCCGCCTTCAGCGCGAGGACGGGCACCCGGTCGTCGCCGTACTTCTGCCGTACGCCCGCCATCCCGAGCGCGTCGGTGATCACCAGGCCGTCGTAGCCGAGCTGTTCGCGCAGGACGCCCGTGACGATGGGGTGCGAGAGGGTCGCGGGGTCCTCGCTGGGGTCGAGGGCGGCGACGACGATGTGCGCGGTCATGATCGAGGTGACACCGGCGGCGATCGCGGCGCGGAACGGTGGCGCGTCCAGCTCCGTCCACTGTTCGCGGGTGTGGTGGATGGTGGGCAGCGCGTAGTGGCTGTCGTCCTTGGTGTCGCCATGACCGGGGAAGTGCTTGGCGGCGGTGGCGATCCCGGCGCTCTGGTACCCCTTGACCTGGGCGGTGACCATCCCGGCCACCGCCTGTGGATCGGCGCCGAAGGACCGTACGCCGATGACGGGATTGGCCGGGTTGACGTTGACGTCCGCGTCCGGCGCGTAGTTCTGGTTGATGCCCATGGCGGCCAGCTCTGTGCCCGCGATCCGGGCGGCCTCCTGGGCGTCGGAGTGCGAACGGGACGCGCCGAGCGCCATCGCGCCCGGCAGCAGCGTGGCGGGCTTGCCGACCCGGGCGACGATGCCGTGCTCCTGATCGGTGGCGATGAGCAGGGGCACGGGAACGCGCTGGGCCAGGCCGGCCTTCTGGATGCCGTTGGAGAGACCGGCGATCTGATGCGGATCACGGGTGTTGTGCGCCCAGGCGAAGTAGATGATCCCGCCGACGTGGTACGTGGAGATCAGCTCGGCGGCCGTGCGGACCCCGATCTCGGCGAGGTTGGCGTCGATGTCGGCCTGGTCGGGCGCGGTGGCGGAGTGGCCGTACACCCGCATGACGAAGAGCTGGCCGACCTTCTCCTCCAGGCTCATCCGGCTGATGAGACGGCGGAGCCGGTCGCGGCGGTCGAGGGGGAGCCGGTCGGGGGCTCGCTCATGGGGCGGGGGAACGGCGGCCGCGGGGACGGTGGCGGTGGCAACAGCCGCCGCCACTACGGCGGTTGCGGTGAGGAGGGCGCGTCTGGAGATGGTCCGGTCGTGCACTGGTGCTCCTTCCGGCCGTGCGCTGCGAGGGAAGTGAAGGAAACTTCCAAGATTTACGGATATCCGGAAAATAAATGCCAGTCAAGGGACGCGCCACGGAAAGCGCCCCAGAGCCACGACGGCCGGCCCACCACCGGGCCCTGGCTGTCACCGGGCCCGGCCCGCCGGTCAGGCGGCGGCGACCACCGGCCAGTGCCGCCGCAATGTCTCCACGGTCGCCGTGACCGCCGGACGTCTGGCCGCTCCCGTCCGCCAGAGCGCGTAGAGCCTGCGTATCGGTACGGGGTCGAGGGCGATCGCGCGTACCCCCTCGGGCAGTGGCCCGCGCCCCAACCGCGGAATCATCGCGATGCCGAGCCCCGCCGCCACCAGCGCCAGCTGTGTGTGGTTCTCCTCCGCCTGGTGCGCCAGATCGGGCTCGCACCCGGCCGCGCGCAGCGTACGCACCAGCCAGTCGTGGCAGACCGTCCCGGGCGGCTGGCAGATCCAGCGCTGCCGCGACAGATCCTCCCGCCGTACGGAGGGCCGCGCCGCCAGCGGATGCGCCACCGGCACGAGCACATCGCACAGGTCGTCCCCGATGACGGCCTGCTCCACGCCCTCGGGGGCGGGCAGCGGCGCGATGTCCCAGTCATGGGCGACCGCCAGATCGATCGCGCCGCGGGCCACCAGATCGATGGAGAGATGCGGATCGATCTCCCGCAGCCGGACATCGAGGGTGGGGTGCCGCACGGCGAGCTCCGCCAGAACGCCGGGGAGCAGGCCACGCGCCGAGGAGGCGAACGCCCCGACGACGAGCTGCCCGGTCGGCTGCCCCCTGCGCTCCTCCAGCGTGGTCTCGGCGCGCTCCACTATCGCGAGCAACTCCTCGGCGGTGGAGGCGAGGTGGCGTGCCTCGTCGGTGAGCGCCACGCCGCGCCCGCGCCGCTCCAGCAGGGTCGTACGGGTCTCCCGCTCCAACTTGGTGATCTGCTGCGACACGGCCGAGGGCGTATAGCCGAGAGCGGCGGCCGCCGCCGCTACGGAACCGTGGACGGAGACGGCGTGCAGCGCGCGCAGTCTGGCCAGATCGAGCATCGCTGCCCCCTTTCCCGGAGAATCATAAGCATCGCTGAATTCCACTATGAAGAAATCCGCGCTGGTGCTACATAGTCCGGCCCGGTGATCCTCTGTGCATGCGCACCACTCATATCGCTCTCGCCGTTGTCGTCACCGCCGTCTGGGGAGTGAACTTCGTCGTCATCGAGGTCGGGCTCGGCCACTTCCCACCACTGCTCTTCTCGGCTCTGCGCTTTCTGGCGGCGGCGCTGCCCGCGGTCTTCTTCGTGGGTCGGCCGAAGGTCGCCTGGAAGTGGGTGATCGGGGTGGGGCTGGTGCTGGGTGTGGCCAAGTTCGGGCTGCTCTTCGTCGGTATGGATCAGGGCATGCCGGCCGGTCTCTCATCGCTTGTCCTCCAGATCCAGGCCGTCTTCACGGCCCTGTTCGCGGCGGTCGCCCTCGGCGAACGGCCGGGCCGCGTACGGCTACTGGGCATGGCTGTCGCACTGGCCGGTATCGCGGTCGCGGCGGTCGACGAGGGAACCTCGGGCCCGCTGCTCGCCTTCACGCTCGTCATCGCCGCCGCGGCCTGCTGGGGCGTCTCCAACGTGCTCACCCGCAAGGCGTCCCCACCCGACGCGCTGAACTTCATGGTGTGGGTGTCCGCCGTGCCCGTACTGCCGCTGCTCGGTCTCTCGCTGCTGTTCGAGGGCCCGGACGCCGACCTGACAGCACTGCGCGCCCTGGACTGGACCGGCGTCGGTGTCATCCTCTACGTCGCCTGGGTCACGACCGTCTTCGGCTTCGGTGCCTGGGGCTTCCTGCTGCGCCGCTACCCCGCCTCGTCCGTCGCGCCCTTCTCACTGCTCGTCCCGGTCTTCGGGATGTCCTCGGCGGCGCTGCTGCTGAGCGAGTCCATCAGCCCCCTGCGCTGGTGCGCGGCGGCGCTGCTGGTCGCGGGAGTGGCCCTCACCTCACTCTCCCGCGCCGGGGACCCACCTCATCGCCCCGCCCCATCGCCCCACCCCGAGCCGCTGCCCACCGGACCGGCCTCCGATGAGCCGATACCCGCCGCTTCCGCCTCCGCCGGATCAGCGCTCGCCGAGCCGTCCTCCGCCGCCTCCGCCCCCTCCGGCCACCTCCCGAACACCCCCGCCGGGCCCCTGACACCGAAGTCCTAGACCAGCCCCTCCAGATGCTCCCGCCCCGCCGCCAGCAGCCCCGGCAACTCCTCCACCCCCGGATACCAGCGCTTCTCGTACTCCCAGCACACCCAGCTGTCGTCATCGAGGAGCGCCAGGCACTCGCCCAGGGGCAGCACCCCCGCCCCCAGCGCCAGCGGCGTCGTATCCTCCGCCGAGGCGATGTCCTTCACCTGGACATAGCCCAGGTACGGGGCGAGCGCCGCGTGCGTGGTGGCCGGCGCCTCGCCGCCCAGCCAGGTGTGCATCACGTCCCACAGCGCCCCCACGTGCTTGTGCCCCACCGGCCCGAGCACCCGGGCCGCGGCCGTACCCGTGCGGTGCGAGTCATGTGTCTCCAGCAGGATCCGTACGCCGACGTCCGCCGCCCGCTCGGCCGCCGCGCCCAGCCGTCGCGCGGCCGTCGCGTCGGCCTCGGCCGAGGGCTGGTCGCCGCCGCCCGGGAAGACCCGGACGAAGGAGGCACCCAGATCCCCTGCCAGCCCCAGCAGTTCGTCCATCTCCTGCCGCAGCCGCTCCTCATCGGCGTCGGCCTCCGCCACCCGCACATACCCGGCAACCGTCAGGATCTCGATTCCGGCGCGCTGGAACTCCTCAACCACCGCGGCCCGTTCGCCTGGCCCGATGCCCGGATGGACCGGCTCCTCCGGGTGGGCGCGCAACTCCACCCCGTGGTAGCCGGTCCCGGCGGCGAGCGCGAGGACGTCGGGGATGGGCAGACCCGGTACCCCGAGGGTGGAGAAGGCGAATTTCACGGTGTTATCCCTTCCTGAGACGAGGTGGCTCCTGTCCTGAGTGGGAGCCGCCAGTCCTGACCGACCAGATCCGCTCCGTACGAGTGGTGCGGGGTCTCGGCGACCAGCGTGAATCCGGCGCGCTGGTAAAGAACGCGGGCGGCGGCGAGGACGTCATTGGTCCACAGCGTCAGTTCCTGATACCCCGCCGCGCGCGCGAAATCCACCACTGTCCCGATCAGCCGCTTCCCGAGGCCGTGTCCCCGGGCGCCGGGCTCGACCAGCAGCAGCCTCAACCTCGCGGTGCCGGGAGCCTGGTCCCGTGCCTCCGGCGCGTCGTCTCGTACGCACATCACGGACCCCACGGGGATGCCGTCGAGCTCGGCGATCCAGACTCGCTCCAGCCGGGAATCGTGGTCCTCCGCGAAGTCCGCGACGATCCGGGCGACGAGCCCCTCGAACTCGGTGTTCCAGCCGTACTCCGCGGCGTACGCGGCGCCATGGCGCTGCACGATCCAGCCCAGCTCGCCGGGCATCGGATCACGCAGGACCGGCTCGTCGCGGTGCGGCGCCCCCAGGCCGTCGGCGCTGAAGATGTCCTGCACAGTCCGCATCGCGTCCGCGAGCCGGGGCCGCTGCTCCGGCTCGACCCGGGCGAGCAGCGAGCCCACTGCCTCCCGTGACCGCTCGTCGAGCAGTGCCGCGGCCTCGCGCCCCTGCGGTGTGAGCGTGATCCGCTGGCGCCGGGAGTCCCGCTCGGACGGCGCGCGTCCGACCAGCCCGTCCTTCTCGAACTTGGTCAGCAGTCTGCTCAGATAGCCGGCGTCGAGCGACAGCTCGACCCGCAGATCGGCGGCGTCGGTGCGCGGCGCGTGGGCCAGCTCGTACAGCACCCGTGACTCGGTGAGCGTGTACGGGGTGTAGAGGTGCCTGCTGTAGTCGAGCGCCCCGATGAGATTCGTGTAGAAGCGGTTGAACGCGCGGATTTCCTGGACGGCCATGATCAACCCCCGAGCTTTTCTTTGACTGAGTCAACGCTACGTCGCGCCATCGACGCTCGGCAAGGCCCCATCCGCGCATTGGCGTCAGCTCGCCATCCGCCGCCTGTCACCCGGCGCTTGCCGCCCGCCACCGCCACCTGCCACCCGGCGCTTGCCGCCCGCCACCCGCCGCCTGACACCGCCGCCCGCCACCAGTTGCCCGCCATCGCCGCGCGCCACCCGCCCGGCTGACCGGTCTGCCGGTCGCCGGTCAGCCGGTCAGTTGGTCAGCCGGTCGGCTGGCCCCGGCCCCGGTCCACCCGCGGCGGCGCCGTCGACGCCCGTGCCATCAACTCGGCCGTGATCGTGGCGATCCCGCCCGGCGGCGGCGTCTCCGTGCCCATCGCCAGCCGGCCCGCGCGCGCTCCCGCCTCGTACAGCGGCAGCCGCACCGTCGTCAGCGCCGGCGTCGCGTCGACCGAGAACGGAAGATCGTCGAAGCCCGCCACCGAGACGTCCTCCGGGATGCGCAGCCCCTGATCCCGTACCGCCGCGCACGCGCCCAGCGCCACCGTGTCGTTGGCGGCGACCACGGCGGTCAGATCCGGTGCGCGGCGCAGCAGTTCAAGCGTCGCCTCGTATCCGGACCGGCGGCTGTAGGGGCCGTGCACGATCAGCTCCTCCCGCCCCGCCCGCCCCGCGCCGGATCCCGTGCCCGCCGCCGGACCTCCAAGCCCCGCCGCCGCCATCGCCGCCTGGTGTCCCTCCAGCCGGTGCCGGGTCGTCGTCCGCTCCAGCGGGCCCGCGACATAGCCGATCCTTCGGTGCCCCAGCGTGAGCAGATGCTCCGTCAGCCGCCGCCCGCCGCCGCGGTTGTCGAAGGCCAGCGAGGCCACGATCGCGTCGCTGCCCGGCAACGGCGGTCGTCCGCACAGCACCACCCGGGTTCCCGCGTCCGCGAGTTTCGCCAGCTTCGTGGTCATCGCGGCGATATGGCCCGGGTCTTCGAGCGCACCGCCGGTGAGGATGACGGCCGCGGCCCGCTGGCGCTGGAGCAGGGTCAGATAGGTGAGTTCACGCTCGGGTGAACCTCCCGTGTTGCAGACGACGGCGAGCTTCTCGCCGCCGGCCCGGCCGGTGCCCTCATGGCCACCGATCTCGGTCTGTGCCGCCCCCGCCATGATCCCGAAGAACGGGTCCGCGATGTCGTTGACGAGGATGCCGACCAGATCGGAGGTGGCGGCGGCAAGCGAACTCGCGGGCCCGTTGAGCACGTAATCCAGGTCGTCCACCGCGCGCAGCACACGCTCCCGGGTGGCGGCGGCGACCGGGTAGTTGCCGTTCAGTACGCGGGAGACGGTGGCGGGCGACACCCGGGCGCGGGCCGCCACATCCGCCAGGGTGACTGTCATCGCTTTCCTCCGAGGGGACGAGGGTGATCGAGGTGCGTTCAGGACGAGGTTCAGGACGAGGTTCAGGACGGGATTCGGGACGGGATTCGGGACGAGACCGGTACGGGATCAGTGCGGGATCGGAGCCGGGCTCTTGTCCGGCTCGCTGTCGCAGGCTAGCTTCTTACCGAATAGAAAGCGCTTGCTACGGCAATATGGAGGAACCTTCGTGACACGCAGGACAGTGCGGATCGCCATGAACGGCGTCACGGGGCGGATGGGGTACCGGCAGCATCTGCTCCGCTCCATCCTCGCGATCCGCGAGCAGGGCGGACTGGACCTCGGGGGCGGCGAGGCGCTGTGGCCCGAGCCCGTACTCGTCGGCCGCCGCGAACACGCCCTCGGGGAGATCGCCGAACGACACGGCCTCACCGAATGGTCCACCGATCTTGACGCCGTCCTCGCGGACGACACGATCGACATCTACTTCGACGCCCAGGTCACCGCCGCGCGGGTCGAGGCCATCAAGAAGGCGATCGCCGCCGGTAAGCACATCTACACCGAGAAGCCGACGGCGGCCGATCTCGACGGCGCCCTCGAACTGGCCCGGCTGGCGCGTGACGCCGGGATCAGGCACGGCGTCGTCCAGGACAAGATCTTCCTGCCGGGTCTGCTCAAGCTGAAGCGCCTCATCGACGGCGGCTTCTTCGGCGAGATCCTCTCCGTGCGGGGAGAGTTCGGCTACTGGGTCTTCGAGGGCGACTGGCAGGACCCCCAGCGCCCCTCCTGGAACTACCGCACCGAGGACGGCGGCGGCATCACCGTGGACATGTTCCCGCACTGGGAATACGTCCTGCACGAGCTGTTCGGCCGGGTCACCACGGTCCAGGCGCACATCACCACACACATGCCGCGTCGCTGGGACGAGCAGGGCAAGCCGTACGCCGCGACCGCCGACGACGCCGCCTATGGCATCTTCGAGCTGGACGGCGGAGTGGTCGCCCAGATCAACTCCTCCTGGACGGTCCGGGTCAACCGCGACGAGCTGGTCGAGTTCCAGGTCGACGGCACACAGGGCTCGGCCGTCGCGGGTCTGCGCCGCTGCCGCGTCCAGCATCGCGCCACGACCCCCAAACCCGTCTGGAACCCGGATCTGCCCGCCACCGAATCCTTCCGCGACCAGTGGCAGGAAGTGCCGGACAACGCCGAGTTCGACAACGGTTTCAAGGCGCAGTGGGAGCTGTTCCTGCGCCATGTGGCGCTCGGTGAGCCGTACCACTGGGATCTGCTCGCGGGCGCGCGCGGTGTACAACTCGCCGAACTGGGGCTGCGGTCCTCGGCGGAGGGCCGCCGCTTCGAGGTACCGGAGCTGGCACTGTGACGCTCCGACTGCCTTCCCCGGGCGGCGGATCGCGTATGTACAGGCCTCGCTCCGAACCCGCCCGCCTCGCACCGGGCGGGGCGCCCCTCGCCTCCCGTACGGTCTTCTCCGCGGCCCATGTCGTGGCCGATCCGTACGCCGATGTCGCCCCCGACGCGCCCGCCGCCGTCGATTGGGACGCCACGCTCGCCTTCCGCCGTCATCTCTGGTCGCACGGCCTCGGTGTCGCCGAGGCCATGGACACCGCGCAGCGAGGCATGGGCCTGGACTGGGCGGGCGCGGCCGAGCTGATCCGGCGCTCCGCCGCCGAGGCGAAGGCGGTGGGCGGCCGGATCGCGTGCGGCGTGGGCACCGACCAACTGGTCCCCGGTGCGGACGGTTCCGATTCCCTGGACGCGGTCCGTGCGGCCTACGAGGAGCAGTTGGCGCTCGTCGAGGAGACCGGTTCACAGGCGATCCTGATGGCCTCCCGGGCCCTCGCCGCGACCGCCAAGAGCCCCGACGACTACCTCACCGTGTATGCCCATCTCCTGCGCCAGGCGTCGGAGCCGGTCGTGCTGCACTGGCTCGGCCCGATGTTCGACCCCGCGCTGGAGGGCTACTGGGGCAGTACGGACCTCGACGCGGCCACCGAGACGTTCCTCCAGGTCATCGCCGAACATCCGGACAAGGTCGACGGCGTCAAGATCTCCCTCCTGGACGCCGGGCGCGAGATCGAGCTGCGTCGCGCACTGCCCAGGGGCGTGCGCTGCTACACCGGTGACGATTTCCACTACCCCGAGCTGATCGCGGGCGACGACCGAGGCTTCAGCCACGCCCTTCTCGGGATCTTCGATCCCCTGGGGCCGCTCGCCGCGGAAGCCGTACGCGTCCTGGACACGGGCGACACGAAGGGCTTCCGGGAACTTCTCGATCCCACTGTCGAGTTGTCCCGTCATCTCTTCCGGTCGCCGACCCGCTTCTACAAGACGGGCGTGGTGTTCCTCGCCTGGCTGGCCGGACACCAGGACCATTTCTCGATGGTCGGCGGCCTCCAGTCGGCCCGCTCGTTGCCCCATCTGGCGCGGGCGTACGAACTGGCCGACGGGCTCGGTCTGTTCCCCGACCCGGCGGTGGCGGAGGCGCGAATGACATCCCTGCTCGGCGTGTACGGAGTGGACCAGTGACCGATCGGCCGGTGCCGGAGCTGAAGCGCTTCAGCATCAACCAGATGACGGTGAGACAGCTGTCGCTGCCCGACCTGACCGAGGCGTGTGTACGTCTCGGTGTGCCAGGGCTCGGGCTGTGGCGCGAGCCCGTCCAGGCATACGGAATCGAGGCCACCGCCAAGCTCGTACGCGACGCGGGCCTCGCGGTCACCACGCTCTGCCGCGGCGGCTTCCTCACCGCGATCGCCCCCGGCCGGCGGGCCGAGGCGCTGGCCGACAACCGCGCGGCGATCGACGAGGCCGCGGCGCTGGGCACGGACACCCTCGTCCTGGTTTCCGGCGGGCTCCCGGAGGGAAGCCGGGATCTCCCCGGGGCGCGGGAACGGATCGCCGACGCCCTGGGCGAACTGGCGCCGTACGCGGCGGAGCGCGGGGTGCGGCTCGCCATCGAGCCGCTGCACCCGATGTTCGCGGCCGACCGCTGTGTGGTCTCCACCCTCGATCAGGCTCTTGACCTGGCAGAACGCTTTCCCGCCGATCAGGTGGGGGTGGCTGTCGACACGTACCACATCTGGTGGGACGACCGGGCGCCCGCGGCCGTCGCCCGCGCGGCTTCGCGGATCTTCACCTTCCAGCTGGCCGACTGGACGACACCGCTCCCGGCCGGGGTGCTGAACGGCCGCGGCCAGATCGGGGACGGCGCCGTCGATATGCGTGCCTGGCGAGAACGGGTCGACGCGGCGGGCTATACCGGTCCGGTCGAAGTGGAGCTGTTCAACGACGCACTGTGGGCGCGGGACGGCGTGGAACTGCTCACCGAGGTCATCGAGCGGTATGTACGGCACGCCCTGTAGACACGGTCGCCCGATACCGGGCCCGGAAAATTACTCAGAGGAATCGTGCAACCCTTCTGGGGTGACGTGAGTCGTATACGTCAACAGGGCTTTCGGGGGAGGGATCCGGGGGGATCAGGAAAGCTCTGTCGAGGGGGAGCGCGCGGGGCCCGGTCCAGTGGGACCGGGCCCCTGGTAGTTGTCCACAGACGGGGAGTTGTCCACAGGGCGGCCGGGATGTCGGAGCCTGGCGGTAGCGTCGGATCATGTCCAATCCCGCTGTGCTCGAAGCCGTCCTTGAGCGGATCACGTACGCCAATGAGGAGAACGGCTATACGGTCGCCCGCGTCGACACCGGCCGCGGCGCCGATCTCCTCACCGTGGTCGGCTCGTTGCTGGGCGCACAGCCCGGTGAGTCACTGCGTATGGAGGGCCGCTGGGGCTCGCACCCCCAGTACGGCAAGCAGTTCACGGTGGAGAACTACACCACGATCCTGCCGGCGACGATCCAGGGCATCCGCCGCTATCTCGGCTCCGGTCTGATCAAGGGCATCGGCCCCGTGTTCGCCGACCGTATCGTCGAGCACTTCGGCCTGGACACCCTCGACATCATCGAGCAGCAGCCCAAGAGGCTCGTGGAAGTTCCCGGCCTCGGCCCCAAGCGGACGAAGCGGATCGCCGCCGCCTGGGAGGAGCAGAAGGCCATCAAGGAGGTCATGGTCTTCCTCCAGGGGGTGGGTGTCTCCACCTCCATCGCCGTCCGCATCTACAAGAAGTACGCGGACGCCTCGATCTCCGTCGTCAAGAACGAGCCGTACCGGCTGGCGGCCGACGTCTGGGGGATCGGCTTCCTCACCGCCGACCGGATCGCCCAGGCCGTCGGGATCCCGCACGACAGCCCGGAGCGGGTCAAGGCCGGGCTCCAGTACGCCCTGTCCCAGTCCACCGATCAGGGCCACTGCTTCCTGCCGGAGGATCGGCTCATCGCGGATGCCGTGAAGCTGCTCCAGGTCGATACCGGCCTGGTCATCGACTGCCTCGCCGAGCTGGCCGCCGAGGACGAGGGAGTCGTACGGGAAAGGGTGCCGGGGCCGGACGGCGGCGAGGAGGAGGTCACGGCCGTCTATCTGGTCCCCTTCCACCGCGCCGAGCTGTCCCTCTCCGCTCAGTTGCTGCGGCTGCTGCGCACGGGCGAGGACCGGATGCCGGCCTTCCAGGACGTGGTCTGGGACCGGGCGCTGACCTGGCTGGCGGGCCGTACGGGCGCCGAGCTGGCCCCCGAGCAGCAGCAGGCGGTGCGGCTCGCGCTCACCGAGAAGGTCGCCGTTCTGACCGGCGGCCCCGGCTGCGGAAAGTCCTTCACGGTCCGCTCGATCGTGGAGCTCGCGCGGGCCAAGAAGGCCAAGGTGGTCCTCGCCGCGCCGACCGGACGGGCGGCCAAGCGGCTCGCGGAGCTGACCGGAGCCGAGGCGTCCACGGTCCACCGGCTGCTGGAGCTCAAGCCGGGCGGGGACGCGGCGTACGACCGGGACCGCCCGCTGGATGCCGACCTGGTGGTGGTCGACGAGGCGTCGATGCTCGATCTGCTGCTGGCCAACAAGCTGGTCAAGGCGGTGGCCCCGGGGGCGCATCTGCTGCTTGTCGGGGATGTGGACCAGCTTCCCTCGGTCGGGGCCGGCGAGGTGCTGCGCGATCTGCTGGCCGAAGGCGGCCCCGTGCCCCGGGTCCGGCTCACCCGTATCTTCCGGCAGGCCCAGCAGTCGGGGGTGGTCACCAATGCGCACCGCATCAACTCCGGGGTACCGCCGATCACGCAGGGCCTCGTCGACTTCTTCCACTTCGTCGAGGAGGAGACCGAGGACGCGGGCCGACTGACCGTCGAGGTGGCGGCCCAGCGGATTCCCGCCAAATTCGGACTCGACCCGCGGCGCGATGTGCAGGTGCTGGCGCCGATGCACCGCGGCCCGGCCGGCGCGGGCGCGCTGAACGCCCTGCTCCAGCAGGCCATCACCCCCGCCAGGCCCGACCTTCCCGAGAAGCGGCTCGGCGGCCGGGTCTTCCGCGTCGGCGACAAGGTCACGCAGATCCGCAACAACTACGAGAAGGGGGAGAACGGCGTCTTCAACGGCACGGTCGGCGTCGTCACCTCACTCAGCATGGACGACCAGCGGCTGACGGTGCTGACGGACGAGGACGAGGAGGTTCCGTACGACTTCGACGAGCTGGACGAGCTGGCGCACGCGTACGCCGTGACGATCCACCGCTCCCAGGGCAGCGAGTATCCGGCCGTGGTCATTCCGGTCACCACCGGTGCCTGGATGATGCTCCAGCGGAATCTGCTGTATACGGCGGTCACCCGCGCCAAGAAGCTCGTCGTGCTGGTCGGCTCCCGCAAGGCCATAGGACAGGCGGTGCGCACGGTTTCCGCGGGCAGACGCTTCACAGCCCTCGACCACCGGCTGACGGGACTTTCCGCACCTCGGCTTCCCACAACTGGGGCGAAGGGGGCAGGATGAACAAGTTGGCGGCACTGAGTGCCGCCAAAAGGCCTAAAGGTCGACCCCGAGTGCACTCTCCTGAGCCAAATGGGGGATGGTAGAGACAGTCAGGGCACCTCGAAGAAGAGGCACTACGTCGGTGAGGGATGACGTGAGCGAGAAACGCGACAACGCGGTAGTACTGCGGTACGGCGACGGCGAGTACACCTACCCGGTGATCAACAGCACCGTCGGCGATACGGGCTTCGACATCGGGAAGCTCCGTTCTCAGACCGGTCTGGTGACACTGGACAGTGGATACGGCAATACCGCCGCCTACAAGTCCGCGATCACCTATCTCGACGGCGAGCAGGGCATCCTGCGCTACCGCGGCTATCCGATCGAGCAGCTGGCGGAGCGTTCCAGCTTCGTCGAGGTGGCGTATCTGCTGATCAACGGCGAGCTGCCGACGGTCGACCAGCTGGCGTCGTTCAAGAACGAGATCACCCAGCACACGCTGCTGCACGAGGACGTCAAGCGGTTCTACGACGGCTTCCCGCGCGACGCCCACCCGATGGCGATGCTGTCCTCCGTGGTCAGCGCGCTGTCCACGTTCTACCAGGACAGCCACAACCCGTTCGACGAGAAGCAGCGTCATCTCTCCACGATCCGGCTGCTCGCCAAGCTGCCCACCATCGCGGCCTACGCGTACAAGAAGTCGATCGGCCACCCCTTCGTCTACCCGCGCAATGACCTGGGGTACGTCGAGAACTTCCTGCGGATGACCTTCTCGGTCCCCGCGCAGGAGTATGTGCCGGACCCGGTCGTGGTCGCCGCCCTCGACAAGCTGCTGATCCTGCACGCGGACCACGAGCAGAACTGTTCGACCTCGACCGTGCGTCTGGTCGGCTCCTCGCAGGCGAACATGTTCGCCTCGATCTCCGCAGGCATCAGCGCCCTGTGGGGCCCGCTGCACGGTGGCGCCAACCAGTCGGTGCTGGAGATGCTTGAGGGCATCCAGGCGTCCGGCGGCGATGTGGACTCCTTCATCCGCAAGGTGAAGAACAAGGAAGACGGCGTGAAGCTCATGGGCTTCGGGCACCGCGTCTACAAGAACTTCGACCCCCGGGCGAAGATCATCAAGGCGGCGGCGCACGACGTCCTCTCGGCTCTCGGCAAGTCCGACGAACTGCTCGACATCGCGCTCAAGCTCGAAGAGCACGCACTTGCCGACGACTACTTCGTCGAGCGGAAGCTCTACCCGAACGTGGACTTCTACACCGGTCTGATCTACCGGGCCATGGGCTTCCCGACCGAGATGTTCACCGTTCTCTTCGCGCTCGGCCGGCTGCCCGGCTGGATCGCCCAGTGGCACGAGATGATCAAGGAGCCGGGCTCCCGTATCGGCCGTCCGCGCCAGATCTACACGGGTGAGGTCCTGCGCGACTTCGTCCCGGTCGAGTCCCGCTGACCCACGCTTCCCCGCGCCCGGGCCCCCGAGGGCCCGGCGCGCCGCTCTTATCGCGCACGCCGGTGTACGCCGGGTGTACGCAGCGAAAAGCGCCCCGCCGCCGATCCCCCCACGGGTCGGCGAACGGGGCGCTTTCCATATCCCCGGAGCGGATTCCCCCCACGGGATCCGGGCCGGGCGTCTGCCGTAACCATCAACGGCTACTAGCGGTCGGACCGGGGTACGTACGGGAGGGCCGCTCAAAGCTCCCCGGTGCACGTGCCCCGGCCAATCGCGTGCATGAGACGTCCCCCAAGACATCCCACACGATCCCGTCGAACGTCCCCCAAGACGTTCTCTGGCATCGTCCTCTTAGACTCGCGAGTCGACCTAATGGTTACCCCTCAATCTATGTGATCTAGATCTCTTTGTGAAGGTCCTGTGGTGCATGTGAAGGACCGCAGGCGCATAGAAGGTGCTAACCGCATAAACGGAGGAGTGGGCGAGTCCCTGCCTCTGATCGTGCGGTCAGGCCTGTCCGGCCAGCTCGTACCCGGCTTCGTCGACGGCGGCGCGGACGGCCTCCTCGTCCAGCGGAGTCTGGGATACGACGGTCACCCGGCCCGTGGCGGCCGTGGCCTCCACGGACGTGACGCCCTCGATCCCGGAGATCTCGCTGGAGACGGCACCCTCGCAGTGTCCGCAGGTCATGCCGGTGACCTGGTAGACGGTGGTGACCTGGTTCTTCGTCTCGGCAGTCATGGCGTTTCTCCTCTTTCGGGGCTGACGTGGGTCCGGATGGCGTGTCGGGGGTGCGCGTGGGTCGCGCGACTCCCCGACAACCGCGATTTTACCCCTAGGGGGTATGTTGCGGAATCCGGCCCGGCGATGGCCGCCGGCTCAGCAATCCCCGACGAGCGGATCGATGTAGCGGAAGAGGATCGTCTTCAGCTCGGCGATGTACGCGTCCCGTTCCGCGGGCTCCGCGGCGAGGACCACGTCCATGCCCGCCTTGAACACGGTGAAGACCATGCGTGCGACCCGGGTGATGTCGGGCTCGGGTGTCGCGGGGAGGTAGCCGGCGAGGACTTCCTCGACCCGGGTGAGCATGGAGGAGTGCAGGGCGTCGTGCTCACGGGTGACCTGGCCGGGAATGTCGGGGCCGTGCATGAGGACGCCGAAGGCGGGGTTCTCGAAGTTGAACTGGATCAGCGGGTCGAGGACGGCGTCCAGCAGCTGGTCCAGCGGCAGTTCGAGGTGGGCCGGGGTGAACGCCTGGCCGTAGGTGGCGCGCCAGCGCGTCAGCAGCTGATCGCCCAGCTCCACCGCGATGGCTTCCTTGTTCGGGAAGAACTGGTAGAGCGTGCCCGGGGAGACTCCGGCCTCGCGGGCGATGGAGTTGGTGCTCGCCGCGGTGTAGCCGGTGGTGCAGAAGACGTTGGCCGCCGCTTCGAGGAGCTGGGCGATGCGGCGCTCGCCGCGGGCCTGACGGCGGCGCGGCTTTCCCGTCCCGTTCTCGCTGCCGTTCTTGGCCTCCGGCATGTGCATCCCCGGCTTTCCTGGATCGGTTGACAAACGCGAGTGGTGGCTCGCATTATTGATTAATGCGAGCGATGACTCGTGTTTTCCATTCTATGGCAATGACTGACCCATGCCACGGGTCACGGTGAAGGGGACACCGCACCATGTCCGAAGTCAATACGGAACCGAGTCTTGGGGGATGGACCCGGTTCGTCACCGCGCGCCCGAGGCTCTCTCTACTGGTCGCACTGGTGATCACGGCCCTGGCCGTCTTTGCCGGAAGCGGCGTCGCCGACCGGATGGGCAGCGGCGGCTGGGCGGATCCGGCCGCCGAGTCGACATACGCGACGCGGGCGCTGGAGCGGGAGTTCCCGGCTTCCCAGCCCAATCTGTTGCTGCTCGTCGACAGCGGCAGCCGGAGTGTGGACGACCCCGCGGTGGCCGCGGAGGCAAAGCGGCTCACGGACCGGCTCGCGGCCGAGCCGGGCATCACCGGGGTGGGGTCCTACTGGGGGACCGGATCGGCCGCGCTGCGCGCCGAGGACGGCCGGGAAGCGCTGATCGCGGCGAGGATCGAGGGCGATGAGAAGACGGCCGCCGCGGCCCTGGACCGGATAGCGCCCGAATTCCGCGGTACGCACGGACCGTTGGAGGTCTCGCTCGGCGGACCCGTCGCCGTGCAGCACGAGATGCAGGACCTCATCAAGGAGGATCTGCTCCGGGCCGAGCTGATCGCCCTGCCGGTGACGCTGGTCCTGCTGGTGATGGTCTTCGGCAGCGCGGTGGCAGCACTTCTGCCGCTCGGGCTCGGCATCGTCGCCATCCTGGGGACGAACGCGGTACTGCGCGGGATCACCGAGCTCACCGACGTCTCTGTCTTCGCACAGAATCTCACCACGGCCCTGGGCCTCGGACTGGCCGTGGACTACGCCCTGTTCATCGTGCGCCGGTTCCGCGAGGAGCTGGCCGGGGGAGCCGAGGTACGGGACGCCGTGGGCGTCACGCTGCGCACCGCCGGGCGGACGGTGCTGTTCTCCGCGCTGACGGTGGCGGTGTCGCTGGCCGCCATGATGGTCTTCCCCCAGTACTTCCTTCGCTCCTTCGCCTATGCCGGAATCGCGGTGGTGCTGCTGGCGGCGGCCGCCGCGCTGATACTGCTGCCGGCCGCGCTGATGCTGCTGGGCCACCGCGTCAACGCGCTGGATCTACGGGTGCTGCTGCGCCGGGGGCGGCGGAAGTCCGGGGCGCCGGACGGATCGGGAGCCGCGGGCGCGTCCGCCGAGCCGGGGGCCGGCTGGGGGCGTATGGCAGCACTGGTGATGCGTCGGGCGCCGGTCTTCGCCCTCGCCACGGCGGCCGGGCTGATCGTGCTCGGACTGCCCTTCCTGGGAGCCACGTTCGGCACCGCCGACTACCGGCAGCTGCCGGCGAGCGCCGACTCCCGGGTGGTCCAGGAGGAGATACGGGACGGCTTTCCCGGCAGTCCCAGCGGGAGCCTGGAGGTGTTCGTGGAGGGCGCTGCCACGCCCGCCGAATACGCCGACTACCGGGGCCGGATAGCGGCTCTGCCGGGGGTGCTCGGGGTCGAGGGTCCCGTCACCTCGGGCGAGCACGGGTACTTCACGGTGCGGGCCGAGGGAGAGGCCGTGGGGCCCCAGGCCCAGCGGCTTGTCCGTGACATCCGCGGGGAACCGGCCGCGTTCGACACATCGGTGACCGGCACCGCCGCCGTCCTGGTCGACTCCAAGGACGCGATTGCCGACCGGCTGCCCTGGGCGGTGGCCATCATCGTGGTGGTGACCCTGCTGCTGGTCTTCCTTCTCACCGGAAGCGTGCTGATTCCGGTCCAGGCTGTCGTGCTCAACGCGCTGAGTCTTACCGCGATGTTCGGGGCGGTGGTCTGGATATTCCAGGACGGCAACCTCTCCGGGCTGCTCGGCTTCACCGCCACCGGTGACATCGAGACGACCTTGCCGGTCCTGATGTTCTGTGTCGCCTTCGGACTCTCCATGGACTACGGCGTCTTCCTGCTCTCCCGGATCAAGGAGGAGCACGACCGGAGCGGTGACCACGAACAAGCCGTGACCTTTGGCCTCCGGCGTACCGGTGGACTGATCACGGCGGCGGCCGTGATCCTCGCGGTGGTCATGGTGGGCATAGGCACCTCCCGGGTGACCAACACGAAGATGCTCGGGCTCGGTATCGCGCTCGCCGTACTCATGGACGCGATGGTGGTCCGCAGCCTGCTGGTGCCCGCGGTGATGAAGCTGACCGGCAGGGCGACTTGGTGGGCTCCCGGGCCGCTGCGCCGCTTCCATGACCGGTTCGGGCTGAGTGAGGGCGAGTCGAAACCGATCGTTGATAAGGGCGCGGGGGATCCGGCTCGGACGGAGCCCCCTGCCCGGGACCGGGACACGGCGGGCGTCTGACGCCTGACCGAGGCGCAACGGGCGCCGTGGGCCCGTACCGGATCGGACGCGCCAACAGCGTCCGGATCGGTGCGGGCGCACGGCGGGCCCACGGCGGGCGGGCGGCCGGTGCCTCGCTCAGCTTCTGTTGCTTCTGTTGCCGGGACGCTGGGCCACCCAGACGCGGACGGTGTCCGCGTACCAGTAGGGCTTTCCGTTCTCCACATGGTCCGGAGGCGGAAGCAGTCCGTGCTTGCGATACGAGCGGACGGTGTCCGGCTGCACCCTGATGTGCGCCGCGATCTCCTTGTATGACCAGAGCCTTCTGTCCGTCATCAGTGACACCTCCCCGCGTCCGCCGCAGGGAGGCCGGTGGGCCGTCTGGGGAGCTGCGGCACGACGCTGGTGATCACCCACCCTGTGCCCCCCGAGCGACACAGAGTGATGAGGAGAGAGGATTTGTCACCTCCCTGTGACGGAAGGGCCATGTAATGGAGATATGCGTGACGGTAGAGGGACCTTTGTGGCGCATGCGGCACATAAGGCGCGCGCCTCAAGTGACAGGGATGGGCCGCGTCAGAGGCATGAGGCCAGGCGCATCATCAGTCCGGCTCGGGCAGTCCCCAGCGCGGGTATGTGCCGTCCGCCTGTACGTCGCGCGGTCGTAGAACCGGGTTCGAGCCCCTTCGGGTGACGACGGCGGTACGGCCCTTCGGCAGATCGACGGTGATGGTCCCGGTGCCTCGGTACGGCAGTTTCCGGCCGTGCTCGTCACGTACGTCGATCGCGCCCTCGATGCCGTGCTCCAGCGCCAGCGGCGCGCCCGCCTCGCTCCGTACCGTCACCCAGTCCGTGCGGCCGGCCGAACGCGACGCGTCCACGAGAAACGCGCCCTGGGTACGCAGGCGTTGGACAGACGCGTCCGCCCAGCCCGAGGGGACGGCGGGGAACACGCGGACCGTACCGCCATGGCTCTGGACCAGCATGTCCAGCAGCGACTGGGCGGCGGCGAGCGGGCTCTCGATGGCGAAGTTGGAGCCCTCCCGGTACATGGTGTTCGGCGTCAACTGCGTGCTGTCGACGGTGTTCCCGTCGGTGAAGAACTTCAGATACGACAGCGCCCGGTCCGCGTTGCCGAAGAGGGTCTCCATCGAGGCGGCGGCAGCGAAGCTGTAGCCGTGCCAGCGCTCCCTCATACCCGCCCAGTGCTCGAAGCTCTGACGGTCCAGCGACTCCTGGAGGGGGTAGAGCCACAGCAGATGCGAGTAGTGCCGGTGCGACTCCGCGAGCGGTACCTCCGCACCGATCAGCACACCCTGCTCGCCCCGGTGGTAGGGCACCAGCCGGGCCAGGATGTCGCGCAGGCGCGCGGTCGGCGCGTCATCGATCCGCAGCGCCCGCGCCGCCTCCAGCAGTGTCCGGCAGCCCCAGCGGATCAACGAGAGGTCGTAGGTGCAGTCGGAGGCGTTGGCGTACTCCGGTGACCGGGTCTCCGGCAGATGCAGCAGACCGTCGGACCCCTCGGTCAGGAAGCGCGCGTAATAAGCGATGGCCCGGCTGAGCACCGGATAGAGCACGTCCTGGAGAATCCGCCGGTCCATGGAATGGCGGTAGGAGAGCCACACGTTGTGCATGGCCCAGGTGAGATTGCCGGTGTGGTCGTTGGGGCTGACGCCGGGCACTCCCACATAGCGCGGGCCCGGACGCAGTTCCCGGTCGCCCGGGTGGCAGAGCGCGTAGCTCGCGCCGTCCCGATGGGCCGGATCGATGTTGAGTTCCAGATTGCGGTGGTACGTACGGAAGGTGGGGGTGATCGCGTCCAGTTCAAGATGGTTGGAGCCATTGATCAGGGGATACGCGACCTGGGTGTTGAGGTTCCACCAGATATTGGTCCAGTTGTTGCCGGTCTCCGGGAACCACGGCCCGAAGACGGGCAGTACGGGGGAGCCCTTCCCGGTGGACGACGCCATCTTGTAGAGCTGGATCCAGTAGAAGCGCTGGAGATGTTTGTCCGGGACCGAGACCAGACTGTGCCGGTAGAAGTCGCCCCACCACGCCCGGTGTTCACGGACGAGCCTGTCCGGGGCGGTGGTGAGTGCGCGGTCCACGGCCGCCAGCGCACGCTCGCGACCGGTCGAATCCGGGAAGCCGTAGGCGATGGCGGCCGCGAGCAGCCGTCCGCTGCCCTCGTGGATCTCCCGCCAGGCCGTGGTGTACCCGCCGCCGGCGTGCAGTGGCTGCTCCACGAAACCGGGACCCGCGGCCGGATCGGGGTTGGCGGTGTACTCCGGTGGGACGCGGGTGGTCCTGGTGGTGGCCGACGGCAGCGCGGTGAACCCCCAAGCGGCCGTTCGCTCGCCCGCGGTGGGCTCCAGGGACACCAGGAGCACATCGCTCTGACGCAGGATCAGTACGCGCATCCGGACGCCGCCGGCCGTCGTGGTGACCGTGCCGTTCAACTCGGCGGTCGCCGGATCCAGGGACCAGTCGACATCCGTGACCGTGCCGGCGAAGCTCAGGGTGAGATAGCCGACCGGCAGCCGGGAGTAGCCGATGGCCGCCTCCCACTGCCCACGCTGGTCCTGCACCAGGGAGTGGTTGAGCATGATCCGCAGGGTGTTGCCCTCGCCCGCCTTGCTGTAGAGATGCGCGGCGAGGAAGCCGTTTCCGAAGAAGGGCGCGGACTGCCAACCGGATGGCAGCCTCCGCCATTTCATGGCCGCGTCGAGAAGGATGCCGCGGTGTGCGTCCCTGCCGTCGGCGCTACCGCCGTCGCCGTCACCGTCGGATGTCCGCGCCCAGGCGGTGCGCGAGGAGACCGCGAACGCCGCCGCTCCCGCCGCCGTCATGAACGTACGCCGTGAGAGGCGCCCCGCCCGAGTGATACCTCCGAGGAATTCGGGACGCGATGAAGGTGGAGGAATAGATGAAGGCACGACGCCCCCTGTCTTCGGCTCAGGAATCTCCTTTACTAGGACGATCCTGCCGCAGTCGTGTCCCTGTCAAGAAGTCAAAGCGAGGAAAGATCGGATCAATGAGGCCGGTGGGGCCGTTGGAGGGAGACACGGAAACGCCCGGACGGGACCTCGCGGTCCAGTCCGGGCGTCTGGGGGCGCGCGCGGGCGTCAGGGTGCCGCGCGGACGCGTCGCGTCAGGCGCCGCAGCTGCGCAGAAAGCGGCGCGTGCGTGCGGCGATCGGGAACGGCTTGTCGGGAGGGCACGGATACATGTCCTGTTCGACGATGGCGAAGAGGTCCACATCCAGCCGCCGCGCCGCGGCGAGCACCGGCTCAAGCGCGGGAACCCCGCCCGGCGGCTCGCACATCACCCCGCGCCCGACCGCCGGCCCGAACGGCACCTCGTCCGCGACGACCCCGGCGAGGATCTCGGGGTCCACCTGCTTGAGATGGAGATAGCCGATTCGCTCGCCATAGGTCTCGATCAGTTTGACGCTGTCGCCGCCGCAGTAGGCGTAGTGCCCGGTGTCCAGACAGAGCGAGACCAGATCGGGATCGGTCGCGTCGAGGAAGCGGCTGACGTTCTCCTCGCTGTCGATATGGGTGTCGGCGTGCGGATGGACGACGATGCGCAGTCCGTACCGGTCCCGCACCTCACGGCCGAGCCGCTCGGTCTGCGCCGTCAGATCGCGCCACTGCTCCGCCGTCAGGGTGCGGTCCTCCAGCACCTCGCCGGTCTTGTCGTCGCGCCAGAACGACGGGATGACGACCAGATGGTCCGCACCCATCGCCCGGGTGAGCGCGGCGATGTCCGCGACATGCGCCCAGGTCTTCTCCCAGACGGCGGGGCCGTGATGCAGCCCGGTGAAGACGGTTCCGGCGGAGACCTTCAGGCCGCGCCGAGTGGTCTCCTCGCCCAGCCGGGCGGGATCGGAGGGGAGATAGCCGTACGGGCCGAGTTCGATCCACTCGTAGCCCGCCTCGGCGACCTCGTCGAGGAAGCGCCGCCAGGGAACCTGCTGGGGATCGTCGGGGAACCACACGCCCCAGGAATCGGGGGCCGACCCGACCCGGATGCGGTTGGACGTGGGTACGGAAGAGGTCATACCGGTCAGCTTTCCGGCCATGCGGAAAGAGTGTCAAGCCCTAGGTCCGAATGTAAGGACAAAACGTTGACAGGGCCTCGGAGCGGCATTAGACCTGGGGGTGACGTGGACGTGGGAGTGACGTCGGAGTGACCGCCGAACCGAAAGGACACGCATGCCTGAGCCGTACGACGTCATCACCATGGGCCGGATCGGGGTGGACCTCTATCCGCTGCGGACCGGGGTCCCGCTGGCCCAGGTCGACACCTTCGGGAAGTTCCTCGGCGGCTCCGCGACCAATGTCGCCGTCGCGGCGGCCCGGCTCGGCCGGCGCACCGCCGTCATCACCCGTACCGGCCGGGACCCGTTCGGGGACTATCTGCACCAGGCGCTGCGGGAGTTCGAGGTCGATGACCGCTGGGTGACGGCGGTGGACGCGTATCCGACCCCGGTCACCTTCTGCGAGGTGTTCCCCCCGGACGACTTCCCGCTCTACTTCTACCGACTGCCCAAGGCTCCCGACCTGGAGATCCACCCGGGCGAACTGAACCTGGACGCCATCCGCTCGGCCCGGATCTTCTGGATGACCGGCACCGGCCTGTGCGCGGAACCCAGCCGTACGGCGACCCTCGCGGCGCTGGAGGCGCGCGGAAAATCGGGGATCACCGTCTTCGATCTCGACTGGCGACCGATGTTCTGGCCGGACGGCACGGAGCCGGACGCGGAGCCAGGCGCGGTGTACGCGCGCGCCCTGCGCCACGCCACTGTCGCCGTGGGCAATCTCGACGAGTGCGAAGTGGCCGTGGGCGAGCGTGAACCCGATGCCGCCGCGCGGGCGCTGCTCGCCGCCGGGGTCGAACTGGCCGTCGTCAAACAGGGGCCCAAGGGTGTGCTCGCCGTCCATCGGGACGGCACCCGGGCCGAGGTGCCGCCCGTCCCCGTCGATGTCGTCAACGGACTCGGCGCGGGGGACGCGTTCGGCGGCGCCCTCTGCCACGGACTGCTCGCCGGCTGGGATCTGGAGCGTGTCATGCGGTACGCGAACGCCGCCGGTGCCATCGTCGCGGGCCGCCTCGCCTGCTCCTCCGCGATGCCCTACGACGAGGAGGTCACCCGGACGCTCGCGGGCGGGCGGGTCGTCGCGGGGGATCCCGCCGCCTCCGCCATGACGCCGTCCGCCGCCGCGCCGTCCGCGGTGCGCTCTTCGGCGCGATCCCCCGAGGCCCTGTCGTGACCGGCGTCGACGTGTCCGAGCTGGTCAGGCTGCGTACGTACCACCCCGAGGCCGTCGCCGAGGCCGCCGCCCGCCGTACCCGCCGCCCCTTGCTGCGCGCCGGCGGCCGGCTGATGATCATCGCGGCGGACCATCCCGCCCGCGGCGCCCTGGCCGTCGGGGACCGGCGCCTTGCCATGGCCAACCGCGCCGACCTGCTGGAGCGGCTCTGTCTGGCGCTGTCCCGCCCCGGTGTCGACGGCGTCCTGGCCACCGCGGACATCCTCGACGACCTGCTGCTCCTCGGAGCCCTGGAGGACCGCGTCGTCGTCGGCTCCATGAACCGCGGCGGGCTCGCCGGCGCCGCGTTCGAACTCGACGACCGCTTCACCGGACACCGCCCCGAGGACCTCGCCAGGCTCCGCTTCGACGCGGGCAAACTGCTCCTCCGTATCGACTACGAGGACCCGCGCTCCCTCGACACCCTCCACGCCACCGCCCGCGCCGTCGACGCCATGGCGGAACGCCGGCTGCCGGTCTTCGTCGAGCCGTTCATCTGCTACCGCGCGGACGGCCGGCTGCGCACCGATCTGGGCGCGGACGCGGTGACGCGCTCGATCGCCATCGCCTCCGGACTGGGCGGTTCCTCCGCGTACACCTGGTTGAAGGTTCCCGTTACCCAGGACCCCGACGATATGGCGCGGGTGATGGAGACCTCGACACTCCCGGCCGTCCTGCTGGGCGGCGAGATCGGGGGCGATCAGGAGGGCGCGTACGAGAAATGGCGCAAGGCCCTGCAACTGCCCACCGTCCGGGGGCTGGTCGTCGGCCGTTCGCTGCTCTATCCGGTCGACGGGGACGTGGCCCGTGCCGTCGATACGGCCGTGGGTCTGCTCTAGGGGGTACGGAGACTTCATGACGACCAACCACGAACCGTACGGCCGGTACGTACCCGCGGGCAGCGCCGCGTCGGGACCGTACGCCCTCGACATCGATCCACGGCGGGCCGGCTGGTCACACAGCAGTCTGCGCGTCCTGGAGCTCCCGCCCGGCGGTACACACACGCTGGCCGCCGGGGACAGTGAGTGGATCGTTCTTCCGCTCACCGGCGGTTGCACGGTGGGCACGCAGGGCAAGCTCTTTGAACTGCGGGGCAGGGAAAGCGTGTTCAGCGGAGTCACGGACTTCGCGTATGTGCCGCGTGATGCCCACGCACAGATCGCCTCCGGTGCGGGAGGCCGCTTCGCCCTGGCAGGAGCGAAGTGCGAGCGACGACTCCCCGCTCGCTACGGCCCCGCGCCGGAGGTTCCGGTCGAGCTGCGCGGCGCGGGCGGCTGCTCGCGCCAGGTCAACAACTTCGGCGCGGCGGGGGTCTTCGCGTGCGACCGGCTCATCGCGGTCGAGGTGCTCACCCCGGGCGGCAACTGGTCGTCGTACCCGCCGCACAAACACGACGAATACCGGCCGGGTGTCGAGTCCGAGCTGGAGGAGATCTACTACTTCGAGATCGACGGCGACGGTCTCGGCTATCACCGGGTCTCGCCGTCCCGGCCCGGCGGGACGGATGTCCTCGCCGAGGTCCGTACGGGCGACACGGTCCTGATCCCGGACGGCTGGCACGGCCCGTCCATCGCCTCGCCGGGCCGGGACATGTACTACCTCAACGTGATGGCGGGGCCGGGGGAGTCGCGGGAGTGGCTGATCAGCGACCACCCCGACCACGGCTGGATCAGGGATACGTGGCCGGGGCTGGCCGTCGACCCTCGGTTGCCGCTGTACGAGGCGGGCTCCGCGGCCGAGCCTGAAGGCACGGCCGCGGAGCCCGGGGCCGCAGCCACATCCACAACTACGGCCGGAGACGCACCCGCGGCCGGAGACGGAACCGCCGGAGCCGGAGTCGGAACCGCCGGAGCCGGAGTCGGAACCGCCGGAACCGCAACCGCCGGAGCCGGAGCCGAGGAGGATTCACGATGAGTACGCGTCGTCTTACCGTCGCCCAGGCGCTGATCAGCTTCCTGTCCCGGCAGTACACCGAGCGGGACGGCCACAAGCAACGTTTGATCAACGCCACTTGGGGCATCTTCGGCCACGGCAACGTGGCGGGTATCGGCCAAGCCCTTGTCGAGTCCGCCCCCGAGATGAGGTACTTGCAGGGACGCAATGAGCAGGCCATGGTCCACGCCGCCGTCGGCTATGCCCGCCAGAGCAACCGCCTGTCCGCCCATGCCGTGACCACCTCCATCGGTCCCGGCGCCACCAACCTCGTCACCGGTGCGGCTCTCGCCACCATCAACCGCCTCCCCGTGTTGTTGCTCCCCGGTGACGTCTTCGCCACCCGTCCCGCCGACCCCGTCCTGCAACAGCTCGAACCCCCCAGCGCGGGCGACATCACCGTCAATGACGCCCTGCGGCCCGTCTCCACGTACTTCGACCGAGTCAACCGCCCCGAGGCGCTGATCCCGGCCGCGCTCGCCGCGATGCGCGTGCTCAGCGACCCCGCCGAAACCGGCGCCGTCACCCTCGCCCTGCCCCAGGACGTGCAGGTGGAGGCGTACGACTGGCCGGAGGAGTTCTTCTCCGAACGGGTCTGGCGAGTCCGCCGTCAGGCGCCCGATCCCGACGAACTCGCCGAGGCGGTACGGCTGGTAAGGGAAGCCCGCCGTCCCCTGCTCGTCGCGGGCGGCGGAGTGCATCACAGCGCGGCGGAGGACGTGCTCGCCACGTTCGCCGAGGCGACCGGGATTCCGGTCGCCGCCACCCAGGCCGGCAAGGGCTCGCTGCCGTACGACCACCCCTGCGAGGTCGGCGGCATCGGCCACACCGGCACGGCCACTGCCAATGAACTGGCCAGGACCGCCGATCTGCTGATCGGCGTCGGCACCCGCTGGTCGGACTTCTCCACCGCGTCCGGCACGCTCTTCTCGAACCCCGACGTCCACTTCCTCAATCTCAATGTCACCGGTTTCGACGCCCACAAGCTCGCGGCCGACCCTCTGGTGGCGGACGCCCGTACGGCCCTGCAACTGCTCGCCGCGGGGCTCGTCGGCCACCGTGTCGCGCCCGCCTACGCGACCGAGTACACCGAGGACAAGGAGCGCTGGGAGTATCGCGTCGCCGCCGCGTTCACCGCCGACGAGGATCTTGTACGCCCCACCCAGGCCCAGGTCCTCGGCGCGCTCGACGCCTTGGTCACCGGCGAGGACATCGTCATCAACGCGGCCGGATCGCTCCCCGGCGATCTCCACAAGCTGTGGCGGGCCCGCTCCCGCGACCAGTATCACGTGGAGTACGGCTATTCCTGTATGGGCTACGAGATCCCGGCGGCCATCGGCGTGCAACTCGCGGCACCGGACCGGCCGGTCTGGGCGCTCGTCGGCGACGGTACGTATCTGATGAACCCCACCGAGATCGTCACGGCCGTCCAGGAGCGGCTGCCCTTCAAGGTGGTGATCCTCCAGAACCACGGCTACGCCTCCATCGGAGGCCTGTCCGAGACGGTCGGCGCGGAACGGTTCGGCACGGCCTATCGTTTCCGGGCCCCCGACGGGACCTACACCGGCGCACCGCTGCCCGTCGATCTCGCCGCCAACGCGGCCTCTCTCGGCATGCGGGTGATCCGTGCCAAGACTGTTCGTGACCTGCGTGAAGCCCTGGCCGAGGCGCGCGCCGCCGACGTTCCCACATGTGTCTACGTGGAGACCGAAACGGCAGACACTGTGTCGGGCGTCCCTCCGGCCCAGGCGTGGTGGGATGTCCCCGTGGCCGAGACCGCGACGCGTCCGTCCGCGGTCAAGGCCCGTGAGCAGTACGACCGGCACGTAGCCGCCCGCCGCCGCCAGCTGTGAAGGAGCACAACGGAATGAAGACCGTCAACCACTGGATCGGTGGCAAGACCGTCGAGGGCGCGTCGGGCAACTGGGGCCCGGTGACCGACCCGGCGACCGGCGCCGTCACCACACAGGTCGCGCTCGCCTCCGCCGAGGAGGTGGACAGCGCGGTCGCCGCCGCCAAGGCCGCCTACGCCACCTGGGGAACCTCGTCCCTCGCCCAGCGCACGGGCATCCTCTTCCGCTACCGCGCGCTGCTGGACGCCCGCCGCGAGGACATCGCGGCCCTGATCACCGCTGAGCACGGCAAGGTCCACTCGGACGCGCTCGGCGAGGTCGCCCGGGGCCTGGAGATCGTCGAACTGGCCTGTGGGATCACCACCCAGCTCAAGGGCGAGTTGTCCACACAGGTCTCCCACCGCGTCGACGTCTCCTCGATCCGCCAGCCGCTGGGCGTCGTCGCGGGCATCACGCCGTTCAACTTCCCGGCGATGGTGCCGATGTGGATGTTCCCGCTGGCGGTCGCCTGCGGCAACACCTTCGTACTCAAGCCCAGCGAGAAGGACCCCTCGGCGGCGAACCTGCTGGCGGAGCTGGCCGCCGAGGCCGGGCTGCCCGACGGAGTGCTGAATGTCGTGCACGGCGACAAGGTCGCGGTGGACGCCCTGCTCGCCCACCCGGATGTGGCGGCGGTCTCGTTCGTCGGCTCCACCCCGATCGCCCGCTATATCCACACGACGGCCGCCGCCAACGGCAAGCGTGTCCAGGCGCTCGGCGGAGCCAAGAACCACATGCTGGTCCTGCCGGACGCGGACCTCGACGCCGCCGCGGACGCGGCGGTCTCGGCCGCCTACGGTTCCGCGGGCGAGCGCTGCATGGCGATCTCCGCGGTCGTGGCGGTGGGCGCGATCGGCGACGAACTGGTCGCCAAGATCCGCGAGCGCGCCGAGAAGATCAAGATCGGGCCCGGCAACGACCCGGCCTCCGAGATGGGCCCGCTCATCACCAAGGCCCACCGCGACAAGGTCGCCGGATATGTCACGGGCGCCGCGGCCCAGGGCGCCGAAGTCGTCCTGGACGGTACGGGGCACACGGTCGAGGGCTTCGAGGAAGGCCACTGGATCGGGCTCTCGCTGCTCGACAAGGTCTCCATCGACTCGGACGCGTACCGTGACGAGATCTTCGGCCCCGTGCTGGTCGTGCTGCGTACGGAGACCTACGAGGAGGGCGTCGACCTGATCAACGCCTCCCCCTTCGGCAATGGCACGGCCATCTTCACCCGCGACGGCGGTGCCGCCCGCCGCTTCCAACTGGAGGTCGAGGCCGGCATGGTCGGGGTGAACGTACCGATCCCAGTGCCCGTCGGCTATCACTCCTTCGGTGGCTGGAAGGACTCGCTCTTCGGCGACCATCACATCTACGGCAACGACGGTGTGCACTTCTACACGCGCGGCAAGGTGGTCACCACCCGCTGGCCGGACCCGTCCGAGGCTCCGGCGGGTGTGGACCTCGGGTTCCCGCGCAACCACTGACGCACCACCCGGGGCGCACCACTTTGGGAACGCACCGCTCCCGGTCCCGATCGCAGCCGTGGCCCGTACGACGTCCCGCGTCGTACGGGCCACGGGCGTGTACCGCGTTCGTCCGGTCTCCGGCCGGTTGATGAAGTCTTTGCCCATGGCCTGATCGGGACTCTCCCTGGAGCCGCCGGCGCCGCCGGCACCGCCGCGGCCCTGGTGCGCCCCGGGATCCCGTTCCAGAGCAATTCATTACCTTTCGCGGCGTACGGCTGAAAGCGCCCGGTTCGCGTAACCGGGCGCCGGGCGACCACGTTGACCGGGCGCAGTCGTATGACTCACGCTCGTAATATAGGTGCTGGATACAACTGATCTGGCCCGGTGCCCCGTCCTGCCGTGAACCCCAGGCTTGTCCACGGTCTCTGACCTGCGCTCCGGCCTGGGATCGGAAGCAGGAGGACACACATGTGTGGCATCACCGGCTGGGTCTCCTTCGACCGTGATCTGCGTTCCGCGTCCGAGACATTGGATGCGATGACGGAAACCATGGCCTGCCGGGGCCCCGACGACCGAGGCACCTGGATCAGCGGCCCCGCGGCCCTCGGCCACCGCCGACTGGCGATCATCGACCTGCCGGGCGGACGTCAGCCCATGACGCTCGACACCCCGCAGGGCACCCTGGCGCTCGTCTACTCGGGCGAGACATACAACTTCACCGAACTCCGGCGTGAGCTGACGGACCGGGGCCACCGGTTCCTCACCGACTCCGACACCGAGGTCGTCCTGCACGGCTATCAGGAGTGGGGCGAGGCGATGGCGGAACGGCTCAACGGCATGTACGCCTTCGCGATCTGGGACGGCCGTACCGAAGCGCTCGTGATGATCCGCGACCGGATGGGCATCAAGCCCTTCTACTACTATCCGACCCCCGACGGTGTGCTGTTCGGCTCCGAGCCCAAGGCGATCCTCGCCAACCCGCTCGCACGCGCCCGTGTCCGGCTGGACGGAGTGCGTGAACTCTTCTCCTTCGTGAAAACGCCCGGTCACGCCGTGTGGGACGGAATGCACGAGGTCGAACCCGGCACCGTACTGACCCTGAACCGGGCCGGACTGCGCCGGCGGCGCTACTGGTCGCTGGAGACCCGGCCGCACACCGACGACCGTGACACCACGGTGGCGCGGGTACGGACCCTCCTCGACGACATCGTGCGGCGTCAGCTCGTCGCGGACGTACCGCGCTGCACGCTTCTCTCCGGCGGTCTCGACTCCTCCGCCATGACGGCGCTGGCCGCGCGTCAACTCGCCGAGACCGGCGAGCGGGTCCGCAGCTTCTCCGTCGACTTCCTCGGCCAGACCGAGAACTTCGTCGCCGACGAACTGCGCACGACTCCGGACGCCCCGTTCGTCCACGACGTCGCGCGCGCGTCGGACACGGAGCACCAGGACATCATGCTCGACTCCCACGCCCTGGCCGACCCGGAGGTGCGCAGCCGGATGATCCGGGCCCGCGACCTCCCCATGGGCTTCGGCGACATGGACTCCTCCCTCTACCTTCTCTTCCGGGCCATCCGGAAGCACTCGACGGTCGCGCTCTCCGGCGAATCGGCCGACGAGGTCTTCGGCGGCTACCTCCAGTTCTTCGACGAGGAGGCCAGGCAGGCCGAGATGTTCCCGTGGCTGGTGCGCTTCGCCGACCACTTCGGCGATGACGCCGACGTGCTGCGCGCCGATGTGAGCGCGGCCGTGAACCTGCCGGACTTCCTTCACGAGAGCTATGTCACGGCCGTCACCGGCATCGAACGCCTCAGCGGTGAGAGTGACTTCGAGTACCGGATGCGCAAGATCTGCTATCTCCACCTGACCCGCTTCGTACGGATCCTGCTGGACCGCAAGGACCGCGCGAGCATGGCCGTCGGCCTGGAGGTCAGGGTGCCGTTCTGCGACCACCGGCTCGTCGAATACGTCTACAACGCCCCGTGGTCCCTGAAGTCCTTCGACGGCAGAGAGAAGACCCTGCTGCGGGAGGCGACGGCCGATCTGCTGCCGAAATCGGTGTACGACCGGGTGAAGAGCCCCTACCCGTCCACCCAGGACCCGAAGTACGCCGTCGCCCTCCAGGAACTCGCCAAGGACCTGCTCGCGCACCCGTCCCACCGGGTCTTCGACCTGGTGGACGCCGACCGCATCCGGCAGGTGACGGAGCGCGACACCCCCCAGATCACCCAGGCATCGCGCCGCGGTCTGGAACGCATGCTGGACCTGGCGATCTGGCTGGACATGTACAACCCGGAGATCACTCTCAGCTGAAGGGCCGGCTGCCGGAATCGCCGACAGTCGGCTGGGCGGCAGGGCGGGCGCCGGCTCGCGACCATTCCCATCCCTTTTCCGTCGCCTCGGTGAGGTTCCGCATACCGCGTCTGGTGTACGGAGACGCTGTCCGTACTACCCGGGGAGACATGCGAGTTCCGACCGGCGTCAGTAGGGCCGGGGCCGGGGCCCGTTTAGGGTTCAATCATGGAGCTACGAACCCCCCGCCGGTTTCGGCCGCGCACGCGATGGCTCGCGGGCCTGGGCGTCGCCGCCGTGCTCGTCGGAGCCGGGACCTGGACCGCGGTCGCCTCGGATGGCGCGCCCGCCGTGCACCGTACGGATCAGGTGCTGTCGATGGACGGCGCCCGGATCGACACCTCGTACTTCACCGCAGGCAGCGGGCGGCGGCCGGCGGTGCTGGTCGGGCATGGTTTCGGCGGCAGCAAGGACGACGTACGGGCCCAGGCCGAGAAGCTCGCGCGGGACGGTTACGCGGTGCTGACCTGGTCGGCGCGTGGTTTCGGGAAGTCGACCGGTGAGATCGGGCTCAATGACCCCGACCACGAGGTCAAGGACGTCTCCCGGATGATCGACTGGCTCGCCGCCAGGCCCGAGGTGCGGCTCGACGCGAAGGGCGATCCCCGGGTGGGGGTGACCGGCGCCTCGTACGGTGGCGGCATCTCGCTGCTCGCCGCCGGATACGACAAGCGGGTCGACGCCATCGCCCCGCTGATCACGTACTGGAACCTCGCCGACGCGCTCTTCCCCAACGGTGTCTTCAAGAAGCTCTGGGCCGGGATCTTCTTCTCCACCGGCGGTGGCTGCGAGACCTTCCAGAAGGAACTCTGCGACATGTACCAGCGGGTCGCCGTCTCCGGTACGCCGGACGAGGCCGCCCGCAAGCTCCTGGAAGAACGCAGTCCATCCGCCGTCGGTGACCGTATCGACGTGCCCGCGCTGATCGTCCAGGGGCAGACCGACTCGCTCTTCCCGCTCGGCCAGGCCGACGCCATGGCGAAGGCGATCAGCGCCAATGGCGCACCCGTCGACGTCGACTGGATGGCGGGCGGGCACGACGGCGGTGACCGCGAGAGCGCCCGGTTGGAGGGGCGGATCTCTTCCTGGTTCGACCGCTATCTCAAGGATGACGAGGGTGCCGAAACCGGACCCGCGTTCCGCGTCAGCCGGACCGGAGGCATCGACTCCACCGACGGTCAGGCCCTGTTGCGGGGCGCGAGCAGCGACCGCTACCCCGGCCTGGACAGCGGCACCACCAGCGTCCCGCTCAACGGCGGCACGCAGACCTTCGCCAATCCGGCGGGCGGAAGCCCGCCCGCCATCTCCGCCGTACCGGGCGTCGGCGGCGGACTCTCCCAGCTCTCCTCGTTCGGCGTCGGGCTCTCCCTCGATTTCCCCGGACAGCACGCGCGCTTCGACTCCGCTCCGCTCGACCGGTCACTGCGGATCACCGGCTCGCCGACCGTCCGGGCCACCGTCACCTCGGACAGCGGTGACGCGGTTCTCTTCGCCAAGCTGTACGACGTCGGGCCCGACGGCCGCCAGCAGGTGCTGCCCAAGCAACTCGTCTCGCCCGTACGGGTCGAGGACGCGCGCAACGGCAGAACGGTGGAGCTCACCCTGCCCGCCGTGGACCATCAGGTCGTGCCGGGGCACCGGCTCCGCGTCGTGCTCGCCGCCACCGACCTCGGCTATGCCTCCCCGGCGACCCCGGCCACCTACCGGGTCTCCGTCGACGGCCCGCTGACCGTACCGACCGTGCCCGCGCTCACCGCCGGATCCACCGCACTGCCCTGGTGGACCTGGGGGCTGCCGGCCGCCGGCGTACTGATCGCGGCCGCACTGCTCCTCACCGCCCGGCGCCGCACCAGCGCACCGGCGCCCGATCCCGCGCTCGCGGAGGTGCCGCTGCGGATCACCGGGCTGACGAAGCGGTACGCCGGAGCCGCCGACCGCTACGCGGTCCGTGATCTCTCCTTCCAGGTCGAAAAGGGTCAGGTGCTCGGTCTTCTCGGCCCGAACGGCGCCGGCAAGACCACCACCCTGCGCATGCTGATGGGGCTGATCAGCCCCGACGCGGGCGAGATCCGTGTCTTCGGGCACGCCATCAGGCCGGGCGCTCCGGTGCTCTCCCGGGTCGGCTCGTTCGTCGAGGGCGCGGGCTTCCTGCCGCATCTGTCGGGCCGGGCCAACCTGGAGCTGTACTGGCGGGCCACCGGCCGGCCCGCCGAGGACTCCCATATCGAGGAGGCCCTGGAGATCGCCGGGCTCGGCGACGCGCTGGCACGGGCCGTACGCACCTACTCGCAGGGCATGCGACAGCGGCTCGCGATCGCCCAGGCCATGCTCGGCATGCCGGATCTGCTGATCCTCGACGAACCGACCAACGGTCTCGACCCGCCCCAGATCCGTGAGATGCGGGACGTGATGATCAGATACGCGGCCGATGGCAGGACCGTGATCGTCTCCAGCCACCTCCTCTCCGAGGTCGAGCAGTCCTGTACCCATCTGGTCGTCATGGATCGCGGGCAGCTCGTCCAGGCCGGTCCGGTCGCGGAGATCACCGGCGCGGGCGACACCTTGCTCGTCACCACCGCCGAGGAGGTGCCGGAGCCCGTCGTCGAGAAGATCACCGCGCTGGCGGGCATCGGCTCGGCGGTCCGCACGGACGACGGACTCGGTCTGCTCGTACGACTCGACGGGGCGAGCACCAACGCGCTGGTCACCGAGTTGATCCGGCTGGATGTCCCGCTGACGGGTGTCGGACCGCACCGCCGCCTGGAGGACGCGTTCCTCACCCTGATCTCAGGAGGCACCGCATGAGCGCGCTGATGGAATCGGCCCCCGGCTACCGGGCCCGGCGCACCCTGCCGCTGCGGGTCGAGGCGCTGCGCCAGCTGAAGCGCAGACGGACGCTGGCGATGGGCATCCTGCTCGCCGTCCTGCCCTTCATCCTGATCGTGGCGTTCGCGATCGGCGGCACCCCGGGCTCGGACGGCGAGAACAACCGGGTGACCCTGATGGACACCGCGACCGCCTCCGGCGCCAACTTCGCGGCCACCTGCCTCTTTGTCTCCGCGGGCTTTCTCCTGGTGGTCCCCGTCGCGCTGTTCCACGGGGACACGGTCGCCTCCGAGGCGAGCTGGTCCTCGCTGCGTTATCTCCTCGCCGCGCCCGTGCCACGGGCCCGGCTGCTCTGGAGCAAGCTGGCGGTGGCGCTCGGTATGAGCGCGGCGGCGATGCTGCTGTTGCCGCTGGTCGCCCTGGCGGCGGGCACCGCGGCCTATGGCTGGAAGCCACTCGAACTGCCGACGGGCGGCTCCCTGGCCACTGCCGAGGCGGTGCCCCGGCTGGCACTCGTCGTCGCTTTCATCTTCGTCTCCCAACTGGTGACCGCGGGCCTCGCGTTCTGGCTGTCCACCAAGACCGACGCACCCTTGGGCGCGGTCGGCGGGGCGGTCGGGCTGACAATCATCGGTAACGTGCTGGACGCCGTGACGGCGCTTGGTTCCTGGCGGGACTTCCTGCCGGCGCACTGGCAGTTCGCCTGGGCGGACGCGCTCCAGCCGCAGCTGGAGTGGAGCGGCATGGTGAAGGGCGCGGCGATCTCGGTGACCTACGCCGTGGTCCTGTTCGCGCTGGCCTTCCGTGGCTTCTCGCGCAAGGACGTCGTTTCATAGCCGCTGGGCAGAGTCATCCCTGCCAGATCCGTGCTGGATCCGTGTTAGATCCACCCCCTTCGAGCCGCTTCCGCACCCGCCCGGAAGCGGCTCGTCGTGCCGAGGGCGGTGAGCAGATCGCCCACCCGACGGCTGTACGTACGGCTGGACATGCCCAGCCGGGTCGCGGCCGTCTCATCGGTGAGACCGGCGAGCAGCGCCTCCAGGACGGGCCTCAGATGTCCCGGCAGACCCCCGGGCGAGGGGAGCGCGGCGGTCGGCAGCTCCTCGCCCGTGTCCCACCACGTCTGGTGCGTACGGACCAGGGCCTGGACGACCACCGGATCGCGGATCAACAGCAGCCCGTGATAGTGGAGTTGGAGATCGAGAGGGACCGCGGCGACCGAGCGGTCCACCAGGACCATCTTGAACGGGATGGAGTCCGTCTGCCTGGCCCGGCCGGGCAGGTCCCGGGGGAGTGGATACGCAAGCCCGGCGAGCCCATGGCGCGGCACGATCCTGCGGACGCCGACCGCGCTCGACCGTCCGCGCGCTCTGCCTCCCGGGCCGCCGTCGTGCCAGCTCTGCTCGCCCGCCGCACGCACACAGGCACCGGCGAACTCAAGGAACTGCTCCGGGATGCACTGCCCCAGACAACTGCCCGGGTCGTCGAAGATCAGCAGCTCCCGGCGGGCGGACCGGACCAGTGCCGTCAGTGTCGCCGTCACCTCCCGCACGCCCTGGATCGGTCGGCCGGGCGGATGGGGCGTGTCCACCACGTCCTCCCGCGCTCCGCCCACCGGCAATGTCGACCTGTTGAGCACAGAACCCGAAACCTCTGCCACGGCTGACCACCCCCGCCATCCCCTCGGAGCCGTACGCCACTCCATGTACGCACATCATTGCTCACCGTGACAAGTGCCGGTACGGAGAGTGGCGACTCCATGCCAGAGCTTCCACAACCGGCCCATACTCCCGCAGTCTGGGTGATCGGCACCGATCGAACCGGTGTGATCGAGAAGCCCTCAAGAACCCTGCCCTGCCGGCCTTTCCGTGCGCCATGATGTGCGCATGGCCACTCTGCTGCTCGCTCTCGCCGCGATCTCCACGGGTCTGTTCGCGGGGTACTTCCTGATCTTCCAGACCGGCATCATGCCCGCCCTGGGCCGGTTGAACGACGAGCAGTTCGTCGCGGCCATGCGTCGGGTCAACGAGTACGTTCCCCGCCCGGTCTTCCTGCTCACCTTCCTCGCCGTGGTGGCGTTCCCGGCCGCGGCGCTCGCCGTACCCGTCGACGGGCGCTCGGACACACAGCGCTGGCTCCTGGTGGCCGGGCTGGTCTGCGCCGTCCTCAATCATCTGGTGACCATCGGCGGCAACGTACCGCTCAACAACGCGCTCGCCTCGGCCACTTCTTCACCCGACGGAGTGGCACGCGCGGCCTTCGAGTCCCGGTGGAACACCTTCCACCTGATCCGCACGCTCTTCTCCGTCGCGGCCTTCGCGCTGGTGGTCGGCGCCGCGCTCGCGTAATCCGCGGCGGCCCCGGGCCGGCCCGGCCGGACCGACCCGATCGGCAGACCCCTGTACTGCCGGTCGGGACGGCGGCAGCCCGCGTCCCGACACGCCGTTCAGATGCCGGATTCGTGACCGTGACTCAGCGGGAGCATCGCCCAGACCGTGCGCCCCACCCCGCCCTCGCGGGATCCGACGCCCCATGCCTCGGCCAGACTCTCCACCAGCAGCAGTCCACGCCCGTTCTCCGCGCGGAAGTCGGGGCTGCGGGGGGTCGGTCCCCCCTCCCGCGCACCCTGGTCGTGGACGTCGAGCCGTACATGCTCGGCGAGGAGGCGGACCTCACAACTGATCAGCGCGCTGGCCGTGTGGAGCACCGCGTTGGTGAACAGTTCGGAGACGACGAGAACGGCGACATCGCACAGATCCGTGTGGAGTCTCCACCGCTGAAGCTCATCACGGAGCCAGTGCCGCGCTCTGGAGACGGAGTCCCGCCGGCTGGGGAGCGTGAAGGCGCTTCTGTACGCGGGGTGCCGGCCGTGTTCGCGCAGGTCGTGCGCGTACGCCTCGTGCCCGTACGCGTCGTGCCCGTACGCGTCGTGCCCGTACGTCTCGTGCCCGTACGCGTCGTGCGGGTAGGCCTCGTGCCCGGGCGCCTCATGTCCGCAGGTGTCGTGCCGGTACGCCTCATGCCCATGCGTGTCATGACCGAAGGTGTCGTGACCGTGCGTACGCGCACGGAGGCCGGGGCCGGTTCCCTCGTCCCGTCGGCTGACCGAGGCACACCAGGCGCCCCAGGGGTGCCGAGCCCGCACCTGTAACTCCCCTGCGAGGGGCTGGGGTTGCTTGTGTGCACGGTGATCCGTGATGTGAGCCACGAGTTCACTATGAGCGTTGGCGGTCACAGGCCGCAACCGATCGTTCTGATAATTTCACAATGCTCCACATCTCTCTGGATAGAGCACCACTCACCTGTCAGACTCGATGAGATGAGTCGACGTCAGGAGACCCCACATGAGTGAGGCTCGTCCGGGAACCGCGCCCACCGTCCTCCGAATCGTGCTGGGCAAGCGGCTCGGGGCACTCCGCGAGAAAGCGGGGGTGTCTCGTGAGGCGGCGGCGAAAGTCCTGGATGTCGCTCCGCTGACCATTCGGCGTATGGAGAATTCCGAGGTCAGCCTCAAACTCCCCTATGTGCTGTTGCTGTTACAGGCGTACGGAGTCACGGAGAGCGAGGCCGAGGAGTTCGCCGAGCTGGTCAAGGTCGCGAACCGGCCCGGCTGGTGGCATCGCTATCGGGACGCGCTGCCGGGCTGGTTCAGCGCGTACATCAGCCTGGAGGATCAGGCCAGTCTGATCAGGACGTACGAACCCCACTATGTGCCGGGCCTGTTGCAGACCGAGGAGTACGCCCGCGGCGTGCTGCGGGCGGGCGCGCACCGTAACGCCGAGGAACTGGAGCGGCGCGTCGCGCTGCGCGTCAAGCGTCAGCAGCTGCTCACCAAGACACACGCGCCGTTTCTGTGGATTCTGATGGAAGAAGCGGTCCTGCGCAGACCCGTCGGCAATCCGGAGGTGATGCGGGCGCAGGTCGACCGGCTGCTGGAAACCACCGAGATCCCCAACGTCACCTTGCAGATCATGCCGTTCGCGATCGGACCGCATCTCGGGGCGTTCGGACCGTTCCATCTCTTCCGGTTCGACATACCCGAACTGCCCGATGTCGTCTACACCGAGAATCTCACCGGCGCCGTCTACATGGATCAGCGCCCCGATATCGCCGCCTATCTGGAAGTCCTGGACAATATGTCCGCCCGGGCGGCCCCCGTTGACGAAACCAGAGCTTTTCTCCTAGGGATACGCAAGGAGCTCTAATGCGGGAGATTTCCAACGGTATGCCGGCCGACGAACTGGGAACCGACGGCTGGGAGAAGCCGTGGAGCGGTCCCAACGGCGGCAGTTGCGTCGAGACGAAGAAGGTGGACGGCGAGCATGTCGCGATCCGCCAGTCGGCGGATCCGTCGGGGCCGACCCTGATCTGCACGGCGGCGGCCATGGCCGACTTCGTCGCAGGCGCCAAGAACGGTCTCGCCGACTTCCTGCTGTAGTCGCCACCTCTGCCGGGCCCGCCCGGCTATTCCCCGCTCCCCCCTCAGACACCCCGTCCCCCCAGCGAACCCCCACGGCCCTGAAGCCCCAAAGCTACAAAGCTCCAAAGCTCCAAAGCCCTCAAACCCCCCACGAGCCAGAAACGGACGGCCCCGCATGACGGACCTCGACCACCCGTCGGTAGACGAGATCGACACCACCAAGCCCCACCCGGCCCGTATGTACGACTTCTATCTCAACGGAAAGGACTACTACGAAGCCGACCAACTCGCCGCGGCCACCGTCGAGTCGGTCTTCCCCACCGTCAAGATCTGCGCGCGGACCAACCGCCGTTTCATGCACCGGGCGACCCGCTGGCTCGCGACCGAGGCAGGTATCCGGCAGTTCCTGGACATCGGTACGGGTATCCCCACCCGGCCCAATCTCCACCAGATAGCCCAGGAGGCCGCCCCGGACTCCCGTGTCGTGTACGTCGACAACGACCCGATCGTCCTGCGGCACGCCGAGGCCCTGATGCGCAGCTCGCCCGAGGGCCGTACCGCGTACATCCACGCCGACGTCCGGGAACCGAAGACCATCATCGAGTCGGAGCGGCTGCGGGACACGATCGACCTGACCCGCCCGGTCGCGCTGTCCCTCAACGCGCTGCTGCATTTCGTGCCGGACGAGTTCCGTCCGTACGAGACCGTCGGGTGTCTGGTCGACGTGCTGCCCTCCGGGAGCTACCTGGTTCTCTCCCACTGCACTCCGGACTTCGCCCCGGAGATGTGGGAGCGGGTGATCGGCGTGTACCACCGCGGCGGTATTCCCGCTCAGGTGCGCTCCCGGAGTGACGTCCTCCGTTTCTTTGACGGGCTGGATCTGGTCGAACCCGGCCTGGCGGTGCCGCATCGCTGGCGTCCGGACGGCGAACCGCAGGACGGCGCCACCGATGCGGCGGTCTCCATCTACGCGGGCGTGGCGCGCAAACCGTAGCGGCGGCCGGCACCACGCGCGCGCCGTCCGGTCACGCTCGTGTGCCGTCCGGTCATACGAACGCCCCCAGGGCGCCGTTCTCCAGACGGGCCAGCGTACGGAGCCCCCGGGCCGTGACGTCGTGTTCGCCATGGTCCGGCCCGTACGCGAGACAGCTCGCGGCGTCGAGCGCCGCCAGACACGGCAGTGCTTGGCGCTCCGCGTCGGTCAGCGGGCGGCCGTACCCGTGGAAGAACGCGGCGCGCAGATCGTCGCGGTCCTGCCAGGGGCCGCAGGCCAGCCGTACGAAGTCCTGTACGGCGGGGGCGTACCGGGACCGCTCGAAGTCGATGACCGCCAGCTGTCCCGACGCCTCCCGCGTCGATGCCCGCTGTCCTGGCACCGCCGGGCCGGTCCAGAGGGCGTTGCGCTCCTGCGCGTCGCCGTGGATATGGGCGGGCGCGAGCAGATCGGTCAGTTTCCGTACGTGGTCGGCCGAGCGGCGTACGAGCGCGCGCCGGCCCTCGGACATCAGGTCACCGGCGCGGGTGAGGTGGTGCTCGGCGTCGTCGGCCAGCCGTTCCAGCGCGGCCCTGGCCTCTCGCCGCCCGGCACCTGGCATTTTGTCCGTGCCGTGCAGTCGGCGCAGCAGTGCCCCGAACTGCCGGTGTGCCGAGCGGTGTTCCGGACCGGGGAGGGTGAGCCGTGATACGGGGGTGCCGGGCACGGCGGTCAGCAGCAGCGCCAGCTGTCGGGGGTCGGTCTCCACGAGCCGTGGGGCGCGGCCGAATCCCAGGGCGGGTACCGCGGACTGGTACCCGAAGGTCTCCCTCTCGTACAACGCGGCGCTCGCCGACTGTTTGACGAAGAAGTGCCGGCCGCGACTGTCGGTGACATCCCAGACCCGCGAGGTCTCGCGTGGGTGTGACGCGTCCAGGACGGCGGAGAGGGGCCCGACGACGTGTTCCGCCCAGACTCGCAGCGACGGCGGCAGGGACTTGGCGTGACCGTGACTCATGCGCCCCACCTCGGTGACGGTCGTGATGACAGATCCGTGGCGGCCGCGACGGGAAGCGCGGGAAGTACGGGAGGCGCGGGAGGCGCGGGGAGAGGGACGGGAACGAGAGGGACGGGAACGAGACGGGCGAGGGCGGGAACAGGTCGCATGATTCCTCCGGAGCGCGGGGTGTTGGAGTGGGCGCCCGGACAACGGCCCTGATCAAGGGCGTGTAACGGGGCACACCGGGGGAATCATAGAACAGATGTTCGATGAATTGGGGAGCGCCACGCGGCTTGATCTGCACCGTTGACGGCCAGGGGGCGAAACGGGAGGCTCGGCGCGGCAGCGTCCGACGAGGGCCAATTCGGACCTCGGGACAGCTGCAGGGGAGGGGTGGAGAACATGGTTGGGCGGAGAGTATCCCGATGCGCGTCGGCGGTGGCGCTGGTCGCCGCCGGGGCGGTCCTGTCCGTCGGCACGGCGGGCGCGGCACACGCGGCGGGCGGGGCTCCCGAGGCACCGGCGGCGCGAGCCGCCTCCGCGGGGAGCGTCGCGTTCAGTAGCGATCCCACGCCGGAGGAGCAGGAGCGGCTTCGGCAGATAGCCGGCGCCATTTGGAACGACTCGCTGGCCGCCGGCTGGAACATGAACAGCGATGTGGCGGCCGTTCTCTCGACGGCCACCGGCGAAATCCTGAAGTGCTCCGAGGCTTTCGCCCTCGTACCCCGTCCCGCGGGCTTCATTCCGGGACTGGGATATCTCGTCAACTACTGGAAGAACCTGCGTGACTATTTCCTCGTGGTCACCAACGACCGTACGTACGGCGTCTGCGTGAAGGCGACCGCGCTGAATTACCGCTCCGCCATCGAAATGGCCTCGGCGGGCATCTGACGCTCCTCGGCACGACGGATGGGCGGGCCCGGTCCACGAGCCCGCCCATCCGGGATGTGCGTACGACGATGTGCGTACGGCGAGGCGTGACGCGCTACTTCGGCGTCAGGACGGTGTCGATGGTGTACACCTTGGCGTTCGCCGTCTTGATGTTGCCGCACAGGATCTTCGCCGTGTCGTTCACCTTGAATGTCCGGTCGGACCCCGAGGTGGAGAGGGTCGTGCCCTCCCAGGTCGAGAAGACGCCGTTGGGAAGCTGGTCGGGGGCGACCTGCTTTTCCGCGATGTGGTACTTCACGACCTTCCTGAGCTGCGCCTCGTTGTTCTTGATCTGGTCGAGTTCCGCCGTCGAGAGCTTCTTGAACGCCTCGTTGGTCGGCACGAAGAGTGTGATGTCCTGCGCGGTGTTCAGCCTGTCGGTCAGCCCGGCCTTCTTCACCAGGGAGACGAACGTGCTGAAGTCCGGGTTGTGTGAAATGGCCGTCCCCACCGGCTCCTTGGCCATCTCGACGAAACTGCCGGCGCCGGTCTTCGGGATCGACGAGCATCCGGGACCGAACGGGACGGCCTCGTTGGGCACCGCGGTCTTGCTCGGCGAGGTGGACGGGCTGGGCGAGGGGGACTCGCTCGGCGACGCGGAGGCGCTCGGTGACGTGGGCTCGCCGGGCGACGTGGGCGCGCTGGGTGTCACGGGCGCGCTCGGCGGTGTGGGGGTGCCGGGCGCGGCGGGGTCCGCGATGGCCTGGGGTGCCAGGACGCCCAGGGAGACCGGGAGGGCCACCACGGCGGCAGCGGCCACGACGGTATTTCGGATGCGGGAGGACTTCATGGTTTCGATTCCTCTTCCTGTTGGGAGGAGGGCCCCGGCTCGGGCCCGAGAGGCGTCGATGGCGGCCGGGGCGGCCGGTCCTGTCGGTGGCGCGGGATGCCGGACGGGGCGTTCTCACCGGTCCAGCCGGTCAATCGGTCAAGCCACCGCATAAAGCGTAGCCGCACCGGGTGGATGTGAGCATCTTGAGAGGTATGACCAGGTCAGGCGCGGTTGTCGGCGGCGGACCCGCCGTTGGACTTGCCGTCGGAGCCGTCGTCGGATCCGCCGTGGGATCCGGATCCGGATCCGTCCTGGGGGCCGGTATCGGCACCGGGACCGGCGTGGCCGCGGCTCAGCGACAGTCCGAGCCCGCTCACCCAGCCGATCGGCTGGAGCACCCAGTAACTCAGCACCCGGTACAGGAGGGTGACGGCGATCGCCTGCTCGGTGCTCAGCCCGTACAGCACAAGTAGCGCCGTCAGGCTCGTCTCGACCACGCCGAGACCGCCCGGCGTGAGCCGCAGACTTCCGGCGAACTGCGTCAGCGCGTAGACGGCGAGAACGCCGTGCCACGGTACGGCGATCCCGAGACTCCACACGCACGCGACCAGACACGCGAGATCGAAACACCAGTTGAGCACGGCCAGCGACGACGGCCACAGCCACGGGCGTATCCCCGGCCTGGTGGTACGGACCTCTTGGCGCAGACGCGACAGCGCCCGCTCGATGTCCCACAGCCGTCGGGAGCGCAGTCCGATCCGCCGCCACACCCGCCGGGCCCGGCGCCTTACCCGGGGAAACCGGAAGAGGCCGGCCGCCACGCCCGCCACCAGGGCCGCCACGGCGGCGAGCCCGATGACCACCGGCCGTACCCCGGCGACCGGGCCCGACGAACCGGCCGCCAGTACGCCCACCATCAGGAGGACGAAGAGGCTCAGCCCGGACAGCAGCCCCGCGACCACCAGCACGGTCCCGGCGAGGACCTGCCCCGCGCCCCTGCGGCGGAACTGCCGGAACACCCACGCGGCCGCGAACGCCGCCCCACCGGGCAGCGCCCCCGCGATGGCGTTGGCCGCCAGCACGACGGCGCAGACGACCCGCAGCCGGATCCGCGCACCCCCCGCGCGCAGCAGCCAGTGCTGCACGGCCGCCAGACAGGCCAGGGAAGCCGCCTCGAACCCGGCGGCGATCAGCAGCCTGGGCAGCCGGACGTCATCGATGAGATGTACGGCGGTGACCAGTTCGTGGCGCCGGGTGAGTGTGACGACCACGGCGGCGGCCACCAGCAGGGCGGACACGGCCCACCAGAGCGGACGTACCGACGTGACCGCGGCGGCCAGGGCGTGTCGCGAGGCCCCCTTGTGCCCCCCGGGGCGGCCCGCCACGCTGTCCACGATACGACCCGGCAGGCTCTCCGGCCGGGAGACGCACTCCCCGGGGCCGCCGCACGGAATGCCAGGATCCGGTTCGTGGTACTGGGCCGTTCGGGTGTTGAGCGAGCCGTCGGCCAGCGGCTTCAGCGGACCTGTCGCCAGCCGTCCACCGGGGATCCCCCCCGGCATACGCCCCCCGCGCCCGCGCGTCGTTCATCTCGGTTTTCACTGACGACAGTTGGGCGGTGGCCCGTGGGTGCCGGATCACCGGGGACCTGACACCCGGTGATCCGGCGTGGCCGTGGGGGCAGGTCACTGAAGTGTGCCGCCGCGGCCGGCCGCATATGTTCGGTGGATTCGCGGAACCATCACAGACAGTTGGGAATTCCGGGGGTGAGCTTTTCGAGCTTGAAGCCGACGATCCACCTGTTCGGCTGCCCCTCAAGCTGGTACCAGGTGTATCCGCCGCCGCGGCCCTTGCACTTCAGATGGACCGTCTCCGTGTTGTAGATCAGCCCCCACTCCTCGGCGTTGAGGTGCTTGGCCTTGTGGACATTCGCGTTCTGGGGGCCCTTGATGACGCCGGTGTACACCGCCTGCGGCTCCATGGCACCACGAGGCGCTCCGGAGGCGGAGCCGGAGCCGGAGCTCTCTGTCTGTACGGCTGAGGCGATTCCCGTGCCGCCGACCGCGAGTACGGCGAGAATCGTGAGGACACCGGCCTTGCCGCGTAATCTACGCATGCTTCCCTCATTCCATTGACGGGGAATTTCCCTCGCCCTTTATGACACCTCGGAAAGCGCGCAGGGAAGAGGGAGAGAGCGCATGTCATCCGTACGAGTCCATGGCACCGTCGAATACGGCGTTCACGCGAGGAGAAAGCTCCGGCGCACGCCGGGAATCAATGTGATATTTGGCATTGCCTCGCCAAATCAATACGTAATCCGCTACGCATGATGTGATTCATTCTCCATGGCCCACGCAATCATGCCGGGCGGTCGCCGCGTCGCCGCGTCGCCGCGTCGAGTGCCGGGGGCCGAGGCCGGGGGCCGGGGAGCGACGGGTGCGACGGGGGCAACGGGGGTACGGGCACACCCGGGGCTGCCCGGTCGTTGTCGCGGTCCGGCCGGATCCCGTCGCGCCCCGACCTGCCGACGCCCTCGCACGCGACGCGCCGAGCGGTCCCGGCCGGCCGCGCGGGGCGCCGCGTGCGAGCGGGCGCCGGGGACGGACAGGGGCTCTGTCGCGGGCCCGGTCCTGGTGGTGTCGCGAAGGCGTCCGCGCGTGGCAGGGGTTCGGCGAGGCCGGGAAACAACCCCGGGCGTCGGCGTCGGTGGCGCCCGTGCTTACGCCAGCGCTACGCCGTACCCGCTAGGGTGCCTCTGACCTGCGGAAAGGCCCTCCCTTGGGGAGGGCCGTGCACCGCGCGTAGAAAAGCGCCCCCGGCAGGACTCGAACCTGCGGCCAAGTGCTTAGAAGGCACCTGCTCTATCCACTGAGCTACGGGGGCCGGGTGGTGGCCTCGGTATACCTGGAGCCCGGGTTGGGTGGTTCCGCGACCTTGCCGGGACAAGGATAGGGCTCCGATCACCTTGACCCGGTTGCTTCACGCCCGTGGCACGTTGTGGAGGTTCAGTGAAGCGAACCGATAATCGCAGGCAGGTGCGATTCACGCATCGCTTTTGGCCCTCGGCGCCCCGGGTGTTGTGCAGTCGTTATGCCTGTGCCCCACTCGTCCCGTCTGTCCCGAGTATGTGATCGGCGCGCAGAGATGTCCATACGCTTCAAAAAGGCTCCAAAATTGGGCATTCTTCGCATGTGGTGACCTTGGACGTACGGCCTCAGCTGATCGACGCACTCTCCGCACTGCGCGACCGTGTCGCTGCCGTGCGTCTTCCACTGCCTCTCACCGGGGCGCCGCGTGCCCGGCAGACCAGGGCCGAGCTGCTCGCGCAGCTTGACGACTACCTGCTGCCGCGGCTCAGGGACCCCGAAGCACCTCTTCTCGTGGTCGTCGGGGGATCCACCGGTGCTGGAAAGTCCACGCTCGTCAACTCCCTTGTGGGGCGGCGGGTCAGTGAGGCGGGGGTGCTCCGCCCCACCACACGTACCCCCGTTCTCGTCTGCCACCCCGATGACCACCACTGGTTCGCCGGGATGCGGGTGTTGCCGCACCTGACGCGCGTCTGGCTGCCGCAGCAGGAGGACGAAGGGGGGATGGGTACGGACGGCACGGGGCCCGTGGAGCAAAGCGCGCTGCGTATCGACACCGCGGCCGCACTGCCCCGCGGGCTCGCACTGCTCGACGCACCCGACATCGACTCGCTCGTGGTGGAGAACCGGCTGCTGGCCGCCGAGTTGATCTGCGCCGCTGACGTGTGGGTCATGGTGACCACCGCCTCCCGGTACGCGGACGCCGTGCCCTGGCATCTGCTCCGTACCGCGAAGGAGTACGACGCGTCCCTGGTCACGGTCCTCGATCGGGTGCCGCACCAGATGATCGACGAGGTGTCACGGCAGTACGCGGCGCTGCTGACCCGGGCCGGGCTCGGTGACGTACCGCGGTTCACCATCCCCGAACTGCCCGAGTCCGCGGGCGCCGGGCGGGGCCTGCTGCCCACCACCGCCGTCGCACCTCTGCTCGCCTGGCTGGCGCACCGGGTACAGGATCCGGCGGCTCGTCAGCAGGCCCTGGTGCGCACCGCGGCCGGGGTCATCGACTCGCTGAACGCGCGGATGCCGGAGCTGGCGGGGGCGGTGGCCGCGCAGTACGCCGCCGCCGTGCGGTTGACGGGCGCGGTCGAGGAGGCCTACGCGTCCGAGGGCGAGCGGGTGCGGCGGCAGCTCCAGCGCGGGGCCGTGCTCGCCGGGGACGCGCGCACGCGCTGGCGCGGCTACCCCCGGGACAGTTCGGCGCGTGAGCTGCTCGACTCACTGGTGGAGAGCATGGGCGCCCTCCTCCAGTGCGCGGTGGCCGCGGCCGAGGAACGGGTGGAGGAGGTATGGCAACGTGAGCCGGCCGCCGGGGCGCTGCCCATGCCGGGACCGGACGGCGAGACGGCGGAACGGGTCGGGATGGCCGTACGCCGCTGGCGGCGCGTCCTTGAGGAGTTGGCCGAGGAGGAGATCCGGCAGCTCGAACGGACTCCGGCGCCCGACGCCGAGACCGTCGCCGCCCTGCTCGCGGCGGCCCTGCTCGGCGGCCGGCGCGCCCGGCTCGCGGGGGAGCGGCTCGCGGAGCGGGTCGGGGCGCACGTGGCGCTGCGGCTGCGTGACCGGGGCGGCGAGTTGGTGACGACGTACATCGATCGCGTACTGCACGCGGAGCGCGACCGGCGGCTGGGACCCCTCGACGCGCTTGAGGTGACCCCGGAGCCACAGGCCGAGTTGATCGCCGCGCTGTCCGTACTCCAGAGGGAAAGGTGACCGATGTGTCTCAGGTGACTGATGTTGCTGATGAGGCCAACGAGATCGACAAAGTCAATGGGGTCGAAGAGTCCGGCAGGTCTCATGAGGCTGATGGAGCCGACAGAGATGACAGAGCTGACAGCGCTGGGGGAGCTGACAGCGCTGGGGGAGCTGACAGAGTCGGCCGGGCCGATAAGGCTCCTGAGAACGGAGTGGAGGGCGTCGAGGGTTCCATGGAACCCGGGAAGTCCGCGATGCTCGCGAAATTCATGAAGCCCGCGAAATTCATGAAGTCGGCGAGGTCCGTGGAATCCCATGGGCCCGACGTGGCCGTGGAGGTCCAAGAGGTCCAAGAGGCCCAAGGGGCACGTGAGTCCGCGGAGTACGCCGAGTCCGTGGAGTCCGTGGAGTACGCCACGTCCGCCGAATACTCCGAGCCGGTCGCGTTCCCCGCCCCCGACGAGTCCGGTCCCGCCGCGGGCAGCTGGGACGACGGGCTGATCGCCCGCCGCGCCTCCGAGAAGGACTCCCTGGACGGCCTCAGCGGCGTGAACGGCCTCGACGGCATTCCGGGCGCCGGTTCCGACGAGTCCGAGGCCCACACGCCCATCGGAGGCGCGTACGGCGGCTCGCTGCGCCTACGCCTCGATGCCCTGGGCGAGCTGGTGGGACTCTCGCGGACCCGGCTCGACGGGTCCGTACTCGCCGAGGCAGGGCGCGTACTGGACGAGGCGTCCGCCCGGCAGCGGCTCTCCTCGCGCCATACCGTCGTCGCCATCGCGGGAGCGACGGGCAGCGGCAAGTCGACGCTGTTCAACGCCCTGGCCGAGGTGCCCATCTCGGAGACGGGCCTGCGCAGGCCCACCACCTCCGCGCCCATCGCCTGCGTCTGGTCCGAGGGCGCGGCGGGGCTGCTCGACCGGCTGGCCATCCCCGGACGGCTGCGGCGCAAGCCGCTCGCGGGCGGGGACGGCGACGAGGAACTGCACGGCCTGGTCCTCGTCGATCTCCCCGACCACGACTCGGCCGTAGTCCGCCACCGTGAGCAGGTGGACCGGGTGCTCGCGCTCGTGGACGCGGTGATCTGGGTCGTCGACCCCGAGAAGTACGCGGACGCCGCGCTGCACGAGCGCTATCTGCGGCCGCTCGCCGGCCACGCGGAGATCACCTTCGTCGTGCTCAACCAGATCGACCGGCTGCCAGGCGAGGCCGCCGACCAGGTGCTCGACGATCTGCGCCGGCTGCTGGACGAGGACGGGATGGCCCTTGGCGAACACGGCGAGCCCGGCGCGACGGTGCTCGCGGTATCCGCGCTCAGCGGGCACGGCGTGGGCGAACTGCGCGAGCTGCTGGGGCGGTTTGTCCAGGAGCGGAACGCCGCGGAGCGGCGGCTGTCCGCCGATGTGGACGCGGCGGCGTGGCGGTTGCGGTCCGCGTATGTCGCCGAAGGGCGGGCAGGACTCGGCGAGCGCTCCCGCGAACAGTTCGCCGACCGGCTGGCCTGGGCGGTCGGGGCGGTGGCCGCGGGCCAGTCGGCGGAGCGTGCCTGGCGCAGGAACGCGGGCCGCGCGTGCGGGACACCCTGGCTGCGGCTGTGGCGGTGGTACGAGTCGACGCGGATGCCCGGCGGCAAGACGCAGCGGCCCCCGGCGATCGCGGAGGAGGAGCTGACGGCACGTCAGCGGGTCGAACAGGCCGTGCGTACGGTGGCGGAGGAGGCGTCCGCCGGGCTGCCCGGGCCCTGGGCGCACTCCGTACGCGAGGCGGCGGCACGGGGCGCGGAGGGGCTGCCCGAGGCGCTGGACGAACTGGCGATGACGGCGGCCACCCCGAGCAGCCGGCCGCCCCGGCCCGCCTGGTGGCCGGCGGCCGTGCTGGCACAGGCGTCCATGACGCTGCTTCAGATCTTCGGCGCGCTCTGGCTGGTGGGCCAGATCTTCGGCGTACTGGAACCGGGGCTGCTCCCGCCCGTGCTGGTGATGCTCGCCGGGATCGTCGGCGGGCCGTTCGTGGAGTGGGCGTGCGGGGCGGCCGCGATGGGGCCGGCGCGGCGGTACGGGCAGGACGCCGAGCGGCGGCTGCGTGAGGCGGCGGCGGCCTGTGGGCGGGCGAGGGTGCTGGACCCGATCTCGGCCGAGCTGATGCGCTACCGAGAGGTGCGGGAGCAGTACGTGACCGTTTCCCGCACGAGCGGGTGACGCGGTTTTCCACAACTCACAGGTAATACACAGGCGGCAGCGCATTCTTTCCATCCGGTCCAGCATGGGATCAGTCAATGCAGCCGGACGGGGAGAGGCCGTTATGAACGACACCGTGGTAACCGTGGTGGGGAATGTCGCAACAGGTGTGGAATTCAGGGAGTCGGCCACGGGCGGGGTGGCCCGTTTCCGATTCGCGGTGACGGGGCGCAGGTGGGACCGGCAGAAGAACGGCTGGGCCGACGGGCCCACGAGCTTCTACACGGTATGGGCGTGGCGGATGCTGGGGGCGAATCTGGCGGCCTCGGTCTCCGTCGGTGAGCCTCTGGTCGTGCACGGCCGATTGCGGGTGCGGGAGGACGAACGGGAAGGGCAGCGCCGGACGTCCGTGGAGATCGACGCGGTGGCGGTCGGACACGATCTGACGCGCGGGACCGCCGCGTTCAGGCGTGTGACCAGGGCCACTCCCTCCTTGACGGAGCGTCACAAGTCCACGACGGAGGGGGAGGAGCGAGGGCGGGCGCGGCCTCAGGGGCCGGATCGGGAGCGGCATCCGACGCGGCTTCACTTCTCGGACGGGCCACCGGACGGGGTGCGGGAGGAGGCGCCGGACGCGGCACCCGCCCGCGCGCTGGTGGTGGCGTCGACCGCGGTTTCCTGAGCGGAGGTTGTGGAGACATGTCGATATACCCGGTCGCATTGCATAGCTCTGTCGGAGTGTCGATAACGATTCCGATTCGGAACGGTTAGCAGAGTGCGTGAGTGGACTCCGGTGGTTCGCGCCGTCCATAGGATTCGCAGTACTCATGGGGCACTTGAGTCTGCCGGCGAGGCATCCCCCCACGCGTTCAACGCGGAAGAACCTCGCCCGAAGGGGAATTCTGTGTTTTCTGCGATATCTGCGTCATCCGTACGGAGGCGAGGCGCCGCCCGTCTCGCCGCCGCGGTTCTCGTCTCGGGTCTGGTGGCGATGGGCTCGGTGGCCGGCGCCGGCGCGGCCGCCGCCGACGAGGTCCCGCAGCACCAGGGCGGCGCCGCTGCCACCCTGGACGGACTGAAGACCTACGACGGCGCCGTGCTGCACACCGACGGCAAGGACCAGCAACTCCCCGCCGGACTGTTCGAGATGACCGTGGACGGCGGCGGCAAGCTCAAGACCTACTGCATCGACATCCACAACCCCACACAGGACCAGGCGAAGTACCTGGAGACCCCCTGGAACCAGACCTCGCTCGGTGCCAACAAGAACGCCGGCAAGATCCGCTGGATCCTGGAGCATTCCTACCCGCAGATAGACGACCTCTCGGCGCTCGCCCAGAGCGCGGAGACCGGGCCCCTCACCGAGAAGACGGCGGCGGCGGGCACCCAGGTCGCGATCTGGCGCTACTCGGACAACGCCGATGTCGACGCCAGCGACCCGGCGGCCGAGAAGCTCGCCGACTGGCTGGAGAAGAGCGCTCAGGACGCCGCCGAGCCCAAGGCGTCCCTCACCCTTGAGCCCGGCGCCGTCTCCGGCAAGGCCGGTGAGAAGCTCGGGCCGATCACCGTCCGCACCAACGCCGCCGGTGCCACCGTCACGCCGCCCGCCGACGCCGCCGCGAGCGGCGTCACGATCACGGACAAGGACGGCGCCCCGGTCACCACCGCCGTCAACGGCACGGAGCTGTACTTCGACGTGCCGTCCGACGCCTCCGACGGCACCGCCGAGCTCGGTGTGCAGGCCACCACCTCCGTACCGGTCGGCCGGGCCTTCGCCGGTGTGACCAAGAGCCAGACGCAGATCCTGGCCGGGTCCAGCGAGTCCACTGTCTCGGCGACGGCGACCGCGACATGGGCCGAGCAGGGCGCGATCCCCGCCGTGACCGCTCAGAAGAACTGCGCCGAGGGCGGCGTCGACATCACCGCCACCAACAAGGGCGACGAGCCGTTCGTGTTCGAGCTCAAGGGCACCGAGCACTCGGTCCCGGCCGGTGAGTCCAAGACCGTCACCGTTCCGGTCGGCGAGGACGAGGCGTACGACTTCACCATCACCGGGCCCGCCGGGTTCACCCAGAACTTCAAGGGCGTCCTGGACTGCCTGACCACCAGCGACTCGGGCCCCGTGACCCAGCAGGAGTCCGCGCAGCCCCTCCCGGCCTCGGCCGGCGGCTCCTCGGCGGCCACGGACAATCTCGCGGAGACCGGCTCCTCCAGCGCCACCCCGATCATCGCGGGCATCGCCATCGCGCTCGTGGTGCTCGGTGGCGGCGCCGTGTTCCTCCTCCGCAAGAAGAACGCCTCGACGCCTCCGGCTTCCGGAGAGTGAGGTATCTCTCGCGCTGAGTGAGATTCCCGGTCCCGTGGCCCCCGGTACGCACCCGCGTACCGGGGGCCACGGGCGTAAGACCGGGGGCCACGGGCGTGGGAGCCGTCCGGGGAGCGGTACTGGTTTCCATCAGGGGATGGACATGCGGCAAGATGGCGTGTATCTGCCCTCACGCGGCGGAGCCGCACATTGGCCCTTCTCGATTGCCGGACGGTTTCTCTTGGCTGAGTACATCTACACGATGCGCAAGGCGCGCAAGGCGCACGGCGACAAGGTCATCCTCGATGACGTGACGCAGAGCTTCCTGCCGGGCGCGAAGATCGGTGTGGTGGGTCCGAACGGCGCCGGTAAGTCCACTGTGCTGAAGATCATGGCGGGTCTGGAGCAGCCGTCCAACGGCGACGCGTTCCTGTCCCCGGGCTACACCGTCGGCATACTCCTCCAGGAACCGCCCCTGGACGAGTCCAAGACCGTGCTGCAGAACGTCCAGGACGGCGCGGCCGAGATCATGGGCAAGCTCACCCGCTTCAACGAAGTGGCCGAGCTGATGGCGACCGACTACTCCGACGCGCTGATGGAGGAGATGGGCAAGCTCCAGGAGGACCTCGACCACGCCAACGCGTGGGACCTGGACACCCAGCTCGAACAGGCCATGGACGCGCTCGGGTGCCCGCCCGGCGACTGGCCCGTCACCAACCTCTCCGGTGGTGAGCGCCGTCGCGTCGCGCTCTGCAAGCTGCTGCTCGAAGCCCCCGACCTGCTGCTCCTCGACGAGCCCACCAACCACCTGGACGCCGAGTCCGTGCAGTGGCTGGAGCAGCACCTCGCCAAGTACCCCGGCACCATCGTCGCCGTCACCCACGACCGGTACTTCCTCGACAATGTCGCCGGATGGATCTGCGAGGTCGACCGCGGCCGTCTCCACGGTTACGAGGGCAACTACTCCAAGTACCTGGAGACCAAGCAGGCCCGTCTCAAGGTCGAGGGCCAGAAGGACGCCAAGCGCGCCAAGCGGCTCAAGGACGAGCTGGAGTGGGTGCGGTCGAACGCCAAGGGGCGCCAGGCCAAGTCCAAGGCCCGACTGGCCCGTTACGAGGAGATGGCCGCCGAGGCCGACAAGATGCGGAAGCTGGACTTCGAGGAGATCCAGATCCCGCCGGGCCCCCGGCTCGGCAGCGTCGTCGTCGAGGTGGAGAACCTCTCCAAGGCGTTCGGCGAGAAGGTGCTGATCGACGACCTGTCGTTCTCGCTCCCGCGCAACGGCATCGTCGGGGTCATCGGCCCCAACGGCGCCGGCAAGACCACGCTCTTCAAGATGATCCAGGGCCTGGAGGAGCCGGACTCGGGCTCCATCAAGGTCGGCGACACCGTCAAGATCAGCTATGCCGACCAGGGTCGCGACAACATCGACCCGAAGCGGACGCTGTGGGCGGTCGTCTCCGACGAGCTGGACTACATCAATGTCGGCAATGTCGAGATGCCCTCGCGCGCCTATGTCTCCGCCTTCGGCTTCAAGGGCCCGGACCAGCAGAAGCCGGCCGGTGTGCTCTCCGGCGGTGAGCGCAACCGGCTGAACCTGGCGCTGACCCTCAAGCAGGGCGGCAATCTGCTGCTTCTCGACGAGCCGACGAACGACCTGGACGTCGAGACACTGTCCTCGCTGGAGAACGCGCTGCTGGAGTTCCCCGGCGCGGCCGTGGTCGTCTCCCACGACCGGTGGTTCCTGGACAGGGTCGCCACGCACATCCTGGCGTACGAGGGCGAATCCAAGTGGTTCTGGTTCGAGGGCAACTTCGAGTCGTACGAGAAGAACAAGGTCGAGCGGCTCGGCGCGGACGCCGCCCGTCCGCACCGCGCCACCTACAAGAAGCTGACGCGAGGCTGAGATGGCCCGCCACTACTACAGCTGCCCGCTGCGCTGGTCGGACATGGACGCCTTCGGGCATGTCAACAACGCGGTCTTCATCAGTTATCTGGAGGAGGCCCGGATCGACTTCATGTTCCGGCTGGCGCCGGGGGACGGCTCGCCGTCCTTCTCCGGCGGGTCCGTGGTGGCCCGGCACGAGATCGACTACAAGCGGCCGTTGGTCCACCGGCACGAGCCGGTGACCATCGAGTCGTGGGTGACGAAGATCAACGCCGCGTCGCTGACGATCGCGTACGAGATCAAGGACGGTGACGACGCCGACCAGGTGTATGTGCGGGCCTCGACCGTCGTCGTGCCGTACGACCTGGCGGCCGGGCGGCCCCGGCGGATCACCGAGGAGGAGAGGACGCATCTCCTGAAGTACCTCGACGACGCCCAGGACAAGGACGCGCTCGCGGCATGACCGGGCCCGAACGGACAGTGGAGTTCGCCGACGCGCGGGAGGCGGCCGATCTCGGCGCCTTCCTCGCCCGGCTGATCCACTACGACCGCGCCGCCGCCGTAAGGCTCCAGGCCGGGGGCGGCGCGCTCGCCGTCTTCGGCCGGCCGGCGTCCTTCGAGGTGCTCGCCATCCGTACGGCCAGACTGGCCGCGCCGTACGCGTTCGATGTCACCGTCTCGGCCGGGGAACTCCTCGAAGCGATCGACGAGACGGCGGGCAGCGTGGTCGTCCCGGCAGCCGTCACCGGCCCGCCCTGGGCCGGGGTGCTGCCACCGCGCGGCGGCTGGCGGCAGGTGCCGGGGCTGCCGGGCACGGACGCCATGCGCCGTGCGCTGACCGTCGCGGTCGCCGAATTCCGGTCCCGCGACGAACGGTTGACGCCCGGCGACGGGACGCGCGCGGAACGCGACCGGATCGGCCGGGAGATCTGGTCCCGGACCCTCGGTGACACCCATCTGCCGCTGCGGGCGGTACACGCGGCGCGGTCGCTGGGGTTCCTGCGGCCGGTCCGCGCCATGGTGCCGGCCTCAGCGCCCGTCGAGGAACAGCCGGTGGCGCTGCTGGAGTCGGGCAGCTGGCTTCGGCTTCGCACGCCGTACGGCTCGATCGCGGTGCGGCGCGCGGGCATCGGCGGCCTGACGGTCACCCCGGTCTGAACGGGCCCCTGGGGACCGGGGAGATCGCGGACGCGCGGGATCGGTGCGACCGGAGAGGGGGGGAGGGGTCAGCCCGGCGTGTTCACCATCGAGGCGGCGGCGTACGTGAGGTAGTCCCACAGCTGCCGCTGGTGCGCCTCCGAGAGCCCCAGCTCCTCTACGGCCACCCGCATGTGCTTGAGCCAGGCGTCGTGCGCGGCGCTGTCCACCGTGAACGGGGCGTGGCGCATCCTCAGCCGCGGGTGGCCGCGGTTGTCGCTGTAGGTGCGGGGACCGCCCCAGTACTGCATCAGGAAGAGCACGAGCCGCTCCTCGGCGGGGCCCAGATCCTCCTCGGGGTACATCGGCCGCAGCAGCGGATCCTCGGCCACCCCCTGGTAGAACCGGTGGACCAGGCGCCGGAAGGTCTCCTCGCCGCCGACCTGCTCGTAGAAGGTCTGCTCCTGAAGCGTGCCTCGCGGAATCTCGTTCACCTGTCCATGGTCTCAGACGGACCGGCGGAGGACCTCAGCCCTAGGCCCTTTCCTCCATGTCCGGCGCCAGTCCGCCTCCTCGGGCCCTGTCCGATAGTGGCGCGCAGATGCCAAGGCCCACTCGCATCCGGGCCGCTCACCCAGGACAGTGGAGGGATGGGCGCACACCGGGAGGACGTGTACGGGCCGGACGAGGCGGACGTCGCCGACGCACGCGCCGGACTGATCCGGGAGATCGCACTGACCGGGGCGCTCGACGACCCGGCCTGGCGGGCCGCGTTCGAGGCGGTACCGCGCCATCTCTTCGTGCCGTACTACTTCGTCGGCAGGCCCGGCGGCTACGACCGGCTGTGGAGCGGCGACCCCGACCCGGCGCGGCGCCGGCGCTGGCTGCGCGGGGCGTACGCGGACGGGCCGCTCGCGACCCGGGTGCGCGACGGCGAGTTGATCTCCTCAAGCAGCCAGCCCTCGCTCATGGCCCGGATGCTGGGGGAACTGGATGTACGGGACGGGGACCGCGTCCTGGAGATCGGCGCGGGCAGTGGCTACAACGCGGCCCTTCTCTGTCACCGGCTGGGCGACGAACTCGTCACCACCGTCGATGTCGATCCGGAGATCACCGAGTCGGCCCGGAGCCATCTCGCCACGGCCGGTTACCGGCCCGCCGTCATCACCGGTGACGGCGCGCGCGGCTGCCCGGAGCGCGCTCCGTTCGACCGGATCATCGCGACCTGCACCCTTCCGTCGGTGCCGACGTCCTGGTTGGCGCAGTGCCGGCCGGGGGCACGGATCCTCGCTCCGCTCGCCACCGGGCTGATCAGCCTTGTCGTCGGCGGTGGACCCCACGGGAACGGGACCCACGGGAACGGGACCCAGGGGAACGGAACCCACGGAAACGGCGCACATGGTGGTGGGGGAGGACGCGGCGAAGGGGAGCGCGGCACGTGTGCGGAAGGGCACTTCCTGAACACCGCCGCCTACTTCGTACCGCTGCGCGGCGTGCCGGGGAGCAGGGCCCTGGCACGCCGGCCCCTCGGCGGACTGCCGAGACGCGCGAGCGAGAACGAACTCTTCCGCTTCCTGCTGACCCTGACCGCGGGCAGCCTGGATCCGCACGAGGCGCTCTCCCTCTGGGAGCGAGAGCGCCGCCCGGAACGGGACCGGTTCGGCGTCACCATCACCGGCGGCCGCCAGTGGGCCTGGCTGGACGACCCCGCGGGGCCGTATGTGTGGCCCCTCAGCCCCGGTGGGGTCAGCCTCGACGGATCGTGATCGTCGTCCAGGCGCCGACATGCACCCGGTCGCCGTCCTTGAGCGGGACGGGGACATAGGGCTGTATCGGGTCCTCGGCGCCATTGATCGTGGTGCCGTTGGTGGAGTTCTGGTCGACCACGGCCCAGCTGCCGTCCGGCTGGTGCACCAGGACCGCGTGCTGATGCGAGACGCCCGGGTCCTCCGGCGGGACCGACAGATCGATCTCCGGTGACTCACCGGTGGAGTGCCGACGGCGGCCGATGGTGACCTGGTTCCCGGCCAGCGGCAGCCGCTGCTCGGGGGAGTACGCGGGCAGATTCAGCCCGGTGGCCTCGGGGCCGCTGCGCTGCATCATCGCCATGAAGTACTCACGGTCGGGGCCGATGACCGCGGTCCAGCCGGCCGCCGGCTGCTGGTACTGCCGCATCGGGTCGTGCTGCTGGGGCACCTGGGCCCGCGCGTGTGCCTGGGACTGCTGTGACGACTGCGACGGCACGTGCTGCTGCGATCCCGGGGCCGCCGGCTGGGCCGGTGCCGATGCCGCCGAGGGCGGCGGCAGCATCCAGTCGTCGTCACCGGCCGGCCGCGTCGGAGAGGGCGCCTGCGGAGCGGCGGACTGCTGCTGGAAGGCGGGTGGCGGCGGCGGTCCCTGCTGCTGATACGGCGGCGGGGGCGGCGGCCCCTGCTGGTGCGGGTTCCCCGGCGGGGGCGGCGACGTCGCGGAAGGCGGAGACGGCGGCTCGGGCGACAGCGGCTCGGCGGGCCGGTTCAGCTGTGACGGGCGCGAGCTCTGGTACTCGTACGGATCCGCCGGCGGCCGGGGCGGCTGCTGGGCCTGGAAGCCCGGCGGCAGGTTCAGCCCGGGCACGGGGCCGCCGGGGCCCGGCTGCTGCGGAGCCAGCGGGGTGTACGACGTCGCCGTGTTCGTCAGGAAGTTCCAGCGGCACTCCTCGCAGAACGGAGCCATCGGCTCGCGCGGAGTGCGGCACTGCGGGCACAGCTCGGCCTGGACGGTGGCGCTGGGCCCCGGCCCCGGGGGGTAGCCGTAGCCCGGCGCGGGCGGCGGGGGAGGCGGCGGCGGTACGGCACCCGTGGGAGCGCCGGGTCCGGCCATGCGATGGCCGCAGACCTCGCACCAGTCGTCGGAACCCGACTGGTGTCCGTTCGGGCAGGTCGGCATGTCGGCGCTTCCCCCTCTCCTCGTTCGGCCCGCAGGCCGCTGTTCTCTGTGTCTCCGGGCCGCGGACTCTTCGTTACGCGGTGACGCGGTGACGCGGTTACCACTACTTCTTGACGCGAACGGTCTTGGTGGAGCGCGTTTCGAGGGTCATCTCGTCCGCGTCCGCGACCTTCGCCTTCAGTCGCACAGTACCTGTCGCCGCATCGACGACGTCCACCACCTTCGAAAGCAATTTCGCGGTATCGGCGTTCCCCGACGAGGCGGCGAGCTGCACCGCGCGTCCCAGTTTCGCGGTCGCGCCGTCGAAATCGCCCGACTTGCGGGCGTCCAGACCCTGTTGGATGACTTGCGCCAGTTCGGCTTGACCCGTGTAGTGCGCGACCTGGGGATTTATCGAGGTGGAGGCCGCCATGTCAGCCGTCCACACCGCTCGTACCAGCCCCTGGGACAGCACCTCGGGGGCTCCGTCGCCCGGCGCGGGAAGGATCAGCGAGACCCGTGCGGCCAGCATCTCCTGGCCGATGCCGGCCTCCGGAACCCGTACACACACGTGGTAATCGCGCGATTCGTCACCCCAGGAACCGGTGGGATAGTCTCCGGCCCGCGGACCCGCCTCCGTACGGCGGCCGGTCAGATCCTCGACGGTGGGCGCCACCTGCTTGATGAAGGTGATCTCCACGCCGACGGGTGTCCACATCCGCAGCGCCACATCCGCGATCTCCTTGCCCATCGCGTTCTCCATCATGCTGGTGAAGTCCGCGGCCAGGCCCGCCGGATCGGCGACGATATCGGCCGTCCCGAGCAGCGCGGAGGCGATGGCCGTGACCTCCTTCACCTCCCAGTCCGTGCCGACCCCGCGGGCGTCGCAGGTGAACCGGCCCGCGCAGGAGTCGAGCGCGGCCCTCAGATCCTCCGGCGCCTCGTGCTCGTTACGGCCGTCGGTGAGCAGGATGGCGTGCCGGATGGGGACATCGGCGGTGGACAGCAGCCGGTCGGCCAGCCGCAGCCAGGTGCCGATGGCCGTACCGCCGCCCGCGCTGAGCCGGCGCAGCGCCTCCTTGGCCTGGGCTCTGGTCCCTCTGTCGGCGATCGCGAGTCTTCCGTTGCCCGGGAAGACCTCCTTCGCCACATGCGTACCGCCGACGATCGCGAAGGCGACGCCGTCGCGCAGGGTGTCGACGGCGGCGGCCGTGGCGTCGCGCGCGTTGCGCATCTTCGTCGGCGGGTAGTCCATGGACCCCGAACAGTCGACCATGATCACCACGGCCGCGTTCGGGCCCTGGCGGGGCAGGGCGGAGGGTGTGGACGAGGCTCCTGCCAGTGGCACTCCACCGGTGGTGCCGCCGCCCGTCGAGGTGACCGTGACGATCGCGTTGACCTCGCGCCCGCCTTCCGGCAGGTACTCGTTCTGGTACACGTCGACGGAGAACCGCGGCACGTTCGACTTGGCGAAGTTCGCCATCTGTATCGGCTCCTTGACGCTCCACACAGCAGAGACAAGTCGGTGAAAGGGCAGTAAAAGGTCTTCCGTTGATCAGTGATTGGCCATTAATTGATCAGTAATTGGTCAGTGGTTGGTCCGTTTCGGGCATGCGTGACCGAAATCAAGACTCACGTCGAGCTGTAGGCGGATCCTGCCCCTTGCGACGGCAGGGCGAACGGCAGCACCGCCACTGTTACGTTGTCGTGGCCCCCACCGTCGAGCGCGTGTCCGACCAGTACCTGGGCGGCGTGCAGCGGCCGTCGCGCCGCGTCGGCCGGCAGGACCCTGGCCATCTCGTCCGCGCCCTCCGCGTAGTTCCAGAGACCGTCCGTGCAGACCACCACCACACCGGGGCGGTCCGGCTTGAACGACGCGGTGTGCGGCTCCAGTTCGTACGCGTCGGCGCCGAGCCAGCCGGTGATGGCGTGGGCGCGGGCGTCCGCGTACGCCTCCGCCTCGTTCATCAGCCCCGCCGCCACCATCTGCGCGGCCCAGGAGTCGTCCTCGGTGAGCCGGGCCGGCGGGCCGCCGCGATCGTCGGGGACCCAGTAGACCCGGCTGTCGCCGACCCAGCCGACGACCAGCAGACCGCTCGCGACCACCGCGCCGACGATGGTGCACGCGGGGGCGTTCTGGTGGCGGTGCGGGTCGTGCTCCGTCCCGCCCGGGGCCGTGGCCAGGGCATTGACCGCCTCGGCCGCGACCACGATCGCGTCGTGCATCGACTGCTGGGGATGCGTACCGCGCTCCAGCGCGGTCAGCAGAGACTCGTTCGCCGCGCCCGCCGCCGCCGCCGAGGCCTCGTCGGGGCGGGTCGCGGACGACACACCGTCGCAGACGACCGCGACCACGGCGGGGGAGCCGTCCGGCAGGGCGGCGGACGACACGGCGAACGCGTCCTCGTTGCGGTGATGCCGCAGCCCGCGGTCGCTGACGGCCGCCACCGCGCCCAACTCCTGCTCCACATGGTCACGTTCGCGTGGCTGGGCGTGGCCGCAGTTCTCGCAGTAGCCGTCCGTGTCGACCCGGCCGGCCCGGCAGGCGACACAGAGTTTGCCGCCGGCCGTAAGGGCCGCGCCGGGGTCCGCGGTGCGCGGATCGGTGGCCTCCCGGCTCGGGCCCTCCGGGTCGGCGCTCTCGGGGTCGGCGCTCTTTGGGCCCGCGCTCTCCTGGGCCGCGCTCTCCTGGTCTGTGGTCTCCGGGGTCGTGGTCTCCGGGGTCGCGTGGTCGCGCGCCGAGCTGTCACGGATCAGGGCGCTGGGGGCGGGCAGTTCGAAATCACCTGGATGGGTGGGCAGCCGCGAGCCGCTCGACTCCAGCCCCGGCAACTCCTCGGGCAGCTGCGGCGGCGGTGTGCCCGAGCCGTCGGTCCCCGAGACCGTGGGCCACTCCACACCGGCCGCCGGAGCACCGACCACGGGAGCGGCGGCTACCGGGGCACCGGCCGCCGGAGCGCCGACTACGGGAGCAGCGGCCGCCGGAGCAGCGGCCGCCGGTGCCTCGGGCGAGCGCGTGTCGGGGACCGCCGGACCCAGGCCGTTCATGACGAGGGTCGGTCTGTCGTCCGGGCGCGGCGGCACGACCGACAGGTCGTAACCGCACGCGCCGCAGAACAGGTCGCCGGACTCCAGCGGCTCCTCGCAACTGGGGCAGGTCGGCAGCTGCGCCGACTTGGGCTTCTGGGACATCAATCACACCCACGTCCGGGGGCGGAAACGGTTGGCCCGTTCCACCAGTTCGATCCTCTCCTCGCCGCGCTGAGCGAGCCGGGCGAGCACCCGGTACGAGCGTTCCAGTCCGAAACGCAGCCCACGCTCGTCCAGTTCGCTGCCGAGCAGTACGGCCCGCACCGGACGGGAGCCGGGACTACCGGAGAGTACCCAGTCCAGGGCCGTCCCCAGTACTTCCGTCGACAACCGCTCGCGCCGTACCGCGTCCAGACCGAACTGCTGAAGCGCGGACACTTGATGGGCCGCCGCTGTGAGATCGTCGATCAGCGGCCCCTCCTGGCCAAGGCCGACGGCGGCCGTCGGCGCTCCACGCTGCCGGAGTCTGGCCCGTACGGCCGCGACCCGCGCCGCCGTGTAGTGGATCGACGCCTCGGGCACGGACTCCAGGGACCGTACGGCGCCGGCCCGGTCACCCGCGGCCAGCTGCACCCGGGCGAGACCGAACGCCGCGCTGACATAGCTCGGATCGGTCGTCCAGACGAGGCGGTAGTACTCGGCGGCGTTGTCCAGCTGGCCGAGCACCTCGGCGCAGACGCCCAGGGCCAGCTTCGGGGCCGGTTCGCCGGGGAACGCGTCGTATATCGCGTCGAAGGAGAGCGCCGCCGTCTCGTGGTCGCCCGTGGCGAGCGAGGCGACTCCCCGGTACCAGACCACCCGCCAGTCGTCCGGACGCCGCTCCTCCAGGGCGGCCAGCGACTCGGCGGCCGTGCTCAGTTCGCCCATCTCCAGCCGGGCGCGCAGCTCGCGCAGGCCGCGCTCCAGGGAGTCGGCGGGGGCGGCGGCCAGCGCGGTGATCAGCTCGGCGGGGGCCGAGGCCAGCAGACCCGCGAGGAAGCCAGCGTTCGGGTCGTTCGGATCGACTCGCGGTACGGGCAGGGCCAGCGCGACCGCGCGGGTGTCGAGCGGCGCGAGCCGGGGCACGCCCGAACCTGTGACGCCCATCGCGAGCCCACCGGAAGCCACCGCGCCCGGAGCCACCGCACCGGGAGCCACCGCACCGGCGGCCACCGCACCGGGAGTCACCCCGCCAGGACCCGTCTCGGCGCGGGGCGACGGCAGAAATGGCGGGGCCGCCGGGGCGAGTCCACCGGCTCCCGGAACACCGGGCCGCGCGCCCGGCGCGGGCAGGGCCACCGCACCCGCACCAGCACCCGCCCCGGCCCCCGGCGCCAGCACCGGCGCGGCCGCCGTCCCGTCGCCACCCGTGAGGGCCGCCCCGGTCTTCGCCGCTCGGGCGCGCCGCCCGAGCAGGCCACCGCCCCGCGCCCGTTCGGCGCGTACCCCCAGCCGTGAGACCTCCTCGGTCAGCTCCGCGAACAACTCCGTGTCCGTGACCCGTAGTTCGGGGCCGAACAGCGTGGACAGCGAAGGACGCGGACGCCCCGTCTGTAGCGCCACCACCTCCCGCAACACGCCCGTCAGCTGCTCCGCCATCTCCTGCGCCGACGAGAAGCGCCGCGCCGGGTCCGGGTCCGTCGCCCGGACGAGCAGCCGGTAGAAGGACTCGTACGTCCGGAAGACCTCGATGTTGTCCGGGTCGGGGAGCGAGTCCACGAACACGTTCGTGTAGCCCTGGAAGTCGAAGGTCAGCACCGCCAGCGTGCGGGCGACCGTATACAGGTCGGAGGCCACCGACGGGCCGAGCTCCGCGACCTCGGGCGCCTGGTAGCCGACGGTGCCGTAGATCGCCGACTCGTGGTCGTCCATCCTGCGGACCGCGCCCATGTCGATGAGCTTGAGCTGATCCTCGGTCTGGATCGCGTTGTCCACCTTGAAGTCGCAGTAGAGCAGATTGCGGCTGTGCAGATGGCCGAGCGCCTCCAGCGCCTCGATGCCGTACGCGCACGCCTGCTCCACCGGCAGCGGATCGCGCCTGCCCGCGGCCGTGCGCCGCTCGTTGGCGATCTCCTTCAGCGACTTGCCGCCGACGTACTCCATGACTATGTAGCCGTCCATGGAGCCGGTCCGCTGGTCGAGATGTTCCACGAAGTTGTAGATGCGGACGATGTTGGAGTGTTCGATCTCCGCGAGGAAGCGGCGCTCGGAGATCGCGGCCTCCATGGCGTCCTGGTCGCCGGTGTCCAGCAGGCCCTTGAGCACCACCCAGCGGTTCGAGACCGCGCGGTCGATCGCGAGATAGACCCAGCCCAGACCGCCGTGGGCCAGACACCCCACCACCTCGTACTGGCCGTGCACGACATTGCCCTCGTGCAGCTTCGGTACGAACGAGTACGGGTGCCCGCACTTGGTGCAGAACCCTTCCGTACGCCCCGGCCGGTCCCCCCGCGCGCGGCCCACCGGCGCACCGCAGTCCGAGCGCGAGCAGAACCGCTTGCGCTCGGGCACTTCCGGGTGCTCCATCACCGCGGAGCGCGGGTCCGGGCGCGGTACGTCCGGTACGGAGACGAGGCCCGCGCCGAGGCGGTTACGGCCCGAGGCGGCCGTGGACGAGCCGGAGCTGCGTACCGACACCGACTGCGTCGACAGCCGCCCCGACAGGGAGCGCGAGAGCCGGCCGGAGACCGAGCGCCGGGACGTGGAGGAGCGCGAGGAGCGTGCGGAGCCGCGCGAGGAGGTCCGCGCGGAGGAGCCGGACGACGACCGTGAGGACGCGCCACGCCCGGAACCGCTGCTCCGCCCGCCGACCGTGATGCCGGTGGGCGGCGAGGACAGCGATCCGCTGGGCGAGACGACGGGCGCCAGACCGCAGGTGTCGCAGTACAGCTCACCGCCGCCCATGTCCTCGTACGAACCCTCGCAGCCGGGGCGCTGGCATGCGTTCGTCCCGCTCATCTGTCCCCCCGTTGGCCCGCCGACATCTCTGTCGCGACTCGCTCCGTCGCCCGTCTCACGGCCGCCCGTCTCACGGCCGCCCGTCTCCCGGCCGCCCGTGCCCCGGCCGTGACCTCCGCCACCGCGTACGGCGCCCTCATGTGTCCCCCCTGCGGTCGGCGGGGCCGGGCCCGCGGGGGACCAGCACATCCGCCGCCGCCCGCTGATAGCGCAGCACCGCCTCCTCCGCCACGCGCAGATCGCAGGGCGCGCTCCACAGCATCCGGCGCGCCGCGTCGTATCGCTCGATCAGGACCGGATCCTCGGCCAGTCCGTGCCGGGCGACCTTCGCCTTGTACGCGTCCAGCCGGCCGCGCAGCTCCGCGCGGACCGCGAGCGGCGCCGTGACCGCGGTCAACGACTCGCGGGCCCGCAGCAGTTCGTCCTCGGCGTCCCGCTCCAGCGACTCCAGGAGCGGTGAGAGCCGGTGCCACTGGGCATGTCTGCGGTACTCGGCGGCGGTCGAGAGCCGTTCCTGAAGGGCCGTCGGCGGACCGCTCACCGCGGGCACCTCGGAGGCGGCGATCTTCGCCAGCACCTCGCCGCGCGCCGACCGGGCCTCGGTGAGCGTACGGTCCGCACGCGACAGTACGTCCCGCAGTCGCATCAGCCGCTCCTCGGAGTCCTGGCGCACCCGCAGCACCGCCTCGATCTCCCGCCGTACGTCCTCCAGCGCGCGAGCCGCGCGGTCGTAGCGCTCGGTGTCGGGCCGGCCGCCGCCCGGAGCCGAACTGCCGGGCGCGGGCCGCCAGAACGCCAGCGGGTCGGAGACGACCTGGTCACGCAGCATGGTCAGTTCCCGCGTGATCGACTCCAGGTCGTCACCGGCCGGATGCTCGCCGGGCCGTACGCCCACGGAGTGCGCGAGCGAGCGGGTGCGCCGCAGCTCGGCGGCGAGCAGATCGATGCGCGCGGGCAGCGCGGACCACACCGAGTCCGCGGCCACGACCATGTCCAGGGACGACGCGTACAGCTCGTTCATCCTGGCCACCAGCTCCGCGAGGGTGAAGCGCTCGGAGAGCCTGGCCGGACCACCGAGGGAGGCGGGCCGCGCTCCGGCGGTGCCCGCGACCACGACACCGCGGCCGCGCAGCGTCTCCGTCAGCTCCAGCAGATCGTCGCGGTTGGGCCAGCGCCGTCTGGCGCGCGCCTCACGCGCTCCGTTCAGCGCCGCGGTGTAGCTGTCGAAGTACGTCCAGAGCAGGGTGATCGACAGCTCGGCGGCGGCCCAGCGGTCCTTGGTGACACCGGTCAGCTCGGCGCCTTCGAGGAGTCTGCGGCCCGCGTGGTCCTGGAGGGCGAGCAGCGAGGTCTCGATCGCCTCGTACTCCGCTTCGAGGCGTGACAGGGCGCGGTCCACCTCGTCCCGGTCCATCACCGGTCCCGGTGGCCTCCCCGTCGAGTCGGGGAAGGAACCCGTGACGCTCATCGCTCACCTCTCCGCTCGTCTCTTCGGCCCTGTCGGCGCGGGGACCGGCCGGCGCACCGTGTGCCCGCCGGCCGTCGGCGCCCGGTCCGCACCCAAGTCCTCGGCCGCCCGGTCCCCGGCCGTCCAGTCCTGGGCCGCCAGGTCCTTGGCCGCCTAGTCCTTATATGTGGCCGTGGGCGGTTTCGTGATGCCCGGCAGCCCCGCCGCCAGCCACCGCTCGTACGACTTCATCCAGGGGCTGTTGGGCCCGCCCGCGCGGTACTCCTCCAGCACATGGTTCACCCGGCGCACCAGGTCGTCGTTGCCACGCTTGGCCGCGACGCCGTAGTACTCCGGCTTGAGCGGCTTCCCGCGCAGCTCCACCGCCGGGTCCTGGGCCGCCTGGCCGGCCGCGAGGGCGTTGTCCGTCATCAGCGCGTCGACCTCGTCCAGCTGGAGCCGGACCAGGCAGTCGAGCTGGTTGGGCACCGTCAACTGATCCTCGTCCGAAGGCTTCCCCTCATTCTCGTCCTCGAATATCGCGCCGAACGATTCACTCTTCAGCGTCTCGTTCGCGATCGAACCCTCGGCCGTGCAGACCCGCTTCCCGGCCAGCGATTCGTCGTACCCCTTGATGGTCGACCCCTTGGGGACCAGTATCTGCTGGCCCGTCTGGAAGTAGGCGGTGGAGAAGGAGACGTCCTTGAGCCGGTCACAGGTGATCGTCATCGTCCGGACGACCAGGTCCACCGTGCCACTCTTCAGCGCCTCTGTTCGCTGGTTGGTGGGGATGGTACGGAAGACGATGGCGTCCGGACTGCCCAGTATGTCCGCCGCTATGGCCTTCGCGAGATCGATGTCGAAGCCCTCCAGATCGCCGGTGTCCGGGTTGCGGGCGCCCCAGCGGTAGCTGTTCTGGTCGACTCCGACGATCAGCTTCCGGTCATCACCCTTACGGTCTCTGATCGCCTTGACGCCGGGGGCGTTGTTGTCATTGACGGGCCGGAGACTGGCCTCCGGGGACGGGCAGTCGTCGGCCTTCGCGGGCAGGGCCGTGGAGGTGCGCTGCTCGGAGTCTTCCAGCCCCTCCGAGGTCGTATGGGCCAGTGGCAGCAGGGTGAGCACGGCCGTCAGCACACAGGCGCCCGCCATGGCCGAGACACCGCCCCAGCCACGGAGCCCACGGAACGGGCCGGGTCCGCGGAGCCGGCGCGGCCTGTCCGTCGAGGTCATCCCGTCCCCTTCCCCTCTCACCGGTACTCCGAGAGCCTGCGGCCGATCCCCAGGATCGCGCCCACCGCGGCCACCAGCGCCAGCGCGCCCGCCCCGATCGCCAGCCCGTTCAGCGCGCCGAGACCGTCCGAGGCGTAGGAGTCGAACTCCTTCTGCTCCAGGTCGATCGCCAGCTTCAGGGACGAGTCGACCTGGCGGAAGGACTCGCCGGTGGAGTCCTCCGTACCGATCACCTTCGCCAGCGCGGTCTTGTAGTCACCGGTCTTGTCGGCCTCGCTGGCCAGGGCGTGACGCCCGCGCCATTCGGAGACCGAGGCGATCGCGTCGCTCACCGGTGCCCGGCTCTCGCTGTTGTCGGCGAGCCCCTTGGCCCTGCCGAGCGCGGCGCTGAGCTCGTCCATGCCCGTGTTGTAGTCCGTCTCGTACTTGTCCTTGTTGTCCTCGTTGAGGACGGCGCCCCTCGCGACCAGGGTGAGGTTCTCATTCGCGCGGGCCTTGAGCGAGTTGATCCGCGCGTCGTTGAGGACCTTGAGCGACGCCTGGCCCTGCGTCTGCGCGTTGTCCAGCTCCGAGCGGGCCACGGTCTGCGCGGCGGCCAGCCAGAGCAGCAGGACCGTGGAGGCGGCGGTGGCGGCGAGCAGACCGTGGTTGAACACCCTGTTCGTCCGCAGATAGTTGCGCCGCTGAGCCCAGAAGAGGACGCCGAACGCCAGCGCCCCCAGTGCCGTCGAGACATACGGCCACAGCCGCGCGTCGTCGTTGTCCGCGACGAGCCGGTCCGTCTCCGCCGCGTACAGCTTCTCGGCGGCGGGCAGCAGTTCGTTCGTCATCAGCTGGTTCGCGTACCGCAGATAGGCGCCGCCCAGCGGCAGCCCCTGCCGGTTGTAGGCGCGGGCCTGCTCGATCAGGCCGGTGTAGCGGGGAAGTCCCTCGTTGAGCGTGGCGATCTGGCGGCCCGACTCGCTGGCCCCGTCCGTGTGGGTGGCGGCCGTGATCAGCAGCCCGGACGCGGTCGTGATGTCCGTGCTGTACGTCTTCCGCACATCCGCGGGCTCCGGCGCGCCCGCCAGGAAGCCGCTCGCCGCGGCCGTGTCGGCGTCGGCCAGCGAGCGGTAGATGTCCGCCGCGTCCACACTCAGCGGCTGACTGCGGTTCACCACGTCGTCGGCCGCGGTGAAGCGGTCCGACGCCTCCCATGCCGTCACCGCCCCGAACGCGACGACCAGCAGGGCCAGGGCGGCTCCGATGATCCGCAGCCGGCCGGGCTCGGTCGTCGCGGCGGCGCGCAGCCGCTCCGAGGCCTCGGCCCACGCCGCCCGCCGCGCGGGCACCGGACCGGCCGCCGGAGCCGACGGTGGCATCGGCGGCCGCGCGGGCGCGTGCTGCGGAGCCGACGGTGGCGCGGGGCGCACATTCGGCGGGTTTGTCACGTGACCTCCCCCTCGGTCATGGACGTCGGCGGCCCGCCCCCTGCGGGTCGGAGGACAACTCCAGGTCAGCAGTATGGCCGCAGGCACTGACAACTACACCAGGGTTGACTGGATCTTGTCCTTCTCGCGCCGACCGCGGCCGGTCGATCTCCCCACCATCTCCTCTTCATGAATACGCCGGGGCCCCGTGAGCGGTTCCCGTTCACGGGGCTTTCCTTACGCGTACGGCCACCCAATGCCCACCCCAAGCCCACCCGGAGCACGCCCCAAGGCCATCAGGAGCACCCCCAAGGGCCATCAGGAGCACGCCAGAAGGCCGTCCGGCGCCCGTCCGGCGGCTCCCGGGTCAGGCGTAATGGGCCCCGAGCCTGGCGTGCGCCTCCGCGCTCGCCCCCACCTGGTCGAGACCGAGCAGCGCGGCTCCCAGCACCGGCGGCGCCGTCACGACTTCGACGACCGCCTTGGGCGCCCTGGCCGCGAGCAACTCCGCGATCCGGGCGTCGAGCTGCGGATGACGGGCCGCCAGGACGCTGCCGCCGAGCAGCACCGGTACCTCCTCGTCGAGCAGCCCGAGCTTCCCGAGCGCCACCGCGGCCAGCACGACGACCTCCTCGGCCAGCCGGTCGACCACGGAATGCGCGACCGCGTCGCCCGCCGCGCTCGTCGCGAACAGCACCGGCGTCAGCTCATGCCTGCGTACGAACGGGATATGCCCCAGGTGCAGCGCCTCGATCAGCTCGTACATCGTGCCGAGCCCGAAGTGGCCGGGCAGGGTCCGTACCAGCTCCGTGGGCTCGCCGCGGCCGTCCTCGGCCCGCGCCGCGAACCACAGGGCCTCCTCCGCGAGACCCGAACCCCCGCCCCAGTCACCGGAGATCCGGCCGATCGCCGGGAACCGCGCGGTACGGCCGTCCGGCAGCATCCCCACGCAGTTGATGCCCGCGCCACAGACGACGGCCACGCCCCGCGGCTCCGCGCCGCTCGGCAGACCGGCGCGCAGTATCGCGAAGGTGTCGTTGCGCACCTCCGTCGTGCGCCCCCAGCCGCGCGCCTGCACGGCCTCGGCCAATTCCCGCTCCTCGACCGGGAGATCGGCGTTGGCGAGACAGGCCGACACATGCCCGACAAGGTCGCGCTCCGGCAGCCCGGCCGCCGAGGCGGCCTCGGCGACCGTCACCGCCAGCGCGTCGATCGCCGTCTCGATCCCGACGACCGGCGGCTGGAAGCCGCCCCCGCGGGCCGTGCCGAGCACCGAGCCATCGGCACCGATCACGGCCACATCGGTCTTGCTGTTCCCGGCGTCGACGGCCAGGACGCTCGCGCGTCCCACCGTCTCACCGGCGGTGCTCACCGCCACGCTCACACCCACGCGAGATGCTCCCGGTTGTGCGCGATCAGCTGGTCGGTGAGCGCCTCGGCGTACTCGAACTGGCCGATCAGCGGGTGCGAGAGCAGCGCCTTGAAGACCCGGTCCCGGCCGCCGTGCAGCGCGGCCTCCAGCGCCAGGTCCTCGTACGCCGTGACATCCGCGATCAGGCCGGCGTACAGCGGATCCAGCTCGGACACGGGGAGCGGCACCGCGCCCGACCTGTCCACCCGCGCCTGGACCTCGATCACCGCGTCGTCCGCCAGGAACGGCAGCGTGCCGTTGTTGTAGGTGTTCACCACCTGGACCGGGCTCCCGCCGCCGCGCAGCAGCGAAGCCGCCAGATCCACCGCCGCCTCCGAGTAGAAGGCGCCGCCGCGCTTGGAGAGCAGCTCGGGCTTCTCGTCCAGCGCGGGGTCGCCGTACATCTCCAGCAGCCGCTTCTCCATCTCGGCCACCTCGGCGGCCCGGGAGGGCTTGGTCCGCAGCTCCCGTACGACCTCGTCGTGCGCGTAGAAGTAGCGCAGATAGTACGAGGGCACCACGCCGAGCCGGTCCAGCAGCACGCGTGGCATCCGCAGATCGGCCGCGAGCGAGTCGCCGTGCTCGGCCAGCAGCTTGGGCAGCAGATCGGCGCCGTCGGGGCCGCCGAGCCGTACGCCGCGCTCCCAGGTCAGATGGTTCAGCCCCACATGCTCCAAGTACACCTCGGAGGGCGCTACTTCCAGCAGCTTCGCGAACCTGCGCTGGAAACCGATCGCCACGTTGCACAGCCCCACGGCCCTGTGACCAGCCTGGAGCAGCGCCCGGGTCACGATCCCCACCGGGTTGGTGAAGTCGATGATCCACGCGTCAGGGTTGGCGCGCCGCACCCGTTCCGCGATGTCGAGGACCACCGGGACCGTGCGCAGCGCCTTGGCGAGACCGCCCGCGCCCGTCGTCTCCTGGCCGACGCAGCCGCACTCCAGCGGCCAGGTCTCATCCTGCCGGCGCGCGGCCTGTCCGCCGACCCGCAGCTGGAGCAGGACCGCGTCGGCGTCGGCGACACCCGCGTCCACGTCCGAGGTGGTGGTGATACGGCCGGGATGGCCCTGCTTGGCGAAGATACGCCGGGCCAGCCCCCCGACCAGCTCAAGGCGGTCGGCCGCGGGGTCGACCAGTACGAGTTCCTCGATCGGCAGGGTGTCCCGCAACCGGGAGAATCCGTCGATGAGTTCGGGTGTGTAGGTGGATCCTCCGCCTACCACGGCGAGCTTCATGGTTCTCAGCCCTTCACTCCGGTCAGTGTGACTCCCTCGACGAACGCCTTCTGGGCGAAGAAGAACACGAGGATCACAGGGGCCATGACCAGTACGGTCGCGGCCATGGTCAGATTCCAGTCGGTATGGTGTGCGCCCTTGAAGGACTCCAGGCCGTAACTGAGCGTCCAGGCGGCCGGGTTCTCCGAAGCGTAGATCTGTGGGCCGAAGTAGTCGTTCCAGGCGTAGAAGAACTGGAACAGCGCCACGGCCGCGATCCCGGGCCTGGCCATCGGCAGGACGACCCTGATCAGCGTACGGAACTCGCCGCAGCCGTCGACCTTCGCGGCGTCCAGGTACTCATTGGGGATCGTCAGCAGGAACTGGCGCAGCAGGAAGATGGAGAACGCGTCACCGAACGCCATCGGGATGATCAGCGGCCACAGCGAACCCGACAGATCGAGCTGCTTCGCCCAGAACAGATACATCGGAATGATGATCACCTGAGGCGGCAGCATCATCATCGAGATGACGAGCATCAGCGAGAGCTGCCGGCCGCGGAAGCGGAACTTGGCGAGCGCGTACGCCACCGGGATCGAGGAGAGCACCGACAGGACGGTGCCGAGCCCCGCGTACAGCAGGGTGTTCTTCCACCAGGTCAGAAAGCCCGGAGTGTCGAACACCTTGGCGTAGTTGCCCCACTCCCAGGAGTTGGGGGTCAGATCGCGGGTGAGCGCCTGATGGTCGCTCATCACCGAGGTCAGGAAGAGGAAGACGAACGGCAGCACGAAGAAGAGCGCGGCCGCGACGCCCAGGGAGTGCACGGCGATCCAGTGCAGCAACGCCTTGCGGCGCGCGCTGCGGGCGGCGGGCGTACGGTCGGGCGCGTCGGGCGCCGCCGTCGTCGGCGAGCCGGGCCGGCCGAGGAGTTGTGTCATCTCAGTCACCCGATCCGATCAGTCCGCCGCGCCGCCGCATCAGCAGCGCCGTGAAGGCCATGGCCAGCGCGAACAGCACGAGCGCGACCACACACGCGGCGCCGTAGTCGAAGCGCTGGAAGCCCAGGTTGTAGACCAGCTGCGGCAGCGTCAGCGTGGACTTGTCCGGGTAGCCGGGCTCGAACGCCTGGCCGGAGCCGCCGATGACCCCGGAGGCGACCTTGCCCGCGACCAGCGGCTGCGAGTAGTACTGCATCGCCGAGATCACGCCGGTGACCACGGCGAACATCACGATCGGCGAGATGTTCGGCAGGGTCACGTACCGGAAACGGTGCCAGGCCGACGCGCCGTCCAGCTCGGCGGCCTCGTACTGCTCCTTGGGTACGTCGAGCAGTGCGGCCATGAAGATCACCATCAGGTCGCCGATGCCCCAGACGGCCAGCAGGGTGAGCGCGGGCTTGGACCAGCCGGGGTCGTTGAACCAGCCGGGGGTCGGCAGGCCGAGGTCCCCGAGAATGGTGTTGACCGGCCCCGTACCCGGGTTGAGCAGGAAGACGAACGCGAGCGTCGCGGCGACCGGCGGCGCCAGATACGGCAGATAGAAGAGGGTGCGGAAGATCCCCGTGCCCGTCTTGATCTTGGTGATCAGCATGCCGACGCCGAGTCCGAAGACCACCCGGCAGGTCACCATGATCACGACGAGCCAGAGGGTGTTGCGCAGGGACGGCCAGAACATTGGGTAGTCGTTGAAGACGTACGACCAGTTCCCCAGGCCGTTCCAGACGGGCGAGTTGAAGCCGTCGTACTTCATGAAGGAGAAGTAGACGGTCGAGATCAGCGGATACGCGAAGAAGACGGTGAAGCCGATCAACCAGGGCGACATGAACGCCGCCGTCCGAAGCGCCGACGCGCGGCGCTTCGAACGGAGCGTGTGCGTGGACATCGGTGACGTCCCGGCCCGCTACTTGGCCTGCTCGATGTCACGGTCGATCTGCTGGGCGGTCTTCTCCAGACCCGCCTGGAGATCCTTCACCTTGCCCTGCTCGTACTGGTACCCGAAGTCCTGGAGCGTCTGCTGGTACGTCGAGCCGTTGACGGCGGCCGGCGGGGTGTTGGACTTCGGGTGCTGCGCGATGTCGAGGAAGGTCGTGAAGCGCGGGTCGAACTTCAGGTTCGGGGACTTCAGCGCCGCCAGCGTCGAGGGCACATTGCGGATGCCGTTCGCGAACTGGACGACCGCCTCGGTGTCGGTCGTCATGTACTTCACCAGCTCCCACGCGGCGTTCTGCTTCTTGCTCTGCGGTGCGATCCCCATGATCGTGCCGGAGAGGAAGCCCTTGCCGTAGCTGTCCGCCTCGTCGTCCGCCACCGGCATCGGCGCGACACCGATCTCGAACGGCACCTTGGCGTCCTCGGCCATGCCGAGCCGCCACTCGCCGTCCAGCTGCATGGCGACCTGGCCGGTGTGGAACGGGTGCTTGGCGCCCCACTCGTCACCGAACGTGGAGCGGTACTTCTCCAGCTTCTCGTATCCCCCGAGGTCGTCGACCAGCTTCTTCTGGTACGTGAACATCTTGGCGAAGGCCGGGTCCTTGGCGACGTTGGACTTGCCGTCCTCGTCGAAGTACGCGTGGTCCCAGCTCGACATGTAGTGGTCGACGACCGTCTCGTAGCCGTGGTACGTCGGCATCAGACCGACCTGCTCGTAGCTGTCGCCCTTGGTCTTGGTGAGCTTCTTGGCGACGGAGGCGAGCTCCGACATCGTCTTCGGCGGGGCGGTGATCCCGGCCTTCTCGAAGGCGTCCTTGTTGTAGTAGAGCCCGTACGCGTCGCTGAGCAGCGGCAGCGCGCAGCGCTTGCCCTCGAACTGTGTGTACTCCAGCAGCACCTTGGGGAAGGTCTTCGCCAGATCCAGCTTGGACTTCTCGATGAACGGGGCCAGATCGGCGAAGGCGCCCGACGAGCAGAACTTGCCGACGTTCGAGGTGGTGAAGGAGGACACCACGTCCGGCCCCTTGGAACCGCCCGCGCGCAGCGCCTGGTTGAGCTTGTCGTCGTTGATGTTGCCGACGACATTCACCGTGATGTTCGGATGCGCCTTCTCGAACCGGTCGATGTTGTCCTGGATGGCCTTCACCTCGCCGGGCGCGCTCCAGCCGTGCCAGAAGGTGATGGAGGTCTTGGCGTTCGGATCATCGGACGCGTCGGCGCCGGACTGCCCGGTACACGAGGTGGCGAGCACGGATATCGCGGCGACGGCGACGGCGGAGGCGGCGAGACGACGGTTTCTGAGCATGGCGGTACTCCCGGTGATGGGTACGGGGTCGGTAAGGGAGATACGGGGGGGTGTGCGGCGGAAGGGGACGGGCGGAGTCGGAGGGTGATCAGCGGGCGGTGTCGAAGACCTCGTCGCGCGTGGTCGCCAGGGCGCTCTCCAGCGCGCCCCGCAGAACCGGACGGTGCTGGACCTCGCCGATGAGGAGCCGGGGGCGGGACGCGGCCAGTTCGGCCAGCTCCGCCTGGACGAGGGCGCGCAGCGGCTCACCGCCGGCGGCGGTCACCCCGCCCGCCAGGACGATCAGTTCGGGGTCGAGTACGGCGGTCACGGAGGCGAGACCGGTGGCGAGCCGCTGGGCGTACAGCCGCAGCAGCTCGGCCAGCCGCTCGTCCCGCTCGTGCCCGGCGGCGGCGCGGGTCAGCAGCCCGGCCGCGACCTCGGCGTAGGGCGTCTCCGGGGTGTCGATGCCGAGGGTCTTCGCGAGCCTCGGCACGGACTGGGCGCCCGCCAGCTCCTGGAAGCCACCGCTGTTCGCCCGGACCACCTGGCGTACCAGCGGAGTTCCGGGGACCGGCAGGAAGCCGACCTCGCCGGCGCCGCCGGTGAACCCCCGGTGCAGCCGCCCGCCGATGAACAGGGCGGCGCCGAGGCCGTCCTCGTTCCACAGCAGGACGAAGTCCTCGTCGCCGCGGGCCACTCCGAGGCGCTGCTCGGCGACCGCCGCGAGGTTCACGTCGTTCTCGTACTCGACGGGCATCGGCAGGACCGCGGCCAGCTCGTCGAGGAGCGTGGCGGAGTGCCAGCCGGGCAGATGGGACGCGTACCGCAGCCGGCCGGTGGACGGGTCGAACGCGCCGGGCGTGCCGATCACGACCCGGCGCACGTCGGCGGTGGCGAGACCGGCTGCCTTCACGGCCCCCTCCAGCGCGTCCGTGACCTGACGGACGACACTGTCGGCGCGGCGGCCCGGGGTGGGCAGTTCGAACTCCCCGACGGTCGTTCCGGTGATGTCGGCGACGGCGGCCAGGATCCGGCGCGGATTCACATCGAGCCCCCCGGCGTACGCGGCGTGCGCGTTGACCGCGTACAGCTGGGCGTTGGGCCCCGGCCGTCCCTCGGTGGTCCCGGTGGCGACGACCAGACCGGCCGCTTCGAGACGGGCGAGCAGCTGGGAGGCGGTGGGCTTCGAGAGGCCGGTGAGCTTGCCTATCCGGGTCCGCGAGAGCGGGCCGTGGGCGAGCAGCAGATCGAGCGCGGCCCGGTCGTTCATGGCCCGCAGCACACGCGGCGTCCCCGGTGACGGAGTGGGTGATCCGGTCGCATCGGTCATGGACCCGGCACCTGCCCTTCCACTGTTCGCTCACCCGATGACACTGTTAGGAAAGTTTCCTATCGGGTGCGAGGAAAGTAGGCCGCAAGGCTCGAAGGCGTCAATACTCTCCAGCACAAGACACCCCCGCGGCAACCAAAGCGTTACCTGCGGGGGTGGTCGAAAGGAGGGCCGGAAAGGGCCGTGCTACTTCGCGAGGTTCGGGGGCGGCGCGATCGGGGCCGCGGCCAGGGACTGCGGGGACGTCGGACTCGCCAGCGCCGAGGGGGCGGCGACACCCGCCGCCGGGTCCGGCGCCGCGGCGGCTGTCTCCACCGCCGGGAAGAGACCGCCAACGATCTGGATGCCCGCCTCGTCGAACGCGCGCTTGATCCGCCAGCGCAGCTCGCGCTCCACCCCGAGCGCCTGGCCCGGCATCGTCTTCGCCGAGATCCGCACCGTCATCGAATCCAGCAGCACGGCGTCCAGACCAAGCACCTCGACCGGGCCCCACAGCCGCTCGTTCCACGGGTCGTCCTTGGCCATCTTCTCCGCGACCGCCGTGATGACCGTACGGACCGTCTCCAGGTCCTCCGTCGGCCGCACCATCACATCGACACCCGCCGTCGCCCAGCCCTGGCTGAGGTTGCCGATCCGCTTCACCTCACCATTGCGCACGTACCAGATCTCCCCGTTGTCACCCCGCAGCTTGGTGACCCGCAGACCGACCTCGATCACCTCACCGGAGGCGACCCCCGCGTCGATGGTGTCCCCGACGCCGTACTGGTCCTCCAGGATCATGAAGACCCCGGACAGGAAGTCCGTCACGAGATTGCGCGCACCGAACCCCAGCGCCACCCCCGCGACGCCCGCCGAGGCCAGCAGCGGGGCGAGATTGATATTGAGCGCGCCCAGCATCATCAGCGCCGCCGTGCCCAGGATCAGGAACGACGTGACCGAGCGGAGCACCGACCCGATCGCCTCGGAACGCTGCCGGCGCCGCTCCGCGTTCACCAGCAGCCCGCCGAGCGCGGTGCCCTCGACCGTCTGCACGCTGCGGTTCATCCGGTCTATCAGCTTGGTCAGGGCGCGGCGGATGACATGGCGCAGCACCAGCGCGATCACCAGGATCAGCAGCATGCGCAGGCCGGTGCTCAGCCAGGTGGCCCAGTTGTCCCCGACCCAGCTCGCGGCGTCGTTCGCCCGGTCCGCGGCCTCGTCGAATGTGACGGGGTCGGACGACGGGCCGGCGGCCTGCGGGGCGGACCAGGACACGACAGAAACCTCCGGGTATCGGCAGGGGTGGACCAACCACACTAACGGGGAGGTCCCGCGCGACCGCCGCCCCGGAGGCCGGAGAGACGTGCCTCACGTATCCGCCCCTCCCAAGGCCCCTCCCAAGGCCCCTTCCCGGCCTCTTCCCGGCCCCTGAGCGGGCCCGCACACGGGGCCGAGCCGTCATGTGGTCGAAAACACTCATGGCCCGTTACCTGGACGTGGTGGCGTTTCGACCAGGCATGAGGAGAGACTGAGAGCAGATCGTCCCGGCGCGAGCCACGTGCCGCCGGCGTACAAGGAGGCATCCGTGCCGCATGTCCTGGTCCTCAACGCGTCGTACGAGCCACTCGGCGTCGTACCGCTCCGCCGCGCGCTCGTCCTCGTTCTGGAGAACAAGGCACTCTGCCTAGAGGAATCCGGCGCCTTCATGCACAGCGAAACCCGAGTCATCCCGGCCCCCAGCGTCGTACGGCTCAAGCGCTTCGTGCGGGTCCCCTACAGGGGGCCCGTTCCGCTGACCCGCCGTGCCCTCTTCGCCCGAGACGGCGGTCGCTGTATGTACTGCGGTGGCGTCGCAACCAGCGTCGACCACGTCATCCCGCGCAGCCGCGGCGGACAGCACCGGTGGGACAACGTGGTGGCGGCCTGCCGCCGCTGCAACCACGTCAAGGCGGACAGACACCTGCGTGAACTGGGCTGGCGCCTCAATCACCAGCCCGAACCCCCGTCGGGCCTGGCCTGGCGCATCATCGGCACGGGCCACCGTGATCCGCGCTGGATGCCGTACCTCCAGCCGTACGGGGCGGAGGACGCGGTGGCCCGGATCGACGCGCCCCGAGCGTCTTAGGGAGCGCGCCCCGAGCGTCTTAGGCGGTGGTCGGGGACGGCCCGTGGCGGGGGCCGGTTTCCGGGCGCGGGTTGTCCCCGGGGCGCGCGCCGGGCTCGCGCCCGGAACAGCCCAGCGCGCCCCCTGTACGCGGCACCCGCGTCCGCCTGGGCACCGTCACCCGAATGCCGGAAGGCGGCTTCGCCGAGCTGGTTCGGCCAGGGCCGCACCTCGTCGCCGGCCGTCCTCCGGCCCCCCGAAAGCCGCGGCGGGGCCTCCCGTGGTGACAGTGGCCATGCGCGTGGCCGTTGTGTCGCAAATGCCCGTTTGTGATAGGCAGGACCTTCAACTGCCGCACGGGGAACGGATCGTGACTCGACACACGTTTACGGGGCGTACACGTCTGCGGCTCCGCCCGCTGGGTAGGGCTGCGATGACCTGTTCCCTGTTCCTTGGAGGCGCCGTCATGGCCGCATCCGCACAGCTTCTGCTCTCCGCCCTCTCCAAACAGGCGGAGCACGCCCCGCTGACCAGCGAGCCCCCGCTCGGCGGCATCGGCGCGGGACCCCTGACCAGCGAGCCCCCGCTCGCCGACGCGGCGCCCCTCACCAGCGAGCCCCCGCTCGCCGACACCGCCCCCCTGACCAGCGAGCCGACCGCTCCCGGCACGGCGGGCGGCACGGAGTCCCCAGGAGTCTGACCGTCTGAACGGAGTGCGTATGGGTCTGGCCAGGCTCGCCGAGCTGCACGGTGTCGCCACCGCGCACTCACCTTCCCCGGGCGTCACCGTCCCGGTCCCCGACGACACCGTGGTCGCGGTGCTCGCCGCACTGGGTGTCGACGCGGCCACGCCCGGGGCCGTGGACGACGCGCTCAGCGACGCCGAGTCCGCCGAGGCGAGGCGGCTGCTGCCCGCGACGCTCGTGCTGTGGACCGCGCGGGACGGTGCCCCGGGCGCCCCGGAGGAATCCGCCGCCTCCCGTCCCGCACCGGCCCCGCCGTCCCCCGAGCTGCCGCCCGCCCTGGCCACGCTCCCGCCGGGCTCGGTGCTCCGGGTGGAGACGGAGGAGGGCGAGTCGTTGGAGCTGCCGCACTCCGCCCCCGAGGAGCCCGCCGCGTGGGCGCGGATCCCGCTCGGAGTGCACCGGCTGGCCGTCGAGGCCCCCGACGGGCGTACCGCCTGGGTGGTGCTGATCGTCGCGCCCGCCCGGGTGCCGCGCCCGCCCGCCCGCACCCACGGCTTTCTGGTGCAGCTCTACTCCCTGCTCTCCGCGCGCTCGTGGGGCATGGGCGATCTGGCCGATCTCGCCGAGCTGGCCGGCTGGTCGGGCCGGACCCTGGGGGCCGGGTTCGTCCAGATCAATCCGCTGCACGCCGCCGTACCGGGCGATCCGACCGACCCGTCCCCCTACCGCCCCTCCTCACGCCGCTTCCCCGACCCGGTGCATCTGCGGATCGAGGACATCCCCGAGTACGCGTATGTACGGGGACCCGACCGCGCGCGCCTCGACGCGCTGGTGGAACGGGCCGCGGCGCTGCGGGAGTCCGTTCTCGACAAGACCCCGGGCGAGGGCGCGCTGATCGACCGCGACGCCGTGTGGGCGCTCAAGCGCGCGGCCCTGGACATCCTGGACACGGTCCCGCTCGGCCCCGGGCGGCGCGCCGCCTACTGGGACTTCCTGGCCGCGCAGGGCGGTGCCCTGGAGGACCACGCCACCTGGGGAGCCCTCGCCGAGGTGCACGGCCCGGAGTGGCACGACTGGCCGGAGCCGCTGCGCGACCCGCGCTCCGCCGAGACGGCCGCGGCCCGCCGGGAACTGCTCGACCGGATCGACTACCACTGCCGGCTGGCCTGGCTGACGGACGAGCAGCTGGCCGCCGCCTCCCGGACCGCCGTGGACGCGGGGATGGCCGTCGGGATCGTCCATGACCTCGCCGTCGGGGTGCATCCGGGCGGCGCCGACGCCTGGGCCCAGCAGGACGCGTTCGCCGCGGGCATCTCGATCGGCGCGCCCCCGGACGCCTTCAACGCGCTCGGCCAGGACTGGGGCCTGCCGCCCTGGCGCCCCGATGTGCTGGCCGCGTCCGGCTACGCCCCGTTCCGCGGGCTGCTCCAGGGTCTGCTGCGGCACGCGGGAGCGCTGCGGATCGACCATGTGATGGGGCTGTTCCGGCTCTGGTGGGTTCCCCGGGGCCAGGACCCCACCCGGGGAACGTATGTCCGATACGACGCCGAGGCGATGCTCGCGGTCCTCGCCCTGGAGGCCCACCGCGCGGGCGCCGTCGTCATAGGGGAGGATCTGGGCACGGTCGAGCCCGGCGTACGCGAGGCGCTCCAGCGGCGCGGGGTGCTCGGCACGTCCGTGCTCTGGTTCGAGCGCGACTGGGTGGGCACGGGCCGCCCGCTGCCGCCCGAGAGCTGGCGCGAGGGGTGTGTGGCCACCGCCACCACCCATGATCTGCCGCCCACGGCGGCCCGGCTCACCGGTGAGTACGCGGAGCTGCGCCACCGGCTCGGTCTGCTCACCCGTCCGCTGGAGCAGGAGCGCTCGGAGGAGCAGGCGGAGATCGCGGAGTGGCTGGGCCGGCTCGCGCGCCTGGGGCTGCTGCCCGGGGGCGACGGGGACGAGGAGGAGGAGATCCGCGCCTTCTACCGCTTCCTGACGCTCACCCCCGCGCGGATGATCGGGGTCTGGCTGCCGGACGCGGTCGGCGACCGCAGACCGCAGAACCTGCCGGGCACCTGGAACCAGTACCCGAACTGGCGGCTGCCGGTGGCCGACGCGGAGGGCCGCCCGATGAGCCTGGAGGAACTGGCCGCCTCGCCCCGGCTGCACGGCCTGATGGAGGCCCTGCGCGGCGACTGAGGCACTGGTGGAGGCCGCGCGCGCCGACGGGGAGGGGTGGCCTCAGACAGGGCCTAAGGCACCCCGGGCGCGCGGCCCGCGGACGGGTTCGCTACGTTTGCACCGTGGACAAGAAGAACGCTCTGCGCGCCGGCGCCCTGGCGACCGGTACGACGCTGATGATGCTGCTCATGTCGTCCCCGGCGCTCGCGCTGACCCGGGACGACGGCGACGACCCGGGTCCGGGCCTGAGTGTGGGCGAGACCCTCGGCCTGTTCGTGGCCGCGCCGCTGGTGATCTTCGGCATCATCGCCGGTCTGGTGATCGTGCTCGACAAGTCGCGCAAGCAGGCCTGACCCACCCGGACTTCCTGGGCGTCGCCCGGCACCTCCTGTGCCGGGCGGCGCTTTCGTGCGCCCGGCGCCGTCGTCGTGGCCGTACGGCGTCGAGCTGACCGGCCGGACCTCCGCCGCTGACCGGCGGGCCGGGGTGCGGCTCCCACAGGATCCGCCCCGGCCCGCCCGTCCTCGGAACCGGGTTACGCGACGGCGGCCGCCGCGTCCGCCTCCTGCGCCTTCAGCGCGCGCTCGACGCCCGACCTCGACTCCGAGATCAGCCGCCGCAACGCCGCGTTCGGGCTCGCGGAGGCGAGCCAGGCGTCCGTCGCGTCCAGCGTGGCGCGGGAGACCTGGAGCGACGGGTACAGACCGACCGCGATCTGCTGGGCCATCTCGTGCGAGCGCGACTCCCAGACCTCCCCGACCGCCGCGAAGAACTTCTCCGCGTACGGGGCCAGCAGCTCACGCTGGTCGGTCTGGACGAAGCCGCTGATCACCGCCTCCTGGAGCGCGTTCGGCAGCTTGTCGCTCTCCACCACCGACGCCCATGCCTCCGCCTTGGCCTCGTCCAGCGGTCGCGCCGAGCGGGCCGCGGCGGCGTGGCGTTCGCCCGCCGCCGTGCGGTCGCGCTCGTACTCCGCCGAGATCTCCTCCTCGTCGTGCAGCCCCACCGCCGCCAGCCGCTGTACGAACGCCCAGCGCAGCTCGGTGTCGACGGTCAGGCCCTCGACCGTCTCCGTGCCGTCGAGCAGGCCCTGCAACAGGTCGAGCTGCTGGGGCGTACGCGCCGTCGCGGCGAACGCGCGTGCCCAGGCCAGCTGGTGGTCGCCGCCCGGCTCGGCCGCCCGCAGATGCGCCAGCGTGGCGTCCGTCCACCGGGTCAGCCCGGCCTCGCGCCAGGCGGGCGCCGCGTACAGGTCGAGCGCCAGCTTCACCTGGCGGTGCAGCGACTGCACCACCCCGATGTCCGACTCCTTCGCGATACCCGAGAGCACCAGCTCCAGATAGTCGCGCGTGGCCAGCTCGCCGTCGCGCGTCATGTCCCAGGCCGACGCCCAGCACAGCGCGCGCGGCAGCGACTCCTCGAAGTCGCCGAGGTGTTCGGTGACGACCCGCAGCGACTCCTCGTCCAGCCGGACCTTCGCGTACGACAGATCGTCGTCGTTGAGCAGGATGACGGCCGGACGCGGGCTGTCCGCCGGGAAGGGCACCTCCGTCAGCTCGCCGTCCACGTCCAGCTCGATCCGGCTCGTGCGGACCAGCTTGCCGTTCCCGTCCAGGTCGTAGCAGCCGATCGCGATCCGGTGCGGGCGCAGTACTGGCTCACCCTTGGCCCCGGCCGGCAGCGCCGGCGCCTCCTGCCGTACGGCGAGCGAGGCCACATGGCCCGAGGCGTCCAGCTCGATCTCCGGGCGCAGGACATTGATACCGGCCGTCTCCAGCCACGCCGTCGACCAGGTCTTCAGATCACGGCCCGAGGTCTTCTCCAGCGCGCCCAGCAGATCGGACAGCTGGGTGTTCCCGAACGCGTGCGCCTTGAAGTACGCCTGCACGCCGCTGAAGAACTCGTCCTGGCCGACGTACGCGACCAGCTGCTTCAGTACGGAGGCGCCCTTGGCGTAGGTGATGCCGTCGAAGTTGACCAGCACATCGTCCAGATCACGGATGTCCGCCATGATCGGGTGTGTGGAGGGCAGTTGGTCCTGCCGGTAGGCCCAGGTCTTCATGGAGTTGGCGAACGTGGTCCAGGAGTGCGGCCACTTCGAGCCCGGCGCGTGCGCCTGGCAGGCGATCGAGGTGTAGGTGGCGAAAGACTCGTTCAGCCACAGATCGTTCCACCACTCCATGGTGACCAGATCGCCGAACCACATGTGCGCCAGCTCGTGCAGGATCGTCTCGGCCCGCGTCTCGTACGCCGCGTCCGTCACCTTCGAACGGAAGACGTACTGGTCGCGGATGGTGACCGCGCCCGCGTTCTCCATCGCGCCCGCGTTGAACTCCGGCACGAACAGCTGGTCGTACTTGGCGAAGGGGTAGTCGTAGGCGAACTTCTCCTGGAACCAGTCGAAACCCTGCCGGGTGACCTCGAAGATCGCGTCCGAGTCCAGATACTCCGCGAGCGAGGGCCGGCAGTAGACGCCCAGCGGCACGGACTGGCCGTCCTTCTCGTAGGAGCTGTGCACCGAGTGGTACGGACCGACGATCAGCGCCGTGATGTACGACGAGATGCGCGGCGTCGGCTCGAAGACCCAGACGTGGTCCTTGGGCTCCGGCGTCGGCGAGTTGGAGACGACCGTCCAGCCCTCCGGCGCCTTCACGGTGAACTGGAAGGTCGCCTTCAGGTCGGGCTGCTCGAACGAGGCGAAGACACGCCGCGCGTCCGGCACCTCGAACTGCGTGTACAGATAGGCCTGCTCGTCGACCGGGTCGACGAAACGGTGCAGCCCCTCGCCGGTGTTGGTGTAGGCGCAGTCCGCGACGACCGTCAGCTCGTTGGGGCCCTCGTGCAGATGCGCCAGCGCGATCCGCGAATCACGGAAGACGGCGGCGACGTCCAGGGAGGTGCCGTTGAGTACGACCTCGTGCACCGCGGGTGCCACCAGATCGATGAAGGTCTCCGCCCCGGCCTCCGCGCTCAGGAAGCGCACCGTGGTCACGGACCGGTAGGTGCCGCCCTCCTGCGCGCCGCTGAGATCGAGATCGATCTCGTACGAGTCCACGGTGAGGAGGCGTGCGCGCCGCTGCGCCTCTTCACGGGTCAGATTTGTGCCAGGCACCCGGTTCATCTCCTCGGTTCGTGACGTTTGCGGCCATCCTTCCACGGGGATCGGGCTCGACGCCCGGCAGTAATCGCCGTGCGCGGGCGGTCATGGCGGCGGGGCGGGGTCCCCGTACGGCGCCTCCCGGCCCGTACGTAACGGAATCCCGCCCCGCCCGCCGAGTGAGCGGACCGTCAGCCGTTGAGCTCGGCCGCGACCAGCTCCGCGATCTGGATGGCGTTGAGCGCCGCGCCCTTGCGCAGATTGTCGTTGGAGAGGAACAGCGCCAGACCGTTCTCCACGGTCTCGTCGTTCCGGATCCGGCCCACGTACGAGGCGTCCTTGCCGGCCGCCTGGAGCGGCGTCGGGATCTCGGACAGCTCCACCCCCGGCGCGTCCTTCAGCAGCTCATAGGCGCGCTGCACGCTGATCGGGCGGGCGAAGCGGGCGTTGACCTGGAGCGAGTGGCCGGTGAAGACCGGCACCCTGACACAGGTCCCGGAGACCTTCAGGTCCGGGATCTCCAGGATCTTGCGGGACTCGTTACGGAGCTTCTGCTCCTCGTCGGTCTCGAAGGAGCCGTCGTCCACGAGGGAGCCCGCGAGCGGGAGCACATTGAAGGCGATGGGACGCTGATAGACGCTGGGCTCGGGGAAGTCGACGGCCTCGCCGTCATGGGTGAGCCGGTCGGCCTCGGCGACGACCTTCTGCGCCTGTCCGTGCAGCTCGGCCACGCCGGAGAGGCCGGAGCCGGACACCGCCTGGTAGGTCGTGGCGACCAGCGCGGTCAGCCCCGCCTCGGCGTGCAGCGCGCGCAGCACGGGCATGGCGGCCATCGTGGTGCAGTTCGGGTTGGCGATGATGCCCTTGGGACGGTTCTTGATCGCGTGCGCGTTGACCTCGGAGACGACCAGCGGGACCTCGGGGTCGCGCCGCCAGGCGGAGGAGTTGTCGATCACGACGGCGCCCTGGCCGGCGACCTTCTCCGCGAGCACCTTCGAGGTGGCGCCCCCGGCGGAGAAGAGCACGATGTCGAGCCCGGAGTAGTCGGCGGCGGACGCGTCCTCGACGGTGATCGCCGTGCCCTGCCACTCGACGACGGACCCCGCCGACCGCGCGGAGGCGAAGAGCCGCAGCTCGGCGACCGGGAAGCGCCGCTCGGCCAGAATCCTGCGCATGACTGTGCCGACCTGACCGGTGGCTCCGACGATTCCGACCTTCACTGGGGCTCCTTCATTCGCGACTGTCCCGGGCACGCGTCCCATTCATCATGCGTCTGTCCCGGGGCGGCTTGTCCAATCCATTGTCCAGGGAGCGGACAGAGGGCGGGCGCCCGTACGGACGCCCGCCCCCTGGTACCACCTCATACGTTACGTCCCGTTACGGGGTAACGCTCTCGATGATCACACTGCCGGTGCCCGCGGCGGTGCCGCGCGCGTTGAGCAGCTGGACCTCGCCGAAGAACTGCCGGCCCGCCGGGGCCGCGCTGCTCACCAGCACCTCGGCCGCGACCTGCGCGGAAGCACCGCTGTCGAGCCTGACGGCGCCGTCCGCCTTGATCGAGCCGAGCGCGTCCGAGTAGTACACGTCGCGGTAGTCGTACGCCGTGGACCCGGCCGGGACCGCGTAGGCGTCGACGGTGATCGTGTACGTACCGGCCGCCGGGTTGACCAGGCTGACGGACTCCTCGGAGCTGGCCGTCGTGGACTGACCGACCGTACGGCCGTCCTTCGCGACATAGAGGTCGAGGTCGGCCCCCGTGTCGGCCGCGCCGCCGATCGCGATGTCGAGCCGCTCGACGCCCGCGCCGATGGTGACGGTCGTCTCCCGCACCTCGCCGTCCGCGATCGTCGGACGGGCGACCTTCGCCGAGCCCAGCGAGCCGCCGCCGAGCGTGCCGTCGATGGCGGCGTAGCCGTTGGTGACCTTCCAGGACACCGGGGCGGGGGTGCCGATCTTCGCCTCGGGGATCGTGGTGACCGCCGGGTCGAAGACCGCGCCCATCAGGGTCGTGTCCAGCGTGTACGGGTTGTCGAGCAGCGGCGACGTACGGCGCGACTCGACCTCGATCTCCCAGACACCCGGCAGCGGGTCCGGGTACGAACGCACGTCCGGGCGGCAGGTGTTGGCCGGGTTCGGGTAGTTCGGGTAGCAGAAGATCGTCGAGCTGTCCTCCATCTGCACGCCGTACGGGCTGATGGCGATGAACCGGGTCTGGCTGTCCTTGGCGAGTCCGCCGAGCGCCACCTCCAGGGTCTTCGCGCCCGCCGGCACCGTCACGAAGTACGACTTCGAGGCGTTGCGCTGCACCGAGTCCGACGCCGAGAACGCGTACGCCGGCTTGGCCAGCTCCTTCGAGACGACCACGGTGGCGAGGACCTGCTTGTCCACACCCTCCGTACGACGGTCGTCGATCTCCAGAATCGCGCTGTGCACCCCGGCGGAACCGGGCCTGGCCTGCACGGTCACGGTCACCGGCTGGTTCAGCGGCAGCTTGATCCGGTCACTGCCCAGCAGCCGGAAGGTCTTGTCGTTGCCGTTGTCGTATTTCCACTTCAGCCGGTGCTCCAGCGCGCCCTCGGCGCCGGTGGTCCGGGTGAGGGTGATGTCGTAGGTCCGGCTCTGGCCGGCCTTCAGACCGCCCTCGCGGTCGTACAGACCGGTGCCGAAGCCGGGGGTCGCCAGGTACTGGTCGAGCGCCGTGTCGACCGGCGCCCTGACCGTGTACTCGTGGGCGGTGGCGCCCTTCTCGATGGACTTCCACGCGCCCACGACATCGATCAGACCGGCGCCCTGCTCATGGGCCTGGAGACCGGGGATCTTGGTGGCGCTGCTGGTGAGCGCCGTCCGCAGGGTGGCGGGGGTGAGGCTGATCCGCTTCTGCTTGGCGGCGGAGAGCAGCAGCGCGCTCGCGCCGGCGGCCTGCGGAGAGGCCATCGAGGTGCCCTGGAGCATCGAGTAGCCGGGCGGCAGCTGGTAGCCCGCCTCGGCGACCGGGCCGCCGGCGGTCCAGGTCTGGGTGGTGTTGATGGCCGCGCCCGGAGCGGTGAGGGTCGGCGTGAAGCCGCCGTCCTCGCGGGGGCCGCGGGACGAGAACGGCAGCAGGCCGTACTTCGTCGTCACTCCGGAGCCGTAGTTGGCGGCCCAGGTCTCCTTGGAGATCGACGCGGCGACCGAGATGACCTTGTCGGCCAGGGCCGGGTCACTGATGGTGTTGGTGCCGGGGCCGTCGTTACCGGCCGAGATCACGAGCTGCACGCCGTACGTGTCGATGAGGCGCGTGTACAGCCGGGCGCGGGCGTTGTTGCCGTCGTTGAGCGGCGGCAGACCGCCGATCGACATATTGACGATGTCCACACCGCGGTTGGCGACGAGGTCGATCATGCCCTCCATCAGCGCGACGCTGGTGCAGCCGCCGCTCCAGGAGCAGGCGCGCGAGGACACCAGCTTGGCGCCGGGGGCCGCGCCGTTCATCTTGCCGCCGAAGAGGCCGTTGGCCGCGGTGATGCCCGCGACGTGCGAGCCGTGCGCGCCCTCGATGACACCGATGTTGACGAAGTCGGACTTCGCGCCCGCCGCGTTGTAGACGACGTCCTTGCGGATCTCGACGACGAACGGGATGCGCTCGACCACCGGGGTGGCCGGGTTGTCCTTGCCGAAGTAGCCGATCTGGAAGCCGTCCTTGTACGGCTTCATGACGGTGTCGTTGGTGAAGTCGCCGTCGTTGTCCAGGTCGACGCGTACGGTCCCGTTGGCCGGGTCGTAGAGCACGCCCCAGGCGTCGGTGGTGTCACCGTCACGGTTGAGGTCGCCCGCCATGTCGCCACCCAGGGTGGCGTCCTCGCGGAACGCGCGGTACTTGTACGAGCCGGCCGGGGCCTTCCACGTACGGCCGTCCGCCGTGAAGGACGGGCCCGACACCGCGGTGTCCATCCGGCGCCAGGTGCCGTCGCCGTCGGACACCGGGTCCGTGGCGGTCACCCAGTCGACGATCTTGCGCTCGCCGGTGGTGGTCTTCTGGAGCGCGGGGTGGCCGAGATCGACCCCCGAGTCCAGGATGCCGATGGTGACACCGCGGCCGTCGGCCTTCGGGTTCTTCTTGACGAAGTCCACCGCGCCGGTCTCGAAGGACGGGTTGTACGGGTTCTTCGCCGGGGTCCTGCTGCTCGGCGCCGGGTACTTCTGGGCGGCCGAACCGGTGGCGCCCTTCGCGGCCTTGACCGTGTCCGCCGCGGGCGCCGGGTCGTCCAGCATGATCTCCTGGTTGAGATCGATGCCGTGGACGGAGGAGAGCTTCTGGGCCGCCCTGATCGCGGCGTCCGCCTTGGCGGTCGGGAGGGTGGCCCGTACATAGCCGAGCTTGTCATCGGTCTTGCCGACCATGGCGCCTTCGACGGCGTCCAGTTGACCGGCGACCTGCTCGGTCGCCCCCGGCGCGGTGGCGACCATCATCGTGATGTTCTTCTCGCCCTTGGCCTTCGCCTTGTCGAGCAGATCGGCGTCGGCCGCCCCGAGCTTGTCGGAAGAGCCGGAGACGGGGGAGGACTTGACGGGTGCGGCCGGGTCGTCGGCGCCCGTCGCGGAGAAGGCGGGTACCGCGCCGGTGGCTATCAGCGCGGCCACCAGACCGGCGGCCGCCGCGATCCTGGCCACGCGTCTCGGCCCGGATATGGAGCTCTCGGATTCGGAGGTCATCAGCATCCCTGTGTGGTGAAAGAGACAGTCCGGAGTTCGGTACCGGATGACCGCTCACTTTTTCGCAAGGGCGGGGGTTTGTGGAGAGCTGTCAGGGGCGGGTTTCAGTCGTGGCGTAGACCCGCCAGCGCGGCGTGTGCGCCATCGGGGACCAATGGGGCGAAATCCGCGTGCTGGTGACGCTGGTGACGCTGGTGATGCGGGCGCGGGTGCCGGGTACGGGTGCTTGTGCGGGGGCCGGGGCCGGTGTCTCCGTTACGGCCGGCACCGCCCCCGCCCCGCCGCGGTCATCTCGGCAGGATGACCACCTGTGCGGCCGGATCCCGGTCGTTCGCCGCCATCAGGGCCGTACGGACCACCGTCGCCTGCTGATCCAGCGCCTCCCGCAGCTTTCTGGGCGTGAGATGGACGACCGTGATCCCCAGCCGCTCCAGATGCTCGCGCTTGCGGACGGCCGCGGACCACCGCTCGTCGTCCTCGTCGTCCGTCAGGTCGGCGGCCCGGCCGCCCGGCCTCGGCGCCCGGGTGTCCAGCTCGACGGCGACCGCCTGGTCGGGCCAGTAGGCGTCCACGCCGCCCAGCCGCGGTCCGCCCGGCAGTCGCAGATCCACGTTCCACAGCGGCTCCTGGAACCCGTACACCCGCACCAGTTCATAGAGCCGGCCCTCGGCCAGCGTCCGCCCCTCGGCGAGCAGGGAGTCCACCGCTTCCACCACATGCGGCCGCGCCAACAGCCCGGACTGGCTCAGCTCCCGTACCACCAGGGCCGGTTCGCAGTGTCCCGCGCGTACCGCCTCGGTCAGCAGCGCGACGACGGCGTCCGCGTCGGACAGCTCCGCGACCGCGTCGGCCAGCGCACGCCCCACCGGTGCCACCGGCATCCCGTCGAACTCCTCGGGCCGCGGCAGGGTGTGGGCCCGGATCAGCCGGGCGCACCCGGTGGACCGCAGCCGCCGGGTACGTGGTACGAGCACATCGATCCGCTCCAGCGACAGCAGCGGGGGAGCGGACGTGAATCCGTACAGCGCCAGCGCCGCCAGTCCCGTGATCATCACCGCGCCGTACGGGGACGCCGAAGTCGCCGACGAGGAGGCGGAGGTGGCGGAGGAGACGGAGGAGGAAGCGGAGGAGGAGACAGGAGGGGCGGACGGGGTCTGCCGGCCCGGCTGGGCAGGCACCCCCCGGGAACTCTCCGCGCTCGGCCGCCCCGCGTACAGCAGTACCGCCCGCAGCCGCTCATCCGCGGTCGGGGGACCCGCGTGCAACAGGAAGACCCCGGGCAGCGGTTGCTGCCAGGGGCCGCCGGGCCGGCACTGGGCGGTGGCCCGGCCACCAGGGACACCGCGCTCACGCAGTTGCGCGAGCGAGAGCACACGACTCCGCACATCATCGGAGAGGTGGCCGAGGGGGCGGGGGGAGACCGGGGTGTTGTTGTTCATGTCCCGGTGTCTCCCCCTCCTCAGGCGTCCCTCTAACCCCCGTTACCCGTTTGTCGGCAAAACCGGACAAGATCGTCCTAAAGTAAGGGCGTTCGACTGCCGATCAGAGGCCCGCGAGCACGCCCGGCACCGCACCCCGGGACGAGGTGTCCGAACGCCGCCCGTCAGCCGGCCGCCGCCGTGTCGCACTCCTGACCGCGCAGCGCACGCGCCAGATCGTCCGTCGCCTCCAGCACCAGCCTGCGCAGGGCGGGCGCCGCGTCCCGGTGCGCGTCGAGCCACGCCGTCGCCGCGTCCAGGGTCCGACGGTCCCCCTGGAGTCCCGGGAAGAGTCCGCGCACCACATCCATGGCGATCTGGATCGAGCGCTCGGCCCACACCCGCTCGATCACTTCGAAGTACGTCGCGGCGTACGGCGCGAGCAGCTCCCGCTGGTTCGACCGGGCGAAACCGGCGATCGTCGCCTCGACCAGCGCGTTCGACAGCGCGTCCGACTCGACGACCTGGGCCCATGCCTGCGCCTTGACCGCGGCCGACGGCCGGGCCGCCAGACAGCGCACCTGGTGCCGCTTGCCCGACGCCGTGTCGTCACGGGCCAGTTCGTCGTCGATGACGGACTCGTCCGCCCGCCCGTGCGCGGCCAGCGGCCCCAGGAAGGCCCAGCGCAGCTCCTGGTCGACATCGAGACCGTCGATCTTCGCCGTGCCGTCCAACAGCCCGCGCAGCAGCTGGAAGTCCGCGTCCGACGACGCGACGGTCGCGAAGAAGCGGGCCCAGGTCAGCTGGTGCTCACTGCCGGGCTCGGACAGCCGCAGCTCGCGCAGCGCGCCCTCGGCCAGCAGCCGCCCGCCCTCCTCGCGCCAGGCCGGCGCCGCGTAGTGCGTGAGCGCCGACTCGGCCCAGGCGTGCAGCATCTGGAGCACACCGATGCTCGTCTCGCGGCCCGCGTGGGTGAGCACCAGACCGATGAAGTCCCGGGCCGGCATGAGCGCGTCGCGCGTGAGGTTCCAGAGCGCCGACCAGCACAGGGCGCGGGCGAGCGGGTCGCTGAGGTCACCGAGATACGCGCGCAGCGTGTCCAGCGAGCCCGCGTCGAAACGGATCTTGCAATAGGTCAGATCGTCGTCATTGACGAGGATCAGCTCCGGCCGCTCCGCGCCGGCCAGTTCGGTGACGACCGTGCGCGGCCCGGCCACATCCGTCTCGGTACGGGCGAACCGTACGAGCTCGCCCCCCGGCGTACGCCGGTACAGCCCGATGGCCACCCGGTGCGGCCGCAGCTCCGGGTGCGATTCGGCGGCGTCCTGGACCACGGCCAGTTCGGTGATCCGCCCCTCGGCGTCGAAGATCACCTGAGGGGTGAGGGAGTTGAGCCCGGCGGTCTCCAGCCATGACCGGGACCAGCCCGCCATGTCCCGCCCGGACGTCTCCTCCAGCGCGGAGAGCAGATCGGCCAGCCGCGTGTTGCCGTACGCGTTCCGCTTGAAGTAGCGCCGGGCGCCCTCCAGGAACGCGTCCTGGCCCACGTACGCCACCAGTTGCTTCAGCACCGACGCACCCTTGGCGTAGGTGATGCCGTCGAAGTTCAGCTTGGCGTCCTCCAGATCACGGATGTCGGCCGTGATCGGATGGGTGGACGGCTGCTGGTCCGCGCGATACGCCCATGACTTGCGGTTGTTGGCGAAGGTCGTCCAGCCATTGGTGAAGCGGGTCGCCCCCACCTGCGCGAACGATCCCATGAAGTCCGCGAACGACTCCTTCAGCCACAGGTCGTCCCACCACCGCATGGTCACCAGATCGCCGAACCACATATGGGCCATCTCGTGCAGGATGGTGTTCGACCGTCGCTCGTACGACGCCTGGGTCACATGCCCGCGGAAGATGTACTCCTCGCGGAATGTCACCAGACCGGGGTTCTCCATCGCGCCGAGGTTGTACTCGGGCACGAACGCCTGGTCGTACTTCCCGAACGGATACGGGTAGTCGAAGTGGTCGTGGAAGAAGTCGAAGCCCTGCTTGGTGATCAGGAAGACATCGTCCGCGTCGAAGTGCCGGGCGAGCCCCTTGCGGCACATCGCGCCGAGGGGGATCTCCAGGACCGTGCCGTCGTCGAACGTACGGCGGTAGGAGTCGGTCACATAGTGGTACGGACCGGCCACGACCGCCGTGATGTACGTCGAGATCGGCTTCGTCTCGGCGAAGTGCCAGACCCCGTCGGTCAGCGTGCCCTCGCCATTGCCCCATACGGTCCAGCCCTCGGGCGCGGTCACCCGGAAGAGGTACGGAGCCTTGAGGTCCGGCTGCTCGAAGTTGGCGAAGACCCGGCGCGCGTCGGCCGGCTCGTACTGCGTGTAGAGATAGACCTCGCCGTCCTCCGGGTCGACGAAGCGGTGCATGCCCTCGCCGGTACGGCTGTACGCGCATCGCGCGTCCACCACCAGGACGTTCTCCGCCAGCAGGCCGTCCAGCGCGATCCGCGAGCCGTCGAAGACCGCGGCCGGGTCCAGCTCCGTCCCGTTGAGCGTCACGGCGGTCACGTCCGGGGCGATCAGATCGGCGAAGGTGGCGGCCCCGGGCTCGGCGCAGCGGAACCGGATCGTCGTCACGGAGCGGAACGTCCGCGGCGGCGTGTCCGAGCCCGGTGTCGCACCGCCCGGCACCTCGCCGACCGCCGAGCGCAGGTCGAGGTCCACCTCGTACCCGTCTACGGTCAGCAGGCCGGCCCGCTCACGGGCCTCTTCGCGGGACAGGTTCTCACCGGGCACGGTCACTCCTTCGTGGCTCGCCTTCGTGGCTCGTCCGAAACAGCCACGATCCTCGCATGTGCCACTGACGTGCGGCATCCGGGAATGCTCCCGACCGGCCCGGACGTTGTCGACGTTTGGTGCGTTCGCAGCCGTTCATGAGGAGAGACATGTCCGAGAAGACTCCCGTCGACTTCTGGTTCGACCCGCTGTGCCCCTGGGCCTGGATGACCTCCCGCTGGGTTCTCGAAGTGCAGAAGGTCCGCGATATCGAGGTCCGCTGGCATGTGATGAGCCTGGCCGTCCTCAATGAGGACAAGGACATCCCCCAGGAGTACCGCGAGGGCCTCGCCAAGGCCTGGGCCCCGGTGCGTGTGGTCATCGCCGCCCAGCAGAAGCACGGTGACAAGGTGGTGGGACCGCTGTACACCGCGCTCGGTACCCGTTTCCACAACCAGGGCGAGGGCGCGACCCGCGAGGCGATCGTCGCCGCGCTGGACGACGCCGGTCTGCCCGCCGACCTGATCGAATACGCGGATTCCGACACCTATGACGCCGAAGTGCGCGCCTCCCACAAGGAGGGCATCGACAAGGTCGGCCAGGAGGTCGGTACGCCCGTCATCGCCGTCCCCGGCGCGGACGGCGAGCAGATCGCCTTCTTCGGCCCGGTCGTCACCCCGGCACCCAAGGGCGAGGAGGCCGTGAAGCTCTGGGACGGCACGCTGATGGTCGCGTCGATCCCCGGCTTCTACGAGATCAAGAGGACGCGTACCCAGGGCCCGGTCTTCGACTGATTCCGTACCGGCCGATATCAGCCAGCCCTACAGCCCTACAGCCCTACAGAAGGACCCCCGCGAGTCACGTCCTCGCGGGGGTCCTCCCTCATTCCGCCCGCACGTGAAAGGTGAGAAGACGATCACGAGCAGGACGCGTACGGCCCGATGTCCGCGGCGGCCCCGCCGGGTCTACGGGGCGAGCAGCAGGCTGTGTGCGCGCTCCTTGGCGGACGCGTAACGCTTCGCCACGTCCTGCCAGTTGACGACCCGCCACATGGCCTCGATGAAGTCCACCTTCTGGTTCTTGTACTGGAGGTAGAAGGCGTGCTCCCAGGCGTCGAAGACCAGGATCGGCACCGAGCCCTGGCCGACATTGCCCTGGTGGTCGTAGATCTGCTCGACGATCAGCCGGCCGCTGACCGGCTCGTACGCGAGGACGCCCCAGCCCGAGCCCTGGGTGGTCGCGGCGGCCTTGGTCAGCTGGGACTTGAAGCCGGCGAAGGAGCCGAAGGACTCGGCGATCGCGTCCGCCAGGTCGCCGACGCCGTCCGCGGCGAGCGGTTCGCCGCCCCCGTCGCCGGTCATGTTGTGCCAGTAGATCGAGTGGAGGATATGGCCGGAGAGATGGAACGCGAGGCTCTTCTCCAGCCCGTTGATCGCGCCCCAGGACTCCTTGTCGCGCGCCTCCGCGAGCTGGTCGAGCGTGTCGTTGGCGCCCTTGACATAGGCCGCGTGGTGCTTGTCGTGGTGCAGCTCGATGATCTGCGGATTGATGACCGGTTCGAGCGCCGCGTAGTCGTACGGAAGTTCAGGAAGTGTGTATACCGCCATGGTCAAACCCTCCGGCCTCTTATTGCACATCCTATGCAAGTGCACGCTAGCAGCAACAGGATCGTGCGCCGATCAGGCGATGGTCCTAGGACCCCAGTGCCGCGCGCCGGGTTGTCGGAGCGGCACTTTGTGCCATCTCCGACAACGCGCTGACCTCCCCTTTGTGGATGGCCGACGGTGAAACGGCGCGGGACCGTCGGTTACCGTCGGGCTGTTCGACGCATGCCGCAAGAAGCCCCTGACCCGACGTCGGAAGCCCGACGCCCCACGACCGCGGAGACCCCATGAGCACTGCTGCCGCAGCCCCCCGTACCGGAGCGGTCCTCGCCGATCTGCTCCCCGCCACCCGCACCCGGGACATCGCCCTGGTCGTCGGGGGAGCCGTGCTCACCGGAGTGGCGGCGCAGATAGCCGTCCCGGTCCCCGGCTCGCCCGTCCCGGTCACCGGCCAGACCTTCGCCGCGCTGCTCGTCGGCACCGCGCTCGGCGCCCGCCGCGGTTTCCTCTCCCTCGCGCTCTACGCGGTGGTCGGCATGGCCGGAATGCCATGGTTCGCGGAGGGCCGCGCGGGACTGAGCTTCGCCTCCTTCGGCTATGTCCTCGGCATGCTGCTCGCCGCCACGGTGGTGGGCGCGCTGGCCCGCCGCGGCGGCGACCGCTCCGTACCGCGTACGGCCGGCACGATGGTGCTCGGCTCGGTGATCATCTACGCCGTGGGCGTGCCCTACCTGGCGCTCTACACCGGGATGTCACTGAGTGCCGCCGTCAGCGCAGGTCTGGTGCCCTTCCTGCTCGGGGACGCCCTCAAGGCGGCCCTGGCGATGGGCGCGCTGCCCGCCGCGTGGAAGCTCATCGGCCGCCGCGGCTGACCTCACCCGAGGGCCCGGCCGACCTCACCCGAGGGCCGACCGCGCCGCGGTCAGGCGCGGAGGTAGGTGAGGACGGCGAGGACGCGGCGGTGTCCCTGGCCGTCGAGGTGGAGTCCGAGCTTCTGCAGGATGCCGCTGACGTGCTTGTTCACCGCCGCTTCCGTGACATACAGCTCGCGGGCGATCTCGGCGTTGGCATGGCCCTCGGCCATGAGGGCGAGGACTTCGCGTTCCCGTGGGGTGAGCCGTCGCAAGGGGTCGTGGCGGCGGTTCAGGAGTTGGCGTACCACCTCGGGGTCCACGACCGTCGCACCGGCGGCGACCTGGGTGACCGCGTCGACGAACTCGGTGACGGCGCTCACGCGGTCCTTCAGGAGATAGCCGATGCCGCTGTCACTGCCGAGGTCGAGCAGATGGGCGGCGTAGGACTGCTCGATGTACTGGCTGAGGACCAGGACCGGCAGCGTCGGCCGCTCGCGGCGCAGGGCGATGGCGGCGCGCAGACCGTCGTCGGTGTTGTCCGGTGGCATGCGGACGTCGGTGACGACGATGTCGGGGCCGACCTCCCGGACCGCGGTGAGCAGGGCATCCGCGTCCCCGACGGCGGCGAGCACCTGATGGCCGAACCGGGTCAGCACACCCACCAGCCCGTCCCGCATCAGCGGGGAGTCCTCGGCGAGCACGACGGTCAGCGGCACGGCAGCTCCACGTGCAGGAGTGTAGGGCCGCCCCGCGGGCTGGAGACGCGGAGTCTGCCGTCCGCGGCGGCGACGCGGTCGGCGAGGCCGATCAGGCCGCTGCCCGCCTCAGGGTCGGCGCCGCCGACGCCGTCGTCGCTGATGGACAGGGTGAGTACGTCGGTGTCCAGCCGGGCGTGCACCCGGGCCCGGCTCGCGCGACTGTGTTTGGTGGCGTTGGTCAGGGCCTCGGCGATCACGAAGTACGCCGTGGTCTCCACCGGGAGGGGCACCCGGCGCGGCAGGCGTATGTCGGCCGTCACGGGCAGGACGGAGCGGGTGGCGAGGTTCTCGACCGCCGCTGTCAGACCCTGGTCGGTGAGGGCCTTGGGGTGGACGCCCCGACTCAGCTCGCGCAACTCGTCGACGGCGAGGGTGACTTGTTCCTGGGCGTCGCCGAGCTGCCCGGCCAGGGAGGAGCCGGGTTCGGCATCGAGACGGGCCAGGCCGAGCATCACATTGAGGGAGACGAGCCGCTGCTGGGCTCCGTCGTGCAGATCCCGCTCGATCCGGCGTCGCTCCGCGTCGAAGGCGTCGACCAGACGTGCCCTGGAGGCTCGTACGTCGGTCAGCCGGCGCCCCAGCTCGCTGTCGCGGGGTGCCAGCATCAGACGCGTGACCGCCGCCCGCGCACCGGCCCAGGCGGTGATGGTGTACGGCGCGGCGGGCAGCAGACACAGGCCGACGATCAGCAAGGGCCAGGCATCGGGATCGTCGACCGGCGACAGCATCACCAGTACCGGGACGGCCAGGGCGAAACCCAGGACCAGGAGATCCATCCACCACAGAGCGGTCAACGACACCGCGGTGAAGCCGAGCTCGCGCCAGGTCGCCGGCTCACGCAGCCGCGTGTGCAGCCATCCGCGTGGCCCGGCCCGTTCGGGGGCCTGGTGGGGGTCCGGCACCGGATCCAGGTCCACGAGACGCAGGCGCCAGCGCTCGAAGCGGGTGACGACGATGCCGGACAGCGCGACGCCGAGCAGGAACACCGCCCCCACGGCGACGACCAGCGAAGCGACCCCGGCGATCAGCATGATCACCAGAACCGTCGTGGTGACGGCGCCGAAGACGACCCCGGACAGCAGATAGGCGAACGCCCGCCAGGGCCAGCGGGAGCCGAGCACTTTCAACGGGGTCTGGGCCAGGGCCTGCCAGGCGGTTCGGTGTCGCACGCGCCGACCGTACCGGGGCGGGGAGCTCGAAACGGTAGTGCCGGCACTACCTTTGGACTCCCGTGTACGCCAATGCGCCGACGGGGCCCGGCCCGGTGCACTGGGCCTCATGAGAATATTCACCGTTCCCGCCGCGCGCACCGTCCCCGCCGTACGCACCGTCCGCGCCGCCCGGTACGGAGCCCGTCGCGGACTCGCCGCCCTGGTGGCCGCCCTCGGCATCGCGGCCACGCTGTCCGCCGCCCCGCCCGCGTCCGCCGCGAAACCCGCCGCCACCTTGGACCCGCCGGCCATCGACCGTTACGTACGGGACTACATGGAGCGGACGGGTCTGCCGGGCGCGGTGGTCACCGTCACCCAGGGCGACCGGGTTGTGCACACCGCCGGTTATGGGCACACCGCGTCCGGGCAGGCCATGACCGCGCGGACGCGCGTACCGGTGGCGTCGTTGTCGAAGGCCATGACCGCACTCGCCGTCATGCGGCTCGTCGAGGCGGGCAGGGTCGGCCTGGACCAGCCCGTGCACCGCTACCTGCCCGAGTTCACCATGGCCGACCGACGCGCCGGAAAGATCACCGTCCGGCAGTTGCTGACCCAGACCTCCGGCATGGCCGACTCCGCCTACCCCGATCTCAGGCGCGCTCAACCGCGGACCCTCAAGGAGGCGGTCGCCGCGATGCGCGACGCGCACCTGGCCGCCGATCCTGGCACCAGGAACAGCTACCACAACCCCAACTACTTCGTCGCGGCCCGCCTGGTCGAGGTCGTCAGCGGCCGGCCTTTCTCCGACTACCTGGCGGCGGAGATCTTCCAGCCGCTGCGCATGACGCGCACCACCTCCGTCGACACCACCGACGACATGCCCGATGGCGCCCGCGGCTACGTCCGCGCGTACGGCTCGGTGTTCTCCCGTCCCCATCCCCGCTGGTTCACCGCGGGCGGCCACGGTGTCGTCACGACGGCCGACGACCTCTCGCGGTGGCTGATCGCCCAGAACAACCGGGGTGTGTCCGCCGACGGCCGACGCGTCGCCACCGCACGCACCATCGATCTCACGCACACCCCGCCCACGTCACCGCCGGACAGCCACTACGCCATGGGCTGGTCGCGGAGCACACGGGACGGCGGACCCAGGGAGATCCAGCACACCGGCCAGCTGCTGACCCACAACTCGATCGCCACCCTGCTGCCCGACAGCGGGATCGGTATCGCGGTCGTCACCAACACCGGCATGATCTCCGGAGACGACGCGCCTCAGATCTCGGACGGCCTCGTCGACCTCGCCAGGGGCGAGAGCCCGGAGGTGGCCAAGCCGTTCTCCATGACGGCCGATTGGGTCCTCGCGGCCCTCACCCTGCTGGCGACGGGCCTCGGTGTCCGTGGCGTTCTTCGAGCCCGCCGGTGGGCCCGGCGCACCGAGGGGCGACCGTGGTGGCGAGTGGCGCGGCTGCTGCCGTACGCACTTCCCCTTCTCCTCCTCACGCGACTCGCCGCCCTCTTCGGCCTGTTGATGAACCGCTCGGGAACCCTGGCGCAGGTCACCTACGCCTGGCCCGCCCTTGTCATCTGGACGGCCGTGACCGCCCTCGCCTCGACCGCGGTGATCGCCGCACGGGGGCTCGCGGCCTTCCGCCTCCACCGGCGCGCCTGACACGGGACGGGCGGGGTCACCCTCGGACGTCGGCCTCCGCCGCCGACCTCTCCTTCCGCCCACGCGCCTCCTTGACCAGGGCGATCGCCACCACGAGCGCCGCCACCAGCAGCGAGAGCAGCACCTGCTCGCGCGCCGTGTCGTCGGTGAGCATGTAGACCAGTACGAACGAGATCATCGCGATCGTCGCCCAGGTCAGATACGGGAAGAGCCACATCCGTACGACCAGCTTCTCCGGCGCCTCGCGCAGGATGATTCCGCGCATCCTCAACTGGGTGAAGCAGATGACCAGCCACACGAACAGCGCCACCGCGCCCGACGAGTTGAGCAGGAACGCGAAGACGGTGTCGGGCCACTGGTAGTTGAAGAAGACGGCGACGAACCCGAAGAGGACGGACGACAGGATGGCCGCCGTGGGGACGCCGCGCGCGTTGGTCCGGGCGAACGCCTTGGGCGCGTCCCCGCGCAGGCCGAGCGAGAAGGCCATACGGGAGGCCGTGTAGAGACCGGAGTTCAGACAGGACAGGACGGCCGTCAACACGATGAAGTCCATCACCTGCCCGGCGTGCGGGATCCCGATCGAGTTCAGCGCCGCGACGTACGAGCCCTCCTTGAGGATCGACGGATCGTTCCAGGGCAGCAGCGTCAGCACGACGAAGATGGAGCCCAGATAGAAGACGGCGATCCGCCAGATCACGCTGTTGGTCGCCTTGGCGACGGCCCGCTGCGGGTTCGAGGACTCCCCGGCCGCGAGGGTGACGATCTCGCTGCCCATGAAGGAGAAGACGACCATCAGCACACCGGTCAGGATCGCCCCGGGCCCCTTGGGCAGGAATCCGCCGCTGTCGGTGAGATGGGCGAGACCCGCGCCCGGATTGTCGGACCCCGGCAGGAGACCGAAGACGGCGAGCAGACCGACGACGACGAACGCCGCGATCGCCACGACCTTGATGCCGGCGAACCAGAACTCGAACTCACCGTACGAGGCCACCGACGCGAGGTTCGTGGCGGTCAGTACGACCATCACGATCAGCGCCCACGCCCACTGCGGCACGGCGGGTATCCAGCCCTCCAGGATCTGGGCGCCCGCGGTCGCCTCGACCGCCAGCACCACCACCCAGAAGAACCAGTAGAGCCAGCCGATGGAGAACCCCGCCCAGCGGCCGAGCGCCTGGTCCGCGTAGGCGGAGAAGGATCCGGAGCTGGGCCGCGCCGCGGCCATCTCGCCCAGCATGCGCATGACGAGTACGACCATCAGGCCGACCAGCGCGTAGGAGAGCAGGATGCCGGGACCCGCGGCGGCGATACCGGAAGCGGAGCCGACGAACAGCCCGGCGCCGATCACTCCACCGATCGCGATCATGGACAGATGACGGTTCTTGAGACCGGCTTGCAGGCCGTCGGAGGACTGCGTATTCCCAGGCTCGCTGGGCTTTCCGCCTTCCTTCGTGGGGGACGGCAGGGAGGTCATGCGGCAATCCTTACGTCTTCGGTCCACTCAAGTAGTGAGTCCCGGCATTCAAACGTTCGGCCCCCAGAAACGGAAGCAACGATTCCGTTTCGTTATCCGGAGCTGTACGTGGGGTTACCGGAAGGTTGACCCCGCTGACCGCTACCCAGCGGAGCGCGTGCCACACCCCGCGTGCCACACTTCGCTCCATGCGCGTGTATCTCGGTTCCGACCATGCCGGCTACGAACTCAAGAACCACCTCGTCGAGTGGCTCACGGCCCATGGCCACGAGCCCGTCGACTGCGGACCCCACATCTATGACGCCGAGGACGACTATCCGCCGTTCTGTCTGCGCGCCGCGGAGCGCACGGCGGCGGACCCGGACAGTCTCGGCGTGGTGATCGGCGGCTCGGGCAACGGCGAGCAGATCGCCGCGAACAAGGTCAAGGGTGTCCGCGCCATCCTCGCCTGGAGCGAGCAGACCGCGGCTCTCGGGCGCGAGCACAACGACGCCAATGTCATCTCCGTCGGCGGCCGGATGCACACGCGGGACGAGGCGACGAAGTTCGTCGAGGTCTTCCTCAACACCCCGTATTCGGGCCTGGAGCGCCACGCGCGCCGTATCCAGATGCTCACCGACTACGAGTCGACCCACGAACTCCCGCCGGTCCCGGCCCACCACCCGCGCCAGGACTAGGGCCTTTCGTTTGGATCAGGCCGGATCAGGGAGCGGGGGCTGGTGCCGTGGATCGCAAGGCGGAGGAGGGAGCCATGGCGGAGCCCTGGTGACTGACGACAACGCGGCGAGGCGCGGTGCCAGGGCACGCGAGCCCGGCAAGATCCGAACGAAAGGCCCTAGGGCCTACCGCCCGGATTGATCATGTGCCGCCGGGGCCGCCCCGGCGGCACAGCCATGTCGCGGCCCACGGCCCGTCCGTCCGGCCGAGGACCTTTCACCGAACGTGTCACAGAGGAGATCCCGTGCCCGAGGGGCATACGATCCACCGGCTCGCCCAGGACCATCTCGACCGGTTCGGCGGTCGGCCGACCCGGGTCAGCAGCCCCCAGGGCAAGTTCTCCGACAGCGCGGCGCTGCTCGACGGCCGGGTCCTCGACGGCGTCGACGCCCACGGCAAACATCTCTTCCTCGGCTTCGAGGACCAGGGCTGGGTCCATATCCACCTCGGCCTGTTCGGCAAGGTCGGCTTCGGCGACGCGCCCGCCCCGCCGCCCACGGACACGGTCAGGCTGCGGCTCGCCTCCGATACGGCGTACATGGATCTGCGCGGCCCCACCACCTGCGCCCTGATCACCGCGCCCGAGAAGGCGGCGATACACGAACGCCTCGGCCCTGACCCGCTGCGCCGCGTGGACGACGGCGAGAAGGCCTGGGCGCGGATCTCCCGGTCCCGTACGACCGTCGCCGCCCTGCTCATGGACCAGAAGGTGATCGCGGGCGTCGGCAATGTCTACCGCGCCGAGGTCCTCTTCCGTCACGGCATCGACCCGTACCGCGCGGGCAAGGACCTCACCCGCCGCGAGTGGGAGGTGATCTGGGCGGATCTGGTGGCGCTGATGCGTGAAGGGGTACGGAACAACCGGATCGACACCGTCCGCCCCGAGCACACCCCCGAGGCGATGGGCCGCCCGCCGCGCGTCGACGATCACGGCGGCGAGGTGTACGTCTACCGCAGGGCGCGGATGCCCTGTCTGCTGTGCGGCGACGAGATCCGCACCGCGACCCTCGCCGCCCGCAACCTGTTCTGGTGCCCGGGCTGCCAGCGGCACCAAGGCCCCAGGGCCTAGGTCCTGTCCGACCGGACAGGACCTAGAACCCGTGCGGCAGCCAGGGCGCGATCTCCGACGAGAACGCGGCCGACGCATCGCCCAGCGCTCCGGGACGTATCTCCCGAACCCGCCCCGCGCGCGCCAGCGCCGCCAGGGAGGCGCCGCCCAGATACGCGGCGCCCAACTCGTTCACGGACAGCGCCAGCTCGGCCTGATCGGCGGTGCGCTCGCAGGACGCGCCCTTGGAGTCGCCTGACAGCCGCCAACGCCCTTCGTTCCAGGGGCAGAACGCGTCCGTCACCTCCAGCACCACATCCACCGGCGTCCGGTACGTACGGGCCTCCAGCGCGGCCCCGACCTCCACCGGCCGCAGATACAGCGAGTCCCGCAGCCGCACCTGGCACCGCCGGATGTCCGAGACCAGATACTGGAACGGGTCGTCCGGCGGCCGGTTGCCCGCCCGGACCGTCGAGGTCAGATCGATCGAGAAGAGGAAGTCCCAGAGCGACGCGTACGCCGCCGGGTCCAGTGCGTACAGATCCCGCAGCTCGATGGTCCCCTTCGGGCCCGACCTGTCCCACTCCGGCTTGTTGTGGAAGAGCGTGAACCCCACCACCTCGCCGTCCCGCTCCGCCAGCACGCACTGGAGCGCCGACATGCCGTCCTTCACCTGTCCGGCGTCGACGACCGGATGCCGCTCCCAGCCCGGCCGGCGGGCGAGCATCCCCGGCCGCCCCGCGACCTCGGCGGCGTACACCGCCTCGCACGCGTCGCGTACCACCGGGTCATCCGGCTTCACCCGACGAAGACGTATATCGTCCGATCCCTCGGGTATCGAGATCCGCACCCGGGAGGTGTCGATCTCCGCCGAGAGCTGTTCGGTCGCGACGCCGTAGCCGTAGCGTCCGTAGATCACCGGCTCGGAGGCCGTCAACACGGCGAGCGGTTCGCCCCACGCCCTGACGTCATCGAGCTGGCGCCGCATCATCGACGTCAGCACCCCGCGCCGGCGGTGCGTCGCCGCGACACTCACCATCGTCACGCCGGCCGCGGGGACCCGCGCACCGCCGGGTACCGTGAGCCGGAAGCTGAACGCCCCCGCCGTGCCCACGCACTCGTCCCCGTCCCAGACCCCGAGCGAGCGGTCGAACTCGGTGAGCTCCCGCATCAGCCCGGTCTCCCCGATCGTGTCCGGGACACCACCGAACGCGAGCTCCAGCGCCCCGAACCAGGTGTCCCATTCGGCCGGTTTCAGTACCCGTAGATCGATAGTCATGTGCCATCAGTACCAGGGGCAGGACAACAAGGCGACCCGATTTCGAACGCAATGTCACAGGGGTCCCCCTGCACGCCGGGCGGACGGATCGATAGGGTCCACAACAATGGCCGGTGTCGCGGGAGCGGAATCCTACTCGGCCCGGATGCGCAGGAAGCTGCACCGGGTCCGCAACGGCGTGCGCAAATCCGGGGTGGACTACTTCCGGGGCGACGGCTCCGACTGGATCGCCCTCGTCGGTCTGCTGCTCACCATCCCGGCCATCACGCTCACCACCATCGCCGTCCCCGTCTGGTGCGCGCCCTCCGCACTCGTCCTCCCGATCGTGGCCGGCGGGCTGCTGCTGCGGCCCGCGAGTCTGCTCAGTCTGTACGCGGCCGCCGCCGCCGCGCTGATCATCGAGTCGATGGTCCTCGGCCCGTACCCGGACGGCCCGGCCCGCGTCACCCCGGGCACGGTGCTCGTGGTCGCCGCCTGTGGGCTCTTCGGACTGCTGATCGCCCAGTTCAGGGCGCGCGTCGGGGTGCCCTGGCGGCGCGGCGGGACGATGCTCTTCGACCTGCGCGAACGGATCAGGGTGCAGAGCGCCCTGCCCCGGCTCCCCAAGGGCTGGCACCACGAGATGGCGCTGCGCCCGGCCGGCGGCCAGTCCTTCTCCGGCGACTTCGTGGTGGCCGCCCGGACCAACGGCGGCCGGACGCTCGAAGTCGTCCTGACCGATGTCTCGGGCAAGGGCATGGACGCGGGCTCCCGTGCCCTGCTGCTCTCGGGCGCCTTCGGCGGACTCCTCGGCTCGCTCCCCTCGCACAGCTTCCTCCCGGCGGCCAACGGCTATCTGCTCAGACAGGACTGGGACGAGGGCTTCGCCACCTCCATCCATCTCGTCCTCGATCTGGACTCGGGTGACTTCGAACTGCTGTCGGCGGGCCATCTGCCCGCGCTCCAACTGCACGCGGGCAGCGGCCGCTGGGAGGAGAAGTCGGGCGAGGGCCCGCTGCTGGGGGTGTACGACGGGGCGCAGTTCGACCCGGTCAAGGGCTCACTGCGCCCCGGTGACGTGCTGATGCTCTTCACGGACGGGCTGGTCGAGGCCCCGGGCCGCGATCTGGGCGAGGGCATCGACCGGCTCACCGGCGAGGCGGACCGCTATGTCGTCCCGGGCTTCGAGGGTGCGGCCTGGCATCTCATCGAGGCGGTCGCGAAGGACGTGAACGACGACCGCGCGCTGCTGCTGATCTGCCGCGAGCCCTAGGGTCTTTCGCCGGACACCCCCGCGTACGGACAGAACTCCCCTCCGCCGTCATGGGCGGAGGGGAGCGCGGGGTGGTACGGGCTGTCGCGGGTGGTGGTAAAAGCATGGGCGTCAGCTCGTCACGGGTGCCCCCCTGTCGCCCGAATCGGGCGCGTACGAGGGCTCGTTCCCCGCGGATCCCGGGCCGCCACCTCCGGTCCTGCCGCCCGGCAGGATCCGGGCCAGCCAGTGCGACCTGCCCGCCGCCAGCGGGCCGAGGACCGCGAGGACCAGGACATATCCGGCGATGAACGGAGCGAGCCGGCTGTCGAGCCCCGCGCCCGCCGCCATCGTGGCGAGGATCAGCGCGAACTCGCCCCGGGCCAGCAGGGTCGTCGAGATGTTCGCCGCGGGCTGGGCGCCGAAACCGAAGATCCTGGCCGCGGTGAGCCCCGCGGCGACATTCATCACAAGGGTCACGGCCGCGGCGACGAGCACGGGCCAGAGCACGGTCGGCAGATCACCCGGGTTGATCGACAGCCCGAAGGCGAAGAAGAAGATCGCGCCGAAGGCGTCCCGCAGCGGGTGGACGAGCTTGCGGATCCGGGGGCCCGAGGTGGTGCCGCCGAGCATCAGACCGACCATGAAAGCGCCGATGGCGTCCGCGACCCCGAACCACTCGGAGACACCGGCCACGAGGACCGCCGCGCCGAGGAAGGAGATGACGAGAAGCTCGTCGTCCTTGGTGTTCATGAGCCGTCCGACGACCTTCGTGCCGAACCGGGCGGCGAGCGCCAGCAGCAGCAGGAAGCCGAACGCCTTCCCGCCGTCCATGACGGCGGCCGCGGCGCTGTCCGCACCCGACAGGATGGGCTGGAGCGCGGCGAGATAGAGGGCCAGGAAGATGTCCTCGACGACGATGATGCCGAGGATCGGTTTGGTCTCCGGGTTACCGATCCGGCCCATGTCGACCAGGACCTTGGTGACGATCGCGGACGAGGAGATACCGAGCACACCGGCGAGCACCAGCGCCTCCGCCGTACCCCAGCCGAGGGCGAAGCCGAAGCCGAGACCCGCGCCCACGTTCAGCGCGAGATACGCGCCACCGGCGAGGGCCATCTTCCGGCCGCCCGCCTTGAGGTCGTCCAGGTGGAATTCCAGGCCGAGGTAGAAGAGCAGCAGGACCAGCCCGAGGGCGGAGAGCATCTCCAGCTCGTGCGGGTCCTTGACCAGCACGATGCCGGGAGTGTGGGGGCCGAGCAGGATCCCGGCGAGGATGAACAGGGGAATGGTGGGCAGCTCGATGCGGCTGCCCAGACGGGCGAGTACGGCGGCGGCGAGGAAGGCGCCGCCCATGGCTATGAGGGTCTCTGCGTGTCCGATGGGATCGTTCCTCCGTCAAGTCAAAGGCGCGTCAAGAAATCGTCAGTAATTAGTTTACCAAACGGTTTATTGAGCAACTGTGGACGGGGAAACCGGACAAACCGGGAAGTGGGCTCAACAGGGCGGCGCGGGCGACTACCGAGAGGTCCGCGACAGTGCGTCGGCCGCTCGGCCGGAGGCGCGTGTCCCCGTCTCCGTCCCCTTCTCGGGCCGCGCCTGGGCCTCCCGCCTGAACGCCCACCGCATCTCGGGCTCGGTCACACAGCGCAGCAGCCGCCGTACCGGAGGCGTGCACAGCAGTGTCACCGCGGCGGCGGCCGCGACGGTCACCACGACCTTCCCCGCGGGGCCGGCCAGCCACGGGTACGCGTCGAAGAGGCCGCCGTACACCGCGGCCTTGACCAGGAATCCGTGCAGCAGATAGCCGCAGATCGTGCCCGCGCCCAGCGCCGTGAACCAGGTCCTGCGGCGGGGCACCCATGCCAGGAATCCGGCTGTCAGCAGGAGTGAGCAGCCGAAGAGCGCGAACGTCATCACGGGCCCCGCCCACCAGGGGAAGTCCAACTGCTGGGCGCTGGCGCTGTGGTAGAGCCAGCCGGACGCGATCCGGGGGCCGGCCCAGTACGCGAAGACCAGCGCGCCCGCGAACAGCGGTACCGCGAGCAGCCGGACCTCGCGGCGCCGTACCAGCTGGAAGTGCTCGGGCCTGAGCAGCAGCCCCAGGACGAAGTACGGACCGAACTGGAGCACGCGCTGAAGGTTGAGGTCCTCGCCGATGCCCGGCGTGAGCGACGCCAGCGCGGCGAGAGTGAGCGCCACCGCCAGCGGGTGGCGCAGCGAGTGCCAGAGCGGGGTGGTCAGCCGCCAGATGAACAACGCGGCCAGGAACCAGGTGAGATACCAGGGATCGAGCAGGCTGATGGGCTGGTCCGGGTTGTCGTTCGCGTACCGCTCGAAGAGCGAGTACGCCACCTCGAAGACGACATAGGGCACGGCCACCCCGGTCACCAGGCGCCTGATCTGGTGCGGGCGGGCGGCGAAACTCCGGGAGAAGTAGCCGGAGATGAGGATGAAGGCCGGCATGTGGAAGGCGTAGATGACCAGATAGAGGGCGCGCGTCGCGCGGCTGCCCTCCATGACGGGTTCCCAGAAGTGCGCCACCGCCACCAGGACGATCGCCAGGTACTTGGTGTTGTCGAAGAACGCGTCGCGCTTGGTGGGCGACGCGCTCCGATCCGCGCTCCGATCCGCGCTCCGATCCGCGCTCGGATCCGCGCTCTGATCCGCCGCCGGACCGGTGGCGGGACCGGCGGGCCGCTGTCCGGTCGGCACCGGCGTGTCGGCCACCGTGGAATCTCTGGTTCCGGTGGCGGGATCGACCTCCGGGGCCGGAAAGGTACGGGGAGGCTCGGACGTCTCGTCGGTATGCGGCGCCTTGAACATTCGAGGCACCCTAGCCGCGCTCAAACCAATTCGTAAAACCTCTCCGCCAAGTAACCCATTCGAATCTGAAACCGCCGACAACCGGGCGATATGCCCTGGTTAATCAGCATTAAAAGGGGCATATCGTTGAGATCTTTTATGTGTGAACGATCCCGGTCAATGCACACGTCGACCGGTCGCGCGAAACGGAGGGAATGGGTTGTGAATGAGTTGTGACCACCAGGGGACGGTTGATTTGAATTCGCGTCCACGCGTCATTCACGCGCGGCGGGCTCGCGCGCGCCGCGCTCGCGCCGAACCCGGCGCGCGGGGGGCGCGATTGGCGCGATCGTGATGTCGCGGATTCGTCACCGGACAACATCCGCGCGGAGGTTGATGGCACGATGGTCGGAGCGGGGGTGTGGCGTGCGCGCTTCCCGGGGCTGGGCTAGGCGGACCGACCGAGGGTGTGATCAGTGTGGCCATTTCGCTGTCTGTGGTGGTTCTGTTGGCGGTCGTTCTCGTGGTGCTCATACGCGGTGGCTCCCTCAAGGGCGGCCCCGCGATAGTCGCGATCCTGTTCGGCTTCTTCCTCGCCTCCACCAACATCGCTCCGTCGGTGAACAACTTCATGAACTCCCTGGCCGAGATGATCAACCAGATCAGCTTCTAGCGGCGGCGGCCGCGGACGGCGGAAGTGGCCGCCGTCGGCGGTGGCGGCGGGAGCGGAAACGAGGAGAGCCGGCCTCCGTGTCATACGGAAACCGGCTCCGACCCATGAGTTCTGCACAAGAGCGGGCGACGGGAATCGAACCCGCGTAGCTAGTTTGGAAGACTAGGGCTCTACCATTGAGCTACGCCCGCACGCGTCGTGCCGCAGGTCATGCGGCCTCGGCACGGACCACATCGTAGCGGGTCCCGGGCGCTCGCCGCACACCGGCAAAGAGGCGGTCGAGGCGCCGGGCAAAGCGGTCGGCCGCATGCTCGCGGGCATGTACCCTACGTGTCGCACCGACGGGGTGTGGCGCAGCTTGGTAGCGCGTCCGCTTTGGGAGCGGAAGGTCGTCGGTTCGAATCCGGCCACCCCGACCATTTTTCAAGATCGCGTCGCAAGATCGCATTGTGGGGCTCTTCCCGCTTCCGGTTACTATGCAAGCTGCGCGCCCGTGTGTCCGCAGAGTCTCTGAGGAACCGGGCCGATCCGCTGGATCGCGCCGCACCGCGGCGGACCGGCAGAACCCAAGAATCAGCCACCAAGGAGACCGAACCGTGAAGAGCGCCGTGGAGACCCTGAACCCGACCCGGGTTCGGCTCACTGTCGAGGTGCCCTTCGAGGAGCTCAAGGACAGCCTCGACGCGGCGTACAAGAAGATCAACCAGCAGGTCACGGTGAAGGGCTTCCGCAAGGGCAAGATCCCGGCCCGCGTCATCGACCAGCGGTTCGGCCGTGGTGCTGTGCTGGAGGAGGCCGTCAACGACGCCCTCCCGAAGTTCTACACCGACGCGGTCAACGAGGGTGAGCTCAATGTCCTCGGCCAGCCCGAGGTCGACATCACTGAGCTCAAGGACGGCGAGCTGCTGGCCTTCACCGCCGAGGTGGACATCCGGCCGGTCATCGAGATCCCCGACTACTCGGGTATCGAGGTCACCGTCGACTCCATCGAAGTCAGCGACGAGGACGTCGACAAGTCGGTCGAGCAGCTGCGCGACCGCTTCGCCTCCACCAACCCGGTCGAGCGCGCCGCCGCCGAGGGCGATGTCGTGACGATCGACCTTGAGGCCAAGGTCGACGGCGAGGTCCTGCCCGACGGTGTCGCCAACGGTGTGCAGTACACCATCGGCTCCGGCGAGCTGCTCGACGGCATCGACGAGGCCGTCATCGGCCTGGAGGCCGGCGGCGAGGCCACCTTCACCTCCGAGCTGAAGGGCGGCGCCGCCGAGGGCAAGGCCGCCGAGGTCACCGTCAAGGTCAGCCAGGTCGCCGCGCGTGAGCTGCCCGAGCTGGACGACGAGTTCGCGCAGATGGCGAGCGAGTTCGACACGCTCGACGAGCTGAAGGCCGACAGCCGCAAGCGGCTGGAGAGCAGCAAGCAGTACGACCAGGCCACCCAGGCCCAGGAGCGCGTCCTCGACGAGCTGCTGAAGCTGGCCGAGGTGCCGATCCCCGAGAAGCTGCTCGCGGAGGAGATCAACACCCGCAAGCACAACCTGGAGCACCACCAGCTCGGTCAGATGGGCCTCGACCTCGCGAAGTACCTGGAGATCCAGGGCAAGACCGAGGAAGAGTTCGACGCCGAGACCAAGGAGCAGGCGGAGAAGGGCATCAAGACCCAGTTCATCCTGGATGAGCTGGTGAACAAGGAGAAGCTGAACGTCAACCAGGAGGAGCTCACCGAGCACCTCATGCGGCGCGCGCAGTCCTCCGGCATGTCCCCCGACCAGTTCGCCCAGGCGGTCGTCGAGGGTGGCCAGGTGCCGATGCTGGTCGGCGAGGTCGCCCGCGGCAAGGCGCTCGCGGTGGTCGTCGAGGCGGCCAAGGTGATCGACACGAACGGTGAGATCGTCGACCTGAACGACGAGGACGAGGACGAGCCGGCCGAGACCGTCGAGGCCGCCGACTCCACCGACGCCGACACCGAGGCGGCGGCCGACACCAAGGCCGACGAGAAGGCCGACACCAAGGCCGACAAGAACGACGCCTGAGCCGTCTCGCTCTGAACGCCGCTCTGAACGCCAGGACGGGCCCCGGACGCACACGCGACCGGGGCCCGTCCCGTACACCCCGGCGCCGTACGGGACCGGTGAGGGCCCGACGGCACCAGGGGCGGCATGGGGGGCCGGGAGAGGGCCGGCAGGCCCGCTCAGGGCCGTATGGAGCCCCAACTGCCTTGCGCTCCCAGCGAACAGCCACGGAAGCGGGATGGCCCGCGCCGACCAGCGCGTTAGGGTCCATGAATACGAGGGCAGGGGAGTTTCCCGTCCCCGGTACGAAGACGCTGAGACGGCCGCAGCCGTCAGAGACGAGCAGGTGTATACGTGACGAATCTGATGCCTTACGCCGCCGGTGAGCCGTCCCTCGGTGGTGGCCTCGGCGACCAGGTCTACAGCCGGCTGCTCGGAGAGCGGATCATCTTCCTCGGCCAGCAGGTCGACGACGACATCGCCAACAAGATCACGGCGCAGCTCCTCCTCCTCGCGGCCGAACCCGAGAAGGACATCTACCTCTACATCAACAGCCCCGGTGGCTCGGTGACAGCCGGCATGGCCGTCTACGACACCATGCAGTACATCCCGAACGACGTGGTCACCATCGGTATGGGCCTCGCCGCTTCGATGGGTCAGTTCCTGCTGACCGGCGGCACTGCGGGCAAGCGCTTCGCGCTGCCGCACACCGACATCCTCATGCACCAGGGCTCCGCGGGCCTCGGCGGCACCGCCTCCGACATCAAGATCCAGGCCGAGCAGCTGCTCCGTACGAAGAAGCGCATGGCCGAGATCACCGCGCGCCACACCGGCCAGACGGAAGAGGCGATCATCCGCGACGGTGACCGCGACCGCTGGTTCACCGCCGAGGAGGCCAAGGCCTACGGCATCATCGACGAGATCATCTCCGCTGCTTCGGGTGTTCCGGGCGGCGGCGGTACCGGGGCCTGAGATCACCAGCCCCGACCAGCCGGCCCAGCCCACCGAACGCCACAGGATGGTGAACACCCACATGAACAACTACTCCGCGAGCGGCCTCTACACCGGCCCGCAGGTGGACAACCGTTACGTCGTCCCGCGCTTCGTGGAGCGCACGTCGCAGGGCGTGCGCGAGTACGACCCGTACGCGAAGCTCTTCGAGGAGCGCGTGATCTTCCTCGGGGTGCAGATCGACGACGCCTCCGCCAACGACGTCATGGCGCAGCTGCTCTGCCTGGAGTCGATGGACCCGGACCGCGACATCTCGATCTACATCAACAGCCCCGGTGGCTCGATGACGGCGCTCACCGCCATCTACGACACGATGCAGTTCGTGAAGCCGGACATCCAGACCGTGTGCATGGGCCAGGCCGCGTCCGCCGCCGCCGTGCTGCTCGCCGCCGGCACCGCCGGCAAGCGACTGGCGCTGCCGAACGCGCGCGTGCTCATCCACCAGCCGTCCAGCCAGACCGGCCGGGAACAGCTCTCCGACCTGGAGATCGCGGCCAACGAGATCCTGCGGATGCGCGCCCAGCTCGAAGAGATGCTGGCGAAGCACTCGACGACGCCGATCGAGAAGGTCCGCGACGACATCGAGCGCGACAAGATCCTGACCGCCGAGGACGCGCTCGCGTACGGACTTGTCGACCAGATCGTGTCGACCCGCAAGACCACGGCCGCTGCGGCCGCCTGACACACCCGGCGCCCTTGGCGCGGTCCCACGACCCGTGTGAACCGCGCCAAGGGGGGCCCGAACGAGGGCCCGGGCAAGGTACCGTCGGATATGAGGCACAGGAGCCGCTGAACCAGGCTGCTCCCAGGCGAAGGGGAAGCACCTCGTGGCACGCATCGGTGATGGCGGCGATCTGCTCAAGTGCTCGTTCTGCGGGAAGAGCCAGAAGCAGGTGAAGAAGCTCATCGCGGGTCCCGGTGTGTACATCTGCGACGAGTGCATCGACCTCTGCAACGAGATCATCGAGGAGGAGCTCGCGGAGACCTCCGAGGTGCGGTGGGAGGAACTGCCCAAGCCGCGGGAGATCTACGAGTTCCTTGAGGGATACGTCGTCGGGCAGGAGCCCGCGAAGAAGGCCCTCTCCGTGGCGGTTTACAACCACTACAAGCGCGTTCAGGCCGGCGAGAACGGCGGGGTGTCCGGGCGCGAGGACGCCATCGAGCTCGCCAAGTCCAACATCCTTCTGCTGGGCCCGACCGGCTCCGGCAAGACCCTGCTCGCCCAGACGCTCGCGCGCATGCTGAACGTACCGTTCGCGATCGCCGACGCCACCGCGCTCACCGAGGCCGGTTATGTGGGCGAGGACGTCGAGAACATCCTGCTGAAGCTGATCCAGGCGGCCGACTACGACGTCAAGAAGGCCGAGACCGGAATCATCTACATCGACGAGATCGACAAGGTCGCCCGCAAGAGCGAGAACCCGTCGATCACCCGCGATGTCTCCGGCGAGGGCGTCCAGCAGGCCCTGCTGAAGATCCTGGAAGGCACCACCGCCTCCGTACCGCCGCAGGGCGGCCGGAAACACCCGCACCAGGAGTTCATCCAGATCGACACGACGAACGTGCTCTTCATCGTGGGCGGCGCCTTCGCCGGCCTGGAGAAGATCATCGAGTCGCGCGCGGGAGCGAAGGGCATCGGCTTCGGCGCGACGATCCGCTCGAAGCGCGAGATCGAGGCGAGTGACCAGTTTCAGGAGGTCATGCCGGAAGATCTGGTGAAGTTCGGGATGATCCCGGAGTTCATCGGCCGCCTGCCGGTCCTCACCTCCGTCCACAACCTGGACCGCGAGGCCCTTCTCCAGATCCTGGTCGAGCCGCGCAACGCGCTGGTGAAGCAGTATCAGCGGCTCTTCGAACTCGACGGTGTGGAGCTGGACTTCGACCGGCCCTCCCTGGAGGCCATCGCCGACCAGGCGATCCTGCGCGGCACGGGCGCGCGCGGCCTGCGCGCCATCCTCGAAGAGGTGCTCCAGTCGGTGATGTACGAGGTGCCGTCCCGCAAGGACGTCGCCCGGGTCGTCATCACGGCGGAGGTCGTGCGCGACAACGTGAACCCGACGCTGGTCCCGCGCGAGCCGCGCATCGTGAAGAACGACGGCCGCCACGAGAAGTCGGCGTAACCGTCGGCGCGGCGGTCCGCGTACGCACGACAGAGGGGCGCCCGGCCAGTCCGACTGGCCGGGCGCCCCTGTGTGGCTACGCGCTCAGAGCTTGACGCGGACGTCGTTGCGGAGCTTCGCGGCGATGGCCGCGGCGTCTTCGAGAGACGCGCTCTTGCCCGCCATCGCGTTGGCGATCTCGATGTGCATGGAGAAGCCCAGGGTGCTGTGGTCGCCCCAGACGCAGAGGGGGAAGGTGATCTCCTTCGGTCCCGCGGCGGCGCCCGTGCCGGACCCGTCGTTCTTGACCTTCAGCTCCTGGCACTTCAGGACGGCGTTGTCCAGACCCTCGGGCGTGAACGCCTGGGGGGTGCCGACCATCTCGCCCATGGAGTCCTTCTCCTCCGTGGACTTCTGCTTCATATAGGCGAACATGCCGTCCACGACCTTCTCCGGGTCGTCGATCTCGCCATAGACCCCGCCGAAGTTCAGGGCCTTGCCGGCCAGCGGGTTGTCCTTGTTGCCGGCCTCGTAGTCGGCGCTGACGTCCTTGGGGTTCTTCACGCCCCAGCTCTCGGCGTCCTTGAGGTCGCTCTCGGTCATGCCGCCGTCGCCGCCGCTGCTCTCGCCCTTCTTGTACTCGCCGTTGAGCACCGTCGCCGGCGCCGTCAGCTTGTGCGGGCCGTCGTCCGCGACGTCGGAGCCGCCGCCTCCCACCAGGAAGTACGCGCCGCCCGCGATCACCGCGAGAGCCAGCACGGACGCGCCGACTATCAGGCCCGTCTTCTTCTTGGGGGCCTGGCCCGGCGGGGGCGGGTACTGGCCACCGCCATAGGGAGGCTGCTGGCCGTACGGGGGCTGCTGGGGCGGCTGGCCGTACGGTCCCGGCTGCTGCGGATAGCCGTAGCCCTGCGGGGACTGCTGCGGGGGGACGCCCTGCGGGGACTGCTGCGGGTAACCGTAGCCGGGCGCCGGGGGCCCCTGCGGCGGCTGCTGGCCGTAGGGACCCGGCTGGCCGTACGGTCCTGGCTGCTGAGGCTGCTGCCCACCGTATGGGCCCGGCTGGTTGTAACTCATGTGCTGTCCCCTGTTAGTTGCTTATGCGTTCCGAACATCCTGACGGACGAGTCGGTGACCGGGGTCACCCGGGGCCGCACCGTTACCGAACTATCCCGTTTCAGTACGGGGCGGTGACACCTCTAAACTGTGCCCCGTGACCGAGAACACTCAGCAGCAGCCAGCGACCAACACCGAACTGCCGACCCAGTACGTTCCGGCCGAGGTAGAGGGGAAGCTGTACGAGCGCTGGGTGGACCGCGGTTACTTCGAGGCCGACGAGAAGAGCGACAAGCCGCCGTTCACCGTCGTCATCCCACCGCCGAACGTCACCGGCAGCCTGCACCTGGGGCACGCCTTCGAGCACACGCTCATCGACGCCGTCACGCGCCGCAAGCGCATGCAGGGGTACGAGACGCTGTGGCAGCCCGGCATGGACCACGCGGGCATCGCGACGCAGAACGTCGTCGAGCGCGAGCTGGGCAAGGAGGGCAAGTCCCGGCACGACCTGGGGCGCGAGGCGTTCGTCGAGCGCGTCTGGAAGTGGAAGGCCGAGTCCGGGGGGCAGATCTCCGGACAGATGCGCCGCCTCGGGGACGGTGTCGCGTGGTCGCGTGAGCGGTTCACCATGGACGAGGGGCTGTCCAAGGCCGTTCAGACGATCTTCAAGAAGCTCTACGACGACGAGCTGATCTACCGCGCCGAGCGCATCATCAACTGGTGCCCGCGCTGTCTCACCGCGATCTCCGACATCGAGGTGGAGTACCAGGACGACGACGGCGAGCTGGTCTCGCTGAAGTACGGCGAGGGAGAGGACTCCGTCGTCGTCGCGACCACCCGTGCCGAGACGATGCTCGGTGACACGGCCGTCGCCGTCCACCCCGACGACGAGCGGTACGCGCATCTCGTCGGCAAGCGGATCAAGCTGCCGCTCACCGACCGTACGATCCCGATCGTCGCGGACACCCATGTCGACCCGGAGTTCGGTACGGGCGCCGTCAAGGTGACGCCCGCGCACGACCCGAACGACTTCGAGATCGGCCGCCGGCACGATCTGCCGAACATCACGGTCATGGACGAGCGCGCCGTGATCACCGTCCCGGGACCGTTCGAGGGGCTCGACCGGATGGAGGCGCGCAGCGCCATCGTCGCCGCGCTGCGGGCCGAGGGCCGTATCGTCGCGGAGAAGCGCCCGTACACCCACTCCGTCGGACACTGCTCCCGCTGCAAGACGACCATCGAGCCGCGCCTTTCGCTCCAGTGGTGGGTCAAGGTCGGGCCGCTGGCCAAGGCGGCCGGTGACGCCGTCCGTGACGGCGAGGTCGCGATCCACCCGAAGGAGATGGAGTCCCGCTACTTCGGCTGGGTCGACAACCTCCACGACTGGTGCATCTCCCGGCAGCTGTGGTGGGGCCACCGCATCCCCGTCTGGTACGGGCCGAACGGCGAGACCGTCTGCGTCGGTCCCGACGACGAGGCGCCGACGGGCGAGGGCTGGACACAGGACACGGATGTCCTGGACACCTGGTTCTCGTCGGGGCTGTGGCCGTTCTCCACGCTCGGCTGGCCCGAACAGACCCCGAGCGTCGAGAAGTTCTATCCGAACTCGATCATGATCACCGGCTACGACATCCTCTTCTTCTGGGTCGCCCGGATGATGATGTTCGGTCTGTACGCGATGGACGGCACGCCGCCGTTCCACACGATCGTGCTGCACGGCATGGTCCGTGACCAGTTCGGCAAGAAGATGTCCAAGTCCTTCGGCAACGCGGTCAACCCGCTGGACTGGATGGACAAGTACGGCTCCGACGCGGTCCGGTTCACCCTGGCCCGTGGTGCCAACCCGGGTATCGACGTGCCGATCGGCGAGGACTGGGTCCAGGGCTCCCGGAACTTCGCCAACAAGGTCTGGAACGCCACGCGCTTCGCGATGATGAACGGCGCGACCGTCGAGGGCCCGCTGCCCGACGCGGCCGAGCTGTCCGCCACCGACCGGTGGATCCTGTCGCGGCTCAACGCCGTGGTCGCGGAGGTCGACGCGTACTACGAGGACTACCAGTTCGCGAAGTTGTCCGACGCGCTGTTCCACTTCGCCTGGGACGAGGTCTTCGACTGGTACGTGGAGCTGTCCAAGACCACCTTCATCGAGGGCGGCGAGGCGGCGAAGGTCTCCGGACGGGTCCTCGGCGAGGTCCTCGATCTCACCCTGCGTCTGCTGCACCCGATCATCCCCTTCGTCACCGAGACGCTCTGGACCACGCTCACCGGCAAGGAGTCGGTCGTCGTCGCCGACTGGCCGGCCGACAGCGGGTTCCGCGACACGGCGGCCGAGCGGGAGATCGAACACCTTCAGCAGGTGATCACCGAGGTCCGTCGGTTCCGCTCCGACCAGGGGCTCCAGCCCGGCCAGAAGGTCCCGGCACGGCTGGATCTCACGGGTACGCCGCTGGCCGCGCACGAGGCGGCGATCCGGCAGCTGCTGCGCCTCCAGCCGGAGGGCGAGGGCTTCCACGCCACCGCGACGCTGCCGGTCGAGGGGGCGACGGTCGCGCTCGACCTGTCGGGCACGATCGACGTCGAGGCGGAGCGCAAGCGCCTGACGAAGGACCTCGGCGCGGCGGAGAAGGAGAAGGCGCAGGCGACGGCGAAGCTCGGCAACGAGGCGTTCCTCGCCAAGGCCCCCGACAATGTGGTCGAGAAGATCCGCGGCCGGCTCACCAAGGCCGAGGCGGACATCGAGCGGCTGACCGCGCAGCTCGCGGGCCTGCCCCAGGGCTGACCCTGCGACGAGCACCCGAGAGCGGGGCCCCGGCCACCTGGCCGGGGCCCCGCTCCCGTACGGAGCCGGGGCGCGGGCGACCGGCTGTCGGTGGTGCTCCGTAGACTGGTCGCGTGAGCGAGCACCGTCCTTCCGACCAGCCCGGCGAGTACGACGAATTCGATGAGATCGTCGACGCCGCGACCGACCGAGACCCCGACCTCGCGGTGATCGAGGCCGGCAGCCGTACGCTGCGCGCCCAGGCCGGGCCCGCGCAGGATGACGGCGTCCCGGCACGCCCCGAGGACCCGGAGGTGGACAAGGCGCTGCGCGCCGTCGAGCAGGAGCTGGCGGGCCGCTGGGGCGAGACGAAACTCGACCCGTCGGTCACCAGGATCAAGGGTCTGATGGATGTGCTGGGCGACCCCCAGCGCGCCTATCCGTCGATCCATCTCACCGGCACCAACGGCAAGACCTCCACGGCCCGCATGATCGAGGCGCTGCTCGGCGCGTTCGATCTGCGTACCGGCCGGTATACGAGCCCGCATGTCCAGTCCATCACCGAGCGGATCAGTCTGGACGGCGCCCCGGTCTCCGCCGAGCGGTTCATCGAGACGTACGGGGACATCAAGCCGTATGTCGAGATGGTCGACGCCGCGCAGGAGTACCGGCTCTCGTTCTTCGAGGTGCTGACCGGCATGGCCTACGCCGCTTTCGCGGACGCGCCGGTGGATGTCGCCGTGGTCGAGGTCGGCATGGGCGGCACCTGGGACGCGACGAATGTCATCGACGCCTCCGTCGCCGTCGTCATGCCGATCGATCTGGACCACACGGACCGGCTCGGCTCCACACCCGGTGAGATCGCGGTGGAGAAGTCCGGGATCATCAAGCCGGGTTCGACGGTCATCCTGGCGCAGCAGCCGGTGGACGCCGCTCAGGTGATGCTGAAGAAGGCCGTCGACGTGGACGCGACGGTCGCCAGGGCGGGCATGGAGTTCGGTGTGGTCGCCCGCGAGATCGCGGTCGGCGGCCAGCTGCTGACCCTGCGCGGTCTCGGCGGTGAGTACGAGCAGATCTTCCTCCCGTTGTACGGCGCGCATCAGGCGCAGAACGCGTCGGTGGCGCTTGCCGCCGTGGAGGCGTTCTTCGGGATCGGCGCGCAGCATGCCCGCCGGCTCGACATGGACACGGTCCGCAAGGCGTTCGCCTCGGTCTCCTCGCCTGGCCGCCTGGAGGTCGTACGGCGCTCGCCGACGGTGGTGCTGGACGCGGCGCACAACCCGGCCGGGGCGCGTGCCACGGCGGACGCCATCACCGAGTCGTTCGGCTTCAGCCGGCTGATCGGTGTGGTGGGTTCCAGTGACGGCAAGGACGTCCGAGGGGTGCTGGAGGCGCTGGAGCCGATTTGCTCGGAGATCGTCGTCACGCAGAACTCCAGTTTCCGCGCGCTGGGCGCGGACGAGCTGGCGGCCGTCGCCGTCGAGGTCTTCGGGGAGGACCGGGTCCAGGTGGAGCCGCGCCTCGATGACGCGCTGGAGGCGGCGATCACCCTCGCCGAGGAGGAGTCCGAGTTCGCGGGCGCGGGGGTCCTGGTCACCGGCTCGGTGATCACGGTCGGCGAGGCCCGACTGCTGCTGAGGAGGCGCTGAACCCTATGCGTACGCTCTGTGCGTCCACACTGATCGGTGAGTTCTTCGTGATCGGTTTCGCCGGTCTGGTCGCCATGAAGCTGGACGATCTGTCGGTGGGGACGGTCTGGACGGTCTGTGGCATCGCGATGCTGCTGTCCCTGGTGCTCTGCGGGGTGATCACCCGTCCGGGCGGTGTCGAGCTCGGCTGGGCGCTTCAGGTCGCGCTGTTCGCCAGCGGTTTCGTGGTGCCCGCCATGTTCGTTCTCGGTGTGATCTTCGCGGCCCTGTGGGGGGCCTCGGTCCACTTCGGTCGGAAGATCGACGAGGCGAAGGCACGCTGGGCCGAACAGTCATCGGCAGAGGCTGACGCTGTGTGATCGACAGTGTGGTATGCCCTGTAGCCTCTGAGGGCCCGCACCCCGTAGTAGAAGGAGCCCGCACAGTGAGCCAGCGCACGCTTGTCCTGCTCAAGCCGGATGCCGTACGCCGCGGCCTGGTCGGCGAGATCGTCGGCCGTATCGAGCGCAAGGCCGGCTGGACCATCAGCGCCATGGAGCTCCGCACGCTCGACCAGGACACGCTGGAGCAGCACTACGGCGAGCACAAGGGGAAGCCCTTCTACGAGCCGCTGGTCGCGTTCATGGCCTCCGGACCGGTCGTCGCTCTGGTCGTCGACGGCGAGCGGGTCATCGAGGGCGTCCGCGCGCTCGCCGGTCCGACTGACCCGATCGCCGCAGCGCCCGGGTCCATCCGGGGGGACTTCGGGACCATCGTCCGGGAGAACCTGATCCACGCTTCGGACTCGGAGGAGTCCGCCATTCGGGAACTTAAAATCTTCTTCCCGGGTCTTTCCTGACCGCATGTCAGCCAAACGGAGCTGACCGCCTGGGGCGACCGAAGGAATTCGGTCGCCTTTGGGCATATCTAAGCCACTTTCGGGAACGCATCGGTCCGACACTTCGTCACCCTTACTGAGGTGGGCCACCGCGCCGTCGTCCTCGCGACGGCACTACGATGGAAACCTCCAAGCCACAGCACCCACCTCGCCATCCTGAAAAGCCATCAACGCTTGGGAAGGCCAGACGCATCCTCATGGGGAACAACATGTCGTTCATCGGCCGTGACATGGCTGTCGACCTCGGGACCGCCAACACGCTGGTGTACGTCAGAGGCCGGGGGATCGTACTCAACGAGCCGTCCGTCGTCGCCATCAACACCAACACCGGCGGTATTCTCGCGGTCGGCGCCGAGGCGAAGAAGATGATCGGCCGGACACCGGGCAACATCGTTGCCGTCCGGCCACTGAAGGACGGCGTTATCGCCGACTTCGAAATCACCGAGCGCATGCTGCGCTACTTCATCCTGAAGATCCACAAACGCCGCTATCTGGCGCGTCCGCGGGTCGTCGTCTGTGTGCCCTCCGGTATCACGGGCGTTGAGCGCCGCGCCGTCATCGAAGCGTCCACCCAGGCGGGCGCGCGCCAGGTGCACATCATCGAGGAGCCCATGGCCGCGGCCATCGGCTCCGGACTCCCCGTCCACGAGGCGACCGGCAACATGGTCGTGGACATCGGTGGTGGTACGACCGAGGTCGCCGTGATCTCGCTCGGCGGAATCGTCACGGCACAGTCCATCCGGGTCGCCGGCGACGAGTTGGACAACGCGATCATCCAGCACATCAAGAAGGAGTACTCACTCCTGCTCGGCGAGCGGACCGCCGAGAGCATCAAGATCACCATCGGTTCCGCCTACGACCTCGACAAGGACGAGCACACCGAGATCCGCGGCCGTGACCTGGTCTCCGGGCTGCCGAAGACCGTGGTCATCTCCGCCGCCGAGGTGCGCAAGGCCATCGAGGAACCGGTCAACGCCATCGTCGACGCGGTGAAGACCACGCTCGACAAGTGCCCGCCCGAGCTGTCCGGCGATGTGATGGACCGCGGGATCGTGCTCACCGGCGGCGGCGCCCTGCTGCGCGGTCTCGATGAGCGGCTGCGTCGCGAGACCGGGATGCCGATCCATATCGCCGAGGACCCACTGGACTCCGTGGCGCTCGGATCCGGCAAGTGTGTCGAGGAGTTCGAGGCGCTTCAGCAGGTGCTGGACGCCCAGCCCCGCCGATGACGGAAGAGTCCCCGTCCCCCTGGTCCTCCGGGCCGGGGGGACGCCCGGCAGGGGCCTCGAACTCCCGCGCGGCGGATCGTTGATATAACCGCAGAATCATTCCTACGAGGAAGGCACGGCCGCCGCACGTGAGGGACACACGAGAGAGCCGTTTGCTCCTGGTGCTGCTGATCGCCATCGCGTTCGCACTGATCACGGTGGATATCCGCGGTGGCGAGGATTCCCCGGTCGACGGCGCGCGGCACGCCGCCGCGACGGTCTTCGGTCCGGTGGAGAACGGCGTCGCGTCCGCGGTCAATCCGGTGGGCAATGCCATAGGGGCGGTACGGGATTCCGGTGCGCGGCACAATCGCATCGCCGTGCTCCAGAAGGAGAACACCGAGCTGAAACAGCGGCTCGGCAGTGACGACCGCAATCGCAACCGGGTACGCGAACTCGACAAGATGCTCGCGAAGGCCGGCGCCGGTCAGTACGGAATCAAGGGCGCCGAGGTCATCGCCATAGGAGCGGCCCAGGGATTCTCCTGGACCATCACGATCGATATCGGTGCCAAGGATGGCATCACACGCGATATGACCGTGCTGAATGGTGACGGACTTGTCGGTCGTGTGACGACCGTCGGCCCGAGCACCTCGACCGTACTGCTCGCCAATGACCCGGACTTCACCGTCGGCACCCGGATGGAGAGCAGCGACGAACTGGGCTTCGCCACCGGCCAGGGCGACCGTCCGCTCTCCGTCCAGCTCCTCAACGGCAAGGCCAAGATCAAGAAGGGTGACCGGCTGGTCACCTTCGGATCCAGCAAGGACAAGCCGTTCGTGCCCGGTGTCCCGGTCGGCGAGGTGGTCCAGGTCGACCCGTCAGGCGGCGATCTGACCCGGACCCTGTACGTACGCCCCTTCGTCGGCTTCACCAAGCTCGACCTCGTCGGCGTCGTCGTGGAGGCTCCCCGGCAGGATCCGCGCGACACGGTCCTGCCGCCCAAGTCGGCGCCCACCCCGACGCCCACCGTCACCGTCACGGTCACTCCGTCGCCCAACGCCGACGTCGAGGCGAACGGCGAGGCCGACACCGGCAATCCGGACGCCAACGCCAATCCGGACCCGAACGCCAATCCGGATCCCAACGCCAACGGCCAAGCAGACGACCAGGAGTAGGGCTGATCCCCATGCGCTTCAACCGGATTCTGCTCTCGACCACGCTGGTCGTGGTCGCCCTCGTCATCCAGGTGTCCGTACTCTCCAGACTCCAGCTCCCCGGCGCCGTCCCCGATCTGATGCTCCTCGTCGTCCTCGCCCTGGCCTTCGTGTACGGCCATGTGGGCGGCGCGCTCATCGGCTTCGGTGCCGGACTGCTGGCCGATCTGGCGCCCCCGGCCGACCACGCAGCCGGCCGCTACGCGCTGGTGCTCTGTGTGATCGGCTATCTGGCCGGACTGGCCCGCCCGGAGAAGGGCCAGATGCGTTCGGCGTTCGTGCCGATGGCCGCGGTCGTCGGCGCGGCGCTCGGCTCGACCCTGCTGTACGCGGCGGTCGGCGCGCTCGTCGGTGACACCGCCGCCCGCCATGTCGGTCTTGCCGGGCTGCTGTTCACCGCCGCGGTCTACGATCTGCTGCTCGCGCCGTTCACCGTTCCGCTGATCATGTTCCTGGCCAGACGGGCCGAGAACGATCCGCTCGCCGAGACCCAGAGCAGCGGCGGCGCCGATGTCGCGTCCGGCTGGACCACCACCGGCACCGGCCTGCGGATCGGCGGCCAGCGGGGCGGACTGCGGCTGAGGGCCGCCCGCACCCGCGCCACGCGGGCCGGACGTATCAAGGGGGTCAAGCGACTGTGACACCGCAGCACCCGGCGGCCGTCGCGCGGACGCCCGCGCGTGCGGCCGGCCACGCACCGTCCGGCCGTACCGCCCGTACCGTCCGTGGGGGATCGCAGTGAGCAATATTCCGGAGACCGGGCGGACACCGCGGGTCCAGATCCGGCTCGTCATCATTCAAGTCCTTGTCTTCTCGCTTCTCCTCACCCTCGGCGGCCGGCTCTGGTACCTCCAGGTCCGCAACGGCCAGGAGTACACGGACGAGGCCAAGAGCAACCACGTCCAGCAGGTCGTCCAGCCGGCCGTCCGCGGCTCGATTCTCGACAGCCGCGGGGTCGCGCTCGCCGACAACGAGACCCGGCTCGTCGTCTCCACCAGCCGTACCGAGCTGATGAAGATGGAGGACAAGGGGGTGGGCGTCCTGACCCGGCTCGCCGATGTCCTCGACATGAAGCCCAAGGACGTCATGGACAAGGTCAGGCTCTGCGACTCGAAGACGCCCAAGCCCTGCTGGAACGGTTCGCCCTTTCAGCCGATCCCGGTGACCGACGAGGCCACCACCCAGCAGGCCCTGCAGATCCGGGAGCGCGCCGAGGACTTCCCCGGTGTCACCGCCGAGCCCACCGCCGTACGCCGCTACGCCGCGCCCGGGCTCGCCAACACCGCTCAGGTGCTCGGCTATCTCTCGCCCGTCACCGACGACGAGATCACGAAGGCTCAGCAGAGCGACTCGCCGTATCTCCGCTCCGACCAGGTCGGCCGCTCCGGACTGGAGCGCACCTATGACAAGCAGCTGCGCGGCAAGGCGGGAGTCACCCGCTACGAGGTGGACAACCTCGGCCGCGTCATCGGCCAGGCGCGCAACGACAAGGCCGAGCCCGGCGCCAATGTCGTCACCTCGATAGACGCGCGCGTGCAGGCCGTCACCGAGTACGAACTGAACGAGGCGATGAAGGCCGCCCGCAAGGAGATGGACCGCAACACCGGAGAGCACTACAAGGCGGACTCCGGTGCCGCGGTGGTCATGGAGGCGAAGACCGGACGGGTCGTCGCGATGGCCTCCCTGCCGACGTACGACCCGAACTCCTGGGTCGGCGGCATCTCCGCCAAGGAGTACGCCAGGCTCACCGGCAAGAAGTCCAACTTCCCGCTGCTGAACCGCGCGATCCAGGGCCAGGCGGCCCCCGGCTCGATCTTCAAGGTCGTCTCGTCGACCGCCGCCGTCAACGCCGGGTACAAGTTCAACGGCAACTACCCCTGCCCCAGTTCGTACAGCGTCGGCGGTCAGGTCTTCCAGAACTTCGAGTCCAGGGGCTACGGCAGCATCACCCTCGGCAAGGCACTCGAAGTCTCCTGCGACACCGTCTTCTACGGCATCGCGCACAAGGAGTGGCAGAAAGACGGCGGCATGAAGCCGAAGCACCCCAACGACTGGTTCTACAAGACCGCGCACCAGTTCGGCCTCGGCGCGGAGACCGGTATCGACCTCCCCAACGAGGTCACCGGACGCATCCCGGACCGTCAGTGGAAGCAGAGCTTCTGGGAGGCCAACAAGGTCAGCTGGTGCAAGCAGGGCAAGAAGGGCGGCACCTACGTCGAGAAGATCGCCTACGAGGGCTGCCTCGAAGGCAACCGGATGCGCGCCGGTGACTCCGTCAACTACTCGATCGGCCAGGGCGACACCCTCGTCACCCCCATCCAGATGGCCACCATCTACTCGGCCATCGCCAATGGCGGCACCCTCTACAACCCCACGGTCGGCAAGGCGATCGTCAGCGCCGACGGCAAGCGGGTCGAGGAGATCGCGCCCAAGTCCCACGGCAAGCTGCCGACGCGCGGGCGGACGCTGGAGCAGATCGACGAAGCCCTCGCGGCGGTCACGACCACCGGCTCCGCCGCCTGGCGATTCGGCGGCTGGCCGCAGGACAAGATCCCGATGCACGCCAAGACGGGTACGGCCGAGGTCTACGGCAAGCAGACGACCTCGTGGTTCGCCTCGTACACCGAGGACTACACGATCGTCATGACGATCTCGCAGGGTGGTACCGGCTCCGGTGCCTCGGGGCCCGCCGTGCGAAAGATCTACGAGGCGATGTACGGGCTGAACGCCAAGGGCGACCAGGACATCAGCAAGGCGCTGATGCCCGAGCCGCGCAAGGAACTGCCGAAGATCCAGCCGGACGGTTCGATCGACGCGCCGAAGATCAGGCCGTACGAGCCGGTGAAGGAAACCCCGGACGAGCAGATGCTGGCGGGCCCGCCCGCCACATCCACGCGGAGGGACTGAGCGATGGCCGGCACAAGTGGCTTCTCGGTCTCCGGATACGGTCCGGAGCGCGGGACCTGGGCCAAGCTCGTGGCCCGCGACTCGATGGTGCGCAGACTCGACTGGCCGCTGCTCTTCTCGGCGGTCGCCCTGTCGCTGATCGGCTCGCTGCTGGTCTGGTCGGCCACCCGTAACCGCACCCAGCTGAACCAGGGCGATCCGTACTACTTCCTCGTACGCCATCTGCTCAACACCGGCATCGGGATCGCCCTGATGATCGGCACGATCTGGGTCGGGCACCGCCTCATGCGCGGGGCGGTCCCCGCGCTGTACGGGCTCTCCGTCGTCCTGGTCCTGCTGGTCCTCACCCCGCTCGGCGCGACCATCAACGGCGCCCACGCCTGGATCGTGATCGGCGGCGGATTCACCCTCCAGCCCTCCGAGTTCGTGAAGGTCACGATCATCCTGGCCATGGCGGTCATGCTGGCGGCCCGGGTGGACGCCGGGGACCAGGTCCATCCGGACCATCGCACGGTCGCGAAATCCCTCGGTCTCGCCGTCGTACCGATGGCCATCGTCATGCTGATGCCGGACCTCGGCTCCGTCATGGTCATGGCCGTCATCGTGCTCGGCGTACTGCTCGCCTCGGGCGCCTCCAACCGCTGGATCATCGGCCTGGTCGGCGCGGGGGTGGCGGGCGGCATCGCGGTCGCGGCGCTCGGCGTGCTCGACGAGTACCAGATCAACCGCTTCGCGGCGTTCGCCAACCCGGAGCTGGACCCGGCGGGCGTCGGCTACAACACCAACCAGGCACGGATCGCCATCGGCTCCGGCGGACTCACCGGCACCGGGCTCTTCCACGGCTCCCAGACCACCGGCCAGTTCGTGCCCGAGCAGCAGACCGACTTCGTCTTCACGGTCGCGGGCGAGGAACTGGGCTTCGTCGGCGCCGGGCTCATCCTGCTGCTGCTCGGCGTGGTCCTGTGGCGCGCCTGCCGGATCGCCCGGGAGACCACCGAGCTCTACGGCACGATCGTCGCCGCGGGGATCATCGCCTGGTTCGCCTTCCAGTCCTTCGAGAACATCGGGATGACGCTCGGGATCATGCCGGTGGCGGGTCTGCCGCTACCGTTCGTCTCGTACGGCGGCACCGCCATGTTCGCGGCGTGGATCGCCATCGGACTGCTCCAGTCGATCCGGGTGCAGCGGCCCATGTCGGCTTGAGCGCCGCCCGGGACGCCCCGGACAGGTCCCAGGGGCTGCCCAGGAGCCGCCCCTGGGACTAAATTCGGTACATGGCGGACACAAAGCGAGAGATCGAGCGCAAATACGAACTTCCCGCGCCCTCCGACGCCGACGAACCCTCCGGACTGCCGGATCTCACCGGAGTGAAGGGCGTCGCGTCCGTTCGCGCCCAGGGCGTCGTGGAGCTGGACGCCGTCTACTACGACACCCCGGATCTGCGCCTCACCGCCGACCATGTCACGCTCCGGCGCCGCACGGGTGGTGCCGACGAGGGCTGGCATCTGAAATTCCCGGTCTCCACCGGCATCCGCGACGAGATCCAGGCGCCGCTCGCGGACACACTTCCGGACGAACTCGCCGCGCTGGTCCGCTCGCGCGTACGCGGCGCCGGGCTGACCCCCCTCGTACGGCTGACGACCTCGCGCGATGTCCTTCAGCTGCTCGACGCGAAGGGCACGGCGCTCGCCGAGGCGAGCGTGGACGCCGTACGGGCGCGACGGCTCACCGGGGACACCGGCGGCAAGAACGCCCGGACCGCCTCCTGGACCGAGGTCGAGGTGGAGCTGGGCGACGACGCCGATCCCGCGATCCTCGACGCGGTGGAGAAGAAGCTCCGCAAGGCCGGTCTGCGCCCGGCGTCCGCCGCGTCCAAGCTCGGCAGGGCACTGGCCGAGACGGCGCCCCACGAGCCGGGCGGAGCCGCGACCAAGGCGCCCAAGGGCAGGCCGCGCAGCGCCGGGGACCACATCCTCGCCTATCTGCGCGACCAGGCCGACGCGATCGTCGCCCAGGACGCCGCCGTACGCCGCGACCTGCCGGACTCCGTGCATCAGCTGCGCGTCGCCACCCGCCGTATGCGCTCCGCCTTCCGCACGTACCGCAAGATCCTCGACCGGTCCGTCACCGACCCGGTCGCGGAGGAACTCAAGTGGGTCGCGGCGGAGCTGGGCGTCGACCGCGACCACGAAGTCCTCGACGAACGGCTGAGTTCCCGCATCGACGCGCTGCCCATGACACTGCTCCTCGGGCCGGTACGCGGCCGGCTCCAGACCTGGGACGCCGCCCAGCGCGCCGGGTCCCGGAGCAGGACCGTCGCCGTACTCGACAGCGAGCGGTATCTGACCCTGCTGGACACGCTCGACAGGCTGCTCACCGCGCCGCCGCTGCGGCCGGACGCGGCGCAGCCCGCCGCGAAGGCGCTGCCCAGGGCGATCCTCAAGAACTACGAGCGGCTGGCCGGCCGCGTCGGCGACGCGCTGGCGCTCGGGCCGGGCGAGGAACGCGATCTCGCGATGCACAACGCCCGCAAGGCCGCCAAGCGCGCCCGCTACGCCGCCGAGGCGGCCGGACCCGCCCTGGGCAAGGCGGCCAGGCGCTTCGCCACACGCATGAAGGCCCTCCAGACCGCGCTCGGCGACCACCAGGACAGCGTGGTGGCCCGCCAGGCCCTCCGCGATCTCGCGATCCAGGCCCACACGGCGGGCGAGTCCGCCTTCACCTGGGGTCTGCTCTACGGCCAGGAGGAGGCCCAGGGCGAGCTCCGCGAACGGGAGCTGCCCGAGCTGTGGGCGAAGGCGTCCGACCCCCGCTTGAGGGCGGATCTGAGCGGGTGACCATCGGGGTAGGCTGAATGGTCGCATCTGTCAGTCCACGAAAGATCGCCGTGATGCCTGCCGAATCGGTCTTCCCGCAGCTCGAAGCCCTGCTCCCGCATGTGCAGAAGCCGATCCAGTACGTCGGTGGTGAACTGAACTCCACGGTCAAGCCGTGGGAGTCCACCGATGTCCGCTGGGCGCTGATGTACCCGGACGCCTATGAGGTCGGGTTGCCCAACCAGGGCGTCATGATCCTTTACGAGGTGCTGAACGAGCGCGAGGGCGTGCTCGCCGAGCGCACCTACAGCGTCTGGCCGGACCTCGAAGAGCTGATGCGCGAACACAAGGTCCCGCAGTTCACGGTGGACAGCCACCGTCCGGTCGGTGCCTTCGACGTCTTCGGGCTGAGCTTCTCGACCGAGCTCGGCTACACCAACATGCTCACCGCCCTGGACCTCGCGGGCATCCCGCTCGCGGCCCGGGACCGTACCGTCGACCACCCCATCGTGCTCGCCGGCGGCCACGCCGCCTTCAACCCCGAGCCGATCGCGGAGTTCATCGACTGCGCCGTCATCGGCGACGGCGAGCAGGCCGTGCTGGAGATCACCGGGATCATCCGGGCCTGGAAGGCGGAGGGCCGTCCCGGCGGGCGCGAGGAGGTCCTTCTCCGGCTGGCGAAGACCGGCGGGGTCTACGTCCCCGGCTTCTACGACGTCGAGTACCTGCCGGACGGCCGGATCGCCCGTGTCGTACCGAACAGGTCCGGTGTCCCGTGGCGGGTGTCCAAGCACACCGTGATGGACCTCGACGAGTGGCCGTACCCGAAGCAGCCGCTCGTCCCGCTCGCCGAGACCGTCCACGAGCGGATGTCCGTGGAGATCTTCCGCGGCTGCACACGCGGCTGCCGGTTCTGCCAGGCGGGCATGATCACCCGCCCGGTGCGCGAGCGCAGCATCACCGGAATCGGCGAGATGGTCGAGAAGGGGCTGAAGGCGACCGGCTTCGAGGAGGTCGGGCTGCTCTCGCTCTCCTCCGCCGACCACAGCGAGATCGGCGACATCGCCAAGGGACTCGCGGACCGCTACGAGGAGGACAAGGTCGGGCTGTCCCTCCCGTCCACCCGTGTCGACGCGTTCAATGTCGATCTGGCCAACGAGCTGACCAGGAACGGCCGTAGGTCCGGTCTCACCTTCGCGCCCGAGGGCGGCTCCGAGCGGCTGCGCAAGGTCATCAACAAGATGGTCTCGGAGGAGGACCTGATCCGTACGGTCTCCACCGCGTACGGCAACGGCTGGCGTCAGGTGAAGCTGTACTTCATGTGCGGTCTGCCCACCGAGACCGACGAGGACGTCCTTCAGATCGGCGACATGGCGGTCCGGGTGATCGCCGAGGGCCGCAAGGTGTCCGGCCAGAACGACATCCGCTGCACGGTCTCGATCGGCGGGTTCGTACCCAAGCCGCACACCCCCTTCCAGTGGGCGCCGCAGCTCAGCGCCGAGGAGACCGACGCCCGGCTGGAGAAGCTCCGCGACAAGATCCGGGGTGACAAGAAGTACGGCCGCTCCATCGGCTTCCGCTACCACGACGGCAAGCCCGGCATCGTCGAGGGCCTGCTCTCGCGCGGCGACCGGCGCGTCGGCGCGGTCATCCGCGCGGTGTACGAGGACGGCGGCCGGTTCGACGGCTGGCGTGAGCACTTCTCCTACGACCGCTGGATGGCCTGCGCGGAGAAGACGCTGCCGGAGTTCGGTGTGGACGTCGCCTGGTACACGACGCGTGAGCGCATGTACGAGGAGGTCCTGCCCTGGGACCACCTGGACTCCGGTCTCGACAAGGACTGGCTCTGGGAGGACTGGCAGGACGCGCTCGACGAGACCGAGGTCGAGGACTGCCGCTGGACGCCGTGCTTCGACTGCGGTGTCTGCCCGCAGATGGACACCCAGATCCAGATCGGCCCCACGGGCAAGAAGCTGCTGCCGCTCACCGTCGTCAAGTAGCCCGGCGCGCGCCCGGCGGGCCCCAGAGCCCGCCCGGCCGCGCCGCGCGCCCGCACAATGGCCTGATGCCGCAGCTCATCGCCCCGGACATCCGGATCCATGCCTCTTTCCTCGACGCCATGAAGGAATTCGTCGAAGAGGGCCCGGACGAGCGCTCGTTACTCCTGCACGAGATGGAGGAGTTCGGCGGGACCTGGCACCGGCCCGAGGTCTTCGCCGCGTATGTGGCGCGGCTCAACGCCGAGCCGCTGGAGGAGACCCCGCGGATCAAGGGGTGGGTGCCCAACACCACACTCTGGTACGTCGAGGGCGACACCTTTCTGGGACGTCTCGCCATCCGCCACCGGCTCAACCCGTTCCTGCGCGAGCTGGGCGGCCATATCGGCTATGCCGTACGTCCCACCGCGCGGCGGCAGGGCCACGCGACCGCCATGCTCACCGCGTCGCTGCCCGTCGCCCGCGCCATCGGACTCGAATCCGTCCTGGTCACCTGCGACACCACCAATATTCCGTCGCGGAAGGTGATCGAGGCGGCCGGCGGGGTGCTGGAGGACCAGCGCGGCGGAAAGCTCCGCTACTGGATCAGGACGGACGCCTGAGGCTCCCGGCGCGGGGCGGGCGCCGGTGGGCGGGCTCCGCCGAGCCGAGGGTGGGGAACTGTGGAAGGGCCGTACGCGTACTCTGGGTAGGACAACGATCGTCCCCGGCGCGAACCCCGCACCCGAGATCTCCCCGCGAAAGCGGGGCTGAGCCGGGATCCGGGGCCACCCCCACGTCCAAGGGCGGCGCGTCACCGCGTACCGCCCGCACCGAGGAGAAGAACCACTGGGCAAGCGACAGCCCGAAGGCCCGCCACCCGCACCGGCGGTGCAGCGCATCCGACTGCGCTACACCAAGCGCGGCCGCCTCCGGTTCACCAGCCACCGTGACTTCCAGCGCGCCTTCGAGCGGGCGCTGCGCCGCGCCGAGGTGCCGATGGCGTACTCGGCGGGGTTCACCCCGCACCCGAAGGTGTCGTACGCCAATGCCGCACCCACCGGCACGGGCAGCGAGGCCGAGTTCCTGGAGATCGCCCTGGTGGAGGTGTGCGACCCGGACAAGCTGCGTGAGCTGCTCGACGAGTCGCTGCCGGCCGGCCTGGACATCATCGACGCTGTCGAGGCACGTACATCCGGGCTCGCCGACCGGCTGACCGCTTCCGTATGGGAGCTGCGGCTGGACGGCGTCGAGCCGCCCGCGGCGGAAGAGGCCGTGGCCGCCTTCCTGGCCGCCGAGTCGGTCGAGGTCGAACGCCGGACGAAGAACGGTCTGCGGACCTTCGACGCACGGGAGGCCGTGGCCGGTCTGGAAACTGTCCCGCAGGCGGGTACGGAGGGGGCTCGGTCACGGCCTGATAGGCCGGGGGACGGGCCCTGTGCGATACTGCGGCTGGTTGTTCGGCACGTGACACCTGCCGTGCGACCCGACGACGTCCTGTCCGGTCTCCGAGCTGTGGCCGACCTGGCGCCGCCGGTCCCCGCAGCGGTGACCAGGCTGGCGCAGGGGCTCTTCGACGAGGAGTCCGGAACGGTGACCGATCCGCTCGCGCCCGACCGCGAGGCAGCCCGGCCCGCCCCACCCAAGGCCGCCGGACCCGCCGCCGCGAAGGCGCCGGAAGGTGCGGGTACCGCGTAGGGCGGTCGTTGTAGCGCAGCCCTGGGACTCGGGAGCCACCTGGGTCGGGCGGCGCACTGACCAGAAGACTTTCGCCAGGCCGTACGTACATCGCGTAGGGAACCGGCGAGCCAGACATAACAGCTCCCGTGCGGCGCCCGCGCCCCGGACGGCGGCATTCGCGCAGCGCGCGAGCCGCGGCCGGACCGGAATCAGGCGTGGCGCCCGGGAGCGTGACGGGAGAACCGCCCGCATGCTTGAGCCCACTGAACCCGGTACCCCCGGGGACACCAACGAAGAGAACAACTCACCCAGCGATACGCTGCCGCCGCGCCGCAGGCGCCGCGCCGCGTCCCGCCCGGCGGGCCCGCCCGCCGCTGCCGCGGGGGCCGAGGACGCCGCGAGCGTCACGGAGACCGTCGCACAGGCCGTACCGGCCGCCGAGGCCGCGGGGGCGGCAGCGAGCGACGGGACGGGTGTGACGGAGGAGCCGGTGGCGGCGCCGCGTGCGCGTCGCCGTGCGACTCGTAAGACCGCCGCTCCGGCGCCTGAGGTGACGGCCGAGCCGGTTGAGCAGGTTGAGGCCGCCGCGGTGCCCGAGGCCGTGGTGACGGAGGAGCCGGTGGCCGCGCCGCGTGCGCGCCGTCGTGCCACCCGTAAGGCCACCGCTCCCGCGCCTGAGGTGACGGCTGAGCCGGTCGAGCAGGTTGAGGCCGTGGAGTCCGTGGTGACGGAGGAGCCGGTGGCGGCGCCGCGTGCGCGCCGTCGCGCCACCCGCAAGGCCACCGCGCCCGCGCCCGCCACCGACGAGGCCGCCGCCCCCGAGGCACCTGAGGCCGTCACGGTCCCGGCCCCGGAGGAGAGCCCCGCCGAGGAGACCGCGCCGGCCGGCCGTACCCGCCGCCGCGCCACCCGCAAGGCCACCGCGCCCGCCGGTGCGCCCGCGCCCGAAGCGAACGCGAACGCCAACGCCGACGCGGCTTCGGCGGGCGAGAGTCTGCCGCAGGCCACCGTCGCGCAGATCACCACCGATGAGACCGAGGTCGAGGCCGCCGAGCAGGCCGCTACGCGCGGCCGTACGCGCCGCCGCGCCGCCGCGCCCGAGACCACCGTCGAGGAGAAGCCCGCGCCGAAGGCCGCGCAGAGCGAGAGCGAGGCGCCCGAGCGCTCGCGTCGCCGCGCCACCCGGCCCGCCGTGGCCGTCTTCCGCGCGCCCGTCTTCACCGAACCGATGTTCCAGACCCCGGAGACGGCCGCCGCGGCCGCCGCCGCCGTCACGCCGGTGGACGACGACGAGGACCTCGACGAGACCGAGGACGAGACGCCGACCGCGGCGGTCCGCGAGCCCGTCGCCGCTTCCGAGCCCTCGGGCCGTCGGCGCCGCCGCCGGCGCGGCGAGCCCGCCGAGCCCGTGGAGGACCCCAGGGCCGACGCGGAGGCGGTGCGGGAGCACGCCGAGGAGTCCGCGGCCGAGCCGGACACGGAGCAGTCCGCCGAGGGCGACGACTCCGACGAGTACGAGGACCGTCCGTCGCGCCGCCGTCGCCGGGGCGGCCGTCGCCGTCGCCGCGGCGAGTCCGCGGACACCGAGGACACCACGGACGAGCAGGACGAGTCCGGGGCCCACGCCGAGGACGAGGACACCGGCAAGGACGGCGAGCGCGCCGAGCACGACGAGGACGACGACGACCACGAGGAGGCCGAGGCCCCCTCGGGCGGCGGCTCCTCCAGCAGCCGGCGCCGCCGTCGCAGGCGCCGTCGCAGCGGTGACGGCGGCTCCGAGGCGGAGTCCGGCGGGGACGACCCGGAGCGTACGGTCGTCAAGGTCCGCGAGCCGCGCAAGAAGGACGAGCGCGAGCCGGGCACCAGCTCCGACGAGGTGCAGTCCATCAAGGGCTCGACCCGTCTGGAGGCCAAGAAGCAGCGCCGCCGCGAGGGCCGCGAGCAGGGCCGCCGCAGGGTGCCGATCATCACCGAGGCGGAGTTCCTGGCGCGCCGTGAGGCCGTCGAGCGCGTGATGGTCGTCCGCCAGAACGGCGAGCGCACCCAGATCGGCGTCCTTGAGGACAACGTGCTCGTCGAGCACTACGTCAACAAGGAGCAGGCCACCAGCTACGTCGGCAATGTGTATCTGGGCAAGGTCCAGAACGTACTGCCGTCGATGGAGGCCGCGTTCGTCGACATCGGCAAGGGGCGCAACGCCGTCCTGTACGCCGGTGAGGTCAACTTCGAGGCGCTGGGCATGGCCAACGGCCCGCGCCGGATCGAGACCGCGCTCAAGTCCGGCCAGTCGGTGCTCGTGCAGGTCACGAAGGACCCGATCGGCCACAAGGGCGCGCGTCTGACCAGCCAGGTGTCGCTGCCCGGCCGCTATCTGGTCTATGTGCCCGAGGGCTCGATGACCGGCATCAGCCGCAAGCTGCCCGACACCGAGCGGTCCCGGCTGAAGACCATCCTCAAGAAGATCGTCCCCGAGGACGCGGGCGTCATCGTCCGTACGGCCGCGGAGGGCGCCAGCGAGGACGAGCTGCGCCGCGATGTCGAGCGGCTTCAGTCGCAGTGGGAGGACATCAAGAAGAAGTCGAAGAGCGGCAACGCCCCGACGCTTCTCTACGGTGAGCCCGACATGACCGTGCGGGTCGTCCGCGACATCTTCAACGAGGACTTCTCGAAGGTCATCGTCAGCGGTGACGGCGCGTGGCAGACCATCCACGGCTATGTCGACCATGTCGCGCCCGATCTCTCGGACCGGCTGTCGCGCTGGACGAGCGAGGTCGACGTCTTCGCGACGTACCGCATCGACGAGCAGCTGATGAAGGCGCTGGACCGCAAGGTCTGGCTGCCCAGCGGCGGTTCGCTGGTGATCGACAAGACCGAGGCCATGATCGTGGTCGACGTCAACACCGGGAAGTTCACCGGTCAGGGCGGCAATCTTGAGGAGACCGTCACCAGGAACAACCTGGAGGCGGCCGAGGAGATCGTGCGCCAGCTGCGGCTGCGCGACCTGGGCGGCATCGTCGTCATCGACTTCATCGACATGGTGCTCGAATCCAACCGGGACCTCGTGCTGCGACGGCTGCTCGAATGCCTGGGCCGGGACCGTACGAAGCACCAGGTCGCCGAGGTCACCTCGCTGGGTCTGGTGCAGATGACCCGTAAGCGGGTCGGCCAGGGTCTGCTGGAGTCCTTCTCCGAGACCTGTGTCCACTGCAACGGGCGCGGTGTGATCGTGCACATGGAGCAGCCCACGTCGGCCGGTGGCGGTGGCAACGGCAAGCGCTCCAAGAAGCGCGGTCGCGGCGGCGCCGGTACGGAGCACGAGCACGAGCATGAGCACGTCGAGATCGTGGCGGAGACCGAGGCCGAGACCGAGGCCGAGGTAGCGGCGGAGGTGGCGGCCCCGGTCGCACTGGCCGAGCCGCTGTCCGACACGTTCGCGCCGGACGAGGAGTTGTTCAGCAGCGTGGCGGAGGCGGAGGCGTCCGTACGCGGCCGTTCGCGCCGCCGGGCGTCGCGCAAGGCGTCCGCCCCGGCGGGCTCGCCGCGGACCGCGGAGCCGGAGCAGGTGCCGGCGCAGATGGCCAGGACCGAGGCCCCGGCCGCCGAGACGCGCGCCGAGACGCCGGTGGAATCGCCGGTCGAGACGCCGGTGGAATCGTCGGTGGAGACCTCGGCACCGGACGCGGCTCCCGCCGCCGGGCCGCGGACTCCCGCCGAGGAGGCGGCCCCCAAGGGCCGTACGCGCCGCCGTGCCACGCGCAAGGCGACGGCTCCGGCCGGTTCGCCGAAGGCCGCCGACACGGAGGCCGCCGCCGAGGTGGTCCTGCCGGTGTCCGCCGAGCCCGTGACCGTAGCCGAGCCGGTGGCGGCCGAGCAGGCCGTCGCCGAACCGGCCGCCGCCGCGCCCGTCGCCGAAGAGGCGCCCGTCGCGGAAGAGGCGCCGGTCGCGGCTCCGCCCCGGGCGCGCCGCAGGGTGACCCGCAAGGTCACCGCTCCGGCGGGGTCGCCCTCGGGCGCCGAGGACGCGGCGATCGTCGTGGTGGAGTCGGCCAGGGCGGAGGAGCCCGCGAAGGCCGGGGAACCGGCCGTCGAGGAGCCCGCGGCCCCGGCCAAGAAGGCGGTACGCAAGACCGCCAAGAAGGCGACGACGGCGAAGAAGACGGCCGCCAAGAAGACGACGGCCAAGAAGACGACGGCCAAGAAGACCGCGGCGAAGAAGACGACGGCCAAGAAGACGGCCAAGTCGACGAAGAAGACCGCGGCGGCCGAGCGTACGACGCCCTCCGGCGTCACCGCCTCCACGGAGGACTGACGACGCCCCGTCGTCCCCGGTTGCCGTACGGGCCGCGCATGAGCCCGTACGGCGCCGGGGACGGGGGCTGGTTTGACCCTCTGCACAGGGGCCCCGTACTCTAAACCTTCGGTGTGTTCCTATGCGCGCCCACCTCTGAGCACCCACCTCCCGGATTTCCGGGGGAGGCCGCTCGTCCTGTCAGGAATCGCCACGGGCCCCGGTCCGTGCGAGCGGCTGGCATCAGAGGTTCCGTTCCGAGCGAGAGTGAGATCCGCGTGTACGCCATCGTGCGCAGCGGTGGTCGCCAGCACAAGGTTGCTGTCGGCGACATCGTTGAGGTTGACAAGATTCCCACGGCCAAGGTTGGCGACACGGTCGAGCTCTCGACCCTGCTCGTGGTCGACGGCGAGGCCGTCACCAGCGACCCGTGGGTGCTGGACGGCATCAAGGTCACGGCCGAGATCGTGGACCACCACAAGGGTGCGAAGATCGACATCCTTCGCTACAAGAACAAGACCGGCTACCGCCGTCGCCAGGGTCACCGTCAGCAGTACACGGCGATCAAGGTCACCGGTATCCCCGCGGCTGCGAAGTAAGGGACTGAGGAGACATGGCACACAAGAAGGGCGCATCGTCCACCCGGAACGGGCGCGATTCCAATGCTCAGCGGCTCGGCGTGAAGCGCTTCGGCGGTCAGGTCGTCGGCGCCGGTGAGATCCTGGTCCGCCAGCGCGGCACGCACTTCCACCCGGGCTCCGGCGTCGGCCGTGGCGGCGACGACACGCTGTTCGCGCTGAACGCGGGCGCGGTGGAGTTCGGCACCAGCCGCGGCCGCAAGGTCGTGAACATCGTTCCGGTCGTCTGAGCACTGAGCATCAGGCGCCTGTAGCACGGTTTCTTCGCGAGGGCGGACCTCACTTCCCGGTGACGGGAAGCGGGTCCGCCCTTCGTGTGTTGGACGTATGACATTTCCGTATGTACTGGAGGCAATCCCCATGACCACCTTCGTGGACCGCGTCGAGCTGCATGTCGCCGCGGGTAACGGAGGCCACGGCTGCGCCTCCGTACACCGTGAGAAGTTCAAGCCGCTCGGCGGACCCGACGGCGGCAACGGCGGCCGTGGCGGCGATGTCGTCCTCGTCGTCGACCAGTCGGTGACGACGCTGCTCGACTACCACCACTCCCCGCACCGCAAGGCCACCAACGGCAAGCCGGGCGAGGGCGGCAACCGCTCCGGCAAGGACGGCCAGGACCTGGTCCTGCCGGTGCCCGACGGTACGGTCGTCCTCGACCGCGCCGGCAATGTGCTGGCCGACCTGGTCGGGGAGGGCACCACGTTCGTCGCCGCCGAGGGCGGCCGCGGCGGTCTCGGCAACGCGGCGCTGGCCTCGGCCCGTCGCAAGGCCCCCGGCTTCGCGCTGCTCGGTGAGCCGGGCCGCGCGGGCGATGTGGTACTTGAGCTGAAGACGGTCGCCGATGTGGCGCTCGTCGGTTACCCGAGCGCCGGCAAGTCCTCGCTGATCTCCGTGCTCTCCGCGGCCAAGCCCAAGATCGCGGACTACCCGTTCACCACGCTCGTCCCCAACCTGGGTGTGGTGACGGCGGGTTCCACCGTCTACACCATCGCGGACGTCCCCGGTCTGATCCCGGGCGCCAGCCAGGGCCGCGGTCTGGGCCTTGAGTTCCTGCGCCATGTCGAGCGCTGCTCCGTGCTCGTGCATGTGCTGGACACGGCCACGCTGGAGTCCGACCGCGATCCGGTGACCGACCTCGATGTGATCGAGGAGGAGCTGACGCAGTACGGCGGTCTCGACAACAGGCCGCGGATCGTCGTCCTCAACAAGATCGACATCCCGGACGGCAAGGATCTCGCCGAGATGATCCGTCCTGATCTGGAGAAGCGCGGCTACCGCGTCTTCGAGGCCTCGGCCGTGGCCCATCTGGGTCTCAGGGAACTGTCCTTCGCGCTCGCCGAGATCATCGCCAAGTCCCGCGCCGACAAGCCCAAGGAGGAGGCGACCCGGATCGTCATCCGTCCGAAGGCCGTCGACGACGCGGGCTTCACCGTCTCCCTGGAGGACGACGGGCTCTACCGGGTGCGCGGCGAGAAGCCCGAACGCTGGGTCCGCCAGACCGACTTCAACAACGACGAGGCCGTCGGCTATCTCGCGGACCGGCTCAGCCGGCTCGGTGTCGAGGAGCAGCTGATGAAGGCGGGCGCGCGAGCGGGGGACGGGGTGGCCATCGGACCCGAGGACGACGCGGTCGTCTTCGACTGGGAGCCGACGATGATGGCGGGCGCCGAGATGCTCGGCCGCCGCGGTGAGGACCACCGTCTGGAGGCGCCCCGTCCGGCGGCGCAGCGGCGTAGGGACCGGGACGCGGAACGGGACGAGGCGCAGCGGGAGTACGACGAGTTCCACCCCTTCTAGAGAGCCCTGAAGAGCTCCTGGAGGGCCCAGGAGGGCCCTGGAGAGCTCTTGGAGAGATTTTCGAGAGCCGCGGCTCCGCCGGCCCGCCGCCCGTAGACCTGCGGGCCGGCGGGTCGTTGCCGCGGTGGGTGACCATGCGGGCGCGTCGCGTAGCCTCTCATATGGGAGCCGCCGTGCTCCGACGTGAAACTTATGTGGTGTCCTTCACGTACGACTCCCGGCACTGGACCACCGGCGTACTGGTCTTCGCAGGTGAATCAGGGGTTGCGTACCGGCGTCGCGGGGTTGTGGTCCACCTTGCAAGACGATTGCCGCGGGTGGGACCATCGCTACATCCTCTGAGCCCGCAAGGTAGGTCAGTTCTGTGTCTGCAACATCCGCGTCGCCCACGAAGTCCCGCACCACCGCTGTCGTCCTGGCGGGCGGAACCGGCCAGCGTGTGGGCCTGTCGATCCCGAAGCAGTTGCTGAAGATCGCGGGGAAGGCGGTCATCGAGCACACGCTGTCGATCTTCGAGCGGAGTGACTCGATCGACGATGTGATCGTGCTGATGGCGCCGGGCTATGTGGCCGACGTGGAGAAGATCGTCTCGAAGGCCGGACTGGCCAAGGTCACCCGGATCATCGAGGGCGGCGCGACACGGAACGAGACCACCGAGCGCGCCATCGCCGCGCTGGGCGAGGGACTGGCCGAGGGCGAGGACCGCAACGTCCTGTTCCACGACGCCGTGCGCCCGCTGCTGTCGCACCGCGTGATCACGGACTGCGTGGACGCGCTGGAGCGCTACCAGGCCGTGGACGTCGCCATCCCGTCCGCGGACACGATCATCGTGACCCGTACGCACGGCGGCGACGGCGAGTTCATCACGGACGTCCCCGACCGGTCGCGGCTGCGGCGCGGCCAGACCCCTCAGGCGTTCAAGCTCTCCACCATCCGCAAGGCGTACGAGATCGCCGCGGGCGACCCCAACTTCCAGGCCACCGACGACTGTTCGGTGGTGCTGAAGTATCTGCCGGACGTGCCGATCTATGTCGTCGCGGGCGACGAGTACAACATGAAGGTCACACAGCCGGTCGATGTGTTCATCGCCGACAAGCTCTTCCAGCTGGCCTCCGCCGCCGCTCCGCAGCAGTCCTCCGACGACTCCTACCGTGAGCTGCTGGCCGGCCGGACCCTCGTCGTCTTCGGCGGCTCGTACGGCATCGGCGCGGACATCGCGCAGCTCGCCGAGTCCTTCGGCGCGACGGTGTACGCGCTGGGCCGCTCCACCACCGGTACGCATGTCGAGAACCCTGAGCATGTCGACGACGCGCTGTCGCGCGCCTACGCCGAGACGGGCCGGATCGACTACGTGATCAACACCGCGGGTGTGCTGCGCATCGGCAAGCTGGCCGAGACGGACAACACCACCATCCAGGAAGCGCTGAACGTCAACTACCTGGCGCCGGTGCAGATCGCCCGCGCCTCGTACAAGTATCTGGTGGAGACCAAGGGCCAGCTGCTGCTCTACACATCGAGCAGCTACACCCGGGGGCGCGCGGAGTACAGCCTTTACTCGTCCACGAAGGCGGCCATGGTGAATCTGACCCAGGCGCTCTCCGACGAATGGGCCGGCGAGGGAATCCGAGTGAATTGCGTCAATCCGGAGCGCACCGCGACTCCCATGCGCACCAAGGCATTCGGTCAGGAGCCGGAGGGTTCGCTGCTCTCCTCCGAAGCGGTCGCCAGGACTTCCCTCGATGTGCTGCTCTCCGAGCTGACCGGCCATGTCATCGACGTACGGCAGCAGGACCCGACCCGCGGTGCCTCCGAGGCGTCGGACTTCGAGCAGGCTCTGGCGGCCGTCCTGGACCGTCAGGAAGATGTGTAATAATTCTTGACAATCTTTGCACGGGCCTCTGTGGTCGCCGACGCGCGAATCACGGAGGCCCGAGTTCGTGAACTTTTCTCTTCACAATTTTCGTCGCAAGGTCCTATAGCCTCCACGGTCTGGAGCAGGTATTCCGTGATTTCGACAGCCATTCGCCTGGCCCGGGTGGGCAGCGGATCAGAGCTGGCAGCCGCACTTCTTCTGGGTCTGAGTTTCCCGTGCGTCATGCTCGCCGCGATAATTCCCAATATCTGGTTCTTCGCCGTGGCCGCGGCGGTGAGCTATCTCGCGGACACCTTCCTGCACCAGCGCGGCAGCTATCTGGTGAACCGGCTCGCCAAGGTCCGGGCCGGTCTGTCGATCCGCTTCCTGATCCGGCAGATGCTGCTGGTGCTCCTGGTCGCGCGATGCGGCCTCGGTGAGGACCGGATCTTCTATGTGACCGTCGTCGCCGTGCTGGTGTTCTACGGGCTCCAGGCGCCGCACGGCGCGATCGTCACCCTGCTCCGGCTGCGCCGCAGGCTGCCCGTGGTCACCCGCAACATCGATCTCGGTGCCATCCGGATCCCCGACGCCCCGCCGCGCTGGCTGCTCAGCCGCTCCGCCGAGAAGATGCTCCACCTGGATGTCTTCGCCATGGTCGGCGTGATCATCACGCTCCAGACCCGCGACAACCTCTACGGCTACGCCGGGCTCGGCCTCAGCGTGCTGCTCGCCGTCGGCTTCATCGTCGCGCTGCTGCCGTATCTGCGGCCGAGCCGGCTCGTGCCCAACGCCGAGAAGGTGCTCACGGCGGTGGACGGCTGGCTGGCCGACTACCGGCCGACCGTGATGCTGTACTTCTCCGGCTCCAAGGAGTCCGCGTACCAGGTCAACATGTGGCTGGAGACGATGGGACAGCTCGAAGGCCGGCCGCTGATCGTCCTGCGCGAGCGCGTCATCGCGCAGCAGCTTGGCCCGACGGCCGTGCCGGTGCTCTGCGTCCCCGGTGGCGTGCATCTGATGAATCTGGATCTCTCGACGGTCCGGGTCGCGCTCTACGCGGCCAACGTCGGCAAGAACATCCATATGCTGCGCGTCCCGACCATGAAGCATGTCTTCATCGGGCACGGCGACAGCGACAAGCTGGCCAGCGTCAACCCGTACAGCAAGGCGTACGACGAGGTGTGGACCGCGGGCCGGGCCGGGCGTGACCGGTACGCGCTCGCCGATGTCGGGGTGCGGGACGAGGACATCGTCGAGGTGGGCCGCCCGCAGCTGGCACCGATCGAGCAGGCGAGCGGCTCGACGAAGAACCCCATCCCCACGGTGCTCTACGCGCCCACGTGGGAGGGCTGGGACGACAGCCCGGGCAACACCTCGCTCCTGCTGGCCGGCGAGAACATCGTCAAGCGGTTGCTGAAGGCCGAGCGCCCCGTTCGGGTGCTCTACAAGCCGCACCCCTTCACCGGTACGCGCAGCGCCAAGGCGAAGGCCGTCCACGAGCGGATCATCGCGCTCGTGGAGAAGGCCGCCACCGAGCGCGCCACCGACGCCCGCTGGGCGAAGGACGCGGCGGGGCTCCGCGACGAGCAGAGCGCGGCGCGGACCGAGCTGGCCAGGATCGGCGCGCGGCTGACCGAGCTGTCCGGCGGGGCCGACGCGAGCAGGGACGAGGCGGAGGAGTCGCGCGACTCCAAGGCCGACCCGGCCGCGCAGGCGGAGCTGACGCGGCTGAGGCGCGAGTGGAACGGCGCGTACTGGCGTTCCTTCGGCTGGTGGGAGCACCGGGTCATCGATGGCTCGGAGCCCGCCCTGTACGACTGCTTCAACGAGTCGGACGCGATGGTCTCCGACATCTCCAGTGTCGTGTCGGACTTCATCGCGAGCGGCAAGCCGTACGCGGTCACCGACTCCGCGGAGCTGGGCGCGGAGGAGTTCAAGCGGCAGAACACCGCCGTACGGGCCGCCGTGATCCTCTCCAACAGCGCGAAGGAGCTGGACCAGTTGCTCGCCGCGGTCGCGGAGCCGGCCGCCGACCCGCTTTCCGAAGCCCGTCATGAGCTGAAGCGCTATCTGCTCGGTCCTGACGAGCCGACCTCCATCGAGCGGTTCGACGCGGCGACGCGGGCCCTGGCGGCGAAGTCGCTGGCCCGCAACGTGGGTGTCGAGCAGCGGCTCGCGGAGCCGGAGGAGGCGCCCGCGCCGGACGACTCGGCGCCGTCCGAGCCCCGGGCGGAGGACTCGCCCGTGGGGGGCTGAGCGCCCCAGCGGTTCTCGGGCCCGGCAGGGCGCCTACGGGCGCGCTGCCGGGCCTTCGTCATGTCCGCCGCGTTCGGCCGCCACTCCGCCCGGCCGGAACGCGGATGTGACGGGCATCACGGGACGGGCGATCGAGGTGAGACAACCAACATTCGATGTCGCTTGTCTTGAATTGCGATGAACACTTTGCCTCTTCCTGACGTCAGCGTGATTGTCGGCGCATATGAAGCGATGCCCTATCTGATCCGCTGTTTGGAATCCGTCGAGGCCCAGACGCTGGGTCCGGACCGCATCGAAATCGTCGCGATCGACGACGGCTCGACCGACGGCACGGGTGAATACCTGGAGGCGTTCGCCGCGCGCACGGCCATCCCGACCAGAGTGGTGCGCCAGGCCAACTCGGGGGGTCCCAGCGGGCCGCGAAACGTCGGACTCGGCATGGCACGCGGCCGCTATGTCTTCTTCCTCGACGCCGACGACTACTTCGGCGAGGAATCGCTGGAGCGCATGGTCGCCATGGCCGACCGCGCCGGCACCGACGTGGTGCTCGGCAGGGTCGAGGGGGTGAACCGCGGCGCTCCCGGCTCGATGTGGAACCGTACGGCGGAGCGGGTCGACATCTACCGCTCGCAGGTCATCTACACGCTGAGCGCGCAGAAGCTCTTCCGCCGCGAACTGACAGAGCGACTGGGGCTGCGTTTCGACGAGACGCTGAAGACCGGTGAGGACGCCCTGTTCACGATGGAGGCGTACATCCGGGGCAACGGTGTCTCGGTGATCGCCGACTACACCTGCTACTACCTGGTCGGCCGCGACGACGGCAAGCATGTGACCAAGAGCGGCGGCCACGCGCTCCGATTCGAGGCCACGGGCGCTCTGATGGCGCTCATCACCAGGCTGGTGCCGCCCGGCCACAAGCGTGACCGGCTGATGGTCAGACCCTTCACGGTCGGACTGATCCAGCAGTTCGGCCGCGGGATGCTCAAGCAGCCCGAGGAGATCCGGCAGCACAAGCTGGAGCTGGCCGCGCCGCTGATGGAGCGGTACTGGACCCCGGGCGTGGCCGCGCGCATCAAGGTCTCCGAACGGCTGCGGCTGGAGTGCGTCGCGCTGGGGCGGCTCGATCTGCTGGCGGACATGCTGGCCTTCATCGGGGCCGGGACCGTACCCGAGGTGGTCCACCGGGGCCGCGCCCGTACTCCGTACCTCGTCTTCCCGCACTTCGGTGACAAGAGGAGCGGTCTGACGGACGCGTCGTACGAGGTGACCGTGCCGGACTGGCTCGGCAAGCCGGGGCTGCGGCGCATCGAGGCGCCCAAGGTCTTACGCCGGCGCAAATCGCTGGCACGCAGGGTGGCGCGCCGGGTGCGTACCCGGATACGGGCCCTGGCCGTGCCGAGACCGCTCGGTTCGCTGCCAACCAGGCCCAGGCCGTGAGGGGTTGGGCGGTACGGGACGATGAGCCGCGGGCGGCGCCGAGCGGTACGGCGATCAGGGCCGGTGAGTCCGCCCGCGCGTCTGCCCGCGCGAGGCTCTGGATTGCACATCCGCGCACGCCTGAGCGCCCTTTCGTGCACCCCTTTTGCACCGGTTCACTCCCCTAAGATGACCAGCGGCGGGCCGCACAGGAAATCGTAGGTAAAATCGGACTGTCGGGCGACGCCCGGACAGCATCGGAATCTCAGCAGGGATAGGGATAGTGAAGGCTCTCGTACTGTCCGGCGGGGCGGGTACCCGTCTGCGCCCCATCACGCATACCTCCGCGAAACAGCTCGTCCCCGTGGCGAACAAGCCCGTGCTCTTCTACGGGCTGGAGGCCATCGCCGAGGCGGGGATCACCGAGGTCGGCGTGATCGTCGGAGACACCGCGGAGGAGATCCGCGAGGCGGTCGGCGACGGCTCGCGATTCGGCATAAAGGTCACCTACCTCAAGCAGGACGCCCCCCGCGGACTGGCGCACGCCGTTCTCATCGCGCGTGAGTTCCTGGGCGAGGACGACTTCGTGATGTACCTCGGTGACAACTTCATCGTCGGTGGCATCACGGGCCTGGTCGACGGCTTCCGCGCGGACCGCCCCGAGGCGCAGATCCTGCTCACGAAGGTCCCCAACCCCACCTCCTTCGGCGTCGCCGAACTCGACGGCGCGGGCAGGGTGGTGGCCCTGGAGGAGAAGCCCAAGGAGCCCAAGAGCGATCTCGCGCTCGTCGGCGTCTATCTGTTCACCCCGGCCATCCATGAGGCCGTGCGCTCGATCGAGCCCTCCTGGCGCGGTGAGTTGGAGATCACGCACGCCATCCAGTGGCTGATCGACCAGAAGCGCGACGTCCGCTCCACGACCATCTCCGGTTACTGGAAGGACACCGGCAATGTCGCCGACATGCTGGAGGTCAACCGTTCGGTGCTGGAGACCGTCGAGCCGTGCCGTGACGGCAGCGTCGACGAGGCGACGGAGATCATAGGGCGGGTCAGGATCGAGAAGGGCGCGCGGGTCACCGGCAGCCGGATCGTCGGTCCCGCGATCATCGGTGAGGACACGGTGATCAGCGACGCCTACATCGGTCCCTTCACGTCGGTGTCCGAGCGGTGCAGGATCGAGGACAGCGAGATCGAGTACTCCATCGTTCTGCGGGGCTCCTCGCTCAGCGGCGTGCGCCGGGTGGAGGCATCGCTGATCGGCCGTGATGTCGAGATCACCCCCGCGCCCCGTAACCCGTCCGCCCACCGACTCGTCCTCGGTGACCACAGCAAGGTGCAGATCTCCTCATGACCGACAGGATTCTCGTGACCGGCGGTGCCGGTTTCATCGGCTCGCACTACGTCCGTACGGTCCTGGGCCCCCAGGGCCCCGGCGATGTCGAGCTGACCGTGCTCGACAAGCTCACCTACGCGGGCAACCCGGCCAACGTGGACGAGGTCCGTGACCACCCCGGGTTCCGCTTCGTCCAGGGCGACATCTGCGACCCCGAGCTGGTCGCCAAGCTGATGGCCGAGCACGACCAGGTGGTGCACTTCGCGGCCGAGTCGCACGTCGACCGCTCCATCGACGGCGGCGCGGAGTTCGTCCGTACGAATGTCGTGGGCACGCACACACTGATCGACGCCGCGCACCGCGCCGGGGTGCAGACCTTCGTGCATATCTCCACCGACGAGGTCTACGGCTCGATCGACGAGGGTTCCTGGCCGGAGACCCACCCGCTGGAGCCCAACTCGCCCTACTCCTCGGCGAAGGCGTCCAGCGATCTGATCGCGCTCTCGTACCACCGCACGCACGGCCTCGATGTGCGGGTGACCCGCTGCTCCAACAACTACGGGCACCACCACTTCCCCGAGAAGGTCATCCCGCTCTTCATCACGAACCTGCTGGACGGCAAGAAGGTCCCGCTGTACGGCGACGGCGGCAACATCCGCGACTGGCTGCACATCGACGACCATGTGCAGGGCATCGAGCTGGTCCGCACGAAGGGCCGGGCCGGTGAGGTCTACAACATCGGCGGCGGCACGGAGCTGTCCAACAAGGAGCTGACCCGGCTCCTGCTGGAGGCCTGCGGAGCCGACTGGGACACCAGCGTCGAGTACGTCACCGACCGCAAGGGCCACGACCGCCGCTACTCCGTGGACTGCGCCAAGATCCGTACGGAGCTGGGGTACGAGCCGCGCAAGGACTTCGCCACCGGCCTCGCGGAGACCGTGGAGTGGTACCGCGAGAACCGCGCCTGGTGGGAGCCGCTGAAGGGGCGTGCCGCGCTGTGAGCCGCTGGCTCGTCACCGGCGCCGGCGGCATGCTCGGTCAGGATCTGCTGGCCCGGCTCGCCGGGGCCGGGCAGCACGCGACCGGCCTGGACCGTACGGCGCTGGACATCACGGACCCCGGCGCGGTGCGCACCGCCCTGGAGACCCATACGCCCGACATCGTCGTCAACTGCGCTGCCTGGACGGCCGTGGACGACGCCGAGACCAAGGAGGCCGAGGCGCTCGCGGTCAATGGCACGGGACCCCGGGTGCTCGCCGAGGCGTGCGAGGCGTCCGGCGCCGTCCTGATCCAGGTCTCCACGGACTACGTCTTCGCCGGAGACGCCCGGGCACCGTACGGCGAGGACGACCCCACGGCCCCGCGCAGCGCCTACGGGCGGACCAAGCTGGCGGGGGAGCGGGCGGTCCTGGACACCCTCCCTGAGACCGGTTTCGTGGTCCGTACGGCCTGGCTGTACGGCGCGGGCGGCGGCAACTTCGTCCGGACGATGATCAAGCTGGAGGGGATCAAGGACTCTCTGGACGTGGTGGACGACCAGGTCGGCCAGCCCACCTGGACCGGCGACCTCGCGGACCGGCTGGCCCTGCTGGGCCTCGGGGCCCTCGCGGGGACCGCCCCGGCCGGGGTCTACCACGGCACCAGCGGCGGCGAGACGACCTGGTTCGGGTTCACCCGCGAGATCTTCCGGCTGCTCGGCGCGGACCCGGAGCGGGTCCGTCCGACCACCAGCGAGGCCTTCGTACGGCCGGCCCCCCGGCCCGCGTACAGCGTGCTGGGACATGACCGGTGGAAGGCCGCGGGCATCGAGCCGATCCGTGACTGGCGCACGGCACTCGGCGAGGCGTTCCCCGCGCTGGTCCGGGCCGAGCGGGGCTGAGCGGAGCTGAGCCGTCCGGGGGCTGGGCAGGGCCGAGCGCGGCCCAGCTCGGGCCGAGCGTGACCCCGGGCGGCCAAATGGGTGTTACTGGCCGGTAGATGTTTACGTACAGCCTGATGGCCCACTAAGTTCACTGAGAATCAATCCCTTGGTTGTTGATTCTCAGTGAAGGGCCCCTTACGTGGATCGCCACGGCTTCCTGCGCCAACTGCACCGTGTGTACAAGCCCCGCACCTACTTGGAAATCGGGGTCAATGACGGCCGCAGTCTGGCTCTGTCCCGGGTTCCGTCGGTCGCGGTCGACCCGGCGTTCCGGGTCGTCACGGACATCAGCTGCGATGTCCATCTGGTCAAGGCCACCAGCGACGACTTCTTCGCCCGCAAGGATCCTTTGATCCATCTCCGCAACGGCCGTAACCCGTTCCGCGCGCTCGCCCGACGTGACCCGGTCAATCTGTTCGGCGGTGACCCGAAGCTGGAGCTGTCGTTCATCGACGGCATGCATCTCTTCGAGTTCGCGCTGCGCGACTTCATGAACGTCGAGAAGCACTCCCGCTGGTCCAGCGTGATCGTCCTGGACGACATGCTGCCGCGGGACGTCGACGAGGCGGCGCGCGACCGGCACACCAAGTTCTGGGCCGGCGACGTCTACAAGGTCGCCACGGTGCTGCGCCGGTACCGACCCGACCTGCTGGTCGTCGACGTCGACACCGAGCCGACCGGGGTGGTGGCCATCTTCGGCGCCAACCCGGACAGCACGGTGCTGAAGAGCGCGTACGACAAGATCATCGAGGAGTACGTCGTACCTGACCCGCAGGACGTGCCCGAAGAGGTGCTGGTCCGTAAGAACGCGGTGCGGCCCGAGGCGCTGCTCGGGGCGGGTTTCTGGCCCGCTCTGGCCCGCGCCCGTAATCTGCGCCGCTCGCGGTCCGCCTTCGCGCCGCTGCGGCGGCAGATCGAAGCGGTCACCGGCTGATCCCGGAACCAGCTGATCCCGGAACCATACGGAAGGGGCCCGAGCGATTCATGATCGCTCGGGCCCCTTCCGTATGCGCCGGGCCGGCTCAGCCGCGGGCGGCCAGCTCGTTGTAGTACGCCGTGCAGTCCGCGTACGACGGGAGCAGGCCCTGGGCCTCGGCCTCCGCGAGGGTCGGCGCCGCGGCGTCCTTGTCGGAGAGCAGCGGCGTGATGCCCTGGGGCCACTCGATACCGAGCGCCGGGTCCAGCGGATTGATGCCGTGCTCACGACCGGGGGCGTATCCCTCGGAGCACAGATAGACCACCGTGGCGTCGTCCGTCAGCGCCATGAACGCGTGGCCGAGCCCCTCGGCGAGATAGACGGCGTGATGATCCACATCGTCCAGTCGTACCGCCTCCCACTGCCGGTAGGTGGGGGAGCCGACCCGGATGTCCACGATCACGTCGAGCACCGCGCCGCGTACGCACTTCACGTACTTGGCCTGGCCGGGCGGTACGTCGGCGAAGTGGATCCCGCGCAGCGTGCCGCGGCTGGACACCGAGCAGTTCGCCTGGGCGAGGTGCAGCGGGTGGCCGGCCGCCTCGGTGAAGTCCGACGCCTTGAACCACTCGTGGAAGCTGCCACGGCTGTCCGGGAAGATCTTCGGTTCATGTACCCAGGCGCCTTCGACCGAGAGCTGCCGCATGTGATCACGTCCTTGTTCTGTGTGCTTGTCACTCATTGCTCGGGAGAAGCGCGGCCGGTCACAGACGCGCGGCGAGCCGGCGCACCTTCTTGCGCGCCGAGGAGGGCAGCCGGCGCACGATCGGGCCGCCCGCCGAGCGGAGCACCCGGCGCAACGTCGCCCGGCGGCGCTTCACCGTCACCATCCGGACGAGCAGGGGATCGACCATGTCCAGACCGCTCTCGTCCAGCCGGATCCGGCCGCCCTGGGCCACGGGCACCTCGCAGAGCGGCAGCACCGGGCCCTTCGGCCCGTCCAGCCGCACCGACAGCTGCGCCGGTCCGGCCGGCAGGTCCGGGACCCTGGCGGGGACACCGAGATGGGCCCGGCCCTGGTCGGGGCGGAGCGTGGACGGCGCGGTCCGCGCGTTGCCGTCCGCCGGGGTCAGCACCAACTCGACCGCCTGTGAACCGGACTTGGTGCCGGTGAAGATGTCGAGACGCAGCTCGGGACGGCTGCCGGGCATCCGCCGCGCGGGCCGGTCCGCGAGATAGGTGGCCATCTTCTTGGCGCGGCCCGCGACATCGAGGGTGAGGTTGCCGTGCGGGTCGGTGAAGTACGGGATCACCGGCCGCGCGGGCGAACCGAGCAGCGCGGGAAGGCACTTGGTGTCGACCGACGCGGCGCGGTCCGCGCCGAGCCTGGCCTTGCGTACCAGCCCGAGTCCGCGCAGCGGCACCCAGACGTCCCAGAAGCCGCGGGAGACCCGGCCGCGGCCCTTGACCGCCTCGCTGGTGACCTGGCCGACGCCGTGCAGGACCACCTCGTAGGCGTCGTCGCCCAGCGCCTCGATCTTGGTGGTGAACTCGGCGACACACGGCCACTCGACGGCGGTCTCGCGGTTGCGCAGCGAGAACTCGCCCTTGAAGCTGTCCATGTCGTCGGTGACATCGAGGAGTTCACCGTCCGGCAGCAGCCCTTCGGTGATCTCGGGGTGCAGGAAGTAGCGCTTGCCGCGGCGGACCAGCCGCAGCGGCTCCTTGTCCTCGCCGTGGACGAGTCGGCCGGTCACGGTGAGCGCGGCACTGCCGTCCGGCTGCCAGTCGAAGTCCTCCAGCCGGGCCGCGCCCTTCACCGACTTGGCGAAGCGGGCGATCTTCACCAGACCCTGGCGGTCGTCGGCGCGCAGCAGAGTGGAGCGGAGTCTGACCAGCGAGCCGAGGCCGTCGTGCACGCCGTCGTGCATGAACTCCTCGGCGAGCGGACGGATCGCGTCGCACATCTCGTCGAGGAACTCGGGCGTGTAGTTGACCACGGACGGCTCGCTCAGCCGGCCGAGCATCTCGACCCGGTAGAAGCGCCGCAGCAGCCGGTCGCGGAATTCACCCGGTTCGGTGTTGTCCACGACGACCTTGAGGACCTCGCGCAGGTTGCCGTAGTAGCCGGCCGGCACGATCTTGGCGGAGCCGGCGTTCTGGCCGTCGTCCCGCTTCGAGTAGTAGTAGCAGGTGTAAGTCCCCAGGATCGACACGACCTTGGCGGGGAAATACGCCTGCATCATGTACAGCTGGTCCTCCAGGCGCCGCTTGCCCTCGGGGTACGCGATGCCGTTCTCGCGCAGGAACTCCGTACGGAACATCTTGTGCGGGGTCAGGCTGTCGTACAGCGGCGCATTGCTCAGATCGCACTTCTCGCGGTTCTTCTTGAACACGCCGTGCGGAACGCCCCGGAAATTGGACGCGACCTTCCCGATCACGATGTCGGAGCCGTTGCGGTGACCCATCTCATAGAGCCGTCGCAGCGCGTCGGACGCCATGTGGTCGTCCTGGTCCACGAACTGGACGTACTCACCCTTGGCCTCGGCGACACCGATGTTCCTCGGCTTGCCGGGCCAGCCCGAGTTGGGGATGTGGATCACCCGGAAATGAGGGTGCTCGGCCGCCAGCTTGTCCAGGCGGGCAGGGCTGTCGTCGGTCGACCCGTCGTCCACGAAGAGCACTTCGAAATCCGCCGCCGGCAACGTCTGGGCCAGCAGTGAATCGATGCACGGGTCGATGTACTTACCCGGGTTGTACACCGGAATGACGACGCTCACTTTTACTGGCATTACTGATGGCCCATCTCTGTGTGGTTGCGCGGAGGATCAAGTGGGGGGAGTCGCCGCCATCGGCGAGCGTGCGGGCGCCGTGGAGGCCAGCTTATCGCTGCGCGGACGGGAACGTTTCCCGGCTGTTGTCATACCTGACAGACTGTCTTCACCGACATGTGGTTGCACCGCGGGCACAGGTCGAGGCCGGGGACGGGTCTCCGGGCCGTGTCCCACCCACTGAAATGCCTCGTCGGCCCGGGAGTCGCCCGCGTACGCTGAGCGACCGGCGGACGACCAGCCGGCGAGCGGTCGGCCGGTGAGGTGTGGCCGACAGTGAGAGCAGAGGCACAGCACGTGGCAGCGGCACGGCAGAGCGCGACGGTACGGCAGGACGCGGTGGCAGGGGCCCACAGGATCGTCGTCAAGGTCGGTTCCTCCTCGCTCACCACCGCCTCCGGAGGGCTCGACGCCGACCGGGTCGACGCGCTCGTCGATGTTCTCGCCCAGGTCAGACGCGGTGCCGGCGGCGGTGACGAGAAAGAGGTGCTGCTCGTCTCCAGCGGTGCCATCGCCGCCGGGCTCGCCCCCCTCGGACTGGAGCGCCGCCCCCGGGACCTGGCCCGCCAGCAGGCCGCCGCCAGCGTCGGGCAGGGGCTGCTCGTCGCCCGCTACACCGCCTCCTTCGCCCGCTACGGCGTCCGCGTCGGGCAGGTGCTCCTCACCACCGACGACACCAGTCGCCGCGCCCACTACCGCAACGCGTACCGCACCCTGGACCAGCTGCTCGGCATGGGCGCCGTCCCCGTCGTCAACGAAAACGACACCGTCGCCACGGACGAGATCCGCTTCGGCGACAACGACCGGCTGGCCGCCCTCGTCGCCCATCTCGTACGGGCCGATCTGCTCGTCCTGCTCTCCGACGTCGACGGGCTGTACGACGGCGACCCCCGTACCCCCGGCGCCTCCCGGATCGCTGAGGTGCGCGGCCCCGCCGATCTGACCGGCGTCTCCCTCGGCAGCGCGGGCCGGGCGGGCGTGGGCACCGGCGGCATGGTCACCAAGGTCGAGGCCGCCAGGATCGCCGCCGCCGCCGGGGTCCCGGTGGTGCTGACCTCCGCGAGCCACGCCGCCGACGGGCTCGCGGGCCGGGACACGGGTACGTACTTCCACCGCACCGGACGGCGCTCCGCGGGCCGTCTGTTGTGGCTCGCCCACGCCTCCACCCCGCAGGGCGCGCTCACCCTGGACGACGGCGCGGTACGGGCCGTCGTCGAGCGGCGTACCTCACTGCTGCCGGCCGGGATCGCCGCCGTCGAGGGCGAGTTCAGCGCCGGTGACCCGGTGGAGCTGCGGGACACGGCGGGCCGTCCGGTCGCCCGTGGACTCGTCAACTTCGACGCGAAGGAGATCCCCCAGCTTCTGGGCCGCTCCACCCGCGAGCTGGCCCGCGAACTGGGTCCCGCCTACGAGCGTGAGGTCGTACACAGAGACGATCTGGTCATCCTCCATCCCTGACCCACCCCTGAAACGGCTGAAACTCCGGTCTTTGAACAGGGACCTTTACCAAAACCGCCCCATGCCCTGCCCGGGACTGGTCAACTTTGTCCCAGGGGTACAGACGGGGTACAGCACGACAACGCATCAACAGGAGGCCGCTGGTGAGACGAGCGCGCCCGGGGGCGGTGCCCCGAGGGACCGGGGGAAGCGCCCACGCCCGGAGGGCCGCGGGCGAGGAACGAGCCCTGACCAGCGTCGAAGCGGGGGACGACTTCGACGACGAGCAACAGCGGGAGGTCGTATCGGGAACGGAAGCGCGCGGGGAGGGCCGTGCGCTGTCGAAGCTCTGGCACATCACGCTCAGCGTCTCGGGCGCCGAGGCCCCGCTGCCGGAGGTCCGGCGCGGCCTTGAGCAGCTGGCCCATGACCATCCCTTCCTGCTGACCAGCCGGTACGCCAACGACCACGCGGAGATCCGGTACTGGGAGGAGGCCCGGGATCTGCACGACGCCGCCGCCGTCGCACTGCGGCTCTGGGGCGAGCACCGGTCGAGCGCCAAGCTGCCGCCGTGGAAGATCGTCGGCCTTGAGGTCATCGACCGTGAGACCTATCACCAGCGGATCGCGGAGGGGTACGGCCCGCCACCGGCGGCCCCGGTGGGCGTTCATCCGTTCTGATCCCCCACCGGAAGTGTCTCGGAGTCCGGAATAGGTGCGGAATGCCCGCAGGGCGCGCACTACCCTGCGGGCATGACCTCGCTCTCGCCGTACGACAACCTCTCCCCGGTCGCCAGGGCCGCCTACCGGTCCCGCGCCGCGGCCGCCGATATCGCGCCACTGCCGCGGGCGGCCAAGGACGACGCGCTGCTGGCGATCGCGGACGCGCTGGAAGTGCGTACCCACGAGATCGTCACGGCCAACGCCGAGGACATCGCGCGGGCCCGGGAGGCCGGGACCGGCGAGGCGATCATCGACCGGCTGACGCTGACACCGGAGCGGGTGCGGGCCATCGCCGCGGACGTACGGGACGTGGCGGCGCTGCCCGACCCGGTCGGTGAGGTCGTACGCGGCTCGACGCTGCCCAACGGCATCGACCTGCGGCAGGTGCGGGTGCCCCTCGGCGTGGTCGGCATCATCTACGAGGCCCGCCCCAACGTCACCGTGGACGCCGCCGCGCTCTGTCTGAAGTCGGGCAACACGGTGCTGCTGCGCGGCTCCTCCTCGGCGATCTCCTCGAACACCGCCCTCGTACGGGTGCTGCGTGACGCGGTCGGCGGGGCCGGGCTGCCCGCCGACGCCGTACAGCTCGTGCCCGGCGAGGGCAGGGACGCCGTACAGGAACTGATGCGGGCCCGGGGCCTGGTCGACGTGCTGATCCCGCGCGGCGGCGCCTCCCTGATCCGCGCCGTCGTCGAGGGCTCCACCGTGCCCGTCATCGAGACCGGCACCGGCAACTGCCATGTGTATGTGGACGCCGAGACCGATCTCGACATGGCCGTCGAGATCCTGATCAACTCCAAGGCGCAGCGGCCCAGCGTCTGCAACGCCGCCGAGACGCTCCTCGTCCACCAGGACATCGCGGGCGCGTTCCTGCCGCGCGCGCTGGACGCGCTCGCCGACGCCGGGGTCACGGTCCACGCCGACGAGCGGGTGCTCGCGTACGGCGCGGGCTCGAAGGCGGAGATCGTGCCGGCCACCGCGGAGGACTGGGAGACCGAGTACCTCTCGTACGACATCGCCGCCGCGGTCGTCGACTCGCTGGACGCCGCCGTCGCCCATATCCGGCTCTGGTCGTCCGGCCATACGGAGGCGATCGTCACCACCTCGCAGGCCGCCGCCCGTCGATTCACCCAGTTGGTCGATTCCACGACCGTCGCCGTGAACGCGTCCACCCGGTTCACCGACGGCGGCCAGTTCGGCTTCGGCGCCGAGATCGGAATCTCCACGCAGAAGCTGCACGCGCGGGGACCGATGGGCCTGCCGGAGCTGACCTCGACGAAGTACATCGTGATCGGCGACGGCCACACGCGATAGCGGTGGGGCCACCGATACGGACCGATACGGCAGGGACGCCCGTGGCGGCGGACGGGCGCGCCCCGGCCCCGATGTGACGAAGACCGAGTCGGGAGAGTTCGGACTCCGCCTGCCCAAAACGACCCGCCAGGTCTACCCTGAAGGGGTGCCGGACGACGTGGGGGGCAGGCCGTTCCCGGACGGCTGGGAGCCCGACGACGACCGCGGAGGCGCGGACAAGGACTTCGCCCCCGTGGTGTTCGACGAGGACTTCGTCAGGTCCGCCACCATCCATGAACCCTCCGCCGTGGAACGGCTGCTGGCCGCCGCCCAGGCGCGCGCCGAGGCCGAGGCGGCCCACGCGCGGTCCGGCGGGGGACGGCCCGAGGACGAGCTGTACGAGGAGCTGTACGGCCGCGACGGCGCGTACGGACCCGACCCCGACTACGACGACGGGTACGACCCCGATGACCCGGATGCGCTCGACGGGCCGTACGGACGCCATGGCGGCTCGCTGCGTCCGTATCGCGGCGCCGCCCGCTGGCACCGGCCCGTCGCCTGGCTGCTCGCCCTGCTGATGGGGATCGGGATGGTCGCGCTGGCCTTCTCGGCCGTCTACCGCGGAGCCTCCAACAGCCGCGACGGCAAGGTACCGGGGCCCACCACGACCGAGATCGACAAGCCGGCCCCGGCTATCCCCTCGGCCTCCGCGAACGAGTCGGCGCCGACGGTCTCCGTGGTGCCGCGCACGCCCTGACCGCTCGCCCCGACCGCTCGCCCTGAGCGCGGCTGACCACCCCCGGACGGCCCGGGACGACCTGAACGGCCGATCGCGTGGCTCCCGGAACTTCCCGGCTTGCCCAGCGTTTATGTTCGGCCCCTCCGACCTACTCTGAAGGTATGGCAGGGCGTGGAGACCCACCCGAAGGGGAACCTGAGGGGCTGCCCGGCGGCGATGACGACGAGTACCGCTCCACCGTCTTCGACGAATCCTTCATCCGGGAGGCCCGCCTTCAGGAGTTCTCGGCGCGGGAACGGATGACCGATCACGCCGACGCCGTACGGAGGGTGCCTCCGACGCGGCCTCCGCCCCCGGCCAGGCGCCGGACCCACGGAATCTTCTGGCGCGGATCGAGACAGCTGCTGCTGCTCGTCCTGGTGGTGGTCCTCGCGTTCGGTACCGCCATCTATCTGGGCCTGCGCAATCCCTACCGCCCGGCCACCGGCCGCTCGGTGGACCAGGTGCGGATGTCGGTGATCCCACTGGCCCCGCGGGGACCCGTACCTGGCGGCACCCCCGCGGATCTCTTCGAGCACAGTCCGGCCGCGCAGTTCCGGGTGGGGGCGGCCGGGATCACGATGCCCGCCGTCCGGGAGACCGGTGGCTTCTCGGAGAGCCAGGTGATGGCCGCGCTGACCACCGTCAAGGACTATCTGGTGGCGTCCTCACTCGACCCGGACGTCATCGAGGGCCACTCGGAACGGCCGGTACGGGTGCTGCTCGACCCGGACCAGCTCGACCAGTTCGACGCCGGATTCGCCGCCCCCGCCGACGACGGCCTGCACGCCCCGACCGGCTGGCTGGTGCGCTTCGACCCGTCGAAGGTGGCCCAGGCCGACGACGAGGTGCGGGTGCACGGCACGCTGCGCTACCAGGAGACCTCACCGGGGACACTGGAGGTGGTCTCGGACCATGTCTTCGTCTACGCGCTGCGCCCGGCGAGCTCCGACGCGCTGCCCGTACGGGACGCCTCGCTCTTCACCGTCCGGCGTGAGCTGCGCTTCCGCTTCGATCTGGACGCGCTGCCGCGGCATACGGCGCGACTGCTGACCAGTGAGGTGCAGGCCGGGCCGCAGTCTTGCTCGACAGAGCCGCCGACCACGCTGCGGCCCCTTCTGGCGGGCCAGCGCGCGAAACCCCATGAACCGGTCGGCACGGACCCGTACGCGACGGGTCCGCCCGTCACGGCGCTGTGCGGGACGCTGTCCCGCGCGGCGGAACCGAGCCCGGCCGCCTGACATGGCCGGCCGGGCTCCCGCTACACGCTCGCGCGCGGTTCCGCTTCCCGTCTCCCGTACGGTTGTTTTCCGTACGGCTGTCTTCCGTATGGTTCAGCTCTTGCCGGGGCCCTCGTCCGAGGGGCGGTCGCTCTTGCCGCCGTTGCCGCCGTTGCTGCCGCCGCCGCCCGTGAACTTGTCGCGCAGCTTGCCGCCCAGATCGCCCGCGCCGCCCGCGATGTCGCCGACCAGCTTCATCAGCGGGTCCTTGCTGTTGCGGACCGTGTCCGCGTAATGCGTGGCGGAGTCACGGAGCGAGTCCGTCACCGAGGTGTCCTTGTCCTCCTCGCGGCGCGGGTAGTGGCCGTCCATGATCCGCTGGTAGTCGCGGCTCTCGGCCCACTTCTTCAGCTCGGCCGCACGCACCGTCGTGAAGGGGTGCGTCCGCGGCAGCACATTGAGGATCTTGAGCACGGAGTCCCGCAGATCGCCGCCCGCCTCGTACTCGGCGGCCTGCTCCAGGAACGCGTCCACGTTCATCTCGTGCAGGTGATTGCCACCGGCGATCTTCATCAGGCCGCGCATCGAGGCCTGGAGGTCCTGGCCGACCAGCAGTCCCGCCCGGTCCGCCGACAGCTCCGACTTCCGGAACCACTCCCGCAGCGCCGTCACGATCGCCATGATCGCGACATTGCCCAGCGGGATCCAGGCGACCTTGAGCGCCAGATTGGTGAGGAAGAGAAGTATCGTCCGGTAGACGGAGTGACCGGAGAGCGCGTGGCCCACCTCATGGCCCACGACCGCCCGCATCTCCTCCTCGTCGAGCAGCTCCACCAGCCCCGTCGTGACCACGATGATCGGCTCGTCCAGACCGATGCACATGGCGTTCGGCTTCGGGTCCTGTGCCACATACATCGCGGGAACCTTCTCCAGGTCCAGGATGTAGCAGGCGTCCCGCAGCATGGCGTGGAGATGGGCGAACTGCGCGTCGCTGACCCGCACGGAGTCGGAGAGGAAGAGCAGCCGCAGGCTGCGCTCGGGCAGCAGCGCGCTCATCGCCTTGAAGACCGTGTCGAAGCCGGTGAGCTTGCGCAGGGCGACCAGCGCCGAGCGGTCCGCGGGGTGTTCGTACGCCCGTGAGGAAATGCCCGGGAAGCGCTTGCGCTGCCTGCTCGGCACGCTTTCGTGAGTGGCTGCCTCGTGACTGTCTTCGGTCATATGGATATCCCCTGTTCATACGAGTCCACAGCTCGTCCCCCTGACGGCCCCCACCCTAGGGGGTGGGTCTACCGTGTGACGGGGGCCATCGCCGTGTTTCCCGGGAGTCGCCACCCCGGGCGTGGCCGGAAGAGACCGAGGAGCGCACCCGACATGCCGGAAATCGTCACCCTGCTCGCCGCCGCATCGGATCAGCAGGGGCCGGGCGATACGTTGCGGATCGTGCTCCTCGTCTCGTTGGTCGGAGTCGTCCTGCTCGCCTGGTTCCTGTTGCGCGGATACCGCGACAACGATCACAACGACTGAGTCGGCGTGAGCGTGCCCGAAGCCCCCGCATACGATGTGCGCGAAGTCCCCGCTCCCACCCGTGAAGAAAAGGGCCCGTAGAAGATGAGCCTCACCGGTACCGCCGCCCACTTGGTCACGCTCGCCGAGGCCACCGAGCACGGCGGCAACCACGAAAGCCTCAACCCGTACCTCATCGGTGGCGGCGCCCTGTTCGGGTTGCTTCTGCTGCTGTGGATCACCACCCGCTTCAACCGCGACCGCTGACACCGGCGCGTCATCTTGTGCCAGTAGGCTCTGCACGCATGGGAGAGCAGCAGGCGGCCGGCGGTCGTGAACCCGGATCCGGTCGCGGCAGGCGCCGACTCGGCGTGATGGGCGGGACCTTCGACCCGATCCATCATGGGCACCTGGTGGCGGCCAGCGAAGTGGCCGCCCTGTTCCACCTCGACGAGGTGGTGTTCGTGCCGACCGGACAGCCGTGGCAGAAGAGCCAGCGCGCGGTCTCCCCTGCCGAGGACCGCTATCTGATGACGGTCATCGCCACCGCGTCCAATCCGCAGTTCTCGGTCAGCCGCAGCGACATCGACCGCGGCGGCCCGACCTATACGATCGACACGCTGCGGGACCTGCGGGCCGTCCACGGCGACGCGGACCTCTTCTTCATCACCGGAGCCGACGCGCTCTCCCAGATCCTGAGCTGGCGGGACCACGAAGAGCTGTTCTCGCTCGCCCACTTCATCGGAGTGACCCGGCCGGGCCATGATCTGACGGACGACGGACTGCCCAAGGGCGGGGTCTCCCTCGTGGAAGTGCCCGCGCTGGCGATCTCGTCGACCGACTGCCGGGGGCGGGTCGCGAAGGGCGATCCGGTCTGGTACCTGGTGCCGGACGGTGTGGTGCGCTACATCGACAAGCGGCAGTTGTACCGCGGCGCATGAGCCAGGGAGAGGGGCACCGGTGAACGACCAGCAGCAGCCGTACGATCCGTACGACCCGTATTACACGCAGCCCCGGATCGTCGGTTACGACGAGTACGGGCAGCCGGTGTACCAGCAGCCCCAGCCGCAGCAGCAGTACGACGCCTACGGGCAGCCGCAGCAGCACCAGCCCTCGCAGCGGCAACAGGGGTACGGATACGACCCGTACGCCCAGCCCCAGCAGACGACGGCGCCCCAGCAGCCCCAGCAGCAGTACGACCCGTACGCCCAGCCGTCATCGCCGCAGCCGCCGCAGCCGCAACAGCCGTCGCAGCAGGGACAGGCTCAGGGGCAGGGGCAACAGGGGCAGGGGTACGGATACGACGGCTACGGCTATGACACCGGGCAGCAGCAGCCCGTGAGTGTCGACACCACCCAGCAGTGGAACATCCCGCAGCAGCAGCAGCAGCAGCAGCAGCCGGCCGCCGCGTCCGCCGCTCCCGTCGCCGAGCCGCCCGCCGCGCCCGCCCCGGCGCCCGCGTCCGTACCCGTACCCGTACCGGAGCAGCGGCGCCCCGACGGCCAGGACCGTGACTACCGCACCGAGCAGTTCTCGTTCATAGAGGAGCCGGACGAGAACTCCGAAGACGTCATCGACTGGCTGAAGTTCACCGAGAGCCGCTCCGAGCGGCGCGAGGAGGCCAAGCGGCGCGGTCGCAGCCGTGTCGTGGCCCTGGTCGTCGTTCTCGTCCTCGCGGTCACCGGCGGCGTCGGCTATCTCTGGTACGCGGGCAAGCTGCCGGGGCTCGGCGCCGCGGACGAGAAGGAGACCACCGCCACGGGGCCGCAGAAGCGCGATGTGATCGTGGTGCATCTGCACGACACCAAGCAGAAGGGCACCTCCACGGCGCTGCTGGTCAACAACGCCACGACCGGCCAGGGCACCACCGTCCTGCTGCCCAACTCCCTCTCCGTCGCCGACGACGACGGTGTCTCCGCCACGCTCGGCAAGTCCGTCGACGACGACGGCTCGGACGGCACCCGGGAGGCCATCGGCGCACTGCTCGGCACCAAGATCACCGGCACCTGGCGGCTCGACACCCCGTATCTGGAGAACCTCGTCGAGCTCGTCGGCACGATCGACCTGACCACCGACGTCGAGGTGCCCGGGGCGAAGAAGGGCGACGACCCGGTGGTCAAGAAGGGCGAGAACCAGACGCTCAGCGGGAGCATGGCCGTCGCCTACGCCACCTACAGCGCGCCCGACGAGCCGGAGGCCAAGCAGCTCCAGCGGTTCGGCCAGGTCCTCCAGGGGGTGCTGCGGAAGATGTCGGACGACCCGCAGGCCGCGACGGTCACCGTCGAGACCCTGGCACAGATCCTCGATCCCTCGCTGCCTGAGAAGGACTTGGGGGCCTCCCTCGCCAAGCTGGCCGAGCACGCCAAGGTCGGCGACTACAAGACAACGCTCCTGCCCGTCCAGCAGAACGGCCTGCTCAGCGAGCAGGCCTCCGAGAGTGTGGTCAAGGACATCCTGGGCGGTTCTGTCACCGCGCCGGAGCAGGGCTCGGCCGTGCGTGTCGGGGTGAAGAACGCGAGCGGGAACCAGAGCGCGGCGGAGTCCTCCCGGATCTCGCTGGTCAACGGCGGCTATCGCTTCGTGGACGCGGGCACGGCCGAGATCGTGGCATCCTCGCAGGTCACCTATGGTGACGAGGCGAAGAAGCCGGAGGCGGAAGAGGTCGCCAAGACCCTCGGACTGCCGGCCGACGCGGTGAAGAAGGGCAAGGCCGCCACGAACGCGGATGTCTCCGTCGTCCTCGGCAAGGACTTCAAGGTCGACTGAGGCCGGCGGGGGAGCGGGGCAGGGGCAGGGCCGGGCGTGCGCCCGGCATCGCCCACGCGAGGGCGGCCGGAGGCCCGCTCCCACGAGGGTGGTCAGGTCCGCTCCCACGAGGGTGGTCAGGCCCGCTCCCGCGCCGCACCGGCTGTCGGTGGTCCGTGAGATCCTTGGTATCTCCATGACCACCGACGGAAGCCTGCTTGTGACCGCTACTGATCGTTCCATCGAGCTCGTCAACGCCGCCGCCCAGGCGGCCGCCGACCGGCTCGCGCACGACATCATCGCGTACGACGTCAGCGATGTGCTGTCGATCACCGATGCCTTCCTGCTCGCCTCGGCGCCCAACGACCGTCAGGTCAAGTCGATCGTCGACGAGATCGAGGAGCGGCTCCAGAAGGAGCTGGGCGCCAAGCCGGTGCGCCGCGAGGGCGACCGCGACGCGCGCTGGATCCTCCTCGACTACGTCGACATCGTCGTGCATGTGCAGCACAGCGAGGAGCGGGTCTTCTACGCCCTGGAGCGCCTGTGGAAGGACTGCCCCGAACTGCCGCTTCCCGAGGACGCCGTCAAGACCCGGGGCAAGGCCGCGGAGCACGCCGAGTCGACGGGCGACGGCGGGGAGCGCGCGGGGGCCTTCGGTGACAGTGACGGTGAGCTGAGCTGAACGGCGGAAAGGGCGGCAGAGGCCGCCGCATCATCCTGTGGCGGCACGGCCAGACGGCGTGGAATCTGGAGCGCCGCTTCCAGGGCACCACGGACATCGAGCTGACCGACACCGGTATCGCCCAGGCGCACCGGGCCGCCCGGCTGCTGGCCTCCCTGAAGCCGGACGCGATCGTCGCCTCCGACCTCCGGCGGGCCGCGGCCACGGCCCGTGAGCTGGCCGCGATCACCGGACACGACATCGCGTACGACGCCGCGCTCCGCGAGACCTTCGCGGGCGACTGGCAGGGCCTGACCCATGAAGAGATCATCGGACGGTTCGGCGGGCAGTACGCGGCGTGGAAGCGCGGCGAGCCCGTCCGGCGCGGCGGCGGTGAGCTGGAGACCGAGGTGGCGGAGCGCGCCGCGCCCGTCGTCCTCCGGCACGCCGACAAGCTGCCCGACGGCGGCACGCTCGTCGTGGTCAGCCATGGCGGCACGATCCGTACCACGATCGGCCATCTGCTGGGCCTGGAGGCTCACCACTGGGAAGGCCTCGGCGGGCTCTCGAACTGCTGCTGGTCCGTCCTCGGCGAGGGCGCGCGCGGCTGGCGGCTGCTGGAGCACAACGCGGGAACCCTCCCGGAACCGGTCCTCGGTGACGACGACTGAGCCACCCCCGGCGGCGATGGGGCCGGATTTCACTTTCCGGCTGGTCGCAGGCTAAAGTTCTTCTTGTTCGCGGCGCTGAGCGCGGGGAACACGCGGGGCTATAGCTCAGTTGGTAGAGCGCCTGCATGGCATGCAGGAGGTCAGGAGTTCAATTCTCCTTAGCTCCACAATCCGTTACATCCTCTGGATCCCGTCCCTGGCAAGGGGCGGGATTTCTGGTTTCGGGACGTTCGTTCTCGCGCTCGCCGTCCGCCTCGCCCCGTGAGTTCCCGGCTCGCGGTCACCGCGTCCGGTATAAGCCCTAACAGGCAGGATTTTTCAGGCTGCTCCCCGGTCCTCGGCGTGGCAGAATCGGACCGCCGGAGGGGGGCGACGGACCGCATGGGGAGGGAGCGCGTACATGTCCGCCAGCAGCGTCGAGGAACCCGGTGAACCGCTCGCCGAGGCGGAGGCGCGCACCGGCCTCAGCTGCCCTTCGTGCGGCTCGTCCCAGGTGGCTCAAGTGCTCGGTGACAATGGCGGAATTTCCTACGTGTGCACGGCCTGCGGCCACAGCTGGAGCTGAGTGATGGGTGCACACAGGCGTAAATGCGACTGGTGCGGCAGTGGTACGCCGATCGTCCGGGACATGGATCCGCTCAACCCCGAGTACCAGTACTGGTGCGAGGAGTGCGCGCGGGCGCTGATCATAAAGGGCGACCCCATCGAGACCTACCGGGAGCTGGAGGGCGAGCCGATCTACGGCCGGCTCCTCGACGAGCACTGCACGCTCAAGCGGTTCTACTCGTTCGCCACGGCCTGACCACCGACACGGCCACGTACCCGATCAGGGCGGCGGCCGTCAGCGGGTAGAGGGCGGAGAGCGTCATCTCGGCGGCGCCCTGGGCCAGTTCGGGGCGGCCGACGCCGTGCGGGACCCACCACAGGGCGTACGAGCAGAAGGCCAGCGCCGCGGCGAGCGCCCACCACGCTCCGGCGCGTGCGCCGAGGAACAGCACGATCGGTACGCACCACACCCAGTGGTGCGACCAGGAGACCGGGCTGATCAGCAGAGCCGTCGCCGCGCAGGCGGCCATCGCGGCGGCACGTTCCCCGCGCAGCGCGGCCGCGACCGCCGACGCGAGGCCGAGCACCGCCACCGCGCCGGCCGCGGCGGTCCACCAGAGCGCCGGCTCGCCGGTGTGCAGCAGCCGGGCGAGGACCCCGCGCAGCGACTGGTTGGCGGTGTTCTCCGCGCTGCCCACCCGGTGTGTCTCGAAGAGGGCCGTGGACCAGAAGCGGAGCGAGTCGCGGGGGAGGGCGGCGGTGGCCGCCAGCGTCGCCGCGCAGAAGACCACCGAGGCCGTCGCGAACCGCCGCAGCCAGGGATTCCAGCCTTCCCTCCCGGCCCGTACGAGCCCGACGATCAGGAACAGGACCGCGAAGAGCGCCGGGGTGAGCTTGATCGCGGCGGCGAGGCCGGTGCCCGCGCCCGCCCAGCGGTGGCCGTCGGGGCGGGTGAGGTCCCACATCACCGCCACCGCGAGCAGCAGATTGATCTGCCCGTAGCGCAGGGTCGTCCACACCGGCTCGCACCAGACGGCGGCCGAGGCCACCCAGAGCGCGGTGACCCACGGTCGCGGGAGCCGGTCCGGGGGGAGCGTGAGCCGCAGGGAGAGCTGGGCGAAAGCGACCAGGAGCAGCAGGTTCCCGGCGGTGGCGAGCGCCCGCAGTCCGGGAACGCCCGGCAGCGTGAGCGGGGTGAACAGCAGGGCGGCGAACGGCGGGTAGGTCGCCGGAAGTTGAACGGATGTCGCACGCATCGCGTACAGGTCCCGGCCGTCCAGCACGGTACGGCCCTCGGCCCGATAGACCATCAGATCGATCATGGAGACCCCGGCCGCGCGCTGCGCCGCCCAGAACGTGGCGAAGGACAGCAGGCAGACCGAGGCGGCGAGCAGGAGGGGGCGCCGGACGGAGAGGTTGCGGAGCGTGCTCCGCAGGAGCATGGCGACGGTCACGAAGGGCGACAGTACCGGGCGTATCGGTCTTATCCCTTCAGACCGGAAACGATTTGGTGGTGAGCCGGAGGGACCGTGTAATGTTGGCGATGCCGCCGAGGGGAAAGCCTGCGGAGCGGCACATCGCGAGGGGCTATAGCTCAGTTGGTAGAGCGCCTGCATGGCATGCAGGAGGTCAGGAGTTCAATTCTCCTTAGCTCCACATCGATTCGGCTGTCACAGCGGATTCAGCAGTATTCAGCGGTGTTCAGCAGTACGAGAAGCGGGTCGCCCGGATCGGGTGGCCCGCTTCTCGTCTGTGTGCTGTGTCCTCATGGGGTGTCTGTGGGGCGTGGGGTGCTTGTGGGGCGTGGGCCGACGGGCGCCCGTCATGGGTACCCGTCGGCCGAATGCCTCAACCGCGCCCGGGTCCCAGGGCCTTGCGGCCACCGCTGGGCGGCAGCGCCACGCGTGCGGACCGCTCGGTGCGTACCGGCGCGGGCTGCTCGATACGGAGCGCGAGCGCGGGGCAGCGGCGCACCGCGCGCTGCGCACGCCCGCGCAGATGCATGGGAACCGACGCGTCCGCGAGCGCCGGGTAGCCGTCGGGTCCCATCCGGATCAGCTCGGGGACGATGTCCGCGCAGAGACCGTGGCCCTGGCACAGCGTCCAGTCCACCGCCAGTTTCTCCCCGCTCGGAATGGACTCCTCCGCCTCCTGGTAGCCCGGTCCCGGCAGCGGCAGCACCCCCGTCGTCTCGCGTCCGCAACCACCGTCGAGCACATGCGCGGCGAGGTCGTCGGTGAACGCCGACAGGGTGGAGGCGAAGAATCGCGCGGAGCCGTCGGGGTGCTTGCAGGCGCCCCGGCCCTTGACCGCCTGGGTCACCGCGCGCAGCGCCTCCAGCGCGGCCTGGCCGCCGCCGTTGATGACATCGGAGAGTCCGCCCGCGGCCGCGGGCAGCCCGAGCTTGCAGGGGCCGCACTGCCCCGCCGTCTCGGCCGCCAGCCAGTTGGCGACCCGTAGCGCCTCACCCAGCGGGCAGGTCTCGGGACCGATCGGCAGGATCGCGCCCGCGCCCAGCGCGCCGCCGAAGGACGCGAAGGACTCCTTGGAGATGACGGCCTCATGGGCGGCCATCGCGTCGATCCAGTTGCCGTGGTAGCCACCGGTCAGCACGCCCTGGGGCATTGGCGGGGCGCCGGCCATCTGGAGGACGTACCGCAGCGGCACCCCCGACGGCGCCTCGACCACCATGGGACGGGCGACCGCGCCGGAGATGGTGAGCAGGACCGTGCCCGGCTCGCTGTCGAGACCGGTGTGGCCGTAACGGCGGGCGCCGATACGGGCGGCGACGGCCAGCTGGGCGAAGGTCTCGGCGTTGGACAGCAGCGTCGGGAGACCGGCCACCCCGGACTCGGCGGCGCGCTCGCGGCGGCCGGGCGGCAGGGCGGGCCCGCCGCCGATGGCCCGGATCACGGACGAGGCCTCGCCCGAGACCATGCGCTCGGGGGTACGGATCACCCGCGCGCGCAGCGGCTGGCCGCGCCGGTCGGACAGTCCGCGTTCGGCGAGGGCCGCGCGGATCGAGACCTCGGTGGAATTGCGGGTGACGGCGACGACGAGGGTGCGGGCGCCGAGCGCCTCGGCGGCGAGCAGTGCGCCGTCGAGTATGAGATGCGGGGCGCGGTTGATCAGGACGGTGTCCTTGCGGCAGGGGGGCTCGCCCTCGCTGCCGTTGATCACGACGACCGGCCGGACACCGCGGCGGATCGCGGCCTTGGCGACCGCCCGCAGTTTCTTCCCGAAGGGGAAGCCCGCGCCGCCTCGGCCGGTCAGGGAGATGTTCTCGGCGAGCTGTGCCAGCCGCTCGCCGGTCATCGGCTCCAGCGGGCCGTGCACCTTGAGATGCATCGGCAGATCGAGGCGTTCGACCAGATCGAATCCCTGGGTCAGCTGGGGGAGGCCGACGACACGGACTTCGGGGACATCGGGGAGCGGGGTGTTCACGGTCGGTCTCCTGCGGGTGCGTGCCAGGGTTCCCCGGCCGGGGGCGGATAGAGGGGACCGGGCGGTGGATCGGCGGGATCGGGCGTGTCCCGCGCGGGGGAGTCCTGTCCGGGGAAGGCCGACGTCCGCCCGGCATAGGGCTCGCTGTTGTAGGACGCGCTGTCGTAGGCGGGGGTGGAGCCGGTGCCGTACCGGGGGACCGAGCCGATGTCGTACTGGGGGACGGGGCCGGTGTCGTAGGCGTCGGTGCCGCCGTACGGGGACGCTCCCGTCGGGCCGTAGGCCGAGGCGGCTCTCGCGTCGTAGGTGGGGATCGCGCCGGAGTCGTAGGGGGTCGACGGGGGCGGAGTCACGGCCTGCGCCGGCCGTGGCGGGGACGGGGCCGGCCAGCCGCCCGGCCCGCCCATGGGCTCCTCGGCGACGACCGGGATTTCCTCGGTCATCGGTACGCGCTCGGCGAGCGGTATTCCGTCGGGGGCCCCTGTCGTTCCGGGGGGCGGCGGTACCGGCATACGCGTGGTGGCCTCGGCCCCCAGCGAGACCGCGCGGTAGCCGGCGGAGATACCCGTACCGGTGTCCGACACCGGATCGGCGCGGGGGGCGACGAAGGTGTCGGCCAGGGGATCGACGGCCGGGAAGGGATCGGTCGGCGGCCGGGGAGCCTCGTACAGCGGTGGGGACGGGGCGGCGAGCCGCGGGGGCGTACGGGGCGGGGCGAGCGGCGATCCCGGCGACGGGCCGGGCATGGCGGGCTCCCGCTGGAGGGGGCCCGCGTACCGGGGCCGCGGGGGAAGGCCCGTCGCGCCCGGAAGCGGGTCCGAGGCGAGATCGCGCCGGGGCGGCTCGGTGGCGGCAGTCTCACGGGCGGCCCCGCTCGCGCCGTTCACGCTGTTCGTTCCGTGCGGTCCGGTCGTTACGGTCGCTCCGGTCAGCGACACGATCTTGTCGGCGATCCGGCGCTTGAGCGGGCGTGGAAAGAGCCGTACGGACACGGCGGCGGCCACCCCGACCAGGGTGAGGCAGTACAACGTGGTGACATAGGTGGCCGCCGGGCGACCCGCGAAGAGGCCGTGCACCAGAGCGAAGCACCAGGCCGGATAGGCCAGCATGTGCACCGCCCGCCAGCGCCCCGCGAATCGGCCGGGGAGGGCGAAGGCGCTGCGCATCGCGCCGGTCGTGGCCGCGATGATCATCAGCAGTCCGGCGAGCGAGCCGAAGCCGATGAGGCCGTTGGCGCCGTTGATACCGAGGCCGAACGGCACGAGGGCGCCGATCAGTGCCACATGTCCGAGGGAGACCTTGACGGTGACATGCAGCAGCAGAAAGCCGAGCGAGGCCACCGCCGTCGCCCGGTGGACGCCCTGAGCCAGCAGCCGGTGCCGTGGGGAGAGCAGCAACCGGTCGGTGGCTATCAGGCCCCAGACGACGGCCCCGGACAGGGACAGCAGCGACAGCACACCGGCGCCGAAATCGAGGAAGGCACGGAAATCGTCGCCTCCCGCGACGGCGAGTAGCGGTACCAGTACCAGTGCGGCGACGGATACTCCGCCCTGTATCTGCCTGCTCTTGTCGGGATCCAGATTGAGCGACGAACTGGGCTTGCGTTGAGGGTTCATGGGGGCAACTCCGAATGGCTCGGGAAAGCGGTCCCGTGGGCGGCATGCTAGGTGGCGCCATACCGGGCAGTACCGGGTTTGCGGGTTTAGCCGGGGCAAGGTGAGTTATCCGACTGCGCGGTTGCCCGGATAGGGGCTGATTCGCGGAGTAAGCCGGGTGCGGCGCTCGCCTCGGGGGTCTCGTGGGAGCCCGCGACATGCCCAACGCCGCTTCCCGGTCAAGCCCTTCTGTCAACCCTTTCGCTCACTCTCACTCGTGTTCTGCGCAGGCCCTCCCCGGACTGTCCGCCTCCTCTCCCCGCCGTCTCCCCGGACTCTCCTCCTCCGGGGCGCCCTCGGCCGTGACCGCGCGGGTCGTGACCTCAGTCATGACCGGGGTCGTGACCCCAGTCATGACCCCGGTTGTGACCCCGGTCATGGCCGCAGTGGTGACCCCGGTCATGGCGTCGCTGGGAGGCGGCCCCGCGTGATACGCCGGTGCGGGCCGTCCGGACGCTGCGGTACCCTGACGCCATGCGTGCCGTACGCCTTCTGCTTAGCGGGCCGCGCTGATCAGTCCCGACGGACACGGATGACAGAGATCCGGTCGGAATCAGCGTGGCGTCCCCTCCTGCGTGAGGGGCTTTTTCGTTCACCGACCGGCGCCGCCATTCGTCGAATGGCACGGCCGAATCCGCTGGCAGAGACGATCGATGGAGCTTCGGAGAACATGAGCGAGACGAATTCCGCTGCCGCTGAGCCGGTGGCGCCGCACCGCTACACGGCGGCCATGGCCGCCGACATCGAGGCACGCTGGCAGGACTTCTGGGACGCCGAGGGCACGTACGAGGCGCCGAACCCCACGGGTGAGCTGGCCGGCGACCCCGAGCTGGTCGCGAAGCCCGAGAAGTTCATCATGGACATGTTCCCGTACCCGTCGGGCACGGGTCTGCACGTCGGTCATCCCCTGGGCTATATCGCCACCGACGTGTTCGCCCGCCACCGGCGCATGACCGGTCACAACGTGCTGCACACGCTGGGTTTCGACGCCTTCGGCCTGCCGGCCGAGCAGCACGCGGTCGCCACCGGCACGCACCCCCGTGTGTCGACCGAGGCGGCCATGGACAACATGAGGGTCCAGCTGCGCAGGCTGGGTCTGGGCCACGACAAGCGCCGGTCCGTGGCGACGATCGACCCGGACTACTACAAGTGGACCCAGTGGATCTTCGTACAGATCTTCAACTCCTGGTACGACAAGGACGCGGACAAGGCGCGCCCGATCGAGACGCTGGTGGCGCTGTTCGAGAGCGGGGAGCGCCCGACGCCCGACGGGCGCGCCTGGAGCGCGCTGAACGCCGCCGAGCGCGCCGACGTCCTGGGCGAGTACCGGCTGGCGTACGCGTCCGACGCGCCCGTCAACTGGGCTCCCGGCCTGGGCACCGTCCTGGCCAATGAGGAAGTCACCGCGGACGGCCGCTCCGAGCGCGGCAACTTCCCTGTGTTCAAGGCGAAGCTGCGCCAGTGGAACATGCGGATCACCGCCTACGCGGACCGGCTGCTGAACGATCTGGACGCGCTGGACTGGCCCGAGGCCATCAAGCTGCAACAGCGCAACTGGATCGGGCGCAGCGAGGGCGCGCGCGTCGACTTCCCCGTCCATGTCGGTGACGACGGTCACATGGACGCGATCACCGTCTTCACCACGCGTCAGGACACGCTGTTCGGCGCCACGTACATGGTGCTGGCGCCGGAGCACGACCTGGTCGAGAAGATCGTGCCGGCCGCCTGGCCCGAGGGCACGCACGATGTGTGGACGGGCGGCCACGCCACCCCCGCCGAGGCCGTCGACGCGTACCGCAAGCAGGCCGCGTCGAAGTCCGACGTCGAGCGGCAGGCCGAGGCGAAGGACAAGACCGGTGTCTTCACCGGCGCGTACGCCACCAACCCGGTCAGCGGCGACCGCGTACCCGTCTTCATCGCCGACTATGTGCTGATGGGATACGGCACGGGCGCGATCATGGCCGTACCGGCGCACGACAGCCGTGACTTCGCGTTCGCGCGCGCCTTCGAGCTGCCGATGCGCTGTGTGGTCGAACCCTCGGACGGCCGCTCCACCGACCCCGCGGAGTGGGACGACGCGTTCGCCTCGTACGACGCGCGTCTCATCAACTCGACGGGCGAGGACATCTCGCTGGACGGTCTGGGCGTCGCCGAGGCCAAGGCGCGGATCACGGAGTGGCTGGCCGCGCGCGGTATCGGTGAGGGGACCGTCAACTTCCGGCTGCGCGACTGGCTGTTCAGCCGTCAGCGGTACTGGGGCGAGCCGTTCCCGATCGTCTACGACGAGGACGGTACGGCGCACGCGCTGCCCGAGTCGATGCTGCCGCTGGAACTGCCGGAGGTCGACGACTACTCGCCACGCACGTTTGACCCGGACGACGCGGACACGCAGCCGGAGACGCCGCTGTCACGGAACGCGGACTGGGTCGATGTCGAGCTGGACCTGGGGCAGGGCGAGGGCGTCAAGCGCTACCGCCGGGAGACCAACACCATGCCGAACTGGGCCGGTTCGTGCTGGTACGAGCTGCGCTACCTGGACCCGCACAACAGCGAGAAGCTGGTCGACCCGGCCATCGAGCAGTACTGGATGGGCCCCCGGGAGGGGAAGCCGCACGGCGGCGTCGATCTGTATGTGGGCGGTGCCGAGCACGCCGTACTGCATCTGCTGTACGCGCGCTTCTGGTCCAAGGTGCTGTTCGACCTGGGGCACATCTCCTCGGTCGAGCCGTTCCACAGGCTGTACAACCAGGGCATGATCCAGGCGTTCGTCTACCGGGACAGCCGTGGCATCGCGGTGCCGGCGGCCGAGGTCGAGGAGCGGGACGGCGCGTACTGGTACCAGGGCGCGAAGGTCAGCCGTGTGCTGGGCAAGATGGGCAAGTCCCTGAAGAACGCGGTCACTCCGGACGAGATCTGCGACGAGTACGGCGCGGACACGCTGCGGCTGTACGAGATGGCCATGGGCCCGCTGGATGTCTCGCGGCCGTGGGACACCCGCGCGGTCGTCGGCCAGTACCGGCTGTTGCAACGGCTGTGGCGCAATGTGGTGGACGAGACGACCGGCGAGGCCACCGTCGTGGACACCGCGGAAGCCGACATCGACGAGGACACGCTGCGCGCGCTGCACAAGGCGATCGACGGAGTCTCGCAGGACATGGCGGGGCTGCGGTTCAACACGGCCATCGCGAAGGTGACCGAGCTGAACAACCACCTGACCAAGGCGGACGGCCCCGTCCCGCGCTCGGTCGCCGAGCGGCTGGTGCTGCTGATCGCGCCACTGGCCCCGCATATCGCCGAGGAGCTGTGGCGCAGGCTGGGCCACTCCGACTCGGTCGTCCACCAGGACTTCCCGGTCGCGGACCCGGCGTATGTGGTCGACGAGTCCGTGACCTGCGTGGTGCAGATCAAGGGCAAGGTCAAGGCGCGGCTGGAGGTCTCCCCGTCGATCTCGGACGAGGAGCTGGAGGCGCTGGCGCTGGGTGACGCGGCGGTGGTCGCGGCGCTGGGCGGCGGGGGCATCCGGAAGGTGATCGTGCGGGCGCCGAAGCTGGTGAACATCGTTCCCGCGTAGCACCTCGGTGGTCCCGGGCGGTTACCTCGGTCGGTGGCGCCCTTTGGTGCTGCTTCTCCGGTGCTGCTTCTCCGGTGGTGCTTCTCCGGTGCCGTTTGGCCGGTGCCGTTTGGCGGTGCCTCTTGGCCGGTGCCGTTTCGGGGGTGCCGTTCGCGGGCACAGGGCTTTCCCCTACGGGCAGGTTGGGGGTTTCCTACGGAACCCCCGGCCTGCCTGTTGCGTTTACGGTGGAAGAAGCGGCACGCGGAAAGCCGCTCCCGAGAACGACCGAACGCGAAGGGGCGCCCATGGACGTCGTGATCCTGATCGTGGCGCTGCTCTTCGTCGCCTTCGTCGCGCTGGGAGTGTTTGTGAGCGTGAAGGCGGTGCGCGCGGCCAAGCGGGGCGTGGACCGTACGATCTCGCAGGCCCGCCGGACCGTCGAGGACACCACGCTGCGCGCCAGAAGCATCGGTCAGACGGGCGCGGCGGCGGAGCTGGCGCAGCTGCGGCTGAAGCTGCGGACCTCGATGCGGGCCACGCAGGACGCGCTCCAGGCAGGTGTGGCCGAGGACGCCTCGCTGGCGGAGTCGATCGAGCTCTTCCAGCGGCTGAGCGTGCACGGCCATGAGCTGGACGACGAGCTGCGGCAGCTGGAGCGGGACCCGGACCGGGTGAGGGTCGCGGAGCGGCTCCCGGATCTGCGGGAGCGTACGGAACGGATCACGCACGCGGCGGACTCACTGCGCTGGGCCGCGCGGGACCGGGCGCGGAAGTTCGCGGAGGACGATCTGTCGTCGCTGAGCGCGCAGATCGATGTGGAATCCGGGGCGCTGCGGCACTGGTCGACGGCGGAGGAACGGCCGGAGCGTGAGCCGACGCGGGAGCCGGTGCGCGAGCCGATGGTGTGGCCGGAGCCGGAGGGCTCCGGAGCCGGGGCCGCGGGTGCGGAGCGGGCAGGCCCCGCGTCCGGCGGACAGGGCGGGCCCGAAGCGATCGAGCCGCCCGATCCCCGGCGGCAGCAGACGTACCCCTGGCAGAAGTCGCCCGGGCAGACCAGGCCCGAGACCACGACGTGACGGTCGAAGACCATGACGGTCGGGGACCATGGCGCGACTGTCGGGGACTATGACCCGACGGTCGGGAACCATGACGGTCGGGGACCATGACTTGACGGTCGGAGACGATGATTTGACGGTCCGGGGGCCACGGGCCGACGGTCCGAGGCGGGATCACGACGTGTGCGGGGGCGGAAACGATCACTGACATGGGGGCGGGCTGCCGACCAGGGGCGACGACGGGTAACCTCCCGCTCATGTCCCGCCATGTCGCGATCATCACCGATTCCACGGCCTACCTGCCGCCGCAGGCGATGGAGCGGCACGGCATCACGGCGGTGCCGCTGACCGTCGTGCTCGGTGACCGCGCGCTGGAAGAGGGCACGGAGATCTCGGCCCGTTCGCTCGCCGTGGCGCTCCAGAAGCGACGCTCCGTGACCACGTCACGGCCGAGCCCCGATGTCTTCGCCGCCGCGTACCGCGAGGCGGCGGAGGCCGGTGCGAGCGGGATCGTCTCCCTGCATCTGTCGGCCGAGTTCTCCGGGACCTACGACGCCGCCGTGCTCGCGGCGAAGGACGCGCCCGTGCCGGTACGGGTGGTGGACACCGGCATGGTGGCGATGGCGCTCGGGTTCTGCGCGCTGGCGGCGGCCGAGGCGGCCGAGGCGGGCGGCACGCTCGACGAGGCGGTGGCCGCCGCCGAGAAACGGGCCGCCGGGACCTCCGCGTACTTCTATGTGGACACGCTGGACTATCTGCGGCGGGGCGGCCGTATCGGCGCCGCCCAGGCGCTGCTGGGCTCCGCGCTCGCGGTGAAGCCGCTGCTCCAGCTGGACGGCGGGCGTATCGAGCTGCTGGAGAAGGTGCGTACGGCGTCGAAGGCGATCGCGCGGCTGGAGGAGATCGTCGCCGAACGGGCGGGCGCGAGCGAGGTGGACATCGCCGTGCACCATTTGGCCGCACCCGAAAGGGCATTGACGCTGGCCGAGCGGCTGCGTGAGCGGGTGCCCGGGCTGATGGATCTGCATGTCAGCGAGGTGGGCGCGGTGATCGGGGCGCATACGGGGCCGGGGCTGCTGGGGGCTGTGATCTCCCCGCGCTGACCGGGACGGCGAGGTTTGTGTGACTCTCCGGAGCGGGCGCGACCACTCCTAAGGGTGACCAAGTTATCCACAACTCGCTTGTTGTCCACGAGAATTCGGCCTGCTCAGCGAGGTCGGGCGGATGTGCCTACCGTCTTGTGGCATGGCTCTCCGAACACGTTCCGTAACCTCCGTGACCTCCGTCAACGCCGGGATCTCCGCGGCCTCCGGGGCCCCCACAGCCTCAGCGGCCTCCGCAGCCTCAGCGACCCATGCGGCATCCATGATCTCCGTGGCCTCCGTAGCCCCAGCGACCTCTGCGGCCTCGGTGGCCTCTGCCACCAGCGGCCCCGGCCGTGCCCCGGGCTCCGACGGCCGCGCTCGTCGTGGGCGTCATGGCCGCCCCGGCGGCCCGCGAGTGCGCCCGCGAGTGCGCCCGCGCCCGCGCACGGTGCTGTCACGTCCGGGCGGTGCGGACGGTGTGGCTCCGGACCCGATCCCCGTCCCGCCCCCTGCTCGGACGGAGGCGCGCCGTCGCGCGGAAGCGCTCTTCGCCGATGCTGTGTCCGGGAGGAGCGGGGACACCACCGCGACGCGTGGAACGGACGCGGCAGTGGCGCCGGAGGTGGCCTCGGCGCCGCGCGCCGCGCGAGCGGGGCGTGGGCGCGCTTGGGCGGTGACCGCGCTGTGCGACCGGCTGCCCCTGTGGGTGCGGCTCAGATGCGGTCTGGAGCCCCGGACACTCGCGGCGCTCGTGGTGGTCCTGGTGGTGGGCGTGATTCTGGCCGGTCATCACTTCTGGAGCGGCCGGCCGGGGACCGTCAAGGCTCCGGAGAACGTCGGCGCGGAGGCCGTGCTCCCCGAGGCGCCGGCACAGGCCCCGCCCCTGCCCCCACCCTCACTCTCGGCGTCGCCGTCGCTGTCGGCTCGGGTCGTTGTCGATGTGAGCGGGAAGGTGCGGCGGCCCGGAGTCCTGCGGCTGCCCGCCGGGGCACGGGTCGCCGACGCGCTGCGTGCCGCCGGGGGAGCGAAGCCCGGCACGGATCTGACCGGGCTCAACCGGGCGCGGGTGCTGATGGACGGCGAACAGGTCCTGGTGGGCGGCCCCGCCCCACCGGGAGCACCCGGAGCACAGGGTGCGGGTGTCGGCGCGGGCACGGCCGACGGTGCCCAGGCCGCCGCGAGGCCGGTGAGCCTCAACGCGGCCACGCCGGAACAGCTCGACACACTCCCCGGGGTCGGTCCGGTGCTCGCCCAGCACATCATCGACTACCGCGGCAGGCACGGCGGTTTCCGGTCCGTCGATGAACTGCGTGAGGTCAACGGCATCGGGGAGCGCAGGTTCGCGGACCTCCAGTCCCTGGTACGGCCATGACGCGCGCGATGGTTCACACGGCGGCCGGGCACCGCCTGGGGTCCGCCAACCCCAGCCAGGAGGCACCGGCCGACCTCCGACTTGTCCCGCTCGCCCTGGCGGCGTGGGGCGCGGCGGCCCTGGCGCTGGGAACTCCGGGGCATTGGACCGCCGTTGGTGTCCTCGGCTGTCTGCTCGCCGCGAGTCTGCTGCTGGTGTGGCCCGGTGCCGGGCCGGAGCGACGACTCACGTTACGGCTCAAGCGCCGTCTCAAGCGAAGGCTCAATGGTGTGGCCGTCGCGGGGATGCTGCTCTGCGCCGCCGCCGGAGCGACGTCCGCCGGGCTGCACGCCGCCGATCTGCACCGGGGGCCCGTACCGGCCCTCGCGGAGCGGTACGCCCGCGTCACCGCGGAGTTGACGGTGACCTCCGACCCCCGGCCCACGCGTCCCAGGGTTCGTGGCGACCGGACCGAGCGTGGTGGGTTCGTCCTGGACGCGGACCTCACGCGGGTGATGACATCCCGGGGCGCGACCACCACCGGCAGGACGCCCGTCCTGGTGATCGTCGCACCCGGTGAACACTCCGGCCCCTGGCAGCGGATGCTGCCCTCCACGCGGCTGCGGCTGACCGGGAAGCTCGCGCCTCCCCTCCGTGAGGACGACCACTACGCCGCCGCGTTACGTGTGGAGGGCACGGTCCCGCCATTGGTCACCGGCGAGCCAACCTCGGTACAGCGCGGGGCGGGAGAGCTGCGTGCCGGGCTGCGTGAGGCCACGGAGGGGCTGCCGCCCGATGCCCGAGCCCTGCTGCCTGGGCTGGTCGTCGGCGACACCTCACGCGTCCCGCCGGAGTTGCACGACGCGTTCGCGGCAACGGATCTGCTGCATCTGATGGCGGTCTCCGGAAGCAATCTGACGATTGTGCTCGCGCTGCTGATCGGGCCTGCCGGGCTGGCCATCAGAGCCGAACGGCGTGGGCTCGCCCCGCGTCTGGGGATCTCGCTGCGGTCGACGGCGCTGCTGGGAGGGGCGCTCACGCTTGCCTTCGTCGTCGTCTGCCGGCCGGAGCCCAGTGTGCTGCGGGCCGCCGCCTGCGGGGCGATCACTCTCCTCGCCATCGGCACCGGCCGCCGCAGGACCCTGCTTCCCGCGCTGGCCGCCGCCGTACTGCTGCTGGTGCTCTACGATCCCTGGCTGGCCCGGAGTTACGGCTTCCTCCTCTCCGTACTGGCCACCGGCGCCCTGCTCACCATCGGGCCTCGGTGGAGCGCGGCGCTGGCGCGGCGCGGGGTGCCACCACGGCTCGCGGAGATGCTGGCCGCGGCCGGGGCGGCGCAGGCGGTGTGCGCGCCCGTGGTGGCGGTGTTCGCGGCCAGGGTCGGGCTGGTGGCGATCCCCTGCAACCTCTTCGCCGAACTGGCGGTGGCCCCGGCCACGGTCCTGGGCTTCGCCGCGCTCGCCGTGGCGCCCGTGGCGATGCCAGTGGCCGAGGTGCTCGCCCACGGCGCGGGCTGGCCGGCGGGGTGGATCGCGTCCGTCGCGCGCGGTGGCGCGGCCCTGCCGGGCGCGGAGGTCGCCTGGCCCGGCGGCTGGCGCGGTGGCCTGCTGCTCGCCGCGGCGACGGTCCTCGTCCTGCTCGCCCTACGGCGTGTCCCGCGCCATCCCTGGACGGCCGCCGTCTGCGCCGTACTCCTGCTGCTCACGGTCCTGCGGCCGCCGCCGCTCACCCGGATCGTCACCGGATGGCCGCCGCCGGGATGGACGTTCGCGATGTGCGCCGTCTTCCCTGTTGAATCGACGTGTTGAAGCTGAAGCAGGAGGGGAGCATTGTGACTGGCTGGCGCGTCTTCTGGGTCCCGAGGGCCCGTACTGTCGATCCGCAGCGGGTGCCCGTTTTGGCGGGTTTGGAGAATCTGGCCGATCGGGAGGACCGCTCGGGAATCCACGCGGGGGATCCGATCCTTTTGTCGCCCGACTTTCAAATTGATGAATTGCTGAGTCTGTTTCTGTGCCGGTCATCGTTTGCCCGGCTGGCGGCTGAGACCAAGCGGAATTACAGCGATGACTACGTGATCTTCTTCGACTTCCTTTGGGCCAGGGGCAAGGTGTGGGACGAGGCCACGGCCGATGATCTGTGGGACTTCGAGGACTGGCGTACGCGCTCGCCACGGAACCCGCAGAAGGTCGGCGCCGCACGTTGGAACCGCAGCCTTGCTGCTCTGACTCGCCTGTACAAGTGGGCGGTTGCCACGGAGAACATGGCGAGCAACCCGATCTTGATGCATGCCGTGGCCGGCTACCAGGGGGAGGTGGTGCAGACGCCGAAGGCCCGGGCGAAGGAGGCCAAGTCCAGTGATGTGCACTGGCTGACGCCGCGGATGTTCCGGCTCTGGGTGGACGTCGGCCTGCGCGGCTATACAGCGGAGGGCCTGCCGTCGCCGGGCTGGCGGGGACGTCTGGAAGCCCGCAATGTCGCCTTCGCCGATCTGCTCTTCTCCTCGGGGATGCGGCTGACCGAGGGGGCGTCGCTGCTGACGATCGAGGTGCCGCGGCTGCGACTTGGAGGCGCGCGCTACTACACGGGGCGGCTTGCGAAGCGGGTGACGAAGTCCAGGCGAGCCCGCACCTACTACGTGGCATCGCCCGTGGTCGGCGAGGTGGAGAGCTACATGGAGTCGCTTCGGGCCCGGGTGATCCGGCGTGCGCAGGCGATGGGCCGCTATGAGGCGCTGGAGGAGATGCGCCTGGTCACGAAGGTCACCGGGCGCCGCAAGAAGATCCTGCACTGGGTCGACCGAGACGGGGTGGTGGGGCAGACGCCGCTGACGGACGCGCCGGTGGAGGAGCGGATGACGTACTTCACCGAGGGCCCGGCAGGCCCGGAACCGCTGTGGTTGTGGCTGAACGAGCAGGGCCTGCCGTTCCAGCCGGAATCGTGGGAGAACGTCTTCCGTACGGCTTCGGACCGGTGCGAGGACGTGCTGGGACCGGTGATGGCGGAGCCGCCGTTTTGCACGCCGCACATGTGCCGGCATTCGTTTGCCCTCTACATGCTGGTGGTGCTGCATCACGTCATGGATGTGCGGATGGGTCTCACGCCCGAGGAGCGGCGGGACTTCCGGCTTCTGTACGGCGATCCGTGGCGCATGGTGCAGGACCTGCTGGGGCACCGGGACATCGAGCTGACCCGCAAGATTTACCTGGCTCCCGTCTCGGACCTGCAGATCCGGGCGCTGATGGCCGACCCGGCACCACGGGAGGCGGAGGCAGGCGGCCTGAGCGTGTCAGATGCGCGGGTCACTTCGCTGCTGGCCCGCATCGCGGAGGAGAGCGACGGCATCCAGGACATCGACACGCTGCTGGAGACGGCGTGAGCCGGCGGGGCCGCAAGGCGGCTCTTCCCGAGGCCGGGCACCAGCGGCCGACGGTCCTGGACACCTCCGGGCTGGTGGTGCGTCACCGCAGCAAGTTGGGCACCGTCAAGGAGTTCGACTTCGCCGAGTTGTCGTTCGCCCCCGCGATGAGGCGGTCCTTGGCCGCGCTGTTCGCGGCCAAGTGCGCTCCCGGCGGTGGCTGGGACAGTCACGACACCTCCGTCCACATCTGGCGGCTGCTGAGAGGCTTCGGCGAGTACCTGACCGAGACCGATCAACAGCCGGACGACATGGCGGGCTTGACGGCCGCGACCTGGATGGCCTGGCGGCTGAGCCGACCGCAGACGCAGATGGGGTACGTCCAGATCACCTCGGTGGCGGGCTTTCTTCAGCTGGACCCGCGCCTTGCACAGCCGGTCCGGGCGGCTATGGCCAAGCGGGTGCCTCGGGTGAAGGTCGAGGAACATGCCTTCGCCCCCGACGAGTTCGAGGAGGTCCGCCGCTCGGCCCGGCAGATGTTCCGCTCTGCGCTGCTGAGGATCCGGGAGAACGTCCAGTTGCTGGAGTCCTGGCGCTCAGGCGCCATCGAACACCAGGACCTGCAGAAATGGCTGATCGGTGAGGGGCTGGACTGCCTCGCCCGCACCGGCCACATACCCCGCTACAAACGAAGTGACAACCGGATGCGTCCGGTCTTCCGCTACTCGAAGGCCATGGGCGGTGACGGCGCCATTTACACCTGGAGGCGCCTTTACCTCTCCCGCCGGGAGGCCACCGCGCTGGGGGTCTTGCTCGCCGCGGAGCACGGCCTGAACGCCACCACGGTCGGCGAGATGCGCACGCCCAGGGCGACGCCGGACTCGGGCGAAGGCCGCTTTCCGGTCTACCGGATGGAGTTGGAGAAGCGGCGCAAGGGCGAGGCCGACCACTTCGAGACCCGCAACCTCGCCGACTTCGGCGCCGATTCGCCCGGTCGTCTGATCACCGAGGCCCTGGAGGCCACCGCCCCGGCCCGCGCCTACCTGGCGTCCGTGGGCTGCACCGCCGACAGGTTTCTGATCTGGCACGAAACCCGCCCACGCCAGTGGCAGGACACCAACGAGGCACTGATCAGGGAGGGCCCCTTCGGCCTGGGCCTGACCAAGCCGGACTTCGACGACTACGGAACCCATTTCGGCCCTGACGGGGGCGGCGTCATGCGCCGGACCCGCAAGACGGCGAACGTGGTGCACCGGCGCGAGCCGGGGCAGAACAGCCAGGACACCCACGACAGCGTCTACGTCATCCCCGAACCGCAGGCCCAGCAGGCCGCCATCCCGGTCATCGCAGCAGGCGCCGAGGACGCCTTGGAGTCCGCCCGCCGCACCGTGTTCACGGCCAAGCTCACCGACGCTCCCGAGGACGGCGAGGTGGAGGCCGCCACCAACGGCTGTGCGGACTACGAGAACAGCCCCATCACCGGGCCCGGCGCCAGCTGCGGGGCATCGTTTCTGCTCTGCACCGCATGCCCCAACGCCCGCGTTCACCCCGCCCATCACGCCCGCCTGGCCCACCTGCACCGGGCCATTGGGGAACTGGAGGACGTGCTGCCCCGGGCGGTCTGGGACGCGGAGTGGTCGGAGCCCCATGCTCGGCTGTCCGACCTCAAAAGGCGCCTGGGACCCGCTCTTTGGCGCCGGGCCCTTGCCAATGTCACCGCCGAGGACCGCGAGGTCGTCGGCGACCTGCTGAACGGACTCTACGACCTGTGACCGTCGCACTCCTGGAAAACGTTCCTGACCGCCCGGGCCCCGATACGCCCGTCATCGCTGCTGACCTGATCGTCAACCCGAATGCCCCCAACGCCCGCTACAGCGACATGGTCTGGCCGCTGTCCGCCCTCAACGCGAACCCGAGCGCTTCTCGGAACGCACTGCACCTGGACGCCTTCCCTGCGCCGCTGCGGGAGGAGTTCACCTACCTGGCCTGGTCGATGATCAACCGGGCCCTGCCGGACGACTTCCTGGTCGGCCGTGCCCCTACCTGGCGGACCCGTCAGAGCGCCGGCAAGCTCTACGCCACCGTGCAGCGCTGGCGAGCCCTGGCCGAGTGGCTGGTCAAACGGGACATCACCACCCTCGCGCAGTGCACGACGGAGGACGTGCGGGCGTTCGCGCTCGACAACCTGCGCACGCCGAAGTCACGCGAGTACGCGGGATCGTTCCTGACGTCGATCTCGCGGCTATGGGCCTTCGACTTCTACGACGCACAGCCGCTGGGGATCGGTGAACCGCCGTGGCACTGGGAGGGGATCGACGACTTCCTGCCGGCGGCGACCGCGCGCGGGGAGAACGCGACCGAGCCGATCACGGCGGCCACGATGGGACCGCTGCTGATCTGGGCCCTGCGGGTCGTCGACGACTTCGCCGAGGACATCATGAGTGCCTGGGAGAAGGCCATGGAGATGACCGCCCGTGCCGAGGCCACGGTCACCAACAAGCTGGGCCTGGCCCGCATCAAGGACTACGTCGACGCCCGCCGCGACCGAGGCGAGCCCATACCCAGCTGGGTCCAATCGCATGGGCGGACGGAGTGCATCCCCTACATCTCCGCTCTGACCGGCGCCTCCATGGGCCAGGTCGACAGGGTGCTCAGGAGGGACTACCGCAGCGAGTACGCCCGCGCGAATCTCGGCCCCAGCCCGCTGAAACTCAAGATCAAAGGCCGTATCGACGGCACCCCGTGGACCAAGGCGATCGACTTCGGCGACGTCGATTCGTTGATGCGGCACCTGGGCACGGCCTGCTTCATCGTGCTGGCCTACCTGACCGGCATGCGGCCGGGCGAGGTACTGAGCCTGCGGAGCGGATGCTGCCCCGAGCCGGACTCGGGACCGCACCTGATCTACGGAAACGTCTACAAGACCGCCCGCGATGAGGACGGCAACCACCTGTCCGAAGGGATGCTGCGCGAGATGCCGTGGGTCGCCATCGCCCCCGCGGTCAGCGCCATCCGGGTCCTGGAGCAGATCGTCCCCGAGGGCGACTTGCTGTTCGACGCACACGCCCACGACTTCCGCTTGCGGCGCAAGTTCACCGGGTCCATCACCTACGCGACGATGAGCGAGCGCATGGAGCACTTTGCCACCTGGGCGTCTGACCAGGCCACGCGCCTGGAGCGTCCGCATGAGACCGTCCCCGCCGATCCGCACGGTGCGATCGGCACCGAACGGTTCAGACGGACCCTGGCCTGGCACATCGCCCGACGCCCCGGCGGCCTCGTGGCGCTGGCGATCCAGTACGGCCACATGCGCACGGTGGTCAGCGCCGGCTACGCCTCGCGCAGCCGCGACGGCATTCACGACCTCCTCGACATCGAAACCGCCCGGGCGACCGTCGACACCCTGGCCACACTCAACGCCGACCTGAGCGAAGGAGTCGGCATCTCCGGACCAGCAGCCCGCCGCGCGATCAACGCAGCCGCCCACGCACCGGAGTTCATCGGCACCGTGATCAGCGTGCGGACCGCCCAAGACATTTTGGACAACTCGCAACTGTCCGTCTACGACAACCCCGGCAGCTACCTGATGTGTGTCTACAACCGTGACAAGGCCCTGTGTCACCGGCTGGAGGGCCAGCAGGAGGCCCCCAGCCTGGACCGCTGCCAGCCGTCCTGCGCGAACATCTCGCGCACCGACCACCATGCCGACCAGCTTCTCGCTCTGGCCGAGAGGTTGGAGAAGCAGGCCGGATCCGAATTCGTTCCCGTTCCGCTGGCCGACCGGTTCCGCCGTCGCGCCGGCCGTCTGCGCACCCTCGCCGATGAGCACTACCGCAACCGCGTCACCGTCCAGGAGGACCTGTCATGAGCCCCGCTCCCGATGAACGCGACCGCATCCGCGCCGCCATGGACCGGATCCTGGCCGGCGCCCCGGAGCATTCCAACGGTGCCTTGACCATCGTGGCCCTGGCCCAGGAGGCCCAGGTGCCACGCAACGCGCTCACCCAGCGCCACCTGGACCTGAAGAACGACTTCTACGGCAAGGTCCGCGCCCGCGGCGCCATGCCGGACAGCGAGAAGCGACTGCGCCGCCAGGTCACCAAGCTCAAGGAACTGCGGGCGGCGGATGCCGAAGAACTCGCGGCACTGCGAGCCGATGTCGAAGCCCTGGTCGGTGCCTTGCACCAAGCGCAGATGGAGAACCGGCACTTGCGTCAGCAACTCGCCGCCCCCGACTCCAAAGTACGCTCACTGCCCACACAGCTCCGACCGCGTGTCCCCCCAGGCCGCTCGTTCTGAGGCGAGCGAACTGAGGCGGCCGCGGGTCAGGCCGCGACGCCGAGTTCCTTCCTCGTGCGGTGGATGAACTCGCGGACGTCCGGTTCGCGCCGCCAGGGGGCGAGGGCCGCGTTGAACTCGCGGACGTAGTCCTTGGCCCGGCTCGACTGGACGCGGGCGAGGATGTCGACGGACCGGTTGCCGAGTTCGAGGCCGTGGTCGAGGTCGCGGGCCTGGAGGTGGGCGGTCCCGACGATGGCGAGCCGCATGCCGACGGAACGGGTGAACACTCCCGTCGGCATGGCGGCGGCCTGCTGGTTCCAGGCCAGGGCCATCTTGGGGTTCTTCAGGTCGCGGAAGATCTCGGCGGCGTCGGCCGACAGGCGGGCGTGGTGATAGAAGTCGATCCACGCAGGCTCGTCGCCGCTGTTGTCCTTCGCCTGACCGAGGAGGTCCTCGGACGCTTTCAGGGCCCGGGAAGCAGCCCGGGCGTCCTTTTCCCGGGCATGAGCTCGGGCCTCGATCAGCTTGGTGAACGCCAGCACCCTGGGGACGGCCTGGCCCTTGGCCCGCTCGAAGGCGCCCTGGGCCATGTCCACGGCCTCGGACGCGAAGCCCCGCATGAGGGTCTGCATCGCCATGGTCGTCAGGACATAGCAGCCCAGCTGCACATCGCCGCCGGCGCGAGCGAGGCGGAGGGCCTGGATGAAGTGCCGCTGGGCGGCATCGTGCTGCCCGACGTCGAAGGCCGTCCACCCGGCGAGCCTGGACAACTCTGCGGTGACCGAGAAGAGTTCGCGGCCGATCTCGTCGGAGAAGCTGCCCTGCAGAAGTGGGGCGGCCCGCTGGTCGAGGCAGCCGGTGACGGAGTTCGCCTTCCAGTTCCCGCCGCCGTATTTCGAGTCCCAGCGTCGGGCGTCGTCGGCGGCCTCGCGCAGTTCGTCGAGGTCGGCCCGGCCGACCTGACCGCCGCCCTTGTGGTCGGCGGTCTCGTCGGCGGGGGTGACGAGCCATCTGGTGACGGGTGTGCTGAAGGCGGAAGCGGCGAAGCCGGATCCGGCCAGGAAGTCGCGGCGGTTCACTGAGCTCCAGAACGAAGTGGCGACGCGGACGGCGTCGGCGGGGTCCCTGGGGAAATCCAACCCCACCGAGGCGTCGATTGTCTCCGCCTCGCCCATCCCGATCTCAATGAGGTTGACGGGCCGGCCGAGCCGTTCGCCGATGGCCTGCGCCAACAGCTTCGGGACGGGCCATTTCGGCGTCATCCCCCGTCTGCACCAGTTCGCCACGGACGTATGCGAATAGTCGGTTTCTATCCCGGTGCCATGGGCGAGTTGGTTGACACGCAGAGCCAGGGACTTGTGGCTCGCGCCGCTGGCTTCGATGAGCCGGGCCAGGTCCGCGTTGGGCGGACGGGTCCGGCGGGTGGTCGACGCCACGACCTTCTCCCTTGCCGGTGACGGGCCGGACCACGCACGACTCGAACAAGTAGTTGAGCACGTATCTCTGTACTTGGCGGAGTACGAGATCCGTACTCGACTGGGGGCGAAGAGCCGTACATGTCCCGCGTGTTGGGTCCCTGACGATATGCCTCACCGGCGGGCCGTGAACCGCGTTTGCGAGTTGTGAGCCCCCCTGCGAGCCCTCCCGGCGATCTTGTCGGGTGGCTGTGATGAGAGCCCAGGCCGACGCCGGGCGAGGAAGCAGGGCCCCCGGCGTCAGCCGCCGCCACGGCACTGCCACTCATACTCAGGGGTGAACCAGACATGTGCGGAATCGCAGAACTGGCCGGAGGCGACGCTGCCCGGCACGAGTACACGGCCGGATCGATGGGGTCTTCCCAGGACCGCCGCGGCCCGGCCTCATCCGGACAGATCGTCCAGTTGGAGAGGCTGGACGGGCATCTGATCGAGCGGATGCGGCACGAGGCCCTGACGGCCCCGGCTCCCTGGAAGGCCGAGTACGGCGAGTTCCAGTCCGGTGGCTGGTGGACCACGTCGCTGATGAACGCCTCCGGTGACGCCGCCGACGTCAGGATCACCGACGGCACCGCCCGCCCCACCGCCCTGCTCGGGCACATGCCCGCCACCGCCGGCCTGCTGGCCGAGCTCGGCCTGAACTACATGTGGGTTCGGCTCGCCCGGCTGGAGGCGAACTCGTTCCTCTGGGAACACCGCGACTACGACGAGCTCGACCAGGTCGAACGCCACCGGCTGCACATCCCGCTGCACACCAACTCCTCCGCGTTCCTGGTCACCGGCGGCACCAAGGTCCACATGGCCGGCGGGCGGATCTGGCGGCTGACCCCGACCTACGCGCACGGGGTCTGCAACCTGCTCGGCCCGGACCGGATCCACCTGATCGCGGACGTCTACGCCGACGACGCCTACCAGCGGCTGGCCGGGCGGGCGGAGGAGCCGTCGGCCGCCGAGCGGCTGCCGGCCGCGTCGGAGACGGACCTGGCCGACCGGCTCGCCGCCGCCCGCCGCCTGGCCGACCTCGGCTACACCGCCGCCGCCGAACAGCTGCTGCTGCGGCTGTTCTACTCCTTCACCCTCCCGGAGGGCACCGCCTACGACCTGATCGCCGGGCTGCACACCGCGCTCGGCGACAGCGAGGCCAACCAGCGCTGGACGGCTGCCAAGGCCAAGCTCCTCGCCCTCGCCTCGTGACACCGCCCGCACCTGTCCGCGCCACCCTCAGCCCGGAAGGACCGTTCATGCCTACCGCCCTGTCCCTGGCCCCGGCCCAACTGCGTCTGGCCGAACTCACCGAGGCCAACCGGCCCACCCAGCTCCCTCTGCTGACCCGGATCGCCGGGCTGCTGTCCGCTTCCTCGGCGGTCACGCACCTGCTGGTCCGCGGCTCGCTCGCTTCCGGCACCGCCGACCGCCTCTCGGACGTGGACTTCGTCGTCGGCGTCCACGACCGCGACCTGCCCGCGTTCACCTCCGCGTTGGACGACCTGATGACGGTCGCGGGCGGGGCCGTGCTGCCCGGCTGGCGCGACACCATCGTCGCGGACCTGGGCGGCATCGGGTTCGTCTTCCTCGTCCAGGACGAGGGCAAGCTCCAGCAGGTCGACCTCTACCTCGCACCCGCCTCCGAGGTCACCGCCCTGCGGCACAAGGTCGGCGGCACGGTGCTGCTGGAACGCCCGCCGGCCGAGATCACCACCTCGCAGATCGAGCAGGCCCAGGCCCACATCGACAAGCTCACGGCCCGGCCGCGGTCGTGCACCGAGCTGCTGATCGAGCACCTGGTGCTGGCGGTGCTGCTGCACAAGAGGATCCAGCGCGGTCAGCGGTTCGTCGCCTACGCCGAGTGGCACATGCTGCACACCGCGACGAAGGACCTGATCAAGACCGCGCTCGCGCCGGCCTCGCGGTTCTGGGGCTGGTATCAGCTGCGGGAGGAGCTCGCGCTCACCCCGATCGGCCGGGCCTGCCTGGCCGACCTGGACGCGGCGGTCACCTCCCCGGCCGTCCCCGACGCCGCCGACGTCGACGCCGCCCTGGACCGGGTGATCGCGCTGACCGAGCGGGCCTGCCCGAACGCCCTGGACGGTCTCGCGGACGCCCTTACCGCCTACCGCACCTACCTGGAGCTGGCGTGAAGCCCCAGGACAGCCGCCTGACCGTCCCGGCCGGCGGCCGGGAGGGGATGGGGCGGCAGAGGACGGCGGTGTTCTTCGGCGGGGTCGTCCCGGCCTCACCGGACGAGGAACGCCTCGCGGAAGAGGTCGGAATGGCCCTGGCCGCGGCAGGGTTCGCGCTGCTGCACGGCGGCTACAACGGGCTGATGGAAGCCGCTGCCCGCGGGGCGGCGGCCAAGGGCGGCACGGTCACCGCGGTGACGTTGGCGGACAAGCACGCCGAGTGGGGCGCCTTCAACCCGCACGTCACCGACGAGGTTCACCTGCCCGACCTCGGCGCCCGCCTCAACCACTACCTGGACGCGGCGGACCTCGTGGTCGCGATGGGCGGCGGCGTCGGCACCCTGCACGAGCTGACCGCCGCCCTCTACTACGCGGGCAACATCCGCCCCGTCCCCGTCTGGATCACCGGTCCCACCGCGCTCGGGCTGTTGTCCTTCCTGCGGCGGGAGAAGTGGCTGTTCGAGACGCCTACCCGCCCTCTCGGCTTCATCAGCCCGATCGGATCGGCGGCGGCGTTCGCCGTCCAGCTCCATGACCTGACCAGCCAGAAGGAGGCCGGCGCATGACCGTGACCACCCCGAGCGCCCTGGCGGCCCGGGTCGCCGAGACGGCCTGCGTCCGCGATGCGTTCACCCTGGCCGACGGGCAGATGCTGGACTCGTACTTCGACGAGTACAAGCTGGCCTGTGACCCGCAGCTGCTGCACGACGTCGCCGACGCGATGGCCGCTCTCGTCCCCGAGGACGCCGAGGTGCTGGCGGGGATCGAGCTGGGCGGCGTCCCGCTGGTCATCGCCCTGTCGGCGGCCACCGGCCTGCCGGCCGCGTTCCTGCGGCGGCTCCCCAAACGCTACGGCTCCAAGCGGCAGATCGAGGGCGCCGGTGTCGAGGGACGGCGGGTCGTCCTGGTCGACGACGTGGTCCGCTCCGGCGGGCAGTTGCTGGCCATGACCCGGATACTGCGGATCGCCGGCGCCCCGGTCACCGACGCGCTCTGCGTGCTGGAACGCCCGCTCGGCGGAAGGCTGCTGCTTCGCGAACACGGCGTCACCCTGCATCCGCTGCTGACGGAGGCCGACCTCCCCGCCGGCGGGGAGGCATCGTGACCGGGGCCGTGCTGTTCGACATGGACGGGGTCCTGCTGGACAGCCGGGAAGCGGTGCTGGCCACCCTCGCCGGGGTCGCGACCGCCGCCCTGGGACGCCGCATCACCGTCGCCGACCTCCCCCCGGCCGCCGCGACGACCCCCAGGGTCGAGGTGCTGACCGATCTCGGGGTCACCGAGCCGGACGAGCTCTGCGAGATCTGGTGGGATCCGGCCCTGGCCACCGCCGCCGGGACCGCCCTGTTCCCGGGGGTGCTGGAGGGACTGATGGCGATCAAGGACGCCGGGATCGCGACCGGCCTGGTCACCCTGCAAAAGCGTGACCGGCTGTCCTGGCTGCTGCCGCCGGCCGTCCTGGACCTGCTGGACGTCACGGTCTGCCGCGAGGACGCCGAACCCAAACCGGCCCCGGACGGACTCCTGCTCGCCCTGGGCAAGCTCGGCGCCGCCCCGTTCGAGTCGGTGTTCCTCGGCGACACACGCGGGGACATCACCGCCGCCCGCGCGGCCGGGGTCACCCCGCTGGGGGCCGGATGGGGCTATGCCGGGCCCACCGCCCTCGCCACGGCCGGGGCCACGGCCGTCCTGGACGACGCGTCCCGCATCGGGCCGGGCCTGCTGGACTACGCCTCCTGTCCGCAGGCCATGCTCACGGCGACGACGCACGCACGCTAAGCGATCTTGACACCGGACCCGCTACAGTCGGTGGTGCGGCAGACCAGGACAGCGGTCCTGCGCGGTCTGCTGCACCACCGATGTGATCAACGGATCTGGAGTCAAGGTGCGGCCCATGGGGGCGCGAGCTATCTGCGTCGAGCTGGAGAACTGAGAACCCTCTCAGTCCTAGTTCTCGGCCCGGCTCGGCGTGTGATCTTCCCCCAACCTTCCGCGACTCCTCCGTGAGGCCATGCCGCCATGCGCTCGACGCAGATCCGTCAGACGTTCACCGACTTCTTCACCTCCCGCGGCCACCACCTGGTCCCGTCCAGCCCGCTGGTTCCGGACGACCCGACCCTGCTGCTGGCGAACGCCGGGATGAACCAGTTCAAGCCGTACTTCCTGGGCGAGACCATGCCGCCGTTCCCCCGGGCGACCAGCATCCAGAAGTGCGCGCGGACCTCGGACATCGAAAACGTCGGCCGCACCAACCGGCACGCGACGTTCTTCGAGATGATGGGCAACTTCTCCTTCGGCGACTACTTCAAGGAAGACGCCTGCGCCTTCGCCTGGGAACTCCTCACCCAGGGCTACGGGCTGGAGAAGGACAAGCTCTGGATCACCGTCTTCGAGGACGACGACGAGGCCGAGCACATCTGGCGCCGCATCGGCGTCCCCGCCTCCCGCATCCAGCGGCTCGGGATGGAGGACAACTACTGGTCCATGGGCGTCCCCGGTCCCTGCGGGCCCTGCTCGGAGGTCAACTACGACCGCGGCCCCGCCTTCGGCAAGGAGGGCGGCCCTGCCATCGACGGCGAACGCTACGTCGAGATCTGGAACCTGGTCTTCATGCAGTTCCAGCGCGGTGAGGGCGACAAGAAGGGCAACTTCCCCATCCTCGGCGAGCTCGACCGCAAGGGCGTCGACACCGGTCTCGGCCTGGACCGGCTCGCCGCGATCCTCCAGGACGCCCAGAACGTCTGCACCACCGACCTGCTGCTGCCCACCTTCCACACCGTCCAGGACCTCGCGGGGCGGGCCTGCCCGGCCGAGGGCGAGGAGAAGGTGTCCTTCCAGGTCGTCACCGAGCACGCCCGCTCCGTCGCCTTCCTCATCGCCGACGGTGTCCTGCCCGCGAAGGACGGCCGCGGCTACATCCTGCGGCGCCTGATGCGCCGCGCGATCCGCCACGCGCGTCTACTCGGCATCGAAGGGCCCGTCCTGCCCGCCGCGACCGCCTCGGTGATCGGCAACCTCGGCGACGTCTGGCCGGAACTTGCGGCCCAGGCCGCGCTGATCGAGCAGGTCGTCACCGCCGAGGAGGAGTCCTTCACCCGCACCCTGGCCCAGGGCACGAGGCTGCTGGACGCCGCGATCAGCCGCACCCAGCACAGCGGTTCGGCCGCCCTGCCCGGCGAGACCGCGTTCGAGCTCGCCGACACCTACGGCTTCCCCCTCGAGCTGACCGTCGAGGCTGCCCACGACGCCGGGCTGACCGTCGACGAGGACCGCTTCGCCACACTGCTGGACGAGCAGAAGAAGCGCGCGAAGGCCGGCGGCAAAGCCAAGACCGCCGAGGCCCTGCGCAAGATGGACACCTACCGCGAGCTGGCCGCCCGCCTCCCGAGGACCGAGTTCCTCGGCTACGAGCACCTGACCGCGGAGGCCACCGTCACCGGCCTCATCTTGGCCGGCACCGTTGTCGACAGCGCCGGCGAAGGCAGCGAGGTCGAGCTGGTACTCGACCGCTCGCCGTTCTATGCCGAGGCCGGCGGACAGATCGGGGACACCGGCACCCTCACCATGAGCGACGGCACCCAGCTGAAGATCACCGACACCCGCTACGGCCTGGAAGGCTTCCGGGTCCACACCGCCCGCGTCCTTCAGGGCGAGCTCCGCACCGGCACCGGCGGCGAAGCCGTCGTGGACGCCGGGCGCCGGGCCGGTCTGATGCGGTCGCACTCGGCCACCCACATCCTGCACGCCGTCGTCATGGCCACCCTCGGCGATCACGCCCGCCAGCAGGGCTCCCTCGTCGAACCCGACCGGCTCCGCTTCGACTTCGCGCACTTCGCCGCACTCACCCCCGACCAGCTCCACCAGATCGAGAGCGCCGTCAACGGCCACGTCCTCGACGATCCGGACGTCCGGGCCTGGCACGCCGACCGCGCCGAAGCCGAGGCCGCGGGCGCCATCGCGTTGTTCGGAGAGAAGTACGGCGACACCGTCCGCATCGTCGACATCGGTGATTTCTCCCGTGAGCTCTGCGGCGGCACCCACGTTGCCCACGGCTCCCAGGTCGGCGCCTTCCGCCTGCTCAGCGAGTCCTCGATCGGCTCCAACCTCCGCCGCGTCGAGGCACTTACCGGCCACGGCACCCTGACTCACCTGGACTCCGAGAGGCGGCTGCTGAACGAACTCGCCGGCCTGCTCGGCACCCGCCCCAACCAGGCCCCCGACGCCCTGCGCAAGCGTCTGGACGCCCTCGCCTCTGCCCAGGCGGAGCTGGGGCAGCTTCGGGCCGCTGAACTGCGTTCCCGGGCCGCGCGACTCGCCGACACGGCCCGCCCCGCCGACGGCGGCCGACTCCTCGCTCAGAAGGTCACCGGCATCACGCCGGACGAACTGCGGCAACTGGCCTCCGAGACCCTGGCCCACCTGCCCGCAGGACCCGCGGTCGTGGTCCTGGCCCTGGAACACTCCGGCAAGGCCCTGCTCGTCGCGGCCGTCTCGCCCGACCTGCTCGGCCGCGGCGTCCAGGCCGCGCAGGTCATCGCCCGCGCCGCGAAGACGGTCGGCGGTGGAGGCGGCGGCACCGGTGCCCTCGCCAGCGCCGGCGGACGCCGCCCCGAACACCTCGATCAGGCCCTCACCGCCGCTGCCGAGGACGCCACCGCCCTGCTCGGCGACCGATAGCGTCAGACACCGCGGGCCCGCCCAGACCCCCGCTGGGCGGGCCCGCAGGCCCAAGGAGGACCCGAGATGACGTTCACCTCCGCAGAACGGGCAGCGATCGACGCCCATGCGGCCGTCCTGGGTGTTTCCGCCGAGGAGTACATCCGTCGGGCAGCGGCCGACCGGGCGGTTGCCTGGCAGCGCGAGCACGACACCTTCAGCGAGCTCGCCCAGCAGCGCGGATGCACCGTCGAACAACTGCTGCACCGTGGTTTCCTCACCGACGAGGCCCTCTGACCGGCGCTAGAGTGGATGCGAAAGCCCCGGTGGACCGCTGACCTCCAAGGTCATGTCGCCGGGGCCAAGCCATGCCCGGCTCATGGCCGCCGATCTGCACCGTCGGCCTTCCCCGCTCGCGCGGCAGCCTCCAGTTCGCTTCGGACCCGCCGCTGCCGGTCCCCGGGGAACACGCCCAGCCGCAGCCAGGTTCCCTGCTGCACGTTCGCGCCCGGCACCAGCCACACCGGCACCCGCTCGATCAGCCCCCGCAGGCACATGTCGGACGTCCCACCACTGCCCGGCGAGAAGTGATCGTGGAAGGCGATGATCAGCCGCGGGCGTCCTTCCAGGAGCATCCGGGTGTTCCGCTCCGGTCCGGCCATCCGCCACTGCGAGGGCCGCGCTCGGCGCTCGGCCGCCCAGTCGACCGGATGACAGCAATGCCGCTCCGGGCCGAGGCCCTGCCGCTCACACCAGGCATGGGCTGCGGCGTCAGCCCCGGTCGCGGCGCCTTCGATGATCACCAAATGCTCGCCGTGACGGGCCAGCAGACGCTCCAGAACGGTCTCGACCGTCCCCGGCCACGGCCACCGGCGGCTCCCGCACACCAGCACCCGCGGCTCATCCAGCACCAGCGTCATCTGCTTCACCTCCGTCTCCGCCTCCCACCCTCCCAGAAGGCACTGACAACCGGTGCGGCACAGAACTGCGGATGAGATCAACTCCCTTCCCGCAACCTTCACTTGAGGACTCTCATATTCCGCCCGAACGGCTCTGCTGTATATATAGAGTTAGGTCTCGTGAGGACTCCTTTTCGCATCACGTCGGCCACGCTCGACGTCCTTGAAGCGTTCTTGGTGTCCGGCGAAGAGCTCCACGGCTTCGCGGTCGCCAAAGCCGCCGGCAAACCCACCGGTTCGATCTATCCCATCCTGGCCCGCCTCGAGCAGGCCGGCTGGCTCGACAGCCACTGGGAGGCGGAACACCCCGCTGAGGGCCGTCCCCGCCGCCGCTTCTACATGCTGACGCCGACCGGCGCCGAGCAAGCCCGCAGCATCGTCCTCGAACGCCGCGGCCAGCTGCCGACCCCCGAAGTCATACAGCCCCGCCCCAGACCCGCGTTCGGATTCGTGACGCGATGGGCAGGCGCCTGGTGAACGAGCTCTTAACCCAGACGCTCATCCCCACGGTTCTCGGCCTGGCCGTCGGGGAGTTCACCGAGGTCTCTCCCTGGCTCGCACGCCGCATCCTGCGGCTCGCCGCCCGCCGGCTGGGCAACCCCGAAGCCGCCGAACGCTACGAGGCCGAGTGGGTGGCCCTGCTGGACGAGCGGCCCGGCAAACTGCTGAAACTGTTCTTCGCGTCCTGGATCGCCCTGCGCTCCACATGGGCACTGCGGGCCATCCACCGGCCCCTCGCCGGACAGTCGAGCGCTTCGAGCACCACGACCGGGCCAGCCGATGCCCAGGGGGAACGGCGCCCCAGGCGAGGTCACTGGGTCCGTGCCTACCTCCGTGAGTCCCGGATCCGGCGTTCGGGCGGCTACTACCGCGGCAACCGCTACTACCCCGACCGGCGGCGCTGGGGATCCCTCGCCGCACGACGCCGACGGCGGCGGAACTGCGCCCTGGGACTCTGCGGGCTCTTGGCATGGATGCTCAGCGGCGCCGCGCAGGCCACGGGAATCACGGATTTCGTCGTGGTCGGCATTGCGCCCCCTCTGCTCATCTCGCTCGCCTACCCCTTCTCCACAAGGACCCTGACAAGACTGGATTCCCGCCTGGCGGCCGCCTCGCTCCAGCGAGAGGACTGGTCTCTTGGAGTCGTCAGGGTTCCCTCCGGATCCGTCAGGACGATCCGGCGAACGCTCTCCCAGGGCGGGGAACTACACATCAGCGACACCAAGCGGGGCGGTGACCAACTGGTGCGTGTCGTCGACATCACCCTCGGCGGCCTCGCCTTCGTGGTCAGGCCCCGACGCCGACGGCGGCGCTGATCCGTCAAACCAAGGGGCCCCGCGCGCGGGGCCCCTTCGTGTTGTCGCAGGTCACCCCGCATTGTCAGTAGCGCCTGTCACGATGCGGCCACATTCCGTCACATCGGCCGGACGCAAGGAGCATCCGTTGGGAAAGGCATCACGACGCCGCCGCGAACACCGGCAAGGACAGGGACAGCCGCGCCCGCTGGCGCTGACGTTCTGCGACGTCGACTTCGAACGAGGCTCCCGCGCCCACGGCCGCGGGGTCGCTCCCGCACCACCGGAGGGCTGGGTCATCGGCAGGGCCGGGCTCGTCCACGCCGAATGGGACGGCGACCAGCTCCATGTCACCGGGCAGGAACTGATCGAGGGGCCTCGCCCCGCCAGCCGCATGATCAACGCTCTGACAGGCAAACAGCTCGTCGTCGGCCACGGCATCCTCACCGCCGACCTCCGGGCGGCCGTCATGGTCACCGACGTCCCCGACTCCCTGCTCCGGAGAACCGTCGACACGCTCGCCTTCGCCCACCGCATCCGCGGCAAGCGCTACCCCACTGGCTGCGGCCTGGCCGCACTGGCCAAGGCGAACCTTCGCGATCCGCGCGCAAAGCCGGCCCAGCCGTCCTCTGCCGCCGGCCTGCGGCCAGGCGGCGGCATGCACGGCATGTCCCCCGAACGCGGCGACAGCGACCCCCGTGACGACGCCTTGCTCGTCGCCCGCCTCTGGCAGACCATGATCACGACGCGGGCGCTGTCCTGGGGCGCGGGCAGTCCGTCCTGGACTCACTATCACGGCAACACCCGCCCCGGCACGCCTGCCGGAGCCGCCGCTCTGGCAGAGGAGAACATCGCCGAACTCACCGGCCAGCAACGGCAGATCGAAGCTGCCGAATGGGCGCAGCGCGTCCGTTTCGAAGGCCGCGTCATGCGCCCCACCAACACCGACTCCGTGGCCGCCATGCTCGCCCTCCACTCCGCCAGAGACCTCCCCGCGCCCCAGCAGGTCCGCGAACTCGCAGACGCTCTCCAGGAAGCCGGAGAGATCCCGCCGGACCGCTTGGACACCGAGGACCTCCTCACCGCCATCCAGTGCCTGGGGCCCCGTCAGAACATCGACGTCCGTGAGCGCATCCTCAACGGCAAGAAGCTCACCAAACTCCTCCGGGGGAACCTCGCCATCTACCTCTGGGAAGTCACCCACCCGGAGTGGATGAACACGTTCTGGGAGACCCGCAAACTCGCCAGGACCACTGCCATCGGTGAGCTCCGCCTGTCCCACCTCAGACTCGAGCAACGCAAGATCCGGGGACGCGTTCTCGACGTCATCGAGTAGAAGGACCCGCCGCTGCCCCCGAACGCTCAGCATGCGCCTGCTTTTCCTTAAATGGGATGACCCAGACGTTAAAGGAAAGCGGGCCCCACCCTCCGAGCGATCCGACAGGTCCACCCGACGCCACCCCGCCTTCGACACCACCAGCTGAGCCACCAAGATCTCAACACGCAGAACTTGACAGAGAAGACGTCGGTCAGGGCGACGCGACCGTGCTCGCGGCGGGCGAGTCCACGGCCGTGGTCGTGGACGCGGGACCCGACCCCGGGCCCGCCGACCGCTGTCTGCGGGACCTCGGCGTCACGCGCGTCCCGCTGCTGGTGCTCACCCACTTCCACGCCGACCATGTCGCGGGGCTGCCCGGCGTTCTGCGGGGCCGGGCGGTCGGCGCGATCCAGACGACGGTCTTCGAAGACCCCCCGGAACAGGCCGCGTTCGTACGGAGAACGGCGGCCGGGGCGCGTGTGCCCGTCGTCCGCGCGCGGCCGGGTGAGCAGCGCCGGATCGGACCGCTGACCTGGCGGGTGCTGTGGCCGGCGGCCGGGGCGGCCCCGACGGCAGGGGAGCCGAACGACTCCAGCGTCACCCTGTTCGTACGGATCGCCCAGGGGCCGACGCTGCTGCTCCTCGGTGATCTCGAACCACCCGCTCAACGAGGCCTGTTGCGCAGCCGGCCGACACTGCCACCCGTGGATGTGCTCAAGGTGGCCCATCATGGCTCGCCCTTCCAGCATCCGGGGCTCCTGCGCGAGGTACGCCCCCGGCTGGCCCTCATCTCGGCGGGCCGGGACAACCCGTACGGACACCCCTCGCCCCGTACCGTCGACGCGCTCCGCGCCGGGGGAGCGGCGGTGCTCCGTACCGATACGGACGGGGCGATCGCGGTGGTGGGAGCCGGGGCCGGGCTACGGGCCGTGCTCCGGGGCAGGACCTCGTCCCAGGCGACGGGGAGTCGGTTTCGGCGACCGCGGTCACCGCCCTCTCGACGTCGAGGCGCGCGGTGATCCGGCGGCGGCTGTTCGACAAATCGGTTGTTTAACACCGAGTGACAATCCACTCCGTGCGGTCCTGTACCAGTGGGTACGTTTGCCTCGAACAAAGCAAGGGTGATCGAATGCGTACTTGTCATGGGTCGCCGCTCTCGACGATGACGTCTCCCGTGCGCGGCCCCGCAGAGCCCGAACGCACAGGGGTACGTACACCATGATCAGCCGCCTTCTCGGCCGACGGACGGCCGCTCATCAGCGAAGCAACCCGCTCGCCGGGCTCTCTGTGCCCGCCGGCGCGGGGCTGCTCTCCTGCCGGGTCCTCGACCCCGTCAACGAACCTGTCGGGCGGGCCGAGTTCACGGTGAGTGACAGTGCCGGCCGTAAGGTCGTGAGTGGGGAGACCGACCCCTTCGGGATGCTCGTGGCGATGGTGCCCTTCGGGGAGTACCGGCTCGCCATCTCGGCCGACAGCTTCGCCCCGTACCGGGGGAATGTGTCGATCACCGAGGGCGCGGAGCCCAGCGGCCTCGGCGACATCGTGCTCCAGGTCGCTCCGTCGCTTCCGCTGCCCGCCCCCGGCGACTGGGAGATCGAACAGGCCCACACGCGGGTCGGCTTCACCGCCCGCCACATCGGACTCGCGCGTGTGCACGGCCGGTTCGACAACTTCGCCGGGGCGATCCGGATCGGTGACACCATCGAGAGCACGGCGATGCATGTCGTCATCGACGCCGCCTCGATCAACACGAATGTGCGGATGCGCGACGACCATCTGCGGTCGGCGGACTTCCTCGACGTGGAGAAGTACCCGACGATGGAGTTCTACAGCGACCGCTTCGTGCACCGCGGTGGCAGCACCTGGGCGATCACCGGCGGGTTCACGCTGCACGGTGTCACTCGCACGGTGACGCTCGACGCCAACTACGGCGGTATGCGTGTGGGTATGGAGGGCGAGACGCGCGCGGCCGTCGTCGCCACCACCGAACTGCACCGTGAGGACTACACCATCGACTGGCAGACGATGCTGGCCCGTGGCATCGCCGTCGTCGGCTCCAACATCAGGATCGAGCTCGACATCCAGATCGTGCCCAAGGACACCCAGCTGAAGTACAAGTGACGGCACTCGATAATGGGGTCCGTGAGCGATGTGAGACACCTGCTGGTACTGCCCGACCGTGACGCGGCCGAGGAGGTGGCGCAGCAGCTGGGGGACCGGTTCGACGTGACCGAGGCGCCGCGGTTGCTGCGGGACGCCCTGGCCGGGGAGGACGACGCGGAGGACGCCCAGTGGCTGGTGGTCGTGGAGGACCCGGAGGCGCGGATGGACACGGTCGCGCTCGACGCCTTCGCTGCCGAGTGGGGCGGCTGGCTGGAGGCGCCGTAGCCGCGATCCGTGGCGGCGGTGCTTCATGACGGCGGCCGCGCGGAGTCGCTCGGTGACCGTGGGGCGACAGCCATGCGTCCGGGTGTCAGTGGGCCGTGCGACCCTGGATCACGATGGCCACCAAAAAAGCTTCCCCCGACGACCCGCTCGCCCCGCTCACGCTCGCCGTGGGCCAGGAGGATCTGCTGCTCGACCGTGCCGTGCAGCAGGTGGTGGCGGCGGCCCGCGCCTCCGACGCCGATACGGACGTCCGCGACCTCACCTCCGACCAGCTCCAGCCCGGCACCCTCGCCGAGCTGACCAGTCCGTCGCTCTTCGCCGAGCGCAAGGTCGTCATCGTGCGGAACGCACAGGATCTCTCCGCCGACACGGTCAAGGACGTCAAGGCGTATCTCGACGCCCCGGCCGAGGAGATCACGCTCGTCCTGCTGCACGCGGGTGGCGCCAAGGGCAAGGGGCTGCTGGACGCCGCCCGCAAGGCGGGGGCGCGTGAGGTCGCCTGTCCCAAGACGACCAAGCCCGCGGAGCGGCTCACCTTCGTACGTTCGGAGTTCCGGGCGCTCGGCCGCTCGGCCACGGCAGAAGCCTGTCAGGCGCTGGTCGACTCCATCGGCAGCGATCTTCGGGAGCTGGCGAGCGCTGTCTCCCAGCTCGCGGCGGATGTCGAGGGCACGATCGACGACGCGGTCGTGGGCCGCTATTACACGGGCCGCGCGGAGGCGTCCAGCTTCAATGTCGCCGACCGCGCCGTGGAGGGCAGGACCGCCGATGCCCTCGAAGCGCTGCGCTGGTCCTTGTCGACCGGGGTGGCGCCCGTACTGATCACCAGCGCCCTGGCCCAGGGGGTGCGGGCCATCGGCAAGCTCTCCTCCGCGCGCGGCGGCCGGCCCGCCGATCTCGCGCGGGAGCTGGGGATGCCCCCGTGGAAGATCGATCGCGTGCGGCAGCAGATGCGCGGCTGGACCCCGGACGGTGTGGCGACGGCGCTGCGGGCGGTCGCCGATGCCGACGCGGGCGTCAAGGGGGGCGGTGACGACCCGGAGTACGCGTTGGAGAAGGCGGTCGTCGCGATCGCCCGCGCCGCCCGCTCGAACCGCTGAGACAACCGCTCACAACCCGCTGACAACCGCTGAGACAACCGCTCACGACCGCCGGCAACGGCTGACGACCGCCGGCAACGCCTGACACCGCCGACGTCCGGGAGCGCGTACGCCGAAGGCCCCGGTGCTCCGTCCTGGGGAGGACGGGGCCGGGGCCTCGACGTCAAATCTGGTGAACTCGCACCCGCGTGGCGAACGCAGTCGCGCGCGAGTTCGGGGCGCCGGTCAGGAGCGGTAGAGAGGGCCCGCTGAGTCCCGTCCGGCGGTCAAATCAAGAGAGCGCTCAGCCCTGGAGGGAAGCAACCTTGGCAGCCAGCGCCGACTTCTTGTTGGCGGCGGCGTTCTTGTGGATGACACCCTTCGAGGCAGCCTTGTCGAGCTTGCGGGACGCCTCACGAGCGGCCAGCGAGGCCTTCTCGACGTCGCCCGCGGCAGCGGCCTCACGGGCCTTGCGGATCGCGGTCTTGAGCGACGACTTGACAGCCTTGTTGCGCAGGCGTGCCTTCTCGTTGGTCTTGTTCCGCTTGATCTGGGACTTGATGTTCGCCACGAAAGAGCCTTTTCAGGTTCGGTGAGTCTTGACTGAGCCGCCTCGCGCCGAGATGGCACGAGACACAGCTGTTCAGGCTACCAGTCACCCTCCGACCGGCCCAAACCGGGCGCAGTCCCGTACCCATGGGACCATGGAGCCTACGTATCGATCCGAGTCGACCCGAGACGAGACGCCGCGCGTCTCAAGAATCAGGACCCTGCGTGCCCGCGACCCCTCTCCACGTGCCCGAGCCGAGCCGTACGGACCCGGCGCTGCTCCGCAACTTCTGCATCATCGCGCACATCGACCACGGCAAGTCGACGCTCGCCGACCGGATGCTCCAGCTGACCGGAGTGGTCGACCAGCGGCAGATGCGCGCTCAGTACCTCGACCGGATGGACATCGAGCGCGAGCGCGGCATCACGATCAAGTCCCAGGCGGTCCGGCTGCCCTGGGCTCCGCGTACGGGCGAGGGCGAGGGCACGACGCATGTCCTCAATATGATCGACACGCCGGGCCACGTGGACTTCACCTACGAGGTGTCCCGTTCGCTCGCGGCCTGTGAGGGCACGATCCTGCTGGTGGACGCCGCCCAGGGCATCGAGGCGCAGACCCTCGCCAACCTCTATCTGGCGATGGAGAACGATCTCACCATCGTGCCGGTGCTCAACAAGATCGATCTGCCGGCCGCCCAGCCGGAGAAGTTCTCCGAGGAGCTGGCGAACCTCATCGGCTGTCAGCCGGAGGACGTGCTCAAGGTCTCGGCGAAGACCGGTGTCGGCGTGGACGAGCTGCTCGACCGGGTGGTCAGGGACGTACCGCCGCCGGTCGGTGTCGCGGACGCGCCCGCCCGCGCGATGATCTTCGACTCCGTCTATGACTCCTACCGCGGTGTCGTCACCTACGTACGTGTCATCGACGGCCAGCTCAACAAGCGCGAGCGGATCCGGATGATGTCCACCGGCGCCACCCACGAGCTGCTGGAGATCGGTGTCTCCTCGCCGGAGATGACCCCGGCGGACGGTCTCGGTGTCGGTGAGGTGGGCTACCTCATCACCGGTGTGAAGGACGTACGGCAGTCCAAGGTCGGTGACACGATCACCACCCTCAACAAGGGGGCGACCGAGGCGCTCGGCGGCTACAAGGACCCCAAGCCGATGGTGTTCTCCGGCCTCTATCCGCTGGACGGCTCGGACTACCCCGAGCTGCGCGACGCCCTCGACAAGCTCCAGCTCAATGACGCGGCCCTGGTCTACGAGCCGGAGACCTCCGCGGCCCTCGGCTTCGGCTTCCGCGTCGGCTTCCTCGGGCTGCTGCACCTCGATGTGATCCGGGAGCGTCTGGAGCGCGAGTTCGGGCTCGATCTGATCGCCACCGCCCCCAACGTGGTCTACCGCGTGCTGATGGAGGACGGCAAGGAACACACGGTCACCAACCCGAGCGAGTTCCCCGACGGCAAGATCGACTCGGTGCACGAGCCGGTCGTACGGGCCACGATCCTCGCTCCGAGCGAGTTCATCGGCTCGATCATGGAGCTGTGCCAGTCCCGTCGCGGCACCCTGCTCGGCATGGACTACCTCTCCGAGGACCGGGTCGAGATCCGCTACACGCTGCCGCTCGCCGAGATCGTCTTCGACTTCTTCGACCAGCTGAAGTCCAAGACCCGGGGCTACGCCTCGCTCGACTACGAGCCCACCGGCGAGCAGACCGCCCAGCTCGTCAAGGTCGACATCCTGCTGCACGGCGACAAGGTGGACGCCTTCTCCGCGATCACCCACCGGGACCAGGCGTACGCGTACGGTGTGCGGCTGGTCGCCAAGCTGCGCGAGCTGATCCCGCGGCAGGCCTTCGAGGTGCCCATCCAGGCGGCCATCGGCTCCCGGGTCATCGCCCGCGAGACGATCCGCGCCATCCGCAAGGACGTCCTCGCCAAGTGCTACGGCGGTGACATCTCCCGGAAGCGGAAGCTGCTGGAGAAGCAGAAGGAGGGCAAGAAGCGGATGAAGATGGTCGGCAGCGTGGAGGTCCCGCAGGAGGCCTTCATCGCGGTGCTCTCCAGCGACGAGTCCGGCGGCAAGGCGAAGAAGTGATGCCGCGAGGCGGCGAGGCGACGTAGCGCGGAGAAGTAGCAGAGCGTGATTCGCGGACTGGACGGGTCCCGCGCCGTGGCGCAGGGGCCCGTTCGCGTACTCCGTGCCCCCTGGGGCGGTTCGATATGAAGCGGCGTGTCGCTGCCCCTTACGTACCGGGGCGGGTGGCATCTAGTCTGATCGATGATCCTAGTTACTCGTCGGTTAGTTACTTGTCAGTCACATAATCAGGTCAGTCACGCAGCGCTGCCGCGGGCTCGGAGGATGTCGTGAGCGACACACAGAACTTGATCGAGAACCGGCCGCCTTCCGTGGCGGCCCTCTTCATTGAGCGCGTGAGCGCCACGCCGGACGCGGAGGCCTACCGCTTCCCCGTCCCCGCGCCCGTCGGCCAGGGCCCCGACGAATGGCGCTCCCTGAGCTGGCGCGAGGCGGCCGAGCGGGTGTACGCGATCGCCGCCGGACTGATCGCGCTGGGCGTACGGCCCGAGGAGCGCGTCGCGCTCGCCTCGTCCACCCGCGTCGAGTGGATCCTCGCCGACCTCGGGGTGATGTGCGCGGGCGCCGCGACCACCACGGTCTACCCCTCGACCAACACCGAGGAGTCCGCGTACATCCTCGCCGACTCCGAGAGCCGGGTCCTGATCGCCGAGGACGCCGCCCAGCTCGCCAAGGCGCGCGAACGCCGGGCGGAGCTGCCGCATCTCCGCCATGTCGTCGTGATCGACGCCGCCGACGCGCTCCCCGCCGAGGGTGACCCGGAGGGCTGGGTGCTCTCGCTGGCGGATCTGGAGGCGCGCGGCACGGAGTATCTGCTCACGCGTCCGGAAGCGGTCAAGGAACGGGTCGCGGCCATCACCGCCACTCAGCTCGCCACCTTGATCTACACCTCGGGCACCACCGGCCGGCCCAAGGGCGTACGGCTGCCCCATGACAACTGGTCGTACATGGCCAAGGCCACCGCCGGCACGGGACTGATCACCAAGGACGACGTCCAGTACCTGTGGCTGCCGCTCGCCCATGTCTTCGGCAAGGTGCTGACCTCGGGACAGATCGAGGTCGGGCATGTCACCGCGGTGGACGGGCGCGTCGACAAGATCATCGAGAATCTGCCGGTGGTCCAGCCGACCTATATGGCGGCCGTGCCGCGGATCTTCGAGAAGGTCTACAACGGGGTCGCGGCCAGGGCGCGGGCCGGCGGCGCCGCCAAGTACAAGATCTTCCAGTGGGCGGCGGGGGTCGCCCGCGAATACGCCAAGGTCTCCCAGGACAACTTCCGGCGCACGGGCACGGCCTCCGTACCGTTCGCCCTCGGCGCCAAGCACAAGGCCGCCGACGCGCTCGTCTACGCCAAGCTGCGCGAGGCGTTCGGCGGCCGGCTGCGCGCCGCGGTCTCCGGCTCCGCCGCGCTCGCGCCCGACATCGGCTACTTCTTCTCCGGGGCCGGGATCCACATCCTGGAGGGCTACGGACTGACCGAGTCCAGCGCCGCCAGCTTCGTCAACCCGGGGGAGGCGTACCGCACCGGCACGGTCGGCAAGCCGCTGCCCGGCACCGAGGTACGGATCGCGGACGACGGGGAGATCCTGCTGCGCGGCCCGGGGATCATGGCCGGATATCACGGGCTGCCGGAGATGACGACGGAGGTACTGGAGCCCGACGGATGGTTGCACACCGGCGACATCGGCGAGCTGTCCCCCGACGGCTATCTGCGGATCACCGACCGCAAGAAGGACCTCATCAAGACGTCGGGCGGCAAGTACATCGCCCCGGCCGAGGTGGAGGGGCAGTTCAAGGCGGTGTGCCCGTTCGTCTCCAACATCCTGGTGCACGGCGCGGACCGTAACTTCTGTACGGCGCTGATCGCGCTCGACGAGCCGACCATCCTCGGCTGGGCCGCCGAGAACGGCCTGGCGGGCAGGACATACGCCGAGGTGGTCGCGTCCCCGGCGACCGAACGGCTGATCGCGGGCTATGTGCAGCGGCTCAACGGGGGACTCCAGCGCTGGCAGACCATCAAGAAGTTCCGGCTGCTGCCGCGCGATCTGGACATCGAGCACGGCGAGCTGACGCCCAGCCTCAAGCTCAAGAGGCCGGTGGTGGAGCGGACGTACAAGGATCTGATCGAGGAGATGTACGAGGGCGCCCGGGAGTCCTGAGGGCAGCCGTCGGGCCGGGGCCGGGGTCCATAGGCCAGGCCCCGGCCCGGGCCCGGCCGGTGGGTCCGGGCGCCCCGGCCGGCGGGCCCAGGCCCCGGCTGGTGGCTTCGCCGCTCGCGCTACTGGTCCCGGCCGCGCCGCAGTTCCTCCAGCGTCTCCTCTATTCGGGCCAGCTGCTTTCCCACCGAGTCGAGGCCCCCGGAGGCGCCCGCCCGCAACTCGTCCTCGATCGAGGCCAGCCGCTCCGTGATCTCTCCCAGATGCTCCTGCTCCCGCGACAGCAGCCGTTCCAACTGGCGGTTCTTGCGGTGCAGATCGAGGAAGACGCTGACCTTGGCCCGGAGCATCCACGGGTCGAAGGGCTTGGTCAGGAAGTCCGCCGCGCCCGTGGCGTAGCCACGGAAGGCATAACCGCTGTCGGACTCCGGACCGTTCAGGAAGATGATCGGGATGTCCTTGGCGCCGTCGAGCCGCTTGATCCGGTAGGCGGTCTCGAAGCCGTCCATCCCCGGCATCCGGACATCCAGCAGAATCAGCGCGAACGGCTCCCGCAGCAGCGCCCGCACCGCCTCCTCGCCCGAACGGGCCCGTACGAGCGGCTCGTTCAGCGAGGCGAGGACCGCTTCCAATGCGTCGAGATTGTCCTCCAGGTCATCGACGAGAAGGATGCTCGCCCGGTCCGTGGTGGCTGTTGTCCTGCTCATCCCGCTCCCCTTGTCCGGCCCCGTGTTCAGGCCAGGGAGGCAAGGATGCTCTGTGCGACGCGTTTTGGCACGTCCTTCCGGCGGTTTGGGCCCCGTGTCGCCGCCGTATCGCCGTATCGCCGCGGCCCCGCCACCGTACCGTCGCGCCCCCGCCGCCGTAGCGCCGCGCGCCCGCCGCCCTATCACCCGCATCCGGCCGGTGTGCTTCCGGTTCATGGTCAAATCTTGTCCACTTCCATGACTCGGCGCGTATGAGCGGGCTCCGTCTGTCACTCTGTCGGGATCGTAAGCGGCACAACGCCAGAACCGGATCAGGAGCCGCAGTGGGGCGCATTCCGATCCCGCGCGAGACCCTTCATCTCCCGGCACCCCAGGTGCCGTTACGGAGGGACACGCGGTCGACATCACGTACCAGCCTGCCGGGCAACCCGCTCGCGCCGTCCGCCGCGCGCCGCTTCACCCGCGCCGCGCTGGCGGACTGGACCAGTCTCGGGCTGCTCACCACCTGTACCTTCTGCCAGGGGGACGAGGGCTGTTCCCCGGGGGAACACAGCACCGATCTGCTCGCGGACGACGCGGTGCTGATCGTCGACGAACTCGTCACCAACGCGGTCGTGCACGCGGGCACCACCGTCGAGCTGCTGTGCCGGCTCGAAGACCCCGGCGAGGACACGTCAGGGACCCCGTCGGGGGAGGACGGGGAGCCCGCGGCCGTGGTCCTCGAAGTCTCCGACCACCACCCCGCCCGCGCCATCCAGAGCGACGCGGCGGGGCAGGGACCGGCAGGTACACCGGAGTACGGGCGCGGGCTGCAACTGGTCGCCGCGCTCGCCGAACGCTGGGGTATCACCTATCGCTCCGGGCTCAAGACCGTCTGGGCCCGTCTCCCGCTCGAAGGCCGGGATCCGGGACAGGATCCGGGGACCGAGCCCGCCCTGCGGCGCGGGCTGCGCGCCGCCGAGATCCTCGCGCCGGCCACGCGCCGTACGGCGCGCGACGACCCCGAGTGGACGGGGCGGGGCGCTCTCTCGTTCCTCGCCGAGGCGTCCGAACTGCTCGCCGGGCAGCTGGACGAGGATCTGGTCGCGGCGCTCGCCGGACAGCTGCTGGTGCCACGGCTCGCGGAGTGGTGCGCGGTCTGGCTGGACGGCGAGGGCGGGCAGCAGGGCGCGGTGCCCCGGCTGGCGCGGGTGTGGCACGCGGACGAGGCGAGGATCGAGCCGCTGCGCCGGATCCTGGAGAAGGAACCGCCGCGGCCCCCGGTCTCACCGAGGGGCGGCCCGGTGCGGGTGCCCTGGCCGGGCGAGGGATCCGGGGCGGGGTCCGGACCATGTGCCGGTGCCGGTGCCGGTGCGGCTGCGGGGGCGGGGGCCGACTCCGGCTCGGCTTCCGACTCCGAGGCCGGACCTGGGTTCGACTCCGAGGCCGGTGCGGCGCTCGCCTGCCGACTGGTCGCGAACGGGCGCGCGCTCGGCACGCTGCTGCTCGGCAGACCGGGCCAGGGCCCGGTCCCCGACGAGGTGACCGCGCTCATCGAGGACTTCGCGCGCCGCGTCGGCCTCGCGATCGGCGCGGCCCGCCGCTACACCCGTCAGGTCACCATCAGCCGGGTCCTGCAACGCGGACTGCTGCCCAGCCAGGTGGCGCGCATTCCGGGCATCGCGAGCTCACTCGTGTACGAGCCGAGCGACGACGGTCTGGCGGGCGGCGACTTCTACGACGTCTTCCCGTGCCCGCCGGGCGACCGCTGGTGCTTCATGCTCGGCGATGTCCAGGGCAGCGGTCCCGAGGCCGCTGTCGTCACCGGCCTGGCCCGCCCCTGGCTGCGGCTGCTCGCCCGCGAGGGCTACCGGGTCGGCGCGGTCCTCGACCGGTTGAACCGGCTGCTCCTGGACGACGCGACGGAGGCTGCCGAGTCCGCGTCCCTGATGGTCGCCGCGTCGGCCGCGTCCGCCGCGTCCGTCGCGGCCGCGACGACGTCTGTGGCGTCCGCCGCGTCGATGCCCCCGTCGTCGTCACCGTCACCCTCCGAGGGCGGCCAGGCCCGCTTCCTGTCCCTGCTGTACGGCGAGCTGATGCCGCTGCCGGGCGCGGGCGGCGCCGTACGGTGCACCCTCGCCAGCGCCGGCCATCCACTGCCGCTGCTTCTGCGGCCGGACGGGACGGTGCGCCCGGCGGCGGAGCCGCAGCTGCTGCTCGGGGTCGTCGAGAAGGTCGCGTACGAGAGCAGCACCTTCGACCTGGAGCCCGGCGACACGCTGCTCTGTGTCACCGACGGCGTCACCGAGCGCCGCTCCGGCCGGCGGATGCTCGACGACGGCGACGGTCTCGCGCGGGCCCTGGCGGGGTGTGTGGGGCTGACGGCGCAGGGCGTCGCGGAGCGGATACGACAGGTCGTCCACGACTTCGACGAGACGCCCCCGGAGGACGACGTGGCGCTGCTGGTGCTCCAGGCGACCTGAGCCCCGCGTGGACGGGTGGACCGGCGCGGGGCCCGGTCCACCCGTCACGTACGGGACACTGGGGGCATGCCTTCCGCACTGCCCGACGGTGACCCCATGCCCGAGACCGGCGCGCTGCCCCCGCACGCCCTCGCGGGCGCGGCGGACCGGCCCCTCGGCTTCTACCTGCACGTTCCGTACTGCGCGAGCCGCTGCGGCTACTGCGACTTCAACACGTACACGGCGACCGAGCTGCGCGGCTCGGGCGGTGTCCTGGCCTCCCGCGACAACTACGCGGACACCCTCGCCGACGAGGTCCGGCTGGCCAGGAAGGTGCTGGGCGACGACCCGAGGCAGGTCCGTACGGTGTTCGTCGGCGGCGGTACGCCGACACTGCTCGCCGCGGCCGATCTGGTCCGGATGCTCGGGGTGATCCGCGACGAGTTCGGGCTCGCGGACGACGCCGAGATCACCACGGAGGCGAATCCGGAATCCGTGGATCCGGCCTATCTGGCGGCCCTGCGGGAGGGCGGTTTCAACCGGATCTCCTTCGGGATGCAGAGCGCGAAGCAGCACGTGCTGAAGGTCCTGGACCGTACGCACACCCCCGGGCGGCCCGAGGCGTGCGTCGCGGAGGCCCGTGCGGCGGGCTTCGAGCATGTGAACCTCGATCTGATCTACGGGACGCCGGGGGAGAGCGACGACGACTGGCGCGAATCGCTCGCGGCGGCGGTGGGGGCCGGGCCCGACCATGTCTCCGCGTACGCGCTGATCGTGGAGGAGGGCACCCAGCTGGCCCGGCGCATCAGGCGCGGCGAGGTCCCGATGACGGACGACGACGAGCACGCGGACCGGTATCTGATCGCGGACGAGGTGCTGACGGCGGCGGGCTTCTCCTGGTACGAGGTGTCCAACTGGGCGACCTCGGAGGCGGCCCGCTGTCTGCACAACGAGCTGTACTGGCGCGGCGCGGACTGGTGGGGCGCGGGTCCGGGCGCGCACAGCCACGTGGGGGGCGTGCGCTGGTGGAACGTGAAGCACCCGGGCGCGTACGCGGCGGCGCTGGCGTCGGGACGGTCGCCGGGCGCGGGACGGGAGATCCTGACGGCGGAGGACCGCCGGGTGGAGCGCGTCCTGCTGGAGCTGCGGCTCTCCGACGGCTGCGAGCTGTCGTTGCTGCGGCCGGACGGCCTGGCGGCGGCCCGGCGGGCGGTGGCCGACGGGCTGCTGCGGCGGGAGGCGTACGACGGGGGGCGCGCGGTGCTGACGCTGCGGGGGCGGCTGCTGGCGGACGCGGTGGTCAGGGACCTGGTGGATTGATCACTCGCCGGTGTGAATCCGAGCGGATTCGGGGCGAGTCTGCTTACGCTGATTCCTAGTCTGCCGCTGACAGAAGCGGCGGAATGTGGAGGTTCACGGAGATGACCGCTGTGGATGAGCGACCGATCACCGACACCGCCAAGTTCTTCGAGAGCCTTGAGGTTCCGGAGAGGTTCAAGGCGGAACTCCTCAGGGGGGACATTGTGATGATGGCGGGGCCCGACCGGGTCCATAACGCGATCGTGGAATCTGTGCAGGACCAGATCCCGCGCAAGCACTGGAGCCGTCTTCAGACGCAGGACATCGCCATCCCTGGTGAGGAAAGTGAGCCGCAGCCCGATCTGGTGGTCCTTGAGCGGGCCGCCAGACTTGGGTCGGGGCGGCTGATTCCGGCCCCGGACGTCACCCTGGTGCTTGAGGTGGTCTCCAAGACCAGCGGCGATCGGGACTACGGCGTTAAGCGTTCGATCTACGCAGCGGGCAATGTGCCCGCTTATCTGATCATCGACCCGATGGAGCAGCGCTGTGTGCTGCTCACCGAACCGGCCGGCAGCGGAGAGCGCGCCGACTATCGCACGGAGCGGACCAGCAAGTTCGGCGACCCCGTACCCCTGGCAGTGCTTGGAGTCGAGCTCGACACCTCCGACTTCGAGAGCCTTCCTCCCGTCAGACGGTACCGCCGACCGTGACGAAGTCGATCAGTTCCTCCACCCTCCCCAGCAGCGCGGGTTCCAGGTCCCGGTAGGAGCGCACACGCGACAGCACGTGCTGCCACGCCGCCCCGGTGTTCTCCGGCCAGCCCAGCGCGCGGCACACCCCCGTCTTCCAGTCCTCGCCCCTCGGCACCGTCGGCCATGCCGCGATCCCCACCGACGACGGCTTCACCGCCTGCCAGACGTCGATGTAGGGGTGGCCCACCACCAGGACGTCCGCGCCCGTCACCGCGGACGCGATGCGGGACTCCTTCGAGCCCGGTACCAGATGGTCGACCAGGACGCCCAGCCGCGCGTCCGGGGCCGGCGCGAACTCGCCGACGATGGCCGGGAGATCGTCGATGCCGCCCAGGTATTCCACGACCACGCCCTCGACGCGCAGATCGTCGCCCCACACCTTCTCGACCAGCTCCGCGTCGTGCCGGCCCTCCACATAGATGCGGCCCGCCCTCGCCACGCGCGCGCGGACCCCGGGGACGGCGACCGAGCCGGAGGCGGTGCGGGACGGTCGGGAGGGGTCCGCCGTCGCCGGGCGGACCAGGGTCACCGGACGGCCCTCCAGGAGGAATCCGGCGGGCAGCAGCGGGAAGACCCGGTGCTTGCCGAAGCGGTCCTCCAGCGTGACCGTCGGACCCTCGGCGGTCTTCTCGCAGCGGATCACCGCGCCGCAGAAGCCCGTTGACACCTCCTCGACCACCAGATCCGGCTCGGCGGGGACCTCGGGCGCGGGCGTGGACTTCTTCCACGGGGGCGTCAGATCAGGGCTGTAGCTGCGCATGCGCACGACGATAGGCCGCGGCGCGGCGCGGCGGCTACGACGCCCCCGCCCGCGCGGCCAGCGCGTCCCGCTGCGCCCGTACGAACGCCGCGTCCACCACCGCCCCGTGCCCCGGCACATACAGCGCGTCCTCGCCGCCCAGCGCCAGCAGCCGGTCCAGGGCCGCCGGCCAGCGCGCCGGGACCGCGTCGGGGCCCGCCTGCGGCTCGCCGGACTCCTCCACCAGATCGCCACAGAAGACGACCGCGGGGGAGCCGGGCACCAGCATCGCGAGATCGTGCGCGGTATGACCGGGCCCCGCGTTCGCGAGCACGACCCGGAGGCCGCCCAGGTTCAGCGTCACCTCCCCGGACACCGGGTGCCGGGGCGCCACCAGGAGGTCCACCGCCTCGGCTGCCTCCCCCGCGGCGACCCCGTGGCGTACGGCGTCCTCGTACAGGCCCGCGGTGTCCCCGGTGAGCAGTTCCGCCATGCCCGCGGCCCCGTACACCTCCGCCTCCGCGAACGCGGCCGTCCCCAGTACATGGTCGAAGTGCGGGTGGCTCAGCGCGATATGGGTCACGCGACGGCCGCCGAGCAGGGTCCGTGTGTGTGCCCGGATCGCGGCGCCCTCGCGGAGCGTGGAGCCCGTGTCGTAGAGCAGCGCCGCGTCGGCGCCCACGGCCAGTCCCGTCGTCGCGTCCCACCCCGGCAGCCGCAGCCGCCCCACTCCCGGAGCCAGCGGCTCCCATCCGGATTCTTCCCAGGCGACGTTCATACCGGGACGCTACGGGACGCTATCGGCACCGGCCGGCACGAGCCCGGGGTAGCGTGGTCGGCTGCTCTTGCTAGCGGTGTACCCCACGGCCGTACACTGGCTGGGGGAGTGCTGGCACTCCTCCAGAGCGAGTGCCAAGGCCGGAACGACGGACGAGAGCTGGAGGTGTGCGATGCTCAGCGAACGCAGGCTGGAGGTGCTGCGCGCAATCGTCCAGGACTATGTCGGGACGGAAGAGCCCGTCGGCTCCAAGGCGCTCACCGAGCGGCACAAGCTCGGTGTCTCCCCGGCGACCGTACGCAACGACATGGCGGTGCTGGAGGACGAGGGCTTCATCGCCCAGCCGCACACCAGCGCGGGCCGTATCCCGACGGACAAGGGATACCGGCTCTTCGTCGACAAGCTGGCGGGGGTCAAACCCCTGTCCTCGCCGGAGCGCCGCGCCATCCAGAACTTCCTGGACGGAGCCGTGGATCTCGACGATGTCGTGGGTCGTACGGTACGGCTGCTGGCGCAGCTCACCCGGCAGGTCGCCGTCGTCCAGTACCCCTCGCTGACCCGCTCGACGGTGCGGCACGTGGAGTTGCTGGCGCTGGCGCCCGCGCGGCTGATGCTCGTCCTGATCACGGACACCGGACGGGTCGAGCAGCGCATGATCGACTGTCCCGCGCCGTTCGGCGAGACCTCGCTCGCGGACCTGAGGGCCCGGCTCAACAGCCGGGTGGTCGGGCGCCGCTTCGCGGATGTCCCGCAGCTGGTGCAGGACCTGCCGGATTCCTTCGAGCAGGAGGACCGGGGGACCGTCACGACGGTGCTCGCGACCCTGCTCGAAACCCTGGTTGAGGAGACCGAGGAGCGGCTGATGATCGGCGGTACCGCCAACATCACCCGCTTCGGACACGATTTCCCGTTGACCATCCGGCCGGTGCTTGAGGCGCTGGAGGAGCATGTGGTGCTTCTCAAGCTGCTCGGCGAGGCCAAGGACCCCGGCATGACCGTACGGATCGGGCACGAGAACGCCCATGAGGGGCTCAACTCCACGTCCGTCGTCGCGGTCGGCTACGGTTCTGGCGACGAGGCAGTCGCCAAACTCGGCGTGGTCGGACCGACCCGCATGGACTACCCCGGAACGATGGGAGCGGTACGCGCAGTGGCACGTTACGTCGGACAGATCCTGGCGGAGTCGTAAGTGGCCACGGACTACTACGCCGTACTCGGCGTACGCCGCGACGCATCTCAGGACGAGATCAAGAAGGCATTCCGCAGACTCGCGCGCGAGCTGCATCCGGATGTCAATCCCGATCCCAAGACGCAAGAGCGCTTCAAGGAGATCAACGCCGCCTACGAGGTGTTGTCGGACCCGCAGAAGAAGCAGGTCTACGACCTCGGCGGTGACCCCCTCTCGCAGAGCGGCGGCGGGGGCGCGGGCGGGTTCGGAGCCGGTGGCTTCGGCAACTTCTCCGACATCATGGACGCGTTCTTCGGTACGGCGTCGCAGCGCGGGCCGCGCTCGCGGACGCGGCGCGGCCAGGACGCGATGATCCGGCTGGAGATCGATCTCAACGAGTCGGCCTTCGGCACGACCAAGGACATCCAGGTCGACACGGCCGTGGTCTGTACGACCTGTTCGGGCGAGGGCGCGGCGCCGGGGACCTCGGCGCAGACCTGTGACATGTGCCGGGGCCGCGGTGAGGTCTCGCAGGTCACCCGGTCCTTCCTGGGCCAGGTCATGACCTCGCGGCCGTGTCCGCAGTGCCAGGGCTTCGGTACGGTCGTGCCGACGCCGTGCCCCGAGTGCGCGGGCGACGGCCGGATCCGGTCGCGCCGTACGCTCACCGTCAAGATCCCGGCCGGGGTCGACAACGGCACACGCATCCAGCTCGCGGGCGAGGGCGAGGTCGGCCCCGGTGGCGGCCCCGCCGGTGACCTGTATGTCGAGATCCACGAGCTGCCGCACGCGGTGTTCCAGCGGCGCGGTGACGATCTGCACTGCACGGTCACGATCCCGATGACCGCGGCGGCGCTCGGCACGAAGTGCCCGCTGGAGACGCTGGACGGCCTGGAGGAGATCGACGTCCGGCCCGGTACGCAGTCGGGCCAGTCGATTCCGCTGCACGGCCGCGGTATCACGCATCTGCGGGGCGGCGGCCGGGGCGATCTGATCGTCCATGTCGAGGTGATGACCCCGTCGAAGCTGGACCCGGAGCAGGAACGGCTGCTGCGGGAGCTGGCGAAGATGCGCGGCGAGGAACGACCCACGGGCCAGTTCCAGCCGGGGCAGCAGGGGCTGTTCTCGCGGCTCAAGGACGCCTTCAACGGCCGTTAGGACAACGGGTTTCGCCGGTGGCCCGGGGAGTGCTCCCCGGGCCACCGGCGTTGTCCCCTGGAGCGCCTCGGGGCGTGGTGTCCGCGCCGCGCTTTCCTCTGTCACATGCCGGAGGTGGCACCGATTCGGAGCTGTCATACAAGGCATGACACGATGCCTGCATGTCCTCCGCACTGACCGATCTCTGCCGGTATCCGATCGTGCAGGCCCCCATGGCGGGCGGCGCCTCCTGCCCGCAACTGGCCGCGGCCGTCTCCGAGGCCGGCGGTCTCGGGTTCCTCGCCGCCGGGTACAAAACGGCGGACGGCATGTACGAGGAGGTCAAACAGTTGCGCGGGCTGACCGGCCGGCCCTTCGGGATCAACCTGTTCATGCCGCAGCCGCGCTACGCCGACCGCGCGGCGGTGGAGGTCTACCGCAACCAGCTCGCCGGCGAGGCGACCTGGTACGAGACCCCGCTCGGCGACCCCGACGCCGGACGGGACGACGGCTACGAGGCGAAGCTGGCGATACTGCTCGACGACCCGGTGCCCGTCGTGTCGTTCACCTTCGGCTGCCCGACCAGGACGACGCTCGACGCGTTCGCCCAGGCCGGCACGTACACCGTGGTCACGGTGACCACCCCCGAGGAGGCCCAGACCGCTCAGTGGTCCGGCGCCGACGCCCTCTGCGTCCAGGGCATCGAGGCCGGCGGTCACCAGGGCACGCACCGCGACGACCCGGCCACCGACGGCACCGGGATCGGGCTGCTCTCGCTGGTGACCCAGGTCAGGGAGACCGTGGAGCTCCCGATCATCGCCGCGGGCGGACTGATGCGCGGGGGTCAGATCGCGGCGGTGCTCGCGGCGGGCGCGGACGCGGCGCAGCTGGGAACGGCGTTCCTGGTGTGCCCGGAGTCCGGGGCGAACGCGCTCCACAAGCAGGCCATGACCAATCCGCTGTTCGTCAGAACCGAGCTGACCCGGGCGTTCTCCGGGCGCCCCGCGCGCGGCCTCGTGAACCGCTTCATGCGCGAGCACGGCCGGTACGCCCCGCCCGCCTACCCCGAGATCCACCACCTCACCTCAGGACTGCGCAAGGCCGCCGCCAAGGTGGGCGACGCGCAGGGCATGGCGCTCTGGGCGGGCCAGGGCCACCGCATGGCCCGCGCGCTGCCGGCCGGACGGCTGGTCGAGGTGTTGAACGGTGAACTCGAAGCGACCCGCGCCTCGTTGATGCCGGGTCTGGGCAACGCCTCGTGACCGCCCCTGTCTTCGTCGTCGGGGGCGAAGGACTGCGGGTCGGTACGGTCACCCTGGACGGCCCCGAGGGGCGGCACGCCGTCTCCGTACGGCGGCTGCGCGTCGGCGAGGAGATCGTCCTGACGGACGGCGAGGGCACCGGCGCGTACGGGACGGTCGCGGCCGTCGAGGGCAAGGACCGGCTGGACGTCGCCGTCACCGAGGTACGGACCGAACCCGAGCCCACGCCCCGGATCACCGTCGTCCAGGCGCTGCCCAAGGGCGACCGCGGGGAACTGGCCGTCGAGACGATGACCGAGACCGGTGTCGACGCCATCGTGCCGTGGCAGGCCGCGCGCTGCATCACACAGTGGAAGGGCGAGCGGGGCGCCAAGGCGCTCGCCAAGTGGCGGGCCACGGCCCGCGAGGCGGGCAAGCAGTCCCGCAGGCTCCGCTTCCCCGAGGTCATGGACGCGCGGTCGGCCAAGCAGGTCGCGGCGCTGCTCGCGGAGGCGGACTTCGCCGCCGTACTGCACGAGGAGGCCGCTCCTGGGCCCACGGGCCCGGGAGGTGTCCCCTGCGAGCCGCTGGCCACCGCGCCGCTGCCCGCGGAGGGCCGGATCGTGCTGGTCGTGGGGCCAGAAGGGGGCGTGTCCCCGCAGGAGTTGACGGCTTTCGCGGCGGCGGGCGCGCGGCCGTACCGGCTCGGCCGCAGCGTACTGCGCACCTCCACCGCGGGGACGGCGGCCACGGCGCTCCTGCTCGGCCGCACCGGCCGCTGGTCCTGACGGGCGTCGGACCATCGGCCGGGACCGCCGCGCCCGACCCCACCGGATAGCATGCGGCGTACTCAACTGATCACCAATGGTGCCGAGGAGGCCCGGACCATGGCGGGAGAACCGCAGGCGGACTGCCTGTTCTGCAAGATCGTCTCGGGGGATGTGCCGGCCACCGTCGTCCGCGAGACCGAGACCACCCTCGCCTTCCGTGACATCAACCCGCAGGCGCCGACCCATGTCCTGGTCATCCCGCGGGTGCACTACCCGGACGCGGGCACCCTCGCCGCGGCCGAGCCCACGATCGCCGCCGATGTGCTGCGCGAGGCCGCCGCGGTCGCCGTCGACGACGGGACCGACGGCAGCGGCTACCGGATCGTCTTCAACACCGGCGCCGGCGCGGGCCAGACCGTCTTCCACGCGCACGCCCATGTCCTGGGCGGACGCGGCTTCAACTGGCCCCCCGGGTAGGCGTCTTGTCCGTACGGGAATTGGTCGTGCTGGGCACCGCGAGCCAGGTGCCCACCCGCCATCGCAATCACAACGGCTATCTGCTCCGCTGGGACGGCGAGGGCCTGCTCTTCGACCCGGGAGAGGGCACCCAGCGCCAGATGCTGCGCGCCGGGGTCGCCGCGCACGACATCAACCGCATCTGTGTCACGCACTTCCACGGCGATCACTCGCTCGGGCTGGCCGGGGTCATCCAGCGCGTCAATCTCGATCAGGTACCGCACGAGATCACCGCGCACTACCCGGCGAGCGGGCAGCGCTTCTTCGAACGGCTGCGGTACGCCACGGCCTACCGCGAGTCCGTCGAGCTGACCGAGGCGCCGGTCACCGGCGACGGCGTGCTCGCGCGCACCCCCGCATACACCCTGGAGGCGCACAAGCTCTCCCACCCCGTCGAGTCGTACGGCTACCGCCTCACCGAGCCCGACGGGCGCCGGATGGATCCGGCCCGGCTGGCCGCGCACGGCATCGCGGGACCGGACGTCGGCCGCCTCCAGCGCGAGGGCGTGCTCAACGGCGTCATGCTGGAGGAGGTCAGCGAGACGCGCCGGGGACAGCGCTTCGCCTTCGTCATGGACACCCGGCTCTGCGACGGGGTGCACGCGCTGGCCGAAGGGTGCGATCTGCTGGTCATCGAGTCGACGTTCCTCGACGGGGACGAGCGGCTGGCCACCGACCACGGCCATCTCACCGCCGGCCAGGCGGCGCGGGCCGCGCGGGACGCGGGTGTGGGGCATCTGGTGCTCACCCACTTCTCACAGCGCTACGACGACCCGGACGAGTTCGAGCGGCAGGCCCGCGCGGCGGGCTTCGAGGGCGAACTGACGGTCGCGGCCGACCTCGTACGGGTACCGCTGCCCAAGCGTTCCCGCTGACAGGAGCGTCGATGCCCACCCCACGCCACCGGGACGGCACGCCCGTGCCCGGCAGATCGGGCAGACTGTCCGGATCCGCACGCGACCGGGAGCCCGCCGTGATCACATCCAACGGAGACCCGCAGGAACACTCCGCCCATGTCGACCCGCTGCGCGGACTGCGCGCCCCGGACGATCCCGACTGCGATGTGTATCTGACGGGCACGGTCTTCCTCGACATCATCTTCACCGGGCTGGACAGCGCGCCCGTACGCGGCACGGAGTCCTGGGCGCGTGGCATGGGGTCGAGCCCCGGCGGGATCGCCAATATGGCCACCGCCCTGGCCCGCCTCGGCCTGCACACCTCACTCGCGGCGGCCTTCGGCGACGACCACTACGGCGAGTACTGCTGGGACGCGCTGGAGCAGGGCGAGGGCATCGACCTGTCCCGGTCACGGACGGTCCCCGGCTGGCACTCGCCGGTCACCGTCTCCATGGCGTACGAGGACGAGCGCACGATGGTCTCGCACGGCCACGAGGCCCCGCCGCCCGAAGGGGCCGTGCCCGAGTGCCCGCCGCGCGCCCGCGCCGCCGTCGCCGCCCTCACCCCCGGCCGCCGCGACGAGTGGATCGCCCGCGCCGCCCGCCGCGGAGCGCGCATCTTCGCCGATGTCGGCTGGGACGAGACCGGCCGCTGGGATCTGGCGGGGCTGGCCGATCTGGAGCACTGCGAGGCGTTCCTGCCCAACGCCGAGGAGGCCATGCGCTACACCCGTACCGACTGCCCGAGAGCCGCCGCGCGCGTGCTCGCCGAGCGCGTGCCGCTGGCCGTCGTCACACTCGGCGGGGACGGCGCGTACGCGGTGGACGGCGCCACCGGCGAGACCGCCGAGGTCCCGGCGATCGCTGTGGAGGCCCTTGATCCGACGGGCGCGGGCGATGTCTTCGTGGCCGGATTCGTCACCGGCACACTCGCCGACTGGCCGCTCGCGGACCGGCTGGCCTTCGCGGGGCTGACCGCCGCGCTCTCGGTCCAGGAGTTCGGCGGCTCGCTCTCCGCGCCCGGCTGGTCGGAGGTCGCGACCTGGTGGCAGTACGTACGCACCTCCCCGGACCAGGACCCGGCGGCGCTGCGGCGCTACGCCTTCCTGGAGGAGCTGCTGCCCGCGCCGAGCAGGCCGTGGCCGCTGCGCAGGGCCGTACCGACCATCGGCTTCGGTCGCTCGGCCTGAGCCGGGCGGCGCCCGCCGGTGGCGCCGCCCGCCGCCGCCCGTCGCCGGCGCCGCCCCAGGGGTTTGCCGACGGCACATCGAAAAGCCCTAGGGCTGTGTCAGTGCGGGGTCGTACGCTGGTAGCCCAGAGGTTGTCGAGCAGCGAGAACCCTGCAACGGGAGGTATGCGCAGGCCACAGTGCCGGCCCATGACTCAGACACCCACAGTCAAGACCCCCGCATCGGGGCAGGCACGTGCCCAGTGGACCGTCCCCGCCAAGCACCCCATGGTGACGGTCCTGGGCTCCGGAGACACCCTCCTTCGTGCGATCGAGAAGGCGTTCCCGGCCGCAGACATCCATGTCCGGGGAAACGAGATCAGCGCGACCGGCAGCGCGGCGGATGTCGCGATGGTCCAGCGCCTGTTCGACGAAATGATGCTGGTGCTCCGCACCGGTCAGCCGATGACGGAGGACGCAGTGGAACGCTCGATCGCCATGCTCAGGGCAAGCGAGAACGGCGGAGCGGACGGTCCCGAGACGCCCGCCGAGGTGCTCACCCAGAACATCCTGTCCAGCCGCGGCCGGACGATCCGCCCCAAGACCCTCAACCAGAAGCGGTATGTCGACGCGATCGACAAGCACACGATCGTCTTCGGCATCGGACCCGCCGGTACGGGCAAGACCTATCTCGCCATGGCCAAGGCGGTCCAGGCCCTCCAGTCGAAGCAGGTCACGCGGATCATCCTGACCAGGCCCGCCGTCGAGGCGGGCGAGCGGCTCGGCTTCCTGCCCGGCACGCTCTACGAGAAGATCGACCCGTATCTGCGGCCGCTCTACGACGCGCTGCACGACATGCTCGACCCCGACTCGATCCCGCGTCTGATGGCGGCGGGCACGATCGAGGTGGCGCCGCTGGCGTATATGCGCGGGCGCGCGCAGCCAGTCTTCACCAAGGTGCTGACCCCGGACGGCTGGCGGCCCATCGGTGATCTCCAGGTGGGTGATCTGGTCATCGGGTCGGACGGAGAGCCGACCCCCGTTCTCGGCGTGTACCCGCAGGGTGAGAAGGACATCTACCGCGTCACCGCGCAGGACGGTTCCTCGACGCTGTGCTGCGACGAACATCTGTGGACGGTCCGCACGGCATCCGACCGACGTCGCGACAAGCCGTGGCGAGTCCTTGAGACCAAGGAGATGGTCGGCAATCTGCGGGCCGCACAAGCCCGTCGATACGAACTGCCGATGTTGACAGCGCCGGTGTGCTTCCCGGAGCGCGAGGTCCCCATGGACGCCTATGCTCTCGGCCTGCTGCTGGGAGACGGCTGCCTGACGGGCCGCACCACGCCCTCCTTCGCCACGAACGATCCCGAACTCGCCTCCGCTCTGGAGGGCGCGCTTCCGGGCGTCCGAGCGCGGTGGAAGGGCGGGGTGGACTATGTTCTCAACCGAGTGAAGGTGCAGGGTGACGTCGTCACCCTGGAAAACCCTGTCACGGGAGCTCTCCGCGCCCTGGACCTGCTCGGTACGAAGTCGCACTCGAAGTTCGTACCGGACGACTATCTGTACAACTCGGCAGAGGTCCGTCTCGCGCTGCTTCAAGGGCTGCTGGACGCCGATGGTGGGCCGGTGACCCAGATCGGTCGCACCTCCCGGATCCAGTACACGACGACATCAATCCTGCTTCGCGACGATGTCATCGCACTGGTCCAGTCGCTGGGCGGTGTCGCCTACAGCCGCCGCCGGTCGGCCGAAGGCCGGACACCAGGGAAAGCCGGGGGCCGGGACGTCGTCCACCGCTATGACGCACATACCATCGATATCCGACTTCCCGGAGATGTCGAACCCTTCCGGCTGGCGCGCAAGAGGGAGAAGTACCGAGCCGCCGGTGGCGGTGGGCGGCCCATGCGCCACATCGACAGCATCGAACCGGCGGGCCGCGAGGAATCGGTGTGCATCCAGGTTGCGGCAGCCGACTCGCTCTATGTCACCGAGGACTATCTGCTGACGCACAACACGCTCAATGACGCGTTCATCATCCTCGACGAGGCGCAGAACACCAGCACCGAGCAGATGAAGATGTTCCTGACCCGGCTCGGCTTCGATTCGAAGATCGTCATCACCGGTGACATCACCCAGGTCGACCTGCCGGGCGGCACGAAGAGCGGCCTGCGCCAGGTCCAGGACATCCTGGACGGGGTCGACGACATTCACTTCTCCCGGCTCACATCCCAGGATGTCGTACGGCACAAGCTCGTCGGCCGTATCGTCGACGCGTACGAACAGTACGACAGCGACAACGGGAAGTAGAGCCACAGCGCACCATGTCGATCGACGTCAACAACGAGTCAGGCACCGAGGTCGACGAGCAGGCGATCCTCGACGTCGCCCGCTACGCGCTCACGAGGATGCGTATCCACCCGCTCTCCGAACTGTCGGTGATCGTGGTGGACGAGGCCGCCATGGAACAACTGCACATCCAGTGGATGGATCTGCCGGGCCCCACGGATGTCATGTCCTTCCCGATGGACGAGCTGCGTCCGCCGGTCAAGGACGACGAGGAGCCGCCGCAGGGACTCCTCGGGGACATCGTGCTCTGCCCCGAGGTGGCGAAGAAGCAGGGCGAGGAGGCCCCGACGCAGCACACCATGGACGAGGAGCTCCAACTGCTCACCGTCCACGGTGTGCTGCATCTTCTCGGCTACGACCATGAGGTGCCGGACGAGCGGGCCGAGATGTTCGGCCTCCAGGCGGCCATCGTCGACGGCTGGCGGTCGGAACAGGGGCTCACGGGTCCGTCGCCCGCGCCGACCGTCTCATGACCGCGCAACTGATCGTCGGAGCGGTCGCCCTGGTCGTCGTGGCCTGGCTCGCGGCCTCCGCCGAGGCGGGCCTCGCCAGGGTCTCCAGCTTCCGGGCGGCCGAGGCGGTCCGCTCGGGGCGCCGGGGCGCGGCCAGGCTGGCACAGGTCGCCGCCGATCCGACGCGCTATCTGAATGTGGCCCTGCTGGTACGGGTCGCCTGCGAGATGGCGGCCGGGGTGCTCGTCACCTACGTCTGTCTGGAAGAGTTCGAGGAGACCTGGGCGGCGCTGGTCGTCGCCATCGGTGTGATGGTGCTCGTCTCGTATGTCGCGGTGGGTGTCTCGCCCCGTACGATCGGCCGCCAGCATCCGCTGAACACGGCGACGGCCTCGGCGTATGTCCTGCTGCCGCTCGCCAGGATCATGGGCCCGATCCCCCAGCTGCTGATCCTCCTGGGCAACGCGCTCACCCCCGGCAAGGGTTTCCGCAAGGGCCCGTTCGCCAGCGAGGCCGAGCTGCGGGCGATGGTCGACCTCGCCGAGTCGGAGTCCCTCATCGAGGACGACGAGCGCCGCATGGTGCACTCCGTCTTCGAACTGGGCGACACCCTCGTACGGGAGGTGATGGTCCCGCGTACGGACCTGGTCTGCATCGAGCGGTACAAGACGATCCGCCAGGCGCTCACGCTGGCGCTGCGCTCCGGCTTCTCCCGTATCCCGGTGACGGGGGAGAACGAGGACGACATCGTCGGCATCGTCTACCTCAAGGACCTGGTCAGGAAGACCCATATCAACCGGGACGCCGAAGCCGATCTGGTCTCCACGGCGATGCGCCCCGCGGCCTTCGTGCCCGACACGAAGAACGCGGGCGATCTGCTGCGCGAGATGCAGCAGGAGCGCAGCCATGTCGCGGTCGTCATCGACGAGTACGGCGGCACGGCCGGCATCGTCACGATCGAGGACATCCTGGAGGAGATCGTCGGCGAGATCACCGACGAGTACGACCGCGAACTGCCCCCGGTCGTGGAGCTGGGCGACGGCGCGTACCGCGTCACGGCCCGGCTGGACATCGGTGACCTCGGGGAGCTGTTCGGGCTCGACGAGTACGACGACGAGGACGTGGAGACCGTCGGCGGCCTGCTGGCGAAGGCCCTGGGCCGCGTCCCGATCGCCGGCGCCACGGCCAGCGTCGACCTGCCGGACGGCCGCAGGCTCCGGCTCACGGCCGAATCCCCGGCCGGCCGCCGCAACAAGATCGTCACGGTCCTCGCCGAACCGCTGCGGAAGGAAGCCCAGACCCCGTGACCCCGGCGCAGCTGACGGCGTGCTGCCTGGCACTGAACGGAACGTCCTCGGACGTCCCGTTCCCGCGCAACCCGGGTATCACGGTCTTCCGGGTCGCCACGAAGATCTTCGCGATCTGCTCCCTGGAGGACCGTCCGCTGAAGGTCTCCCTCAAGTGCGACCCGGAGGAAGCGATCCGCCTCCGCGAGACCCACCCGGAAATCGTCCCGGGCTGGCACCTCAACAAGCGCCACTGGAACACGGTCACGGTCGGCCCACTGCCGGCCCGGATGGTGCGGGAGCTGATCGAGGACTCGTACGACCTGGTGGTGGCGGGCCTCCCGAAACAGGAACGCCTGAGACTGGACAGACCCTGAACGACGGGTCCCGGCCCGGGGGCGGCTCAGGGCCCGACGACGGTGAACTCGCGCAGCCGCATGATCAGTTGTCCGGCCCGGACCCAGTGGATGCGCGGATCATCGAAGGCCACGCCCACGACGCCCAGCGGGACAGGCGCCCCATTCCCCGAAGCGTAGAGCGCGCCCCGCACCGGCCCGTTGGGGGCGGTGGGGGGCGCGCTGCCTATGCTCGGCGTATGACTGAGAGCACCGACCCCGGCACCGGCGTCTCCGCCGAGGACCGCAAGATCATTACGCTCGCCCGCAGCGCCCGCGCCCGTAACGGCGTGCCCGAGGGCGCGGCGGTACGGGACGAGACCGGGCGTACGTATGTCGCCGGCACCGTGCGGCTCGACTCGCTCAGGCTCAGCGCGCTGCGTACGGCCGTCGCCATGGCGGTGGCCAGTGGCGCGACCTCGCTGGAGGCGGCGGCCGTCGTCACGGCGGGGGAGACCGTGTCGGACGAGGACCGCGCTGCCGTACGCGACCTCGGCGGGCCCGCGACCCCGGTCCTTCTGGCGGGCCCTGACGGCACGCTCCGGGTGACCGTGACGGCGGGCTGAGCGGCGGGCCCGCGGCGCGCGATCAGCGCGCGGAAAGTGGCGGCGCGCAGGACGTGTGGGGCTTTCTGGTCGGCGCGCGGTAAACGATCGGGGAGAATGGGCGCCATGAGCGCTCGTACCTCTTCGCCCGAGACTTCTCCCGAGGCAGCCGAAGCCCCCCACCGGGCCGGCTTCGCCTGCTTCGTCGGCCGCCCCAACGCGGGCAAGTCCACTCTCACGAACGCTCTGGTCGGCCAGAAGGTGGCCATCACCTCCAACCGGCCGCAGACCACGCGCCACACCGTGCGCGGCATCGTGCATCGGCCCGAGGCGCAGCTGATCCTGGTCGACACCCCGGGCCTGCACAAGCCGCGCACGCTGCTCGGTGAGCGGCTCAACGATGTCGTGCGGACGACCTGGGCCGAGGTCGATGTGATCGGCTTCTGTCTGCCCGCCGACCAGAAGCTCGGCCCCGGCGACCGGTTCATCGCCAAGGAACTGGCCGCGATCAAGAAGACGCCGAAGGTCGCCGTCGTCACCAAGACGGACCTCGTCGACTCCAAGACGCTGGCCGAGCAGCTGATCGCGATCGATCAGCTCGGCAAGGAACTCGGTCTGGAGTGGGCGGAGATCGTCCCGGTCTCGGCGGTCGGCGACCAGCAGGTCGGCCTGCTCGCCGATCTGCTCGTCCCGCTCCTCCCGGAGAGCCCGCCGCTCTACCCGGAGGGCGACCTCACCGACGAGCCCGAGCAGGTCATGGTCGCCGAGCTGATCCGCGAAGCCGCGCTGGAAGGCGTACGGGACGAGCTGCCGCACTCGATCGCGGTCGTCGTCGAGGAGATGCTGCCGCGCGAGGACCGCCCGGCGGACAAGCCGCTGCTGGACATCCACGCGAACGTCTATATCGAGCGCCCCAGCCAGAAGGGCATCATCATCGGCCCGAAGGGCAAGCGCCTCAAGGAGGTCGGGACGAAGTCCCGGAAGCACATCGAGGCGCTGCTCGGTACGCCCGTCTTCCTCGACCTGCATGTCAAGGTCGCCAAGGACTGGCAGCGCGATCCGAAGCAGCTGCGCAAGCTGGGGTTCTGACCGGCGCCTCAATGGCGTTGCCGGGGTGCGTTCCGGCTGGGGCCGGTGGTCGTGTGCGCGGCTGGGGCCGGTGGTCCGTGTGCGGGGGGTCGCCGGGGTGGCGCTCCGGACTCGGATCGAGCCGTGGCCGGATGCGGCGATCTCGTGCCGAGAGGTAGCGTCGGCCAGATGACCAGTGAAATGTCCGGCGAGCTCCTGTCCGACGGTGAACGACTCGCGTGGCAGTCGGCCTTGTCCATGGCAGACATGCTGCGCTCCCTTGTGAATGGTGCGATCGCTCCGGAGACCGGCCTGAGCTCGGCCGACTTCCTGGTGCTGACCCGGCTGCGGGTCGCGCCCGAGTACCGGATCGCCGGCCTCAAGGCGCTGGCGGCCAAACTTGAGTGGTCGCCGAGCCGGCTCTCGCACCACCTCAAGAGAATGAGAACCCGGGGGCTCGTCGATCTCGTGCACGAGAGCGACGGGCACCTTGTGGTGAGCGCCACAGAGGCCGCTCAGCGGACCATGGAGAGGGCGACCGTGCTCCACGCACGCGCGGTGCGTCGCTACCTCCTGTCCCAGGTCACCGACGCCGAGCTGGGCGTCATTGTCCAGGTGGCGGCGCGGGTGCGCGGTCAGCTCTCCGGCGCGGTCAGTGAGACCGCCGATCAGTGAAGTGAACTTTAGGATTGACGTGTCAACCCCCTCGGTGGCAGCCTGCCCCCATGACTGGTGACGCTGTCGAAAAAGTTGATGCCGAAACCACTGAGCCACTGAGTCTGACTCGCAGACGGTTCGTGGCGTTGACGTCCGCCACTGGCCTCGCCGTCTCCGTCGGGCTGACCACGACCGGCGACAGTGTGGCCACGGAGCCGAACACCGTCTCACTGACCGTCAACGGGGCTCACCACACCGTCGTCGTGGACAATCGCACGTCGCTGCTGGATCTGTTGCGCGAGGATCTGCACCTCACCGGCACGAGAAAAGGCTGCGACCAAGGGGCGTGTGGCGCCTGCACGGTGCTGCTGGACGGCCGCCGGGTCAACTCCTGCCTGACGCTGGCGGCGATGCACGACGGAGCCGACCTGACGACCATCGAGGGCCTGGCCGAGAACGGGAACCTGCACCCGTTGCAGCAGGCGTTCATCGACACCGACGCGTTCCAGTGCGGCTACTGCACGTCCGGGCAGATCATGTCCGGAGTGGGCTGCATCAAGGAGGGGCACGTCGGATCCGGTGACGAGATCCGGGAATGGATGAGCGGCAACATCTGCCGGTGCGGCGCGTACCCGAGCATCGTCGCCGCCATCGAGCAGGCCGCGAAGGAGGTTTGAGGTGTATCCCTTCACATTCACCAAAGCCGGGACAGAGAGTGACGCGCTGGCGGCGGGTGCCCGGGGCGGTCGGTACATCGCGGGCGGCACGACTCTGATCGACCTGATGCGGGAGACCGTCGAACGGCCCGGTGAAGTCGTGGACATCACGGCACTGCCGTACCGGGAGATCGACGCCGGACCGTCGGTGCTGCGGATCGGGGCGCTGGTACGGATGGCCGAGCTGGCCGCGCATCGCTCAGTCGTCACCAGGTTCCCGGTGGTCAGCCAGGCACTGACCCTCAGCGCCTCGGCGCAGCTGCGGAACATGGCGACCATCGGTGGCAACATCATGCAGCGACCACGCTGCCTCTACTTCCGCGATGTGACCGCCGCGTGCAACCGGCGTGAACCGGGTGCCGGTTGTGCCGCGATCGGCGGCGAGAACCGCGGTCACGCCGTGCTCGGAACCAGCGCGGAGTGTGTGGCCACGCACCCCTCGGACCTCGCGGTCGCGTTGGTCGCGCTGGACGCGACCGTGCTGCTGCGGTCGCCGCGCGGTGAGCGCCGGATTCCGGTCAGCCGGTTCATCAGGTTGCCCGGCGACACTCCCGAGCAGGAACACGACCTGCTGCCGGGAGAGCTGATCACCGGCGTCGACGTACCGGTCGGCGCGTACACCGCCCGCTCGGGATACCTGAAGGTGCGCGATCGGCAGTCGTACGAGTTCGCCCTGGCCTCGGCGGCCGTCGCGTTGGACATCCGCTCCGGCATCATTCGAGAGGCCAGGGTCGCGGTCGGTGGCGTCGCCACGGTGCCGTGGCGACTGCGCGCGGTGGAGCGTGCGTTGGTGGGCAGGGCACCTGGCGCCCGCCTTTGGGCCGAGGCCTCGGCCCTCGCCGCGGATGGCGCGAAACCCTTGTCCGGCAACGAGTTCAAGGTCGAACTGGTCAAACGTACAGTGGCGCGCCAGCTCCAGGCTGTCGGTGGTGGATCGTGACGACAAAGCGCTCCGAGACAGCCACTGGTGTATCCATGTCCCGGGTCGACGGTCGGCTCAAGGTCACCGGGCAGGCCGACTACGCCGCCGACCACGACCTGCCAGGACTGGTCCACGCCGTGCTGGTGACCAGCACGGTGAGCCGGGCGACCATCACCGGCATCGACACCGATCGGGCCCGATCCCAGCCCGGCGTGCTGGACGTGGTCACCGACTTCAGCGGCGTCACCCTTCCCTTTCCGTCCGGCGAGATCAACTTCTTCGGGCAGCCGTTGGCCGTCGTGCTGGCGGACACCCTCCAGCAAGCTCAGCACGGTGCCTCGCAGGTGACCGTCCGAGCCGCGACACTGCCCGCGGTCACGTCGATGGACGACCCGCGAGCCGTCCCCGTTCCGGACGAGGAAGCGCCCGACTACTCCAGGGGCGATGCCGATGCCGCCCTTCGAGCGGCGTCCACGGTGGTGGACCACACGTTCACGATGGCGCGTGAGTACCACAATCCGATGGAACTGCCCGCGACGGTGGCGCACTGGACGGGCAGCACGCTGACGCTCTGGGACAAGACCCAGTGGGTCCAGGGGAACGCCAGGAACATCGCGGCCGCGCTGAACGTGCCGGTCACCGCCGTGCGGGTCATCTGCCCTTTCATCGGTGGGGCGTTCGGCAACGCCGGCCGTACGTGGCCGCACCAGATCCTCGCCGCGCACGCCGCACGCCACAGTGGGCGACCAGTGAAGCTGGTACTCACCCGAAGGCAGATGTACAGCGGTGTCGGCTACCGCCCCGCCAGCAGGCAACGGCTGGCCATGGCCGCCGGGCGCGATGGCCGGATCACCGGTATCGTCCACGAGGGCAGCTCCGAGAACTGCCGTTACGAGGCGTACTCCGACGACAGCACCGAGCTGGCGAAGTTGTTGTACGCGTGCGAAAACGTACGTACCGCCTACCGGTTGGTTCCGATCGACGTGTCCGCCGCGACCTTCATGCGCGGGCCGGGCACCGTCACCGGTGCGTTCGCGCTGGAAACCACCATGGACGAGCTCGCCGACCGCCTCGGCATCGACCCCATCGAGCTGAGGCTGCGCAACATGGTGGACCACCACCAGGTCACCGGCGTGCCGTTCACCGATCAACGCCTCGGGGAGTGTCTTGAGGTCGGTGCCCGTGCCTTCGGCTGGTCGCGCCGCCGGTCGACACCCCGCACGCGCCGCGAGGGAGACGTGCTGATCGGGATGGGCGTGGCCGCCGCGGCACATCACAACAACCGGACGACGGCGTCCGCAGCGGCGCGGATCAACGCCGATGGCACCGCCCTGGTGACCAGTGCCACCGCCGATATGGGTCCGGGTACCTACACCTCCATGGTGCAGGTCGCGGCGGACGCGCTGGGACTGGCGGCCTCCCGGGTGCGGTTCGAACTCGGTGACTCGACGCTGCCGACGGCGCCCATGCACTCCGGTTCGAAGACGCTGGCGAGTGTGGGGTCGGCCGTGTTCACGGCCTGCTCCACGGCGCGGGACGGCGTGGTGCGGATGGCTGTGGTCGATCCGGCGTCGCCGCTCTACGGAGTTGACGCGGATACCGTGACAGTCCGCGACGGACACTTGTCCGCCCCTGGCCGCTCCTCGGAGCGCTACGGGGACGTCCTGCGCCGGCATGGCCGGGACAGCGTCACCAGCCAGCGGAGTTGGACGCCCGTTCCTGAGAACGAGTTCTCCTCGTTCGCCTTCGGTGCGGTCTTCGCCGAGGTTTCGGTGGATGTACGGCTCGGTCAGATCCGTGTCCGGCGGATGCGTGCGGTCTACGACATCGGCCAGGTCGTCAACCCGAAGCTGTCCAGGAGCCAGGTGTACGGCGGCTTGGTGGCGGGCATGGGCATGGCCCTGTTGGAGGACACGGCGCGCGACCACCGCGACGGCCGGATCGTCAACGCGAACATGGCCGACTATCTGGTGCCGGTGCATGCCGATGTGCCGGACCTGGATGTGCAGTTCCTGTCCGGCGACGATCCCGCCGCCACTCCGATCGGCGTCAAGGGGCTTGGTGAACTCGTCGTCGTGGGCGTGCCCGCGGCCATCGGCAACGCCGTCTACAACGCCACGGGCGTCCGTGTGCGGGATCTTCCCATCACACTCGACAGACTCCTTCACCGCGACTGACGGAGAGTCCGTGATCCGCCCCATCACGGCAGAAGCCGCGCGCTGTCGGCGTGGCGGACCACAGGGCCGCCGCCGCGTACCCCCGGCGCGGCGGCGGCCCGTCACACCGCGCCCCGCAGCGCCAGTGCGCTGCCGTACCGAGGACCGTTCATGCTGAACATCGCGGATACGCTGCACACATGGTGCTGCGAAGGCCGCCCCTTCGCTCTCGCCACCGTCGTCCACGTGACCGGCAGCGCACCCCTCCCGCCCGGCACGGCGATGGCCGTGGACGCCGACGGCAACGCGGTCGGAAGCGTCTCGGGGGGCTGCGTGGAAGGAGCGGTCTACGAGCTGTGTCAACAGATGCTCGACGAACGCGGGCCTGCCCGCCGTGCCCGCTTCGGCTACTCCGATGACGATGCCTTCGCCGTCGGTCTGACCTGCGGAGGGGAGATCGACGTCCTGGTGCAACGGGTGGACCCCGCTGCCATGACGCCACTCGCCTGCGCGCTCGACGAGGTCGTTCAGGGCCGTCCCACCGCCATCGCGCATATCGTCGACGGCCCCGACCGCTTCCTCGGCTCAACCCTGAGAGTGGTCGGGGAGGGCGGAGCGGATGACGGGACCATCGCCGGACTGCGTGCGGCGCCCGAGGTGACGGCACAGGCCCGAGCCCTCCTCCGGGCGGGCCGCGGTGGCCGTGTCGAGATCGGCGGTGACGCCGACACCTGCCCCGAGCGCGTGTCCGTCCTCGTCCACACCCAAGCCCCCCGCCCCCGCATGCTGGTCTTCGGAGCCGTCGACTTCGCCGCTGCCCTCAGCCAGGCCGGAAGTTTCCTCGGCTACCGGGTCACCGTGTGCGACGCCCGCCCCGTCTTCGCGACCCCCGCCCGCTTCCCCCACGCCGACCAGGTCGTCGTCGACTGGCCCCATCGGTATCTGGCCGGCACCGAAGTCGACGAGCGCACCGCCGTATGCGTCCTCACCCACGACGCCAAGTTCGACATCCCGCTGCTGCGCCTGGCCTTGAGCCTCCCCGTCGGCTACGTGGGCGCGATGGGTTCCAGGCGCACCCACGAGCGCCGTATCGATCTCCTGCGGGAGACCGGCGTCCCCGAACCCCAGCTGGAGCAACTGCGCTCGCCGATCGGGTTGGATCTCGGCGCGCGAACACCGGAGCAGACCGCGGTGTCCATCACCGCGGAGATCATCGCCGACATGAACCGGAGATCCGGGGTGCCCCTTACCCAGCTCACCGGGCCCATCCACCGATAGGCGCCACGGCCGGTCGCACGGGGAAACCCGGACAGGACCTAGGCACCCTCCTTGAGCACGCGTGAGATCAGCGCGCGCTGCGCGTCCGTCAGGCCCGGGTCCGCGCAGTGGACCGCGTGGTCGTCGATGGTGATCACGTAGTGGTAGCCGTCCGGTACACCGGCGGACGGCGTGTCCGCGCCGTCCGCCATCGCCCGGTCGGCCAGTTCCCGCCAGTCACCGGCATCGCGCAGACCCGCGGTCTCGATCTCGGCCCGGCGCTCGATGCCCGCGAAGCCGCCTGTGCGCCGTACTTGGATACGCATGGGTCCTGTCTAGTACGTGATCGGCGGCGGCGGTAGCCGCCGCTCGTGCCACACCTGGTGCTTCACACCGCGGGGATCCCGACCTGGGACCACGCCTTCGTCACCGCGTCCAGCTCCGCGCCGTCGCCGAAGCGGGTCCGTGCCGCCGCGACCGTCAGCCGGGCGAAGTCCGCGAACCGCGCGCCGGCGGCCAGCTCGCCGCCGGTCAGCACGTCGAACCAGATCCGCCCCGCCCGCTCCCACGCCTTTCCGCCGAGCGCCGAGGCCAGCAGATAGAACGCGTGGTTCGGGATCCCGGAGTTGATGTGGACCCCGCCGTTGTCCTGGCTCGTCCGTACGAAGCCGGCCATCGTGGCGGGCTGCGGGTCCTTGCCGAGAACGTCGTCGTCGTACGCCGTCCCCGGCGCCTTCATGGAGCGCAGCGCCTCCCCGCTGACCCCGGGAGCGAGCAGACCCGCGCCGATCAGCCAGTCGGCCCGGTCGGCCGTCTGGTCCAGGGTGTACTGCTTGACCAGCGAGCCGAAGACGTCCGAGACGGACTCGTTGAGGGCGCCCGCCTCGCCCTGGTACTCCAGGTTGGCGGTGTACTGGGTGAGGCCGTGCGCCAGCTCGTGGCCGATCACATCGACGGGCAGCGTGAAGTCGAGGAAGACCTCGCCGTCACCGTCGCCGAAGACCATCTGTTCGCCGTCCCAGAACGCGTTCCCGTACCCCTCGTCGTAGTGGACGCTGGCGACCAGCGGCAGCCCGGCGCCGTCGAGCGAGTCGCGTCCGTACGCCGAGAGCAGCAGCTCGAACGTGGCGCCGAGACCGCTGTACGCGCGGTTCACGGTGGCGTCGGCGCCGGGTGGGTCGCCCTCACCGCGCACCTTCCTTCCCGGCAGCGTGGTGCGGTGCTCGCAGTCGTGGAGAGCGCGGTGCGGAGTTCCGGTGGCGGCGGCCGTGGGGGAGGCGACGACGCGGGGACCCGTGACCCGGCGGCGGGTGCGGTGGGCGGCGTCCACCTCCAGCGCCCGGCGGGCGGGCCCGGAGAGCCGGGGGTCCTCGGCCTGGGCGAGTTTGTCGAGGACATGGGGCGGCACGATGGTGCAGAAGACGGGAGCGATGGCGTTCATATCCGCACCGTGGCAGCGTGTCACCGTTCTGTCACTCATCGCGACAGGAATTGCTGAGATGGAGTGATTCCCCCGGATTCGGGCTTTGGGAATCCGATCCCGCATTCTGATACGGACCCGCGCCCGCGGCGCAGCTCGGCTAGGCTGCCTCACATCATGCGTTTCGGGCTGCTTCTCCTTAGCTGCCGCGGCGAGGGTCTGTAGTCGTAGGCCGACCCCCTCCCCGCGGAGTCTGGCGTTGCGGTGATCACGCCCGTCGGCCACCCCAGTGGACACACGAGGAGCCCTACGCAATGTCTGATTCTTCCGTCGGTCGCGCCACGCCCATCACCAACGCGACCCACACCCAGCGGCCGTCCGGGATGCCGATCCACAAGTACGGCCGCTACGAGGCGGTGGAGATCCCCGACCGCACCTGGCCGGAGAACCGGATCACCGTCGCCCCCCGCTGGCTCTCCACCGATCTGCGCGACGGCAACCAGGCCCTGATCGACCCCATGTCACCGGCCCGCAAGCGCGAGATGTTCGATCTGCTGGTCCGTATGGGCTACAAGGAGATCGAGGTCGGCTTCCCGTCCTCCGGTGAGACCGACTTCGCGTTCGTACGGTCGATCATCGAAGAGGGCGCGATCCCCGAGGATGTGACGATCTCCGTCCTGACCCAGTCCCGCGAGGAACTGATCGAGCGCACCGTCGAGGCGCTGCGCGGCGCCCACCGCGCGACCGTCCATCTCTACAACGCCACCGCCCCGACCTTCCGGAAGGTTGTCTTCCGAGGCACGAAGGAGCAGGTCAAGCAGATCGCCGTGGACGGCACCCGGCTGGTGATGGAGTACGCGGAGAAGATCCTCGGCCCCGAGACCGTCTTCGGCTACCAGTACAGCCCGGAGATCTTCACCGACACCGAGCTGGACTTCGCGCTGGAGGTCTGCGAAGGCGTCATGGACGTCTGGCAGCCCGAGGCCGGCCGCGAGATCATTCTCAATCTGCCCGCCACGGTGGAGCGTTCGACCCCGTCCACGCACGCGGACCGCTTCGAGTGGATGTCGCGCCATCTCTCCCGCCGCGAGAACGTGTGCCTGTCCGTGCACCCGCACAACGACCGCGGTACGGCCGTCGCCGCCGCCGAGCTGGCGCTCATGGCCGGGGCGGACCGTATCGAGGGCTGTCTGTTCGGGCAGGGCGAGCGCACCGGCAATGTCGACCTGGTGACGCTGGGCATGAACCTCTTCTCTCAGGGCGTCGACCCGCAGATCGACTTCTCGCAGATCGACGAGATCCGTCGTACCAGCGAGTACTGCAATCAGATGGAGATCCACCCGCGCCACCCCTACGTGGGCGATCTGGTCTACACCTCCTTCTCCGGCTCCCACCAGGACGCCATCAAGAAGGGATTCGACGCGCGTGAGGCCGATGCCGCCGCGCAGGGCAAGACGGTCGACGAGATCGAGTGGGCCGTGCCGTATCTGCCGATCGACCCGAAGGACGTGGGCCGTTCGTACGAGGCGGTCATCCGCGTCAACTCGCAGTCGGGCAAGGGCGGGATCGCGTACGTACTGAAGAACGACCACAAGCTGGACCTGCCGCGCCGGATGCAGATCGAGTTCTCCCGGATCATCCAGGCCAAGACCGACGCCGAGGGCGGCGAGGTCACGCCCGGCCAGATCTGGTCGGTCTTCCAGGACGAGTACCTGCCCAACCCGGACAATCCGTGGGGCCGGCTCCAGCTGCGCTCCGGCCAGACCACGACCGACACGGACGGCAAGGACACACTGACCGTCCAGGCCGTCGTGGACGGTACGGAGACCGTGCTGACCGGTACCGGCAACGGTCCGATTTCGGCCTTCTTCGAGGCTCTGGCGTCCGTCGGGGTGGACGCCCGGCTGCTGGACTACCAGGAGCACACCATGAGTGAGGGCGCGAGCGCGCAGGCCGCCTCGTACATCGAGTGCGCGATCGACGGAAAGGTGCTGTGGGGCATCGGAATCGACGCAAATACCACCCGCGCTTCACTCAAGGCGGTCATTTCCGCGGTGAACCGCGCGGCCCGCTGATCCGGCCGACGACCCCGTCCTGACCTGAGCGTTCATGGACCCCGACCACCCGGCACGGTGGTCGGGGTTCAGCCATGTCGTGGCGATCTCACGCCGCGGTACTGACGGCGCCCGCGCGATGTGGCTAACATCACGTCAACGCGGCGGCTCCCCAACCAGGATTCCCGGCATCCGGGTTCCCCGGAAGGGCGCGGAGGCGAAGCGGTGCGCAACGCAACGAAGCGTTGCCGGAGCGTTACGGAGGTGCGCGACGTGCTGCCAGCTCAGAGACCCGGTGGGCGAAAAGTGCGTTTCTGCGGCATTCGTACGTCCTGGAGCACCGTCGGCGACGGGGAGTTCTTCTGTCCCGACTGCGGGGGCGACCGCAACTACCGCCGTCGTACCGGCCGTCGCCGTTTCACCGTGCTCGGGGTTCCACTGCTTCCGCGCGGCTGCGCCGGGCCCATCGTCGAATGCGCCGCCTGTCACGGCCACTTCGGGACGGACGTACTGGACCACCCCACCACCGTTCGCTTCTCCGCGATGCTGCGCGACGCTGTGCACACGGTCGCGCTGGCGGTCCTCGCGGCCGGTGGCACCTCCTCGCGTACGGTCAGGGAGACCGCGGTCCTCATCGTCCGGGCGGCCGGGTTCGAGGACTGCACGGAGGACCGGCTGACGGATCTGGTGGACGCGCTCGCCGCGGACACCGGCCGCTTCCTCATGGAGCCGGGGCCGTGCGGCGCGGCGCTCGCCATCGAACTGCATGAGGCGCTGGAGCCGCTGGCACCGCATCTCGCCCCGGCGGGCCGGGAGTCGATCGTGTTGCAGGGCGCGCGGATCGCGGTGGCGGACGGACCGTACAGCCTGCCGGAGCGCGAGGTGCTGAGCATCGTCGGCGGCGCGCTCCAGCTCTGTTCGGACGATACGGAGCGACTGCTGCTGGCGGCGTCCGGCACGCCTTCCTGAGCCCGCCCCGGGCGGACCCGGGCCGACCCGACCTGACCCGGGCGCCCCTGACCCGGGCCGACCGGGGAGCGAGGGGCCTGAGGGAGCGGGAGGCGGAGAGGCGTCCGCGCATGCGGGACAATGGCCCCCATGAGTCTGTTCCGGGACGACGGCGTTGTGCTGCGCACCCAGAAGCTCGGTGAGGCCGATCGCATCATCACGCTTCTGACCCGCGGCCACGGCCGCGTCCGCGCCGTCGCCCGGGGGGTACGGCGGACCAAATCGAAGTTCGGGGCGCGGCTGGAGCCGTTCTCCCATGTCGATGTGCAGTTCTTCGCGCGCGGCAGCGACCTCGTCGGACGCGGGCTGCCGCTGTGCACGCAGAGCGAGACCATCGCCCCTTACGGCGGCGGCATCGTCACCGACTACGCCCGCTACACCGCGGGCACCGCCATGCTGGAGACCGCCGAGCGGTTCACCGACCACGAGGGCGAGCCGGCCGTCCAGCAGTATCTGCTCCTGGTCGGCGGGTTGCGTACGCTCGCACGCGGGGAGCACGCGCCCCATCTGATCCTGGACGCCTTCCTGCTGCGCTCCCTCGCGGTCAATGGCTACGCGCCGAGCTTCGACGACTGCGCGAAGTGCGGACTTCATGGGCCGAATCGTTTCTTTTCGGTCGCGGCGGGTGGTGTCATCTGCGGCGACTGCCGGGTGCCCGGCAGCGTCGTACCCTCGGCTGAGGCGGTCGGACTGCTCAGCGCGCTGCTGACCGGCGACTGGGACACGGCGGACGCGTGCGAGGCACGGCATGTCAGGGAGGGCAGCGGACTGGTGTCCGCCTATCTGCACTGGCACCTGGAGCGCGGGCTGCGCTCGCTCAGATACGTAGAGAAGACCTAGGAAAACCGGGAGACGAGAGCGCATGGCACGACGCGGAATCATGGGGCGTTCCCGCCGCGAGTACAAGACGCCGGAACCGCATCCCTCCGGTGCGCGCCCGCCGAAGATCCCCGGCGAGCTGGTGCCGCGGCACGTGGCCTGTGTCATGGACGGCAACGGCCGCTGGGCCAAGGAGCGCGGTCTGCCGCGCACCGAGGGCCACAAGGTCGGCGAGGGCGTTGTGCTCGACGTGCTCAAGGGCTGTCTGGAGATGGGCGTCAAGAACCTCTCGCTGTACGCCTTCTCCACCGAGAACTGGAAGCGGACCCCCGACGAGGTGCGTTTCCTCATGAACTTCAACCGCGATGTCATCCGCCGCCGCCGCGACGAGATGGACGAGCTGGGGATCCGGATCCGCTGGGTGGGCCGGATGCCCAAGATGTGGAAGTCGGTCGTCCAGGAGCTTCAGGTCGCCCAGGAGCAGACGCGGGACAACGACGCCATGACGCTCTACTTCTGCGTCAACTACGGTGGCCGCGCGGAGATCGCGGACGCCGCGCAGGCGCTCGCCGCCGATGTCGCGTCCGGCAAGCTCGACCCGTCCAAGGTCAATGAGAAGACGTTCGCCAAGTATCTGTACTACCCGGACATGCCGGACGTGGATCTCTTCCTGCGCCCCAGTGGTGAGCAGCGCACGTCCAACTATCTGATCTGGCAGAGCAGTTACGCCGAGATGGTCTTCCAGGACGTGCTGTGGCCGGACTTCGACCGCCGCGATCTGTGGCGGGCGTGTCTGGAGTACGCGTCCAGGGACCGGCGCTTCGGCGGGGCGCTGCCCAACGAGGAACAGCCTGAACAGCCGGAGCAGCGGGGCTGATACGCGCCGCGGTCGTCGTACGGGCCGATGACGAGCCCGTACGACGATCCCCAACGCACCTGAATCAGTTTCTAGTTCTTCGCGACCGCCGCCGCGCACTCCGCGCACGTACCGAAGATCTCCACCGTGTGCGCCACCCCGACATAGCCGTGCTGCGCGGCGATCATCTCGGCCCACTGCTCCACCGCCGGGCCCTCGACCTCGACGGCCTTTCCGCAGACCCGGCACACGAGATGGTGGTGATGGTCGCCGGTCGAGCAGCGCCGGTAGACCGACTCGCCGTCGTTCGTGCGCAACACATCGACCTCGCCCGCGTCGGCGAGGGATTGCAGGGTGCGATAGACCGTGGTCAGACCGACCGAGTCACCGCGGTGTTTGAGCATGTCGTGGAGCTCCTGCGCGCTACGGAACTCATCCACCTCGTCGAGCGCCGCCGCCACCGCGGCGCGCTGGCGGGTCGATCGGCCGCGCACGGGGGCCGCGCTTGATCCACCGCTGGGCGCAGTCGTCACAGGTGCCTCCTTGCCTCTGCCCGTGTCCCACGGGCGTTGCCCGCTTCCCACGGGCCATTCTGCCAGTTCGTGACCGGCTCGCGGTCAGACCGTGACATCACCCGGGGCCCGGCGCGCGGCCGGCACGGCCACGTCCGGCGCGTCCACGTCCGCCGCCACGTCCGGGGTGTCCGCGGCCTCGGCGGCCCGCAGCGCACGGGCCCTGCGTCTCGCGAGAGGGGTCGAGAGAGCGGTCAGCACCACGAAGACACCGATCGCGATCAGCACGATCGTCGCGCCGGGCGGCACGTCCTGGTAGTACGAGGTGACCGTGCCGGCCAGCGTCACCGCCGTACCGATCACGACGGACAGGACGAAGGTGACCACGAAGGACCGGGTGATCTGCTGGGCCGCCGCGACCGGCACCACCATCAGCGCGCTGACCAGCAGTAGCCCCACCACCCGCATGGCGACGGTGACGGTCACCGCGGCCGTGACCGCGATCAGCAGATTCAGCGCCCGCACCGGCAGTCCGGTGACACGCGCGAACTCCTCGTCCTGGCTGACCGCGAAGAGCTGCCGCCGCAGCCCCACGGTGACCAGCACCACGAAGGCGGCGAGCAGCGAGATCGCGGTCACGTCCGCCGGTGAGACCGTCGACAGGGAGCCGAAGAGGTAGGTGCTGAGGCTGCCGTTGGAGCCGTTCGGCGCGAGATTGATCAGCAGGACACCGCCCGCCATACCGCCGTAGAAGAGCATCGCCAGCGCGATGTCGCCGCGCGTGCGGCCGTACGCCCTGATCAGCTCCATCGTGACGGCGCCGGCGACCGAGACCAGCGTCGCCGTCCAGATCGCGCTGGTGGAGAGCAGGAAGCCGAGACCGACCCCGGTCATCGCGACATGGCCGATGCCGTCGCCCATCAGGGCCTGGCGGCGCTGGACGAGATAGATGCCGACGGCGGGGGCGGTGATGCCGACCAGTACGGCCGCGATCAGCGCGCGCTGCATAAAGGCGGTCTGGAGTATTTCCATGGTCAGGTCAGCAGTCCTGTGCGAAGCGGCTCGCCGGCCTCGTGCGGATGGCAGCCTGGATCGGTCAGCGGATCGGGGCCGTGGCCCGGCACGGGGCCTTCCCCGCTCGAAGAGTCCGGGGAAGCGTGCCCAGCGGTCCTCGGCGGGGGGCCGTCGTGCACCACACAGCCGTCGCGCAGCACCACCGTGCGGTCGATCAGCGGCCCCAGCGCGCCGAGTTCATGCAGGACGAGCAGGACGGTCGTACCGGCCGCGACCTGTTCGCGCAGGGTCGCCGCGAGAATGTCCTGGCTGGCCAGATCGACGCCCGCCATCGGCTCGTCCATGATCAGCAGTTCGGGCCCGGCGGCGAGCGCCCTGGCTATCAGCACACGCTGGTGCTGGCCGCCCGAGAGTGCCTCCACGGAGTCCTTGGCGCGGTCGGTGAGCCCCACCAGCTCGATGGCCCGCGCGACGGCGGCCCGGTCGGCCTTGCCGGGCAGGCCGAACCTCGTACGGGACAGCCGGCCGGAGGCGACGACCTCGCGGACGGTCGCGGGCACTCCGCTCGCGGCGGTGGTGCGCTGCGGTACGTAGCCGACGCGCGCCCAGTCGCGGAAGCGGCGCAGCGGGGTCGAGAAGAGCGTGATCTCGCCGTCCGTCAGCGGTACCTGCCCGATCACCGAGCGTACGGCGGTGGACTTGCCGGACCCGTTGGCGCCGAGCAGGGCGACGACCTCTCCGCTGTGCACGGTGAGATCGATGCCGCGCAGCACGGGGCGCGCACCGAGTGTGGCCCGCGCGCCCCGGACGGTGATGACCGGTGCGGAACCCCGCTCCCGTGCCTGCCGCGCCGTCTCGGCGCTCCGGCCGCTCTTCACCGTCGCCATGTCGGGTGCCTCCGATACCGCTGTCGGCCGTGCTGTCGGCTGTGTCATGTCGCGGGCTTCACATCACGGGTCACTTCGACGACCTCACTTCGACGCCTTCACTTCGACGACCTCACTTCCATGGCCTCACTTCGCGCCGAGTGCCGTCCGCAGCGCGGTGAGGTTGGCGTTCATGACCTCGATGTAGTCATCGCCCTTGGACTTGTCCGTAATTCCCTCCAGCGGGTCCAGGACGTCGGTCTTCAGTCCGGAGTCCGCTGCGACGGTCTTGGCGGTCTTGTCGCTGGCGAGCGTCTCGAAGAATACGGTGCCGACCTTGTCGTGCTCCGCGATGGTCTTCAGTTCCTTCATCCGGGCGGGGCTGGGCTCCGACTCGGGGTCGAGGCCCGCGATGCCCTCCTGCGTCAGACCGTAGCGCTCGGCGAGGTAGCCGAAGGCGGAGTGGGTGGTGATGAAGGTCTTGGTGGTGGTGTCGGCGAGGCCCTGCTTGAACGCGGTGTCCAGGCCGCCGAGCTCCTTCACCAGCGCGTCGGTGTTCTTCCGGTACGCGGCGGAGTTGTCCGGGTCCGCCTTCTCCAGGGAGGCGCCGACACCCTTGGCGACCTCGGCGTACTTCACCGGGTCCAGCCAGATGTGCGGGTCCTTGCCGGCCAGGGCGTCCTGCTCGCCGGCGGAGTGGCCCTCCTCGGTCGCGTGCTCGTCCGCGTGCTCGTCGGCGTGGCCCTCCTCGTGGGAGTGGCCGACCTCGGTGCCGTGCTGCTCCAGCGTGGTGAGGGAGGTCGCGTCGACGGTGTTGCGCACACCGGACTGCGTGATGGCCTCGTCCACGGCGGGCTGGATGCCCTTGAGATAGAGGATGACATCGGCTTCGCCGAGTTGAGCGGCCCCCCGGGGGGTGAGCTCCAGGTCGTGCGGCTCCACGCCGGGCTTGGTGAGCGTGGTGACGGAGACGTGGTCGCCGCCTATTCGCTCGGCCAGGAACTGCATGGGGTAGAACGACGCGGTCACCGCGAGTTTGCCGCCGCTCTTCGTGTCGGTGGCGGCGTCGGAGGTGGAGCAGGCGGACAGCGCCACCAGGCCGAGGGTGACGGTGCCGGCGAGAGTGGCGGTCGGTATCAGACGTCTTGCGTTCATGACTGTCATTTTCAACAAAAGTGGAAACGATTGTCAACAAGGGTCGGAGATCTCTCTTACCCCGCACCGATTTGATCCAAGGGGTGCGGCCGCCGCTAATCTGAAGCATTCGCCGTTCGTCGTCGTCGTAATGAAGAGAGCACCGTGGCCGCCGACAAGATCGACAGCATCGTCAACCTGAGCAAGCGCCGTGGCTTCGTCTACCCGTCCAGTGAGATCTACGGTGGTCAGCGCGCCGCCTGGGACTACGGGCCGCTCGGAGTCGAGCTGAAGGAAAACCTCAAGCGCCAGTGGTGGCGCTACATGGTCACCTCGCGCGAGGACGTTGTCGGTATCGACTCCTCGGTGATCCTCGCCACGGAGGTCTGGGAGGCGTCCGGCCACGTCGCGACCTTCAGCGACCCGCTCACCGAGTGCACCTCCTGCCACAAGCGGTTCCGCGCCGACCATCTGGAGGAGGCGTACGAGGCGAAGCACGGCAAGGCCCCCGAGAACGGCCTCGCCGACATCAACTGCCCCAACTGCGGCAACAAGGGGACGTTCACCGACCCCAAGCAGTTCTCCGGTCTGCTCTCCACCCACCTCGGCCCGACGCAGGACTCCGGCTCCGTCGCCTATCTGCGGCCCGAGACCGCGCAGGGCATTTTCACCAACTTCGCCCTGGTGCAGCAGACTTCGCGCAAGAAGCCGCCGTTCGGCATCGCGCAGATGGGCAAGTCCTTCCGGAACGAGATCACTCCGGGCAACTTCATCTTCCGCACGCGCGAGTTCGAGCAGATGGAGATGGAGTTCTTCGTCAAGCCGGGCGAGGACGAGCAGTGGCAGGAATACTGGATGGAGCAGCGCTGGAACTGGTACACCGACCTGGGTCTCCGTGCGGAGAACATGCGGTGGTACGAGCACCCGGCCGAGAAGCTCTCGCACTACTCCAAGCGCACCGCCGACATCGAGTACCGCTTCCAGTTCGGCGGCAGCGAGTGGGGCGAGCTGGAGGGTGTCGCCAACCGCACCGACTACGACCTTTCCGCGCACGCCAAGGCGTCCGGTCATGACCTGTCGTTCTTCGACCAGGAGGCCGGTGAGCGCTGGACCCCGTATGTCATCGAGCCCGCCGCCGGTGTCGGCCGCTCGATGCTCGCCTTCCTCCTCGACGCGTACAACGAGGACGAGGCGCCCAACGCCAAGGGCGTGCTGGAGAAGCGCACCGTGATGCGGCTCGACCCCCGCCTCGCGCCGGTCAAGGTGGCCGTGCTGCCGCTCTCCCGTAACCCGCAGCTCTCGCCGAAGGCCAAGGGGCTCGCGACGGATCTGCGGCGCAACTGGAACATCGAGTTCGACGACGCGGGCGCCATCGGCCGCCGCTACCGCCGCCAGGACGAGATCGGCACACCGTTCTGTGTGACCGTCGACTTCGACACCCTGGACGACAACGCGGTGACCGTGCGCGAGCGCGACACGATGCAGCAGGAGCGTGTCTCGCTCGACCAGATCCAGAGCTACCTCGGCGCCCGGCTCCTCGGCTGCTGACCATCGCTGACCACGCCGCGGACACCCCGCACTGAACGGCGGGTCACGTTCGTAACTCGAAGCCCCCGGTTCCCCCGCGGAACCGGGGGCTTCGATGCAGACTGGGCGCTGACCTACCAGGGAGGCACGGATCATGCCGGCCACGACCACCAGCACGGTCAGGAGATGGGATCAGCATGGGCGCGAGCATGTCGTACGCGTTCAGAAGGCGGGTGTGCAGCGGTCGTTGATCTGCGACACCTGCGGATGGCGCAAAGGGGCGCAGTTCCTGCCCTGGCTCAAGGCGGAGGAACATCTCACCGAGGCCCACCAGGCGACGGTGGACCCGGCCGCGGACTGACGGGACGTGAGCGGGGCCTTCAGTCCGCCCGCAGCCCGCGCAGCAACAGATCGCAAACGGCGCTGAACTCGGCGTCGATGGTGGGCTTTCGCCATTCCGGCGCGTACGCCGGGTCATGGAAACGGGCCGTGGCGGCGAAGACCGCCCCGGCCGTGCTCGCCGGGTCCGCCGCCACGAACTCGCCCTCGCGCACGCCCTCTTCGACGATCCGGGTGAGCTGCTGGGCCAGCTCCGTCAGATGCGCGTCGACCACATCGCTGCTCTCGTCGATGAGCACCGAGAAGGTGGCGAACAGCTCCGGGTCGTCCCCGGCCTTGTGCCGCTTGGTGTCGAACAGCGCCAGCAGCCAGCCGCGCAGCTTCTCCGGGCCCGGCTCGGCCTCCCCCTCCATGATCCGGGCCAGCACGCTCTCCGTACGGCTCAGCCAGCGCGCGGTGACCGCCTCCCGCAGCGCCGCCTTCGTGCGGAAGTGGCGGTAGACACTGCCATGGCTGACGCCGAGCACCCGTGCCACATCGACCACCGTCGCCTTCGCCGGGCCGTAACGACGCAGCACCTCCTCGGTGGCTTCGAGGATGCGATCTGCGGTCAGGGGCTCGGTGGCCATGGGGCGCCCGACCTTTCATGGCTCGTACGGCGGATGCGACAGATGACACTACCTGTCAGATCCGAGGGACGAAGGGGCGGTCTCCGGCGGGCGGCCTCTCCTCCGCGGCCGGTCAGCGCTTCCGCGCTCGTCAGTGCTCGTCAACGCTCGCTGTCGAGGTGCGCCATCTGACCGGCCGGATAGCGGTCCCCGGCGGCGGCATCGGACGGTACGGCGCGCTCGATGGCGGCCAGATCATCGGCGTCCAGCGTGATGTCCAGCGAGCCAAGGGCCTCGGTCAGCCGGTCACGGCGGCGGGCGCCGACGAGCGGCACGATGTCCTCGCCCCGCGAGAGCACCCAGGCGATGGCGATCTGGGCGACCGAGACCCCCTTCTGCTCGGCGATCTTCCGCAGTGACTCGACGAGCCCGAGATTGTGCTGGAGGTTGTCGCCCTGGAACCGGGGGCTCATGGCGCGGAAGTCGGTGGGGGACAGCCGCCGGTCGCGGGTGAAGTGCCCGCTGATCAGTCCGCGCGAGAGCACTCCGTACGCCGTGACGCCGATGCCGAGCTCGCGGACGACGGGCAGGATCTCGTCCTCGATGCCGCGCGAGATCAGTGAGTACTCGATCTGGAGGTCGGTGACCGGGGCGACGGCGGCCGCCCGGCGGATGGTGTCGGCGCCGACCTCGGAGAGCCCGACATGGCGCACATGCCCGGCCCTGATCAGCTCGGCGATGGCGCCGACCGTCTCCTCGATCGGGACGTCCGGGTCGACCCTGGCGATCCGGTAGATGTCGATGTGGTCGGTGCCGAGGCGCTGGAGGGAGTACGCGGCGAAGTTCTTCACGGCGGCCGGCCGGCCGTCGTAACCGCTCCATCCGTTGTCCGGATCGCGCAGGGCGCCGAACTTGACGCTGGTGAGGGCCCGCTCGCGGGCGCCGGCCGGGGCGGTGCGCAGGGCCTCGCCGATCAGCAGCTCGTTGTGGCCCATGCCGTAGAAGTCGCCCGTGTCGAGCAGGGTGACGCCCGCGTCCAGAGCGGCGTGGATGGTGGCGAGGGACTCGGCGCGGTCCACCTCTTCCTGCCCGTACACGCCGGACATGCCCATGCAGCCGAGTCCGAGGGCGGAGACGCGGGGGCCTGAGCGGCCGAGGGGGCGCGTGGGGATGGCGTTCATGAGGGTTCCTCCCTGCGGATCCTGAGTGACACAACAACCATGGCATGGGCGATGACAGATTTCAATATCTGTCATCACTCATTCGTTCAGGTGTCTGGTGTCCGCCAAAAATGCGTTACGTCCCTGCCCTGCCCGGTGGTAGCGTCACGGGCATGTTCTTCCAGATCTACGAGTGAGAGCGCGGCGGCGATGCTCCGCCCCCCACCGACGAATCCGCAGATCACTTCTCATCGCTTCGGGAGAACCCCATGGCAAAAAGCCGTAACAACCTTCTCGGCGTCGGCGGACAGCGCAAGAAGCTGTCCCGTACCGACCCGCAGGCCAGCGCCCCCGCGCGCGACGCCAATCGCAGGGCCTCCGCCGACCACAAGCAGGAGCTGCTGCGCAAGATGCGTGAGCGCGCCGCCGGCCAGGAAGGCACCGCGCGGAACGACGACGCGGCCGAAGGCACCAACGGCGCCGCCGCGCAGGACTGACGTACTCAAGTCATAGACCGTGGGCCCGGATCACCGAGGTGATCCGGGCCCACGATCATGAGCGTGCTCAGCCGATCTTCCGTGGCAGCCGCAGGCTCAGCAGCGCCGTCAGCACGATCAGCCCCAGCTGTGCGAGCAGAGTGACCACCAGGGCGTCCCGCATCCCCGTCGTGGCGGTCAGGGTCAGGAAGAGCGAGCCCAGCGTCGCCACCCCCAGCGCCAGCGCGGACTGCTGGGCCGTGACCATCACACCGCTGCCCACCCCGGACCGCTCGGCCGGTATGTCGGAGAGCACGATGCGGATGATGACCGGCAGCTGGAAGCCCTGGCCGAGACCGGCCAGCGCGATGCCCGGCAGGAGATCCAGCCCGCCGATCGTGGGCCAGCCGCCCCATACGGCGAGCGCCAGCAGCGCCACCCCGGCCATCTGGAACACCGCGCCCGCCGTGACCACCAGGCTGCCGTAGCGCCGGATCAGCCGCGGTCCGGCCAGTGACGCCCCGAAGAACGCCACCGCCATGGGCACCAGCGTCAGTCCGGCGTCGATCGCGCCCATCCGCAGACCCTGCTGGAGGGCGACGGCGATCACGAACATGAAGCCGCCGAAGCCGATGCCGAACGGCACGATCAGCGCCAGCCCCCGCCGGAGCGTGACCAGCGCGAGCAGGCTCGGCGGCACGAGTGGGGTCCGGCCCTGCCGGTCGGCCCGCCGCTCCACCCGTACGAACGCGTACGAGACGACCGGGAAGGCCGCGAGCGAGACCCAGGTCCAGACGGGCCACCCGGCGGCCCTGCCTTCCGTGAGGGGCGCCAGGAGCGTCACCAGGGCGGCGGCCAGCAGGACCGTCCCGGGTGTGTCGACGGGCGCCGGTCGCTGCGAGCGGGTCTCCGGCACCGAACGGACCGCGAAGAGCAGGCCCACCAGCGCCACCGGCACATTCACCAGGAAGATCGCCCGCCAGCCGCTGCCCGCGACATCCGCCGCGACCAGCACCCCGCCCAGGATCTGGCCCGCCACCATCGCGAGCCCGGCCGTCGCGCCGTACAGGCTCAGCGCCTTCGCGCGGCGCGGCCCGTTCGTCGCCGAGTGGATCGTCGCCAGTACCTGCGGCAGCATCAGCGCCGCCGCGGCGCCCTGCGCCACCCGGGCGCCGACCAGCGTCCAGGCGTTCGGTGCGAGGCCGCAGGCGAGCGAGGTGATGCCGAAGGCCGCCATGCCGACGAGGAAGAGCCGTCGCCGGCCGAGCATGTCCCCGAGCCGTCCGCCGAGAACGAGCAGGACGGCGTACGAGAGTCCGTACCCGGCCACCACCAGCTCCAGCAGGGCGGGGCCCGCGGCCAGATCGTGATCGATGGTCGGCAGAGCTACATTGACGATGAAGAAGTCGATGAGGGGGAGCGCCGCACCGAGGAGCACGGTGAACAGGCCCAGAGTGCCGAGCACGGACCCGTGGTCATGGATGACGGGCGGTCCACCGGAGGATGCCTCGGCGGCGGACGGTGCCTTGGTGGCGGATGTCTTCTGGAGGGACGCGAATGCTCTGCTCACTCCATCGACCATCGCCCATCGCCCACCCTGGTACCAGAGTCTCTTTGTCCTGGTACTCGCACTACCCGGCAATGGGCTGAGGCGCGACACCCTCCTTCACCGAGGGCGACCGCACCGGCCGCTTCGTACACTCTCGGTTACGTCGAGTGACATAGGAGTGATGATGAAAGCAAGCAAGGGCGACCGCCTCGTGATGCACGGCCGGGTGGTCGGCAAGCACGACCGGATCGTGGAAGTCGTGGAGGTGCTGGGGCCGAACGGCTCGCCGCCGTTCAAGGTGCGCGCCGAGAACGGTCACGAATCGATCGTCTCGCCGGGCCCCGACACCGCGGTGGAGCCGCACTCGAAGCGCGACTGACACCCGGGCAACACCACGAGATGCCTGGTGGCGGCGGTCGTACGGTGCCAACTGGGCCCGCTGTCACCGGGCTTGAGGTGCGCGGCGCTCTCAGCCCGGTGGCCGGGCGTTCTTATCCTGGTACCGGCACCACCTGGCAACGGGCTGAGGCATGCCGCACCCTGGTTTCATGAGTACCACCACCGCACAGGCAGGGCAGGAGAGCGACATCCGGCGGCATGAGCTGGCGGGGTTCCTGCGCAGTCGCCGTGAGCGGATCATGCCCGAGCAGGTCGGGCTCGACCGGGGGAGCCGACGGCGTACCCCCGGGCTGCGCCGCGAGGAGGTCGCCCAGCTCTCCGCTGTCGGTGTCACCTGGTACACCTGGCTTGAGCAGGCGCGGGCCATCCAGGTCTCCGCGCAGGTCCTCGACGCGCTCGCCCGCGCCCTCCTCCTCGACTCCAGCGAACGCGCGCATCTCTTCGCGCTGGCCGGGGCGCCGGATCCCGCGCCCGGCACGCCGTGCCCCACCGTCACGCCCGCGATCCGGCGGATGCTGGAGCGGCTGGAGCCGTTCCCGGCGTGTGTGCAGAACAGCCGGTACGACCTCCTCGCGTACAACCGCACGTACGGCGTGATGATGTGCGACCTGGACTCGGTGCCTCCGCAGGACCGCAACTGTCTCTGGCTCGCCTTCACCAACGAGGACTTCCGCGCCTCCCTCGGCAATCGCGAGGAGACGACCCGGATCATGGCGGCCAAGTTCCGTGCCTCCATGGCGGAGCATCTCGCGGAGCCTCCCTGGAAAACGCTGCTGGGACGGTTGCGCGCGGCCTCGCCCGAGTTCTGTGAGATCTGGGAGCGGCACGAAGTGGTCACCCCGGTCGGGGACCGGACGAAGCGGTTCAACAACGCCGAGGTCGGGCAGCTCAATCTGGAGCACACCAACCTCTGGCTCGGGCCGTCCGCGGGGCCCCGGCTGGTCAGCTATGTCCCGGTGGACGAGGAGACCGGGCTCCGGCTGGAGAAGCTCCAGGCATCCGCTCAGACGTCCCCGCCGGGCCCCGGCCACTTCTGAGCGGCCTCGCGCGGGGCGCCCTCACCGCCCACGGCGGCAGGGTCCAGACGCCGCGCCGTACGGTACGCCGTCGCGCGCGCCCAGGCGCCGCTGGTCAGCGCTCCCACCAGCAGGACGCACACCCCGCAGGCCGTGATGATCCACCAGGCCGGGTGGCTCGCCGCCACGAACCCCGACGCGTACGAGGCGGAGCCCACCGCCCCCACCGTGCCGGCGGCCAGCACCGCGCCGATCACCGCCACGCCCAGCGTCTGGCCGATCTGGCGGCTGGTGGAGGCGACGGCGGCGGCGACGCCCGCCTGGGAGCGGGGCATACCGGAGACGGCGGTGTTGGTGATCGGCGCGTTCACCATGCCGAAGCCGAGGCCGAACAGCACATAACCGGTGAACATCAGCGCGGTCGTCCCCTCCGCGTCGAACGCGGCGAACAGCACACCGCTCGCCGTCATCGCCACCCCCGCGATCAGCAGAGAGAGACGCGGGCCCCGGCTGCCGACGAGCCGGCCCGAGAGCGGGGCGCAGATGAAGGTCAGGGCGGCCATCGGCAGGATGTAGAGCCCGGCGTGGAGCGCGGACAGGCCCCGTACGTTCTGCAGATAGAGCGTGTTGAGGAAGAGGAAGCCGCCGAGCGCGGCGAAGGCGCAGATCGCGATGACCGTCGCGCCGCTGAACGGCGCGCTGCGGAAGAAGCGCAGATCGATCAGTGGTTCCGCGCGCCTCGGCTCGTACAGCAGCAGCCCGATGAGCGAGAGGACCGCGACGCCGGTGAAGGACAGGATCAGCGGTGAGGTCAGGCCCGCCGTCGGAGCCTCGATGATCGCGTAGGTGAGCGCGCCGAGTACGCCGATGACCAGCAGCTGTCCCACGGGGTCGGGGCGGCGCGGCTTCGGGGCGCGCGACTCGGGGACATAGCGCCAGGTCAGGAGGTACGCGGCGATCCCGATGGGGATATTGATCCAGAAGATCGACCGCCAGCCGACCGAGTCCACCAGCAGTCCGCCGATCAGCGGGCCCGCCGCCATCGAGATACCGACGACGGCGCCCCAGGCGCCGATGGCGCGGGCGCGCTCACGGGGGTCGGTGAAGGTGTTGGTGATGATCGACATCGCCACCGGATTGAGCATCGAGCCGCCGACCGCCTGGATCATGCGGAAGGCGACCAGCGTTTCGAGGGTGGGGGCGAGGGAGCAGAGCAGCGAGCCGAGTGTGAACAGCACCAGCCCGGTCTTGAAGACCCGGCGCCGGCCGATCCGGTCGGCGGTGGAGCCCGCGAGCATCAGCAGCGAGGCGAGGACGAGGGTGTAGGCGTCGATCGTCCACTGGAGCCCGGCGACCGTGGCATGCAACTCCTTCTGCATGGTGGGCAGGGCGACGTTGAGGATGGTGTTGTCGAGGCTGACGATCAGCAGACTCATACAGCAGATCGCCAGCACCAGCATCCGCCGTCGATGGCTCAGCTCGGGCATTCATTGATAGTACGACTAACTAATGACTCGTGTCGTGCGCGACAATGGGCGGATGACCGCTCCGCTCTCCACGCTCTCCGCACCTCCGGCCGCTCCGCTGGCCATCGGCCCCCATACCGTCCGGCCGCCGGTGGTGCTCGCCCCCATGGCCGGGATCACCAACGCCCCGTTCCGGACGCTCTGCCGTGAATTCAGCGGAGGCGCGGGGCTGTTCGTCAGCGAGATGATCACCACCCGGGCGCTGGTGGAGCGGAACGAGAAGACCATGCAGCTCATTCACTTCGACGCGACCGAGACTCCGCGCTCGATCCAGCTGTACGGAGTGGACCCGGTCACCGTCGGCAAGGCCGTCCGCATGATCGTGGACGAGGATCTGGCCGACCACATCGACCTCAACTTCGGCTGCCCGGTCCCCAAGGTCACCCGCAAGGGCGGCGGCTCGGCCCTCCCGTACAAGCGGCCCCTGCTGCGGGCGATCCTGCGCGAGGCCGTCTCCAACGCCGGGGATCTGCCGGTCACGATGAAGATGCGCAAGGGCATCGACGACGGCCATCTCACCTATCTCGACGCGGGGCGGATCGCGGTCGAGGCCGGCGTCACCGCGATCGCGCTGCACGGCAGGACCGCCGCCCAGCACTACGGAGGCACCGCGGACTGGGACGCCATCGCGCGGCTCAAGGAGCATGTCCCGGAGATCCCCGTGCTCGGCAACGGCGACATCTGGTCGGCGGACGACGCGCTGCGGATGGTGCGCGAGACCGGCTGCGACGGTGTGGTCGTGGGGCGCGGCTGCCTGGGCCGGCCATGGCTCTTCGGGGACCTGGTCGCCGCCTTCGAGGGGCGGGGTGAGACGGCGCGGCCCACACTGCGTGAGGTCACCGGAGTGATGCGGCGCCACGCCGAACTGCTGGGGGAGTGGATCGGGGACGAGGCTCGCGGGGTGATCGACTTCCGTAAGCATGTGGCCTGGTATCTGAAGGGCTTCTCGGTCGGCTCGCAGCTGCGCAAGCGGCTGGCGATCACCTCGTCGCTCGCCGAGCTGGACGAGCTGATGGCCGGACTCGATCTGGACCAGCCGTGGCCGGACGGCGCGGACGGGCCGCGCGGGCGTACGTCGGGGAACAACCGGGTCGTCCTGCCGGACGGCTGGCTGAAGGACCCGTACGACTGCGCGGGCATCGGCGCGGACGCGGAACTGGACACGTCGGGCGGCTGAGCCGAGCCCACCGCCGGGGCGCTCCCGGACGGTCGGCCGCCCTGGGACAGGAACGAGGGCGCTCCCGGACCGTCAGTCGTCCTGGGACAGGACCGAGTGGCGCTCCCGGACCGTCAGTCGCCGGACGGGCTTCTGGCCACCTCGGGACCCGCCTGCCGCTCCAGCGGCGCGGCCGCCGCCGAGTTGCTGACGCTGAACGCCACGCTGCCCGCGCGATAGCGGTCGTCGGTCCACTCGATGGGCCTGCCCGCCGCGGTGTTCGTCAGATGGCGCTGCCGCAGCAGCGGACTGGCCCGGCGGACCCGGAGCAGCCGGGCGTCCTCGCTGCCCGCCGCGACGGCGTCGATGAGGTGCTCGCCGTAATGGGCGACGATGCCGGCGTTCTCCGCGATGCTGTTCATGATCGAGACGACATCGTCGGGCAGCGCGCGGACGACCGGCGCGACCCAGTCCGTATAGGCCGTGCGCTCGACCATCACCGGCTCCCCGTCCAGTCGTCGTACGCGTACGACATACAGCACTTCGCTGCCCGGCGCGACGCCCAGCCGGGACGCCTCCTCGGCGGTGGCGGGCCGGGTCGTACGGCTGAGGATCAGGCTGGAGACCTCGCAGCCCATGGCCTGTGCCCACTGCGCGAAGCTGTTGAGCTGCTGGAAGCTGTGGCGGCGCTCCTGGCGCAGTACGACCCGGCGCGCGCCCTGCCGGGAGCCGATCAGCCCCTCCGAGGCGAGCAGCCCGACCGCCTGCCGTACCGTGCCGCGCGAGACCGACCAGTGGGCCGCCAGATCGCTCTCCGAGGGCAGCAGGGCGCCCACGGGGTGTTCGCCGCTCAGGATCGACTGCCGCAGCGCCTCGGCGATCTCCAGATAGCGCGACCCGCTCACGCCTGAACCCACGCCTGCCCCCTCGGATCAATCAACTGTGCACAGGTACGGCCAACCGTCGCGCACCTGACCTTCACTCTAACCGTACGTTTCGGCGGGTGTTCGAGTTCCCCTTCACTGGTATCACCAGCCAGTTGTGCGGATTTGGTCTTCCTCGGGCTGTGCCGTCGTGGTCATGGTTCGTTCACTTCCGGGTCATCTGGACCGGGCGAACTGATCCCAGCTTGTCTGAACAAGTGACCCTCCTCTCGACACCCCCCTCTCGACACCCCGCCACTCGTCGGGCACCCCCGACACCCTCACTTCTCGCTCCGGGAGACACCGCGTGACCAGACTCCGTGTCCGTGCCAACGGCCGGCTCGCCGCCGCCGTGGCGCTCAGCACCGCCGCGCTCACCGCGCTCACCGCCTGTGGCGCGGCGCCCGACGACGCCGCGGACTCCGCCGCGGGCGCCAAGGCCGCGACCGCCGCCTCCGCCGCCGACTTCGGCGGGATGGACGCCCTCGTCAAGGCCGCCGAGAAGGAGGGCACGCTCAATGTGATCGCCCTGCCGCCGGACTGGGCCAACTACGGCGAGGTCATCAAGGCGTTCGAGGCCACGTACAAGATCAAGGTCAGCAGCGAGAACCCGGACGCCTCCAGCTCCGACGAGATCGCCGCGGTCAAGTCCCGCAAGGGCCAGAAGCGCGCGCCCGACGTCCTGGACCTCGGGATCGCCTTCGCCCGCAGCGGCGCCGCCGAGAACCTCTTCGCGCCGTACAAGGTCGAGGCGTGGGACAAGATCCCGGACACCCAGAAGGAGAAGGACGGCCGCTGGTTCAACGACTACGGCGGCTATGTCTCGATCGGCTGCGACGCGGCCCGGATCAAGAACTGCCCCCAGACCTTCGCCGATCTCCTCAAGCCCGAGTACAAGGGCAAGGTGGCGCTCAACGGCAACCCCACCAAGTCCGGTTCGGCCTTCGGCGGGGTGTACGCGGCGTCGCTCGCCAACAAGGGCTCCTTCGGCGACATTCAGCCCGGTATCGACTTCTTCGGCAAGCTGAAGAAGAACGGCAACTTCATCCCCGTCGAGTCCACCCCGGCCACGGTCGAGAAGGGCGAGACGCCCATCAGCATCGACTGGGACTACCTCAACGCCGGTTACGCCGACCAGTTCCGCGGCAAGGGCGTCGACTGGAAGGTCGCCATCCCGGCCGACGGCGTGTACGCGCAGTACTACTCGCAGGCCATCAACAAGGACGCGCCCCACCCGGCCGCCGCCCGGCTGTGGATGGAGTTCCTGTACGGCGCCGAGGGCCAGAACCTGTGGCTGAAGGGGTACGCGCGTCCCGTGCTGCTGCCCTCGATGACCACCGAAGGCACCGCCGACAAGACCTACGTCGCCAAGCTCCCCAAGGTCGAGGGCACCCCGAGCTTCCCCGAGTCCGCCGAACTGGACAAGGCCAACGCCACCCTCGCCGAGAACTGGGACAAGGCCGTCTCCTGATGCCCACCCCCTCCTCGTCCGCACCGGGCGCCGCCGACGGAACACGCCGTCGGCGGCGGGCGCCGCGCGCCTGGCTCGGCGCCCTCCCGCTGCTCGTCTTCGCCGCGCTGTGCTTCGGACTGCCGGTGGGCGCGCTGGTGTACGGGGCCGTCACCCGCGACGACCCGGCCACCGGCGCCAGCGCCCTGACCGGTGAACATCTTCAGCGTTCGCTCCAGGGCCCGTATCTGACCTCGCTGGCCGGCAGCGTCGAACTCGCCGCGCTGACCGCCGTGATCGCCACCCTGCTCGGCACCCTGATCGCCCAGGCGATCGTGACCTCGCGCGGCGGCGCGCTGCGCAACGCCGTCCTCACCGCGTCCGGGGTGCTCGCCAACTTCGGGGGTATCCCACTGGCGTTCGCGTTCGTCGCCACCCTCGGCATCTCCGGGGTGGTCACCCGGCTCGGCCATCTCGACAGCGCCGGCTGGAACCTGTACTCGTTCACCGGGCTCGTCGTCATCTACCTCTACTTCCTGGTGCCGTTGATGGTGCTGGTCATCGTCCCGGCACTGGACGGTCTGCGCCCGCAGTGGCGCGAGGCCGCGCAGAACGCCGGTGCCACCACCGGGCAGTTCTGGCGCCATGTCGGACTGCCGGTCCTCGCGCCCTCGCTGCTCGGCGGGTTCGTGCTGCTCTTCGGCAGCGCCTTCGCCGCGCACGCCACCGCCGCCGCGCTGGTGGGCGGTTCTGTCCCGCTGGTGACGCTGAAGATCGCGGACGCGCTCTCCGGCAATGTCCTGGTCGGACAGGAGAACGTGGCGCTCGCGCTGAGCCTCGACATGATCGTGATCGCCGGTCTGGTCATGGCGGTCCATCTGCCCCTCCAGCGACGGAGTACCCGATGGCTGCACTGACACCGACCGCCGCCCCCGCCCCCGGAGGGACCCCGCACCGGGCGCGGGACGGCAAGGCCGTACGAGTACGGGCGCGCCGACGCCCCCGCGTCTGGCGCGGCGCGGTGCTGGCGTTCGCCGGGCTCTACTTCCTCGTACCGCTGCTGTCCTCCTTCGTCTTCACGGTCCACACGCCGGGACAGGGCGTCTCCTTCGCCGCGTACACCGGGATCCTCTCCGCCGAGGGCTTCACCCGAAGCCTGCTGCTCTCCCTCGGGCTGGCCGCCGCCACCATCGCGCTCGCGCTGCTGCTGGCCGTGCCGGCGCTGATCGCGGTGCGGCTCGGCGCGCCCCGGCTGCGCCCGCTCGTGGAGATCGTCTGCATGCTGCCGCTGGTGGTGCCGCCGATCGCGCTGGTCACCGGCGTCACGACCGTGCTGCGCTGGGGACCTGACCATCTGTCCCGCACCCCGCTCTACCAGACCTTCCTGGCCGTGCAGAACGAGTCGTTCCCGGTCGTGCTGGTACTCGCCTACACCGTGCTCGCGCTGCCGTTCGTCTACCGCTCACTGGACGCAGGACTGCGTGCCGTGGACGTACCGACCCTGGTGGAGGCCGCGCGCAACTGCGGGGCGAGCAGGCCGTATGTGATCCTGCGGGTCATCCTGCCCAATCTCCGCTCCTCGCTCGCCGGTGCCTCCTTCCTCACGCTGGCGTTGGTGCTGGGCGAGTACACGATCGCCTCGCTGCTCGGCTTCCAGCCGTTCGCGGTGTGGATCGTCTCCGTCTCCGGCGCGCAGGCGCGGATGTCGGTGGCCGTCTCGCTGCTCAGCCTGCTGATCACCTGGGCGCTGCTGCTGCTCCTGTCGCGCGCGGGGACCCGCGCCGCCTCGGCCACGCCCGCGCCGCCCGCCCCTTCCGCACTTTCCGGCTCTTCCGGCTCTTCCGGCTCCGCCACCTCTCCCGCCTCCGGCAAGGAGTAGACCTCCCATGTCACTCACCTCGACAGCAATCGAAGACCGGCCGGAGGAGGAGACCGCGGGCGCGACCGGCGCCCTGGTCGAATTCCGCGGCCTGCGCCGGGCGTTCGGCCCGACCGTCGCCCTCGACGGGCTCGATCTGACGGCGCGGCCCGGTGAACTCCTCGCGCTGCTCGGCCCCTCGGGCTGTGGCAAGACCACGGCGCTGCGGGTCCTGGCCGGCTTCGAGCAGCCGGACTCGGGCGAGGTGCTGGTGGACGGCGAGGACATCACCCGCGTACCGGCCAACCGGCGTGACGCGGGCATGGTCTTCCAGTCGTACAGCCTCTTCCCGCATCTCAACGCCCGGGACAACGTGGCGTTCGGACTGCGGGTGCGCAAGGTGTCCGCCGCCGAGCGGCGCGCCCGCGCGGCCGAACTCCTCGATCTGGTCGGCCTTCCCGAGCAGGGCGACCGCTATCCGCACCAGATGTCCGGCGGCCAGCAGCAGCGGGTCGCGCTGGCCCGCGCGCTGGCGCTGCGCCCGCGTGTCCTGCTGCTGGACGAGCCACTGTCGGCACTCGATGCCAAGGTCAGGCTGACGCTGCGCGAGGAGATCCGGCGGCTCCAGCTGTCGCTGGGCATCACCACCATCTTCGTCACCCACGACCAGGAGGAGGCGCTTTCCATGGCCGACCGGGTGGCGGTGCTCAACGCGGGCCGGCTGGAGCAGTGCGCGCCGCCCGCGGAGCTGTACGAGCGGCCCGCCACGGCGTTCGTCGCCGAGTTCGTCGGCACGATGAACCGGCTGACCGGCCGGCTCACGGACGGCCGGCAGGTCGAGGTCGCGGGCGTCACCCTGCCCGTGGACGGTGAACTCCCGGCGACCGGCCGGGAGGTGGAGGTGCTGATCCGGCCCGAGAACATCACCGCCACCGCCGATCCGGCCGGTACGGCGACGGTCGTGTCCGCGTCCTTCTTCGGCTCGGTCACGCGCGTACTGCTCGATCTGCCCGGCGGCGGTTCCGTGAAGTCCGATGTGCCGTCCCGCGACGCGGGCGAACTGGTCCCGGGGGTACGCGCGAGGGTCGAGCCCGCGCGGCGCCCCGTCCTCGTGGTGCCGGCCCCGGGCAGCGGCGCGTGAGTACGGCCACGACGCCGGCGGCCGTGCTCTTCGACATGGACGGCACCCTCGTGGACACCGAGGTGCTGTGGTGGGAGACGGCGGACGAGATCGCCGGGAGCCTCGGCCACCGGCTCACCGGCGCGGACGCCCCCGAGGTGGTCGGCCGCGCGGTCGCCGACACCGCCGCTCATCTGGTGCGGGTCACAGGCGGCGGATGCGCCGAAACGGTCGCCGCGGAGCTGACCGGCTCCTTCTTCCGGCGCGTGGAGGCGGGAGCGCCGCTGCGGCCGGGCGCCCGGCGCCTGCTGGCCGAACTGGAGCGGGCCGAGGTGCCCTTCGCGCTGGTGAGCGCGTCGCCGCGGGCCGTGGTGGACTCGGTGGTCGCGGGGGCGCTGGCCGATGTGCCGTTCGCCTTCACGCTCTCCGCCGACGACACCGTACGGACCAAGCCGCACCCCGATCCCTACCGGGCGGCGGCCGAGCGGCTGGGCGTCGGGCCCGCCGTGTGTGTCGCCGTGGAGGACTCGCCGGACGGCAGCGCCTCGGCCCAGGCGGCCGGCTGCGCGGTGCTGGTGGTGCCCTCGTTGCTGCCGGTCGAACCGGCGGCGGGGCGGTACTTCGCCCGGAGCCTGGAGGAGGTCGACCTGGCGGTGCTGCGCGGCTGCGGACTCGGGTGCGACGAGCCGTCCGGGGACTTCGGATAGGCCATTCGAGGGCGTGATTCTCGCCACGTTTGATGTGCGTAAGGCTCAGATGAGCGGATCTTGAGCGAATCCAGAAGGGAAAGGATGGCACGCAGTGCCACCCTTTCTGTGTTCATCACTTGAACTCAGACGGCGATGTCATCACTCATATGAGCGCATCCGGTCATGTCCGGGTCATGGCCGCTTCGAGGCGTGAAGGAGGCGGGTGAGACCGATCACGCCAAGGTCACTTTCGATCTGCTGGCGGACGGGTGGTTAAGGCCGTATGACAGGCAAGTGGCCGTACCCAGGCGCCTTCGATCTGGGTATGTTCCTCGCCGTCAGGGCAGCCACCGCGTCCTTGAGGAGTCGGACCCGTGTCGGAAAACAGCGATCCCCAGGTAGCCACCCCCACGCTCCAGGGCGAGAAGTTCGTCTATGACTTCACCGAGGGCAACAAGGATCTGAAGCATCTCCTCGGCGGCAAGGGTGCCAATCTCGCCGAGATGACCAACCTCGGGCTGCCTGTCCCGCCGGGCTTCACCATCACCACCGAGGCGTGCAACATCTATCTCGACAGTGGTGCCGAACCCGCCGCTCTGCGCGAGGAGGTGAGCGCGCATCTCGACGCCCTCGAACAGAAGATGGCGAAGAGGCTCGGCCAGGCCGACGATCCGCTGCTCGTCTCCGTACGCTCCGGCGCCAAGTTCTCCATGCCCGGCATGATGGACACCGTCCTGAACGTCGGGCTCTCCGACGCCTCCGTCGCCGGACTCGCCGCGCAGGCGGGCGACGAGCGCTTCGCCTGGGACTCGTACCGCCGGCTGATCCAGATGTTCGGCAAGACCGTGCTCGGCGTCGACGGGGACCTCTTCGAAGAAGCGCTGGAAGAGGCGAAGCGCGTCAAGAACGCCGCCACGGACGTGGATCTGGAGACCGCCGACCTCAAGAAGCTCGTCGAGGGTTTCAAGAAGATCGTCTCCCGGGAGGCGGGCCGCGACTTCCCGCAGGACCCGCGCGAGCAGATGGATCTGGCGGTCCGCGCGGTCTTCGAGTCCTGGAACACCGACCGGGCCAAGCTCTACCGCCGTCAGGAGCGCATCCCCGGCGACCTGGGGACCGCCGTCACGATCTGTTCCATGGTCTTCGGCAACCTCGGCCCCGACTCGGGCACCGGCGTCGCCTTCACCCGCGACCCCGCCAGCGGCCACCAGGGGGTGTACGGCGACTACCTCCAGAACGCGCAGGGCGAGGACGTCGTCGCGGGCATCCGCAACACCGTGGCGCTCGCCGAACTGGAGCACATCGACAAGAAGTCGTACGACCGGCTCATGGGCATCATGGAGACCCTGGAGACGCACTACCGGGATCTGTGCGACATCGAATTCACCATCGAGCGCGGCCAGTTGTGGATGCTCCAGACACGCGTCGGCAAGCGCACCGCGGGCGCCGCCTTCCGGATCGCCACCCAACTCGTCGACCAGGGACTGATCGACGAGGCCGAGGCGCTCCAGCGCGTCAACGGCGCCCAGCTGGCCCAGCTGATGTTCCCGCGGTTCGACGAGAACACGAAGCGGAAACTGCTCGGGCGCGGGATCGCCGCGTCCCCGGGCGCGGCCGTCGGCAAGGCGGTCTTCGACTCGTACACCGCCATCAAGTGGTCCCGGTCCGGCGAGAAGGTCATCCTCATCCGCCGTGAGACCAACCCCGACGACCTGGACGGGATGATCGCCGCCGAGGGCATCCTGACCTCGCGGGGCGGCAAGACCTCGCACGCCGCCGTCGTCGCCCGGGGAATGGGCAAGACCTGTGTCTGCGGCGCCGAGGAACTGGAGGTCGACACCAAGCGGCGCCGGCTGACGGCCGACGGGACCGTCATCGAGGAGGGCGACGTCGTCTCCATCGACGGCTCCACCGGCAAGGTCTACCTCGGCGAGGTCCCGGTCGTACCGTCCCCCGTCGTCGAGTACTTCGAGGGCCGGATGCACGCGGGCGCCGACGACGCCGACGAGTTGGTGGAGGCCGTTCACCGGATCATGGCGTACGCCGACCGCCGGCGCAGGCTGCGCGTGCGCGCCAACGCCGACAACGCCGAGGACGCGCTGCGCGCCCGCCGCTTCGGCGCGCAGGGCATCGGATTGTGCCGTACGGAGCACATGTTCCTGGGCGAACGGCGCGGGATGGTCGAGAAGCTGATCCTCGCCGACACGGACGCCGAGCGGGAAGAGGCGCTGGGGGCGCTGCTGCCGCTCCAGAAGAAGGACTTCATCGAGCTGTTCGAGGCGATGGACGGCCTGCCGGTGACGGTCCGGCTGCTCGACCCGCCGCTGCACGAGTTCCTGCCCGACATCACCGAACTGTCGGTACGGGTCGCCCTCGCCGAGGCCCGCAAGGACCACAACGAGAACGATCTGCGTCTCCTCCAGGCCGTGCACAAGCTCCATGAGCAGAACCCGATGCTCGGTCTGCGCGGGGTACGGCTGGGCCTGGTCATCCCCGGGCTGTTCGCCATGCAGGTACGCGCCATCGCGGAGGCGGCGGCCGAGCGCAAGAACGCCAAGGGCGACCCCCGCCCGGAGATCATGATCCCGCTCGTCGGCACCGTCCAGGAGCTGGAGATCGTCAGGGACGAGGCCGAGCAGGTCATCGCCGAGGTCGAGCGGGCCACCGGGGTCGAACTCACGCTGGCGCTCGGCACGATGATCGAGCTGCCGCGCGCTGCGCTGACGGCCGGACAGATCGCGGAGGCGGCGGAGTTCTTCTCGTTCGGTACGAACGACCTCACCCAGACCGTCTGGGGCTTTTCCCGCGACGATGTGGAGGCGAGCTTCTTCACCGCGTATCTGGAGAAGGGCATCTTCGGGGTCTCCCCGTTCGAGACGATCGACCGGGACGGCGTCGGCGCGCTCGTGCGGAGCGCGTCCGAGGCGGGCCGGGCCACCCGGCCGGGGCTCAAGCTCGGCGTCTGCGGTGAGCACGGCGGCGACCCGGAGTCCGTGCACTTCTTCCACGAGGTGGGTCTGGACTATGTCTCCTGCTCGCCGTTCCGGATCCCGGTGGCGCGGCTGGAGGCGGGCCGTGCGGCGGCGTCGTCGGCCGGCAGTGATTCCCGGTGAATCCCGACGGCGGCTATGGGACAGCCCTTAGGGGGGCCCGATGACTTCTGGTGACTCCCGGGAGAAAGTGGTGGATTCCCACTGAACACCCGAGCCGCATTGCCGGTTGATCCCTGACCCTCGCCGGACCGGCGGGGCGGCTCGGGAGCAGAGAAGGGGCGGGCGCCTTGTGCGGAGGCGTCCGTCCCTTCGTCATGTGCGGGTGGTGGATGCCGTGTTGAATTGCCCTATGGGTAACGGCTGGTAACAGGTAGGGCGCGGCCGGTGGATCCCCACCCACCGGCCGCGCCCCTTTTACGCGGGCCGGACATGGAGCCGCAACCTCGACCGACCGCCGCCGAGCGGGCAAAGCCCCCCACGGCCTTCGCCACGCCTATTCGGTCGTCCAGGTTTCATGCCCGACGAGGTACAGCTTTTCGCTTCGCGCGCGCCACCGCGAAGCGTTTCAACTGTGGCCGAAACACCGTGGTAACAGCCCGTGATGGCCTGCATACTCAGTGCTGGGGGCTGCTGGGGAGATTGTGGCTGCAACAAGTGGAGATTTGATGCTGCGTATTCATTTCACCGGGAAGGACCTCGGCGGGGTACGGATGGCCGCCGGGCCCGACCCGCTGTGGGAAACGATTCTCAGCTTTCATCGAATAAGAGACCGACGTGGCCCGCTCGCCTACGGGGAATGGCGCAGGGAAACGCGAACCCGGTTGAACGGTGAAACAAGTCTGCTCTCCGCGCTCGTTCCACAGCGCGGCTATTTCCCGGATTTCCTGACGCCGGCTCAGGGACGGCTCGGCTTTGACGCGGGCCTGGAGGCGGGCCTTGAGGCGCTGCGCGCCACGCCACGCGAGAGAATCCGCGCCGAACTCGCCCTGCTCGTCCTGGAGCGGTCCCGCGGGACCGGGCGGGGCCAGGAGAAGGACCGGGGCAGGGCCAAGGACAGGGGCCGGGCCAGGGACCGGGCCCGGGGTTCGGACCCGGCCGGGGACGAGGACAAGAACCGGGACAGGGACAGGGACAAGAACCGGGACAAGAACCGGGACAGGGACAAGGACCGGGACAGGGATCCGGGCCACGGGCACGGCCGGGACCCGGGCGGCCTGCTGGCCTCGCTCGCCGACGGCTGCTCCGACTGCCCCGGCCGGCTCGTCGACGCGCTGCGTACCTACCACCGGGCCGCCGTCGAGCCGTACTGGCCCCATATCCGGGCCAGGGTCGAGGCGGACCGGGCGCTGCGCGGCCGGGCGCTGCTCGACGGCGGCGCGGACGAACTGCTCTCCACGCTGCCGCCGATGCTGCGCTGGCGCTCCCCGGTGCTGGAGGCCGACTACCCGTTCGACCGCGAACTGCGGCTGGACGGGCGGGGACTGCTGCTCCAGCCGTCGTTCTTCTGCCGCTCCACGCCGGTCGTCCACCGCGACCCCGCGCTGCCGCCCGTCCTGGTCTATCCCGTCACGCATTCCGACGCGCCCGCCGTCACGGAGCGTGGCGGACCCACGCTCGGCCGGCTCGTCGGGCATACGCGTTCGGCCGTTCTTCGCGCCATCGAGCACGGCTCGACCACGAGCGAGCTGGCTCGCAGAACCGGCGTGTCCCTCGCCTCTGCGAGCCAGCACGCCTGCGTCCTGCGCGAGGCGGGGCTCGTCGTCACCCTGCGGCACGGCAACGCCGTGCTGCACACCCTCACCCCGCTGGGCGCCGCCCTGCTGCGGGGCCGCGGCCAGGCGGAAGGGCTCTACGCCCGGAACGGCCCGGTGACCTCGTAGGTGATACCGCCCGACGAACTCCCGCTGGTACCGCGCTGGCTGGAGAAGTAGAGCCGCTTGCCGTCGGGGGAGAAGGCCGGTCCGGTGATCTCGGAGCCGGACTGGCCGCCGATCCGCAGGAACGGCGCGACGACATCGTCAGGGGTGATCACACAGATCTCCATGTTCCCGCCGTCCTCGGCGACGAAGAGATCGCCGGAGGAGGAGCCGGTGACATTGTCGACACCGGTCAGCGGCGCCGTACCGGAGACGAGCGAGTCGTCATAGGCCAGCTCGATGGTCCCCGCGGCCACGTTGTACTGCCAGACGCGGTTGTCGCCCTTGGTGGTGAACCAGCAGGTGTCGTCGGCGTAGTAGCAGCCCTCGCCGCCGTTGAAGTGCTTCGCGCCGGAGACCTGGTGACGGGTGGCCGTCGAGGCGCCGCTCGGGTCGGGGACCGCCGCCCAGCCCACCGGGCCGCTCGTGCCCGTACCGCCGGTCAGGACTTCGAGGCGGCCCGCCGACAGATCGCCCCATGTGGTGGGCGTGAAGCGGTAGAAGCAGCCGTCGGTGGTGTCCTCGGTGAGATAGATCGTCCGGCGGACGGGGTCCGCGGCGGCGGCCTCGTGCTTGAAGCGGCCGATCGCGTCACGCCGCACCGGCGCCTTCACGCCCCACGGGTCGGTCTCGTAGACATAGCCGCGGTCCACCTCCTCGCAGGAGAGCCAGGTGTTCCACGGCGTCTTGCCGCCCGCGCAGTTCTGCCGGGTGCCGGAGAGGATCCGGTACGCGGCGGTGATCGCGCCCGTCGAGGAGAAGCGGACCGCGCTCGCGCCGCCCGACGGGTCGATCTCCGAGTTGGAGACATAGATCCAGCCGGTGCCGTCGGCGTAGCAGGCGCCGCCGTCCGGGGCGTTGTGCCAGCTGTACGACGTGCCGGGGACCTGCTGGCCCGACCGGGCGATGACCCGGCTGGTGAATCCGGCGGGGAGCCGGATGTTGTTGGCGTCCGCTGCCCCGAGTGCTCCGTAGGGGCCCGCGCCCGGCTGGGCGGGTGCGGCGTAGGCGGCGCCGCGCCACAGGGTGCCGCCGAAAGCCGCGGCCGACGTGCCGATGACCGCTCCGCGCAGGAAACTGCGACGTTCCACTGGTCGCTCCATGGTGGTGTCGTGACCGCCCCGCGGTGCCGGCCGACGCCACGGGGTCGCGCGTCGCAGAAGCCTAGGGGATGTCCATGGCCGCCGTCTGAACGAGCGGTGAGGAGTCGTCATCCCCGCCGGTCGCCCGGGGCCGGGAGGGTGGACACGCGGGATGCCCCGGGGTGTTCGGGCAGCGGGTTCCCGGCCGGGGGGCCGCTTGAGGGGGTGGCGTCGGGGGCGTTCCGCTCCGACGGCGGCTCGACGGATCGCGTGGCCGGGGGCTCGGGGCTGGGAGTGACGAGGTCGGGCGCCTTCGTCGGGGCCTGTGGGGGCGGGGCCGAGGAGCCGCGCACGGGCGGTGGGGCGAGGGGGGCCGTCGGGGACGCGGGCGACCCCGGTGCGGCCAGGCGGAGCGGAACGACGATGAGGGCGGCGACCACGCATGCCACGCCGACCCTGGACGCGGTGCGCAGCAGCCGGCGGCGGGCCGCGGCGCGGCGGATCGCCTCGTATCGGCCGACGGGCGGGCCGAGGGTGTCGGAGGAGGACCGCAGGATCACCGCGAGGGGGTCATCGGGCTCGAACTCCGGGCCGTCGTCAAAGCGTGTGGTCAAGGCTTCTCCTCAGGTGGGCGCGGAGCAGTTCGCGGGCCGCGTGGAGGTCGGCCTTGACGGTTCCTTCCTTGCGCCCGGTCAGTTCGGACACCTCCCGGATCGGCATGTCGGCGTAGTAGTGCAGCAGGACCGCGACACGCAGTCGTTCCGGCAGTGACCGCACGAGAAGCCGTACCGACGGGTCCTCGTGTTCGGGGTGCGGGCGTACGGCGGCCTCGGTGGCGGCGCGGTGCATGGCTTTCCGCTCGCGCTCCAGTTTGCGCCAGTGGTCCCGGACGAGGTTGGCCGCGGTGACATAGAGGAAGCCGCGGGGCTCCTCCACGGATGTCCAGCGGGCCCAGAGCCTGGTGAACGCCTCGGAGGCGATCTCGTGGGCCGTCCCGTCGTCGTCGACGAGACGTCGGCACCAGCCCGCGAGGCGCGGGTAGAGGGCGCCGAACAGTTCGGACGCTGCCTTCTCACGGGACCGTTTCAACGTTCTCCAGGGTCGTGACGTATGCGTGGGGAAGGATCCCGGTCCGTTGGCATACGGTTCCAACGGACCGGGATCCGGGTGGCGGGTCAGGGTCTTTCCGAGCTCAGTGCCGCGAAGACGATCACGTTGTCGAGGTACTCGTCACCGGCACGGGGGCCGCCGCATGTGATGAGCCGCAGCTCCGGACCGCTCACGTCCCCGTAGACGTCCTCCGTCGGGAAGTCCGCCTTGGCGACCGTCCGTACGGCGCCGACCGCGAACGGCGCCTCCGTGCCGTTCCTCAGACGCGCCACGATCCGGTCGCCCCGGCGCAGCCGCGCGAGGTGACGGAAGACCCCGTCCCCATAGGAGCCGACCGTGACATGGCCGAGGATCACCGACGGGCCGGTCTGACCCGGCGTGGGCGAGTGCCGGTACCAGCCCGCCCGGTCGTGCGCCGTGATCGGTGGCACCTGCACACTGCCGTCCGGCGCCAGTCCCAGCTCCATGACCGGGGTGTCGACCCCGATGGCCGGGATCCGCAACGCGACCGGGACCGAACGCCCGAGGGCGTGCGCGGCCGTCGCGGGGGACCCGGAGGAATGTGACGGCGGTGGCGCGCTGCCGGGGCGGGCCGTGGTGCCCCTGCCCGCCTCGGGGCCACCGCAGTTCACCAGCAGCGAGGCCGTCGCCACGCCGATGAACGCGCGCCTGGAGGGCGAGGTCATGCCCCGGTCGTCCTCCGGCGGCGCAGGACGAAGACCGCCGCGCCGCCCGCGACGAGCGCCGCGGCGGCGCCCCCGCCGATCAGCCCGGCGTCGGATCCGGACCGCGTCGACACGAGCGCCACACCGGTGTCGGGCGCTCCGCTCGGTACGACGGACACCTGGTCCCGGGCCGGGACCTCGGCCGGTCCGGCGTCCTTTGCCGGAGCCTCGGCCGGCTTGGCGTACGTTGTCGGAGCCTCGGCCGGCTCTCCGACCGGGGCCGGGGCCGTGGTGGCCGGGCGGGACGCCTGGGGAGAGGGCGTCTCGTCGGCGAACGCGGGCACGGTGCTCGCCAGCACGGCGGTGCACGCAAGTGCCGTGGCGCTCAGGATGATGCGGCGCATAACTCGCTCTCTTTCGTCGGTCCGCCCGAGGGGCTCGGCGGACTGAGTGACGGATCGAGCGGAGAGACGAGGCAGCGGCGCAACGGGTTGTAAAGAGAAGGCAAAGGACGTCGGAGTGCCCTGGCGCTGTTCGTGATCGACGGGAGGGGGCTCAGGCGGGCGCGGGGGGCCGTACGCGCGTCGAGTACGCGCGGACCGCGGCCTCGTCGTCGTCCAGGCAGCGGCCCGTGATCAGGTCGAAGCGCTGCTTGAGCAGCGGCGAGGCGACAAAGGGCCGTCCCTCGTGCGTACCGGTCAGCCCGCGCGACAGGACCTGCGCGCCGGAGAACGGATCGCGGTTGCCGATCGCGTACGGGCGGCCCGCCCGGTCCAGGAAGACCGCCGCCTGACGTCCGTCCGGGAGCAGCGCGGCCACTCCGCGCCCGGGGATGAGCGCGGACACGTCGCAGACCGCGAACCATCCGTCGTCCAGGAGCAGTTCGAGCGTCGCGGGGCAGGGCGCGGGCGCGCTTGTCGGGCGATTCATCCGGCGTTCGCCTCTTCCCGGGTCGTCAGGGTGAGGAAGGTCAGGTCCGGCTTGACCTGATCGCGTTCCGGTACGAACCTCACGGACGGATCAGGGGCGTCCGGCGCGTTGACGAACGAGACGAAGCGGCTCAGCCGCTCCGGGTCATTGATCGTCTCCGCCCACTCGTCGCGATAGCCGGCCACATGCGCCGCCATCAGCCGTTCGAGCTCCGCGCAGAGTCCGAGCGAGTCATGGACCACCACGTCCCGCACATGGTCGAGCCCGCCCTCGATGCGCTCCAGCCAGGCGGCGGTCCGCTCCAGCCGCTCGGCGGTACGGATGTAGAACATCAGGAACCGGTCGATCAGCCGTACCAGTTCCGCGTCCGACAGATCCCGCGCGAGCAGGTCCGCGTGGCGCGGATCGGCGCCGCCGTTGCCGCCCACGTACAGGTTCCAGCCGTTCGCCGTGGCGATCACCCCGAAGTCCTTGCCGCGCGCCTCCGCGCACTCCCGCGCGCACCCCGACACCGCGGACTTCAGCTTGTGCGGCGCGCGCAGGCCCCGGTAGCGCAGCTCCAGATCGATGGCCATCCTGACCGAGTCCTGGACGCCGTAGCGGCACCAGGTCCGCCCCACACAGGACTTGACCGTACGCAGCGACTTTCCATACGCGTGCCCCGACTCGAAGCCCGCGTCCACGAGCCGTGTCCAGATCAGCGGGAGCTGGTCCACCCGGGCGCCGAACAGATCGATCCGCTGGCCGCCCGTGATCTTGGTGTAGAGACCGAAGTCCCGGGCCACCTCGCCGATCACGATCAGTTTCTCCGGGGTGATCTCACCACCGGGGACGCGCGGCACGATCGAGTACGAGCCATTGCGCTGGATGTTCGCGAGGAAATGGTCGTTGGTGTCCTGGAGGGCCGCCTGTTCGCCGTCCAGGACATAGCCGCTGACGCCCAGCGCGGGCGCGAGCGAGGCGATGACGGAGGCCACGGCGGGCTTGCAGATCTCACAGCCGTCACCGCCGCGCGCCGGCTCCCGGCCGTGCGAGTCGAGCAGCGTGGCATACGAGGTGACGCGCAGGGTGCGGACGATCTCGTACAACTCGGCACGGGTGTACGGGAAACAGCCGCACAGCCCCTGGTCGCCCCGAGCGGTGGGGAGAAGGTGGCCGATCACCTTGACGCAACTGCCGCAGCCCGTGCCCGCCTTGGTGCGTGCGCGCACCTCGGGCAGCGTGGCGCACGCGGCGATCGCCCCCTTGGAGACGTTGTGGCAGCTACAGATCACGGCGTCGTCCGGGAGCGCGTCGGGGCCGAGCGCGGCCGGCGCCCCCGCGTCCGCGGGCAGCACCAGCCGCTCGGCGGGGACGGGCGGTACCGAGCCGGTCAGGGGCCGCAACGTGCCGTAGGCGTCGGCGTCGCCCACGAGCACACCGCCGAGCAGGGTGCCGTCCGGATCCACCACCAGCTTCTTGTAGACCCCGGCAGGGGAGTTCGCGTAGACGACGTCCAGGCAACCCGGTGTGGCGCCGTGCGCGTCACCGAACGACGCGACGTCCACCCCCAGCAGTTTGAGCTTGGCCGACTGATCGGCGCCCGTGAAGCCCGGCCCCCGCTCCCCGGCGAGGACCGCGGCGACCGTGGTGGCCATCTCGTATCCGGGCGCCACCAGCCCGTACACCCGGCCGTCGGCCGTCCGCGCGCACTCACCGATCGCGAAGACGGCGGGGTCGGAGGTACGGCACCACTCGTCGACCACGATCCCGCCGCGCTCGCCGACCGCGAGCCCGGCGTCCCGGGCCGGGCCGTCCTGGGGCCTGATCCCCGCGGAGAAGACGACGAGGTCGGTGGCGAGGACCGAACCGTCCGACAGCGCCATCCCGTTGACGGCCCCCTCGGCGTCCGTCGTCACCTCGTGCGTGCCGACGCCCGTGTGGACCGTCAGCCCCATGGACTCGATCGTCCGCAGCAGGGCCGCGCCACCGCCCTCGTCGATCTGAACAGGCATCAGACGGGGCGCGAACTCCACGATGTGCGTGTCGAGCCCGAGCCCCTTCAGCGCGCCCGCCGCCTCCAGCCCCAGCAGCCCGCCGCCGACGACCGCGCCGGTGCCGGCCGTCTTCGCGTATGCCTCGATCGCGAGCAGGTCCTCGACGGTGCGGTAGACGAAGCAGCCGGTCGCGTCCCTGCCGGGCACCGGCGGTACGAAGGGGTACGAGCCGGTGGCCAGGACCAGCGTGTCGTAACCGACGGTGTGCCCGGCCCGCGAGGTGACCGTGCGGGCCGCGCGGTCGATGGCCTCGACGGGGTCGCCGAGACGCAGCTCGACGCCGTGGCGCGCCAGGAAGTCCGGTTCCAGGAGCGTGAGTTCATCGGGGGTACGGCCCGAGAAGTACGAGGTCAGCCGCACCCGGTCATAGGCGGGCCTGGGCTCCTCGGCGAGTACCACCACCCGCGCCCGTGCGGTCACGCCCCGCTCGGCGAGAGCCTCCAGGAACCGCTGGCCGACCATGCCGTGGCCGACGACCACGATCGTGGGGGTGGACATGTCGGGAACCTCCGCCGGGGGCCGGCATCGCTGGGTCATGCCCAGGAGCCTGCGCGGCGGCTGTTACCCGGCCGGATCGCCGCGATTTCACCGACGGAACGCTGCGCTCAGCGCGGCGGCGCGCGGGGTGTGAGGGCGGGCGCGCGGGCCTGTCGGGGGGAGCGGGCGCGGTGCGGGGTGGGTGCGGGTGCGGGTGCGGGTGCGGGTGCGGGTGCGCGTGCGGTGGTGCGGGCGTGGTGGTGCGGGTGCGCGTGCGGCGCGGCCGGAGGATCGGCTGCCTCACACTCTCCCAGGATCCATGGACGGTGCGCGGCCCCGTCCATAGGGTCGTGATCATGCCGGACGTCTCGCTGACCATGCTCGTTGTGCTCTGCCTCGCCGCCGCGGCGGCCGGCTGGATCGATGCCGTGGTGGGCGGGGGCGGGCTGCTGCTCCTGCCCGCGATGCTCCTCGGGCTGCCGCACGTACCCGCCGCGCACATCCTCGGCACCAACAAGGCGGTCGCCATCGTCGGCACCACAGGCGCGGCGGCGACCTATCTGCGCAAGGCGCCGGTCGACGTGAGGACGGCCGTACGGATCGGGCTCGCGGCCCTGGCGGGCTCGATGGGCGGTGCCTTCTTCGCGGCCGGGATCAGCAGCGAGGTGCTCAGGCCGGTGATCATGGTGGTGCTGCTCGGCGTTGCGGCCTTCGTCCTGCTGCGGCCGTCCTTCGGCGGGACGCCGGCGGACGGCCCGGTCACCCGGGCGCGTACGGTCACCGCGATCGTGCTGGTCGGCGGCGGGATCGGGTTCTACGACGGGCTGTTCGGACCCGGTACAGGAACGTTTCTCGTACTCGCGCTCACCGCCGTACTCCACCTCGATCTGGTGACGGCCTCCGCCAACGCGAAGATCGTGAACGTCTGCACCAACGGTGGCGCGCTCGCGATGTTCGCCTACCAGGGCACCGTGCTGTGGCGACTGGCCGCGCTGATGGCGGTGTTCAATCTCGCGGGCGGGATGATCGGTGCGCGGATGGCCCTGCGGAAGGGGAGCGAGTTCGTGCGCGGGGTGCTGCTGGTCGTGGTGTTCTCGCTGGTCGCGAAGCTCGCGTTCGACCAGTGGAACGCGTGAGCGCGCGGGTGGTGGCGCTGGCGTGGCCGGGGCCGGGGCCGGGCGTGGCGCGGGTGGTGGCGTGGCCGGGGCCGGGCGTGGCGTGTGGGTGGGAGGGCCACTGTCCTGGTGCTATCTGGTGCCGGTGAGATGGGAGTACACCACCACATTGCCCTGGTAGCCGCCCTTCTTGGCGAAGCCGCCGCCGCAGGTGATCACCCGTAGCTCCGCCCGGTCCGTGGCCCCGTACACCTTGCGGTCGGGGAACTCGGCGTTGTCGTAGACCTCAAGCGCGTCGACCGTGAAGACGGCGGTACTGCCGTCCGCCCGGGTCACCTCGATCTGATGGCCCTTCTTGAGCGTGCCCAACTCGTAGAAGACGGCGGGTCCTTGCGCGTTGTCGACATGACCGGCCAGGATCGCGGTGCCCATGGCCCCCGGGGTGGCGCCGTCCTTGTACCAGCCCGTGATGTTGCGGATGCCGGAGGGCGGTACGTCGAGACTGCCGTCGCGCCCCAGCCCCAGCCCGAGGACCTGCGCGTCCACCTTGATCTCGGGGATGCTCAGCCGCACCGGGGCCGACGACCGCATCGGAGCATGGGTGATGTCGCTGTGGCTGCCGGGACCCGCGGCGAAGGCCTCCGCGGCGGTCGGCATGGGCGGGGTCTCGGGCTCGGAGCCGTTCTGGACGAGCCAGATCCCGACCAGGACGGGAATGGCTATCAGCCAGCCCGAACCGCCGCCCCTGGCCCGGCCACCGGCTCCGCAGGCACACATGCCCCTGCCGCCGCCTCCTCCGCATATGGCGCCGCACCCGGCCCCGTACATGCCTCTGCCTCTGCGCCTGGCCCTGGCGGTCATCAGTCCTGTTCTCCTGTTTTCCCGTCGGTCGTGCGGATGGCTGCTGATCCTGTGTGGGGAGGGGTTCCGGTGCTGTGTGTGGGCGGGGAGCCGGAGAGGTTCCCCGCCCCCGTCAGCGATGAGCGTGACGGGGACGGGGACGCGGGGCGGGACCGGGACGGTGGAGGCCGGCCCGTCAGCTTGCCCGCGTGCCGCTCGCCCGGCGACGCAGGAGCCAGGTCCCGCCGACGGCGGCTGCGGCCAGCATGGCCACGCCCGCCGCGATCTGGGTGGTGTCGGGGGCGACGCTGCCGCCGACCCCCGTTCTCACATGGCCGGTCGGCCCGCCGTGCTCCACGAAGAGCTCGCCGCGGGCCTCTCTGCCGTTGTCACAGCGCACGCGGATGCTGTGCGTTCCCGTCCTGGCGTGGCGCGCCACCCGGAACTCTCCGGCCACCGCCTCCCTGGGGGTGGCGCGGCGTTCCAGCCTGAACTGCCCGGCGCCGACGGACTCGGCGAAGCCCCGGCCGCTGCCCTCGCGTCCGCAGGCCGTGGTCCTGGCGACCACGGTGGTGCCTGGGCGCACATGCCTGGGGGACAGCTCCAGCCGGGCCGGCTTCGGACGGTCCCGCCCGGTGTCCCAGTTGCCGGCGGGTCCTTCGTTGCCGACCGGCCCTGTGTCTCCGGCGGACCCTGCGTTGCCGGCGGACCCTGTGTTGCCGGCGGACCCTGTGTCGCCGGTGGGTCCTTCGCCGCCGATGGGCCCTGCGGTGCCGGCGGGCCCTTCGTTCCAGCTGCCCTCCCGGCCGGTGTCCCGGCCGCTGTCCCAGCCACCGTCACGGTCCCCGGCGACGGCCGCCGTAGTGCCCGCGACGGTCAGGGCTATCGCGGCGGCTGCCAGAGCGGTTCCGGTGTGCAGTCGGACAATGGTGGGCATGGTGGCATCCTCCGAGGCCGGCAACGAGCGGTACGCGTCACCTCCGAGATAAGGCGCCCGGGAGCGCGCACGCCTGCTGATGGGCGATCAGATTCGTCGGTCGGAAGGTGCCCGCCGGGCTCGTGTGCCGGTGTCGTCGCAGGTCACGGCGGAGCGGCCGCGGTCCGTCGGCGCGGCGGTCCATGCCGCGCCGAACGGGTGACCACGGGCGGTGTGCCGCGTGCCGGAAGCCGTCCCGTCCCTCAGATACGGTCCCACTCCACCGCGTCGTACAGCTCGATCACCCGCCGCACCAGCGCCGCGTCTCCGGGGAAGGCCGTGTCGTCGATCCGGCTCACCGGGGCGATCCCGCGCGAGTTGGTGACCAGGGCCGCCCGGTACCGGGGCAGGTCCGCCAGGGTGACCTCACGGCGTACCGAGGGGAGACCGGCGGCCGGGAGACGGCGCTCCAGCAGCGCCATGGTGATGCCCGTCAGAACCGGCGCGTCCGGCCAGACCACCGAATCTCCGTCCCAGAAGGCGATATTGGCGATCGCCGCCTCGGCCACCACCCCGCGCTCGCCGGTCAGCAGCGCGTCGTCGAAGCCCGCCTTCCTGGCCACCCGCCCGTAGTGCGTCTGGGCGAAGCCGCCCAGATGCTTGACGTGCGCGACCGGGCGCAGATACGGGACGGACATCAGGCTCTGCGCCCGCTCGTCCGGGACCGCGGGCGGCCGTACTGTCACCATCAGACTGACCTCCCCCGCCCCCTCGGGCCGGTGCACATACACCCGCCCCGAGGCGTCCCGTACGTCACCGAGCGCGTGCCGGAGCAGGGCGCGTACCCGCTCGCCGTCCAGGTCCGTGCCGAACAGCTCCCGGGTGGAGGCGTCCAGCCGGGCGAGATGGAGGTCCAGCCCGCGTACCCGGCCGTCCCTGATCTGCATGGCGGTGAAGTGCCCGTATGTGTCGAGCGCGCGGAGCCGCAGGTCGGCCTCGGTGGCGGGGCGGCCGTCGACCTCTATCAGGAGCTGTGGTGCGCTGGAGGTAGTTGTCATGGACCTCACCGTATGCCTGGCAGACCGTCGGGCGGAGCCGCGGTAATCATCACTGTCAGTCCTCTATGAGCCGGCGCGGCCCGGGCCCGTGCGAGGCCAGTTCGTCGCAGGGGTTGGAGAGCACGCAACGGTCCAGCGACAGACAGCCGCAGCCGATGCAGTCCGTGAGGTTGTCCCGCAGCCGTCGCAGCGTACGGATGCGCCGGTCGAGGTCGTCGCGCCAGCACTCGGAGATCCGGGCCCAGTCCTCCTTGGTGGGCGTACGGTCCTCCGGCAGCAGCGTCAGGACGTCCCGGATCGTGGCGAGCGGTATGCCGAGGCGTTGCGAGGTACGGATGAAGGCGACCCGGCGGAGCGTGTCCCGGCTGTAGCGGCGCTGGTTCCCGGTCGTACGGCGGCTGCTGATCAGCCCTTCGCGTTCGTAGAAGCGCAGCGCGGAGGGGGCGACCCCGCTGCGTTCGGCCAGTTCACCGACGGTGGCTTCCTTGGCGTCCCAGGCGAGATGCGTCATGCGGGCCAGCGTAGCTTGACCTGAACCAAGGTTGAAGTATCAGGCTCTTCCCCATGGACCTCACCACGCGGGAATCCGCGATCACCGCTGTGCCCGGACACGCCGGGAACGAGGGCAAGCTGCGGCTCGCCGTCATCCTGGGCAGCAACCGCGAGGGCCGCTTCGGCCCCGTCGTCTCCAACTGGTTCCTCGCCCGCGCCGCCGAGCGCGAGGACTTCACCACCACCTTCATCGATCTCGCCGACACGGACCTGTCGGCCCCCCTCTCCCCGCGCCCAGGACCCGCCGTACGGGCCGAACTCGACAAGGTCACCCCGGCGCTGGCCGACGCCGACGCCTTCGTCGTCCTCACCCCCGAGTACAACCACTCCTTCCCCGCCGCCATCAAGGCGCTGATCGACTGGCACTTCGTGGAATGGCAGGCCAAGCCCGTCGGCTTCGTCTCGTACGGCGGGATGTCGGGCGGGCTGCGCGCCGTCGAGCAACTGCGCCAGGTCTTCGCCGAGATGCACGCCGTCACCGTCCGGGACTCGGTCTCCTTCCACAACGCGCATGCGCACTTCGACGCCGAGGGCCGGCACCGGGACCCCGCCGCCTGCGACGCCGCGGCGCGGACGATGCTCGACCGGCTCGCCTGGTGGGGGCTGGCACTGCGCGAGGCCAAGTCCCACCGCCCGTACGCCGGTTGACGAACCGCCCCATCCGTACGCGCCCCGACGGCCACGACACGCGAGCTTGCTGATCCGAGCCTGCTGATCGCGCACCGGCTCTCCGCGATCCGGGGACCCGGACCTGATCCTGGTGAGGGAGAACGGCGTGACCGTCGAACAGGGCACGCACGACGAGCTGCCGACGGCGACGAGCTGTCGATGGCGACGAGCTGTCGGCGGCGACGAGCTGTCGGCGGCGGGCGCGTACGCGCGGCTGTACGCCTCGCGGTTCGCGGACCTCGCGGTGTAAGGTCCCCCGGCCCGCCACCGAACATCCGGAACCCGAAGGAGTCCGCTCGTGCCACTCGCCGACTGCCTGACCGTGCTGACCACGACCGACAGCGCCGACAAGGCGAAGGACCTGGCCTGGGGCGTGATCGAGGCCCGGCTCGCCGCCTGTGCGCAGATCTCCGCGCCGGTCACCTCCGTGTACCGCTGGCGGAGCGCGATCGAGACCAGCGAGGAGTGGCAGATCCTCTTCAAGACCACCGCTGCCCGTTATGACGCGCTGGAGGCGCATCTGAAGGAGGCCCACGACTACGAGACGCCGGAGATCATCGCCACGCCGGTGGTGCGGGGGAGCGCGGAGTATCTGACGTGGATCGCCGAGGAGACCGTCGCACCATGAGGGCCGAGGGCGAGCTTCCGTTCTTCGTCTACGGCACGCTGCGGCCGGGCGAGCGGAATCACGACCTCTGCCTGCGCGGACGCGTGGCCGAAGAGGAACCGGCCAGGCTGGCGGGAGCGCTGCTGTACGACGGCCCCGGCTACCCGTACGCGGTCGAGGTCCCTGACATCACCGCCCCTGACACGACCGCCCCCGGCACGACTGCCTCTGGTACGACTGTCCCTGGTACGACGGTCCCTGACGCGGTCGCCTCCGGCATCGTCGTCGGCGAGCTGGTCACGGCGAAGCCGGGAAAATACTACGAACTGGTCACCGACCTGGACGAGTTGGAGGGGTACGAGGCCCCCGACGATCCGCGCAACCTGTATGTACGCGTGGTCCGCGACGTCCTGCGGTCCGACGGCACCCCGGTCAGCGCATGGGTGTACTTCGCCGCGCCGCGCGTCGCCCACGGGCTACGGGCACGCGGGCGGCTGATCGCGGGCGGCGACTGGCTCGCCCACCTGCGCGGGCGCTGACCGGACACGGACGGTGGGCATCGCGGCGGGTGCCAGGGAGGGTGAGCGGATGTCAGCGAGCGTCAGCGGCTGGGGTGTTGGCGGCTCGCGCCAGCGAGTGGGGGTGAACGGGTGGGGTGAGTGGTGTCAGCGGGTGCCTCCGCCGCCCGCCGCCAGCGCCTCGGCCACCCCCGTCTCGGCCGGCCCGAGGAACATGGGATTCGGCTGGAGCACCGCCTCCGCCGCCGCCTTCCCGGAGGCGAACACCTCCCGTATCCCGCCGTAGTACCAGGTCGCGTCATGCGGCTCCGTGACCCCGACCCCGTACGACTCGACGCCCGCCGCCCCGCAGAGCGCCACCGCGCGCCGGACATGGAACCCCTGTGTCACCAGCACCGCCCGGTCGACCCCGAATATCTTCTTCGCCCGTACACAGGAGTCCCAGGTGTCGAACCCCGCGTAGTCGCTGACGATCCGGTCGTCCGGCACTCCGCGCTCGACCAGATAGGTCCGCATCGCGCTCGGCTCGTCGTACTCCTCCCGGCTGTTGTCGCCGGTCACCAGTACGACCTTCACCTTCCCCGCGCCGTACAGCTCCGCCGCCGCGTCGAGGCGGTGCGCGAGATACGGCGTCGGCCGGCCGGACCACAGCCCGGCGCCGAAGACCACGGCGACGTCCCGGGCCGGGACCTCGGCGACCGTACGGATCCGGCTGTCCGCGACCGCGTGCATCCAAGTCGCGGGCGCCAGCGCGAGCGCGCACCCCAGCATGACGGCCTGTACAAGGTGTCTCCGACGGCGTCGAGTGAGCCGAAAACGCGGGCGCCGGGCCTCGTCCGGCTGTTGCGGCTGACGTTTCGGCCCTAGCACGCGCGGTCGCGACACCCGCAGGCGTGACGCGCGCAGGCGTGACAGCCTCGGCAGTGGCATGGTCCCCCCTGGGTGGTCCTGGATTTCCCGTTGATCCCGCTCTCCGCTCTGTATGACGATCGACGGCGCCGATCAGTTCGCGGATATGTCCGGTGGTGTCCAGGCCGCCAGCAGCAGCGATTCGGTCGCCGCCGACGCGTAGACCGCCGCCGCCAGCCAGGCCAGGGCGAAGCCCCCGGGATCGGCGGGCAGCAGCCGGCCCAGGACGTCATGGCGCCGGTCGGCCGCCGCGTCCGTCAGCGCCTCGACCCGCCGCGCGCCGGTGGTGAGGCCCACCGCCCGCAGTCGGCGGGGCAGTTCGTCGTCCGCCGACAGGGCCGACACCGCGCGGCCGCCCGCGACCGCGCGGTCCACGGTCCTGCGCAGCAGGTCCAGCTCGACGGGGAGCGTGGGCGGCGCCCCCGCGTCCATCGGCTCCGTGTGTCCCCGCGGTACGGCCGGGATGTGCGAGCGGTTGAGCAGGCGCAGCCCCAGATCCGCGCGGACCGGCTCACCGTCGTGGCCGGTCCAGGACGCGGCGAGCACATGCACCCGGTCGGGCCGGTCGGGCACGACCCGGGCGATCAACCGCAGCGCGAGTCCGGGCCGGCTCGCGAGCAGTGAAAGGTTCTCGGCGTAGGGGAGTTCCGACCGCTCGTCGGCCGCCGCGAGCCGTAGCGTGGGCCCCGCGGCCACGGCGAAGCCCGCGCCGGTGACGACACCGTCGAGAAAGAGCAGATCGCCCCCCGCCGCACGGGCGTCGACGGGCTCGGACAACCAGCCGAGCGCCGAAGCCAGTTGTTCGGCGGGCGGCCGCTGCCAGAGGGCGGCGAGCGGCGCTTCCCGCCAGCCCGCGCCGGCGGCCCGTACGGAACGTACCGCCCCGCCGCCCCCGATCCGTCCGTCCGGCGAGACGGTGGGCGCGGTGAGGATCACCCCGCCGCCGTCGCCCAACTCCCGCAGCCCGAGCGCGCAACCGCCGGGCACCGGCGTCCCCGAGGCCTGGAGGGCACGGTCCGGTCCACCGGGGGCGACGTCCGAGAGCGTGCGGAGCGCCCCGTCGGGCGCGAGCGCGTAGACCGTGGCGCCCGCGTATCCGGACGCGGTCACCACCGGCTCGGTGAACAGTCCGTACAACCGGAGCGGCCCTTCAGGCCGGTAGGCGCGGCGCGCCGGGGAGAGCGCGGCGACGGGGCGGCGCACCAGATCCAGCAGCTCCGCCAGCTCGCCCGACAGCCCGGACAGCCGGAACGCCGGGTCGTCGGAACGGGCCTCGCCCAGCAGCCGCGCGATCCGCACCGCCGTGCCGGCGGGCCGGGGCAGCCCGGCCAGCCGCGCGGAGTGGGCGGCATGGAGCAATTCGGCGCGGTGGACCGCGCCGGAGCCGGATACACCCGAGACCAGGACGGCGGTCACGGCGTCCCGGAGCGCGTCGAGAGCCATGGACTGGGCCGGGGTGAGCACGGGGGTGGGCCCGGGCTCGTCGGCGAGCGCGGACGCCGGTGCCCCGGCTTCGCCCTGTCCCCTCTCGGACTCCCCTTTCCCCTCCGAACCGAAAGCCCCATGAGACCCATCAGGCTCATCAGTCCCCTTGGGCTTGTCAGCCCCATCGGCTCTGTCAGTCCCGTTGGCCCTGTCAGCCCCGTCAGCGCCGCCAGTCCTGTCAGTCCCGGCAGTCCCGGCAGTGCCCTCCTCGTCCTTCTCCTCAGGCACCGCGAGAGGGGCGACGGACAGGACCGCCGCGCGATGCAGACAGGCCGGGGCCAGGAGACAACTGCACACCGCGTCGTCCGGGTCGGCCACGATCCCGGCCGTCACTCTCAATGTCACGGCCGTGTCCTCGGCGACCCGTACCAGGACACCGTCCCGCGCCGCCTCCACCGGCCAGCCGGCGGCCTTCGCCACCGCCCCGTCCACGCGTTTGCGCAGCCGCGCGGGCAGCAGATCGAGCGCCCCGGCCGCCACTTCGGCGGTCACCGGCGGCAGTACCGCCGCGGAATCCGTCATCGGTGCGCACCTCCTACGCGTTCGCCGACCCACCGGGCCAGCTCCAGGGGGCTGAGCGCCGCTACCGGCATGCCCGCCCCCACCAACTGGCCTGCCACACCGGCCGAATACCGGGGCCTGCCCTCGTCGTCCAACGAGGCGCAGCCGAGCACATGACAGCCCGCGTCGACCAACGCCCGTACCTCCGTGAGGAGCGGGGAGACCGGACCGCCCTCCTCGAAGTCGCTGATCAGTACCACCAGCGTGCGGGACGGTACCGTCACCAGCTCGCGGGCGTGGCGCAGCCCGCGCGCGATGTTCGTACCGCCACCGACCCGCACTTCGAGGAGCAGGCTCAGTGGGTCGTCGACCTGGTCGGTGAGGTCGAGCACCTCGGTGGAGAACGCGACGAAGTGCGTACTCACCGCGGGGACTCCGGCCAGTACGGAGGCGGTGAGCGCGGCCCAGACCGTCGAGGCCTCCATCGAACCCGAGACATCTACGACCAGCACCAGCCGCCAGTCGGCCGCCTTACGCGCACGCGTGCGGAAGACGGGCTGTTCCGGCAGGACCGTCACCGCGCCGGTGTCCGGATCGCGGCGGGCTGTCGCCAGATTCGCGCGCAGGGTCCGGGCGAGATCCAGCGGCCCGCCGGGACGGCGGGTCGGGCGCGGATGGGAGAGCCCGGTCAGGGCGGGGCGCAGCCGGTTGGCCAGCGCCTCGGTCAACTCGGCCACCAGCCGGGCCACCAGGGGCCGCAGCCGCGCGAGCTGGTGCTCGGGGAGCCCACCGGCGTACGAGAGGACGGTGCGCAGCAGCTCCACCGACGGCCGGGCCGAGGCCGGATCCAGCTCCAGGGCGGCGTCGAGCCGTCCCGTATCGGCAGCGGCGGCGAGCACTTCTTCCCGTACGCCGGGCCCGAACAGCGCGGACAACTCCTCGGACCAGGAACGGACATCGGGATACGAAGCCCCGTAACCGCCCCGGGAGCCACCCGCGTCACGCTCCTCACCGCGCGCGCCCTCGCCCCGTCCATACCCGTACAACTCATCGAGCGCGTCGGCGATCCGGGCGGCCCCACCGGTGAGCTCCCGCCCCCGCCCGAGGAGCAGGCGCCATCGCTCGCCGGGGGTGAGCGCGATGGCTCCGGCCGGGTCATCGCCCCCACCGGGGGAGCCATGGCCCAGCTCACCGGAGTCGGCGGAGTCGGCGGAGCCACTGGAGCCACCGGAGCCACCGGAGCCACCGGAGCCACTGTGGTCACTGGGGTCACCAGAGCCACCGGGGTCACCGGGGGCGTCGGGGGCACCGGGAGGCGGCTGCGCCTCACCCACCCCGCCACACACGCCCGACGGAGCGTCCGTATCCAGGCCCCGTGCCGCCAGGGCCTCTCGGCCCGCCAGATCGGCCGCCGCCAGGAGCGCCGATGCCGCCGGATCCGACAGCGCCCCGGGGAGGGCGCCCGCGGCGAGGCCCGTGCGGTCCTCCACCACGGCGAGCAGCCGGGAACGGGCCGCCGGGGCGAGCGTGTCGAAACCCGCGCGCAGTGCGGGAAGCCGGTCCAGGAAGCCGCGGTCGGGCAGGGCCTCGATCCGTTCGAGCAGCGGATCGAGCGCCCGTCCGGTCTCCAGCAGCGGGCCCGCCGCGAGCAGCGTCCCGCGCAGGAATCCCGCCAGGTCGGCGCGGAGTTCGGGGGTCGTCGCGCTGTCCACGCGGGAGGCCAGACGCGTGCCGAACTCCGCCGCCTCCCGGTGTCCCAGCAGCACCCGGGCCGCCCCTGCCGCGCCCCGGATCAGCGGGGTCGCCTCGGCGTCGAGGCGCTTCAGCGAGGCGTCGAGCCGGAACCCACCCCCCAGGTCCTGCCCGGAGGTTCGTCGCGCGCCCTCAGCCGCCGGCACGGCGGCTCGCCGCGTTGCCGGAACCGGAGCCGATGCTGGAGTCGGAGTCGGAGTCGGGGTCGGAGCCGATGCCGGAGCCGGAGCCGTTGCCGGAGCCGGAGTTGCTACTCGCCCGGGCTCCCCGGCCGCCCTGTCGGCCAGCGAGACCAGGGCGCGCGCGTCGGCGGGCTCGGCGGAACCGGCGAGCCCGTCCAGCGCCCGGACCCCGGCCGCGGCCAGTTCCTCGTACGCCGCGCCGAGCGCGTCCCGCTCCCAGCCGGAAGGCAGCCCCGGCAGATGCCCCGCCCCGATCCGGTCCAACAGGGCAAGACCGGTGAGCAGTTCGGGGAGAGTGCCGGAAGCGGGCAGTAGCCCGGCGGCCTCGGAGAGCCGCTCCGCGGCGAGCGCGGGCAGTCCGCAACGCACCGCGTCCTCCAGCCCGGACAGCACCTCGGCCGCGGTCGGCCCGCCGCGCTCACGCTCCGCCGCACGCCGTCGGCGCAGCATCCCGGCCGCCGCCTGTTCGAGCGTCACTCCGTGAACTCCCGCCACATCCAGCATCGCGGCGGTCGACGGAGACCAGGCCACGACCCAGCGCGTGGTCAGCGGCGCGGCGTCGCCCACGCCCGCCACCTCGCCCTCCTCCCCGTACGGGACACGGCAGACCGCGAGCCGGCGCAGACACAGCTCACGGCGCCGGTCCAGATCGCCGCGGTGCGCGTCGAGACGCAGCTCCCGGCGGCCGGGCGCGGCCGGTGTGGGCAGCGACAGGCTGTCGAGCAGCGCCTCCACGGCCGGTCCCAGGCCGGAACGCGGCGTGCCCGGCGCGAGTGCGCCCTGCCGCGTCCCCACCAGCACCCGCTCCATGGCGGCGGCCACCACCCGGCCCCGCCCGAACAACCGCCCTTGTGTGAGCACGGTCTGTGCCGCCTCGGCCAGCTCACCGCGCCCGGCGGCGGGCAGCCCGCGGAGCGCCGCCAGGTCGCGCGCGACCCGGACCACCTCGCGGGCGTCGGCCGGCCCGCTCGGATGCCCGGCGTCCCGAACGGCCGCGCAGATCCGTACCGCCGTCGACGTCAGCAGATCGTCCAGCAGCGCGGGATCGCCCGCCGCGAGATGCACCCCGCGCTGCCACTCCGGGTCGCGGATCCCGGCCGGATAGCCGGACCGCTCGTCCAGCAGCGCGTACGAGTACGGCACGAGCGAGGTGACGACGGCCTCGGTGGCCCGCACGTCCCCCGACCCCACCGGCACGTCCCCGCGGCCGGGTCCCGTGGCGCCCGGCAGCAGCGCGGGCGCGTGGAAGGCGCCGATCACGGCCGCCGCCCGGCGGCTCCCGCGCTCGGCCAGCCGGCGCCGCATATTCGCCTCGCGCCGCAGATCGCACGGATCGACCCTGCTCGCATCCGCCCGCAGGGCCCAGCCGACCAGCAGCGCGGCGCGCCGTAGCGCCTCGGGGCCGGAACCGGGCGCCTCCGCCTCGACCAGCCGGTCCCACAGATCGTCCCCGGGCCGCCCCCCGGCCCGCGCCCGCAGCGCGGCGGCCAACGCCCCGCCGGCCCAGGCCGGTCCACCGGACTCACCGGACTCACCGGAACCGTCCGAACTGTTCGCACCGCTCGACTCACCTGCCCCGTCCGGCTCGGCATCCGCGCCCGGGCCGGCCGCGCGGGCGGTCAGCGGCAGATCGAACGGAACGACCTCCACCCCCGCCTCCCGCGCCCAGCGGATCGCCGCCAGCTCCGGCGAGAACTCCGCGAACGGCAGGAACACCAGCCCACCGCCCGCCGCCCCGGCCCGGCCGCCCGCCAGGGCGACCGGGGGGACCGTCGCCGGATCGGCGAGATACGGCAGCCAGGGCGCGAACTCCTCGGGCAGCTCGACGAACAGCACCTCCGGCGCCGCCAGGTCGAGCATCGCCGGTACGGCCGCGGCCAGCGCGGGGGAGTGGTGCCGTACCCCGATCAGATACGGCTCCCGGCACCCGGCGAGCCGGGCCACCGCCTCGGAAGGCCCCTCGCCGGGGGCCCCCGACGCGTCACCCCCCGACGCGTCACCCGCCCCAGCCAGGACCGCCCCAGCTCCGGCCACCCCAGCCAGGACCGTCCCCGTCCCGGCCGCCCCCGCCCCGGGCACCTGCTCATCCCAGCCGGGCTCCGGCTCATCCCAGCTCATCGCGCAGCCCCCACAGCGTCCGCCACAGCGGAGCTCCGGCCTCCGCCCGGCGGCGTACCGGGCCGTCCCAGTACCCCAACAGCCGTGCGTGGTCCGCCGGATCGTCCTTGCGTACCGTCCCGAGCAGATGGCCCGGCAGCGTACGCAGAACATCCCGGCCGTCGCCGAGATACGCCGCGCCGAGCCCCATCGACGTGGCCACATGCACCGCCTCGGCCGTCGACATGACCGTCGAGGGGCGCTCGATCTCCCAGCCTTCCGCGCTCCGCCCCGTCCGCAGATCCCGGAACGCGGTGACCAGCGCTTCGAGCACCGTGTCGTCCACGGAGAACGCCGCCCCGCCCCGCACGAGCGCCGCCGTCGCCTGATCGCGCACCAGCCGGGTCTCCGCGTCGAGATCGCCGATCGGCCCGACTGTCTCGAAGTTGAACCGGCGTTTCAAAGCCGCGGACATCTCGGAGACGCCCTTGTCGCGGAGGTTGGCGGTGGCGATCAGCGTGAAGCCCGGTACGGCGTGCACCGTGCTGTCCCCGCCCTCCCCGCCCGCCAGTTCGGGCACCGACATCCGGCGCTCCGACAGGATCGAGACCAGCGCGTCCTGTACCTCGGGCAGACAGCGTGTGACCTCCTCGACCCGGGCCACCGCACCACGTGTCATGGCCGTGAGCACGGGCGAGGGCACCAGGGCCGCCCGGCTCGGCCCCTTGGCCAGCAGCAGCGCGTAGTTCCAGCCGTAGCGGAGCTGGTCCTCGGTGGTGCCCGCGGTGCCCTGCACCGTGAGCGTGCTGCTGCCGCACACCGCGGCGGACAGCAGCTCGGAGAGCATCGACTTGGCGGTGCCCGGCTCACCGACGAGCAGCAGTCCGCGCTCGCCCGCAAGCGTCACCACACACCGCTCCACCAACGCCCGGTCGCCCACGAACTTCCGTGTCACGACCAGCTGTCCGCCGTCGGCCGACCGCAGCGCCTCACCGTCGGAACCGCAGACGAACAGCACCACCGCACGCGGCGTCAGCCGCCATCTCGGCGGGCGCGGGCCGTCGTCGTATGTCGCGAGGAACGCCAGCTCCGCCGCGTACCGGTCCTCCGGCAGCTCCAGCTGCCGCCCCGGCTCCCGCTCCGCCGCCATGGTCTTCGCCGCCTTCTCCGTCACCGTCATCGCCTGCCTCCCCGGCCGCCGCGGCCCTGGAACTCCTCGAACCCCGGCGTATCGCCGTCAACGATCCGCCGCCACGCCGCCCTGTACAGCTCCGGTACCGGCCGGTCGGGCACCAGATAGAGCGGGGGGCCCGGTGGCAGCAGCGCCGTCTTCCAGCTCTCCATGGGCAGCCGCGGCGTCTGCTGCTCCAGCCAGCCGCCCGGCAGGAACAGCGAGCGGCCCGCCCGCGCGCGCTTGGCCTCCACCACCAGGTCCGTGGCGGCCAGTTCGGCCCTCGCCCTCTTCAGCCGGGCCGGCTTCCACCCCGTCCACTCGGCCTGGTGACGGTCGGTCGGGTCAGGCAGCGCGAGCAGCATCAGATAGAGCACGGCGGCGTCCTGGGAGAGTCCGAACCGCTCACCCGCCTCTTCCACCAGTTCCGGCGCACCGAGCCGCGGGTCCTGCGGGCAACCCGGCGGGCCGTCCGCCGTGACGAGCTCCATGAACTCCGCGCTGAGCAGCGTCCGTAGCGCCTTCAGCTGCGGTGGCTCGCCCGCCGTCGCCACCAGCAGCGTCAGCTCCGGATGGTCGGGGCCGCCCACGCTCCGCCCCGTACCGTCCGTTCCCTCCGGGGGCAGTACGGCGGAGGGCCGCACCCACACCGCGTCCCAGTCGCTCCCGTACCGCGAGGGAGTGAGCACCAGCGCCGATGAGAGCTCGAATATCTCCTTGTCACCCGCGCCGCGCTCCGGGGCCAGCCCACGGGCTTCGCGCAGCCGCCTGGACACGGCTTCATGGGCGGCGTTGCGGTCGACCCCCAGACGCAGCAGCAGACCGGGGTCGGCCAGCCGCTTCCGCAGCATGCGCGCGGTGATCGGCAGGACCTCGCGCAGCGGATCGCCGTACGGCAGCCGATACGCGAGCCAGCGCAGCGCCTCGACCATGGAGCAGAGGGTCGACCCGGTCAGCAACCGCCGCGGCTCGGCCGGCTCCAGCTCCCCGTCGACCAGCCGCTGTTCGGTGCGACCGGTCAGCTCCTCCCGCCACTCGGGGTTGAGCACGTCCTGCGCCGTGGCGCCGCCGCGCATCTCGGCAACCAACTGCCTGATCAGCGCGGGGGGTACGGGCCGTCGCCTGCCGCGCGCCGCGATCCACGCCTCCACCAGCGGTTCCAGTGCGAAACCGGTGGTCCACAGCTCCGCGACCCGCTCCGGATCGGTCGGCAGCAGCAGCCCGCTGAAGGTCCTGCGCTCACCGACGCTCAGCGCGTCGAGGGTGGCGATCCCCCATTCCACCTCGGCGTTCTTCGCACCCAGCGGCTCCAGATACGCGGCGGTGAGCACCCCTTGGCCCCGATAGCGGCCTATCCCCGGGGAGCCGAGCTGGAGCAGGGCACCCGCGGTCGCGGCGATCCCGACCCGCTCCGCGAACTCCAGGGCCTGCTCGGGGCGGTACGGCAGCGGGCCGCGCTGCCGTACCAGCTCCATGACCCGGCCCACCACCGGCGCCCGTACCGGATCGTCCGCCGCGCCCAGCACCTCGGACTCGATGAGCACGCACCCGTCCCAGCCACCGAAGGCCCCTGCCGGGTCGTACTCCACGCAGTGCCAGTACGCGTCCTTGTCGTCGGACCGCAGCCGGCCGAGGATCACCAGCCGCCGCGCCCCCGCGTGCCGTACCTCCCCGGCGAGCTTGCTCCCGTCGCTGCCGGGGATCCGCAGCTCCAGCGCGCGCAGCCGTCCGCGCGGGTCGATCAGCAGCGCGTCACCGTCCGCCTCGACGGCCAGCGCCGCGTCAAGGAACTCCAGCAGCGCGGCCCGGTGTTCGTCGGAGATGGCGGGTGAGGCGGCGCGCAGCGCGAGCGCCGTCATACCGGATCCGGCCAGCGTCACCCACCCCTCATCCGCCTGCTCGATCGGCGTGCGCCCCGGCACCGCGGCTGGTGAAAGCGCCTTCGGCAGCAACTGGATCTGTTCGAGGACGGTCGTGCTCTCCTTGGGCACATGACGGTAGTAGTACCGGTACGTCCGCACGGCGAAGCCATCGAACGCCTTGCTCAGAACAGCGTCGCGGGCGTACCGGACCTTCTCCTTCACGTCCTCGGAGCCCGGACCCCGCGCCGCTCGCTCGGCGAGCGTGGCGATACGCCCGCTGTGCCGCGCGGCCTCGTCCACCAGCCCGGCCACGCCCGCCACCAGCCCGGGGTGGGTGATGTCGGGCAGCAGCAGACGCACCGCGGCCTCCGCCTTCGTCCCCTCCGCGACCGAGGCCAGCAGCGCCCGCGCGTCCGCGTCCGTCACCGCGCGGAGCGCCGCGGAACCCCGCTCGTCACGCGTCCGCAGCGCGTGCCAGTACGCCAACGGCGCCACGAGCGGCGTGCCCGCCGCGTACGCGCCACCCCGGCCGCCGTCCTCGAAGTGCGCGAGCTGGATGCCCTCGGCGTCGTACAGGGAGACCGTCGGGCTGAAACCACGGCTCTCGCGCGGATACAGCGAGGCCCCGCCGGGCAGCCGCAGCGGCGGCAGGGGAATGCCGTCGGTGAGATGCTCGACGCGCGCGCCGACCGGGACAGGTACGGCCGGGCCCCGGCTGCCGTCCACCGAACAGGCGGTGAGTGTCCTCTCCTTGGGGTCGTACGTCACCCACCAGCCGAGCAGCCCGTCCTTCGTGCCGAACGGCGAGGACTCCAGTCCCGGCTGTACGGGCAGCAGCCGGCAGGCCCGCTCCAGCAGGCGCCCGCCGCCCCCGGCCAGCGCCGAGTCGAAGAACCCGGGCACCGACACCCGGCCCCTGCGGGCGGATTCGGGGTCGTACTCCCACCATTGGTTCTCGTGCAGCACCCATACGGAGATCCCGTCCGAGGCGACCGGGCGGCGCTCGGCCGCGAACGAGGTGTCGCCCGCGTACACCGGCCGCCCGCCGTAGCAACGCCCTCCATCGGGCAGCTCGAACGACGGCGTCTGGGCGTCCGTCCAGTGGTCGTTGAGCTCGCCCTTGGGCTTGAACACCTCGGCGGGGCGGCCCGACCACACGGCCCGCCGTTCGTCCCCGTACCCATGGGCGATCAGCCACTGGCCCCCGACGTAACGGATGGTCGTCGTGTCCCAGGAGTAGGACGAGGTCGTCGGGGGAGTCAGCGGCCGCTGGTCGAGCACGCCCGTCGGTCCGACCGCCGCGACCTGCCTGTCGACCCGGACCAGCAGGGCGGGCCAGGAGTCCCGCGTCTGGTACCACCTGTCGGCGCGGTAGCCGTAACGCAGTCCCGAGGCCTTCACGTCGACCGGGCCGAGCCCCGGCAGCGCCTCCTCCAGAGCGGGCCAGCCCAGCTCGTCGAGAATGCCCGCCCGCAAGGTGCTCGCCAGGGCGGGAGCGGGTGAGACCGCCGTGATACGCCGCACCGCCTCCGGCGCCGTGGCCAGCACGGACGGCGAGGAGAAGCGGCTGAGCCGCCCCAACAGGCTGTCCAGCCGGGGCAGTCCGAAGGGCCGCGACAGATCGTCGGCGCGGTCGGACAGCCAGCCCACCAGCGCGGTGCGCAGAGCGGGATGGTTCGCGATCCGGTCGAGCCGGTCCGGGGAGTCACCGCTGTCGGCGACCTGCTCCACGCCCGCGCGCAGCAGGCCCGTGAACCGGGGATCAGTGGTCAGCGCCACCAGATCCCTGCGCCCCTCGCGCTCGTCCGTCAACCAGTCGGCCAGATCGAGACGCGAGGCACCCTCCGAGGGCCCGGCGACCGGCACGCCCCACGCCAGACAGGCGTCCAGCAGATCCAGATCCGCCGTGACACGCCGGCCGTAACCGCCGAGCAGCCGTACCGGCGTGCCGTCCGCCACCAGCCGCGCCACCAGCCCTTCCACCAGGGTCAGTTCGGCTTCGAGACGGACGGTGGTCCGCCAGCCGCGCTGCCGGTGCCGGGCCCAGGACGACAGCCACTCGGCGGCCGGGACCGTCCCGTCCACCAGCAGCTCGACCGCCCCGCACCGGTCGAGCAGCGTCAGCCAGGACGCGTCGAACTCCTCGGGCCTGTCACCGCCCGTGGCGGGCAGCAGTGTCAGCAGCCGCTCCCGTACGGAGCGGTCCTCGGCCGCGATGGCGGCCAGGGAGGGCAGCGCTGCCTTCCAGAAGCTTCCCGCCGCGCGGTTCATCGGGCCGGTGTGGATGATCTCGGCGAGCAGCGACCGCTCCTCCGCGTCCGCGTCCAGCCCCGCGCCCTTCGCGAGGCGGCGCAGATCCTCCAGCATGCCCGCGTACGGGGCGAGCCCGGCCGCGCACCGCTCCAGCGACACCGCCCTGAACTGTCCGTACGCATCGGCCGCCGACAGCCGGACCGTCAGTGCCTTGGCGTGCTCACGCAGCGCCTTGCCGGTCAGCGCGCCCGCTCCGGCGAACTCCAGGAAGACCTCACGCAGCCGCTCCTCGTCGACCGCCAGCGCGTGCCGCCGCTCGGCCGCCCGCGCCTTGCCGAAGAACACCGAGGCCTGCTGCCGGGCCTCGACGGCCAGGAAGAGCCGGGCCACCTGTTCGTAGTAGGTGGGAAGGAAATGCGGGACGGAGCGGTCGAGCCGCTCGCCGATCTCGTCGAACCCCTCCTTGGCCAGCCCCGGCTTGGTGCCCACGAGCCGGGTGAGCCGCTCCATCTCCTTGACGACGGCCAGCGCGTGATGGCCGTTGGCCGGGTCGTTCACCAGCGCCCAGGCCGGGAAACCCAGCGACTCCCGCCTCACCCGGCCGACCTCGGTGACCTCGGCCGCGCCGAACCCCAGATACTCCAGAGCGAGATCCTCGGCGGCCCCGATCGCCCCGGAAACGAGCCTCACCACCGCACGCTCGTCCAGCGCGGGATGCCCGTACGAACGCGCCGTCAGCACATCGCCCCCGGCACCGCCGAGCGGCAGCACAGCCCCCGCCTCCCGCAGCTCCTTCTCCGGCCGATCCCCGTCCACCTGTGCCCCGCCCAGCGGTCGCGTCTCGCTCACAGCGCCTTCTCCTCGTCGCTCTCGACCACACGGCCCGCGTACACCAGCGCGGCCATCCGCTCGCCCTCCGACCAGGCGACCGGCCCCACTTCGACGAGCGGCAGCCGCCGCCCCGCCTTGTCACGCCACTCCAGCGAGCCGGTCAGTGTCTCCGACTCGGGGTAGTCGTCCCCCAGCCAGTACGCCGCCTCCAGCTGTCGGCCGTTCTCCACCAGCGGGCACACCGCATGGCCGCCACGCACCCGATAACCGAGCGAGACCGCGCGGGCCGTGGCGTGCCGCAGCTGCGCGAACTTCCCGTCGGCGTACGCCCGCCAGTCCTGCGCCGTACCACCGCCCCCGGAGGCACCCCCGGTGACGTCTCCGGCCCCCTCCGGCCGTCGCCACACCTCACGGAACAACTGCTCCGCACCCTGCTCGACCCCCAGCTCGGCCGCGAACTCCCGCAACTCCGCCAGGTCTTCGAGCAGTACCGGATGCGGAATCAGCACCGTCTCCACCTCGGCGGCGTCCAGCCACACCGAATCCCCGTCCAGATCGACGATCCCCAGACCCCGCGCCGGATCGGCGTTCCGCAGAAAACCGGCACGCCCCGTCTCCGCCGAGTCGTCCGCCGCCACCGGGGCCACCACGAGATCGCGCAGCGCCGACTGCCAGGCCGGGTCCGGCCACACCCGCGCCAGCAGAGCCACCGGCACCGGCAGCGAACGCACCAGCCAGGTGTCCACCTGCTCCCGGCACTCCCGCTCGTGCCGCTCCAGCCACTCGGCCAGCTGCCGCAGCCGCACGACCTCCGCGTCGTCCTTGAGCTTCGGCGGTACTTGCTTCAGCGTGCGCCCCGCGGCATTCCGGCACAGCACGCGCGTGCCGTCAAGCGCGATGGCATACCCGCCCGTTGTCTCGATCCAGCCCATGGCAGGACCCCTCCCCGACCTTCTGGTTCCGAACTGCCATCACAGTAAGTGAGGGGTCTGACAACGCCCCCGAGCCGTCGGTGAGGTGGTGGAAAACCGCCGTCACCAGCGCGCAACCGCCCGGCAATGCGGACCCGGCACGCTCGGTTCATGACGGAGTCGGCACACCACCGCATGTCACCCCCACAACCCGCCGCACGGGAGTCACGGGACGAGGAGCCGTTCCCCTTCGACACCGCGGGGCAGCTCTTCACCCGGATCACCGAGCGACTCGGTCACCAGCTCAGCCACGTCACACGGAACGGAACCGTGAGAGGACGGAACGGGCCCGTGAGAAACACGAGCGGCGACACCCCTGCCCCGCCCCGCACGGCACCGACCCTCGTCGTCGTCGCCCATGGCAGCCGCGACCCGCGCGCCCTGCGCACCATCACCGCGCTGCTCGACCGGGTCCGCGAACTGCGCCCCGGGCTCGACGTACGGCTCGGCCACATCGAGCTCAACGAACCACGGCTGCCCGATACTCTCGCCGCTCTCGCCGCCCTGGGCGCCGGCCGGGCCGTCCTCGTACCCCTTCTGCTGAGCCGTGGTGTACACATCAAGCGCGACCTGCCCGCGTTCGCCGCCGCCGTCGCGCCCCGGCTGCGCACCCGTATCGCCGCCCCGCTCGGGCCGCATCCGCTGCTGGTCGAGGCGCTGTACGCCCGCCTCGTCGAGGCCGGCTGGGACCGGGACCCGGGCACCGACCCGGCCGGGCACGACGCCGGGATCGTCCTGGCCGCCGCCGGATCGCGGGACCCCGAGTCGGCGGCGGACACCCGCCGTACGGCCCTGATGCTGAGCGAGCGTCTCGGCGGCGTACCGGTCGTCCCCGCCTACGCGTCCGCCGCCTCACCCACTGTCCCCGAGGCCCTGCGCGCCCTCGCCGCCATCGGCCGCCACCGCATCGCGATCGCTTCGTACTTCACCGCGCCCGGATACTTCGCCACCCGCAGCGCCGCCGCCGGATCCGGGCTGGTCACCGCGCCCCGGCTCGTCAGCGCGCCGCTCGGCGCGCACCCCGCGATGGCCCGGCTGCTGCTCCACCGCTACGACGAAGCCCTCGCGGCGCCTCTGACGGAGCCTCTGACGTCACCTGTGATGTCACCTGTGACGCCACCTTTGACGTCACCTCTGAGGGCGCCGCGCCTGGAGAGCCCCGGGGCGAGCCCTGCCGAGACCCCCGATGAGACACCCGCGGAGGGCGGCGTTCAGCTGTCGAGCACGGCCTTCATGACGCTCTTCGCGATCGGAGCGCCGAGCTTGCCTCCGGAGATGTCCGAACGGGAGATGTCCATGTCCGTGGGGTCGATGAAGACCGCGACGGCGACGGAGGCGTCGCCTTTCTGGCCGTAGGAGACGAACCAGCCGTACGGCACCTCCTGGCTGACATCGATCCCGCGCTGTGCGGTGCCGGTCTTCCCGCCGACCGTGACGCCGTCGATCAGCGCCCTTTTCGCGCTGCCCTCGGCGGCGGTGAATTCCATCATCTCCCGCACCTGTTCCGCGGTCTCCTCGGAGACGGCCTGGCTCTTGATCGCGGGTTCGCGCTTGTCCAGGCTGGAGAGATCGGGACCGCGCAGCTCCTCGACGATGTAGGGCTGCATCAGCTTCCCGCCGTTGGCGAGGGCGGCGGTCACCATGGCCATCTGCATCGGGGTGCTGGTGAGACTGCCCTGGCCCATGCCCGTCAGCGCGGTCCCCGGCCGGTCCAGCTTCTCGGGGTAGAGGCTCTTGGTGGCCAGCATGTCCCCGAAGTCGTCCGAGTAGACATCGGCGTTGAACCCGAACTTCTCCGCCGTCTCGCGCATCTTCTCCGCGCCGACCTTGGACGCCGCGTCGAGGAAGACGTTGTTGCAGGAGTACTGCATGGCGGTCTTCAGCGAGGCCCGGTCGCACACCTCGTCGCCCGCCTCACTGCCGATCTTGTTGCTGGAGAGCGGCAGGGGATAGGGAGAGACGGCGTCGGACGGGGCGTCGATGTCCGTGACCACTCCGTGCTCCAGGGCCGCGGCGGCCGTGAGGATCTTGAACGTGGAGCCGGGCGGATAGGTCTCCCGAAGTGCCCGGTTGGCCAGCGGCTTGCTCTTGTCGGCGTCGAGCGCCTTGAATTTGTCGCCCTCCTTGAAGGACAGCCCCGCGAAGACGGAAGGATCGTAGGAGGGCGTGGACACGAGCGAGAGAACCTTGCCGGTCCGTGGATCGAGGGCGACGACCGCGCCCCTGGCGTCAAGATCGGTGAGCCCCTTGTAGGCGGCCTTCTGTGCCTTCGGATCGATGGTGGTGATCACATCACCGCCGCGAGGCTTCTCGCCGGTGAGGACATCCAGGGCGCGCCCGAAGGCGAACCGGTCGTCCTGTCCGCTCAGCACCTTGTCGTATGTCTTCTCCAGCAGGGACATGCCCTGGGCCTGCGAGGCGTAGCCGGTGACCGGGGCGTACACCGGGCCCTCGGAGAAGGTGCGCCGGTAGGCGAACTCCGCGTCCGTGACCTCCCGCGAGCCGGTGACCGGCCGGCCTCCCACGATGATGTCCCCGCGCGGCTGCGAGAACTGGGCGATCTTCACCCGGCGGTTGTTCTCGTGGTTGGCGAGGCTGTCGCTCTGGACGAACTGAAGCCAGTTGGCCCTCAGCAGCAGGCCGAGTACGAGCACCCCGCAGAAGATGGCGATACGCCTCAGCGGCTTGTTCATCGAGCTCTCCTCTCCCACGCACCCGCGCGGTCACCTCCACGCACTCGCACGTGGTCACACATTCGATCTTCCTGATAAAGATGCGACCTATCGGCCGGCGGTTCCGTCGAGCCGGTACGACCCGCGCCCGGGGCCCGCGCCCGGGGAGCCCATGCCCGGACCCCGTTCCCAAACCCCATGCCCGGACCCCGTGCCCCGGGGCCCGCGCAGGTCACCCGCGCCGGTTACCTTCGGGGCATGGCAGGCACCACCGACACCACCACACCGCACTCTCCGGAACCGGCACGCCGGTACGACGACGCGGCCACCGAACGCTGGGCACCCGAGCCCGACAAACGTCCGGGCCGCACCGCTTTCCAGCGCGACCGCGCCCGCGTCCTGCACTCCTCCGCGCTGCGCAGGCTCGCGGGCAAGACCCAGGTGGTGACGCCCGGATCGCGCAGCCAGGAGTGGGACGCCAGCCCTCGTACCCGGCTGACCCACTCCCTGGAGTGCGCCCAGGTCGGCCGTGAGCTCGGTGCGGCGCTCGGCTGTGACCCGGATCTCGTCGAGGCCGCGTGTCTCTCCCACGACATGGGCCACCCGCCCTTCGGCCACAACGGCGAGCAGGCGCTCAACGACTTCGCCGCCGACTGCGGCGGCTTCGAGGGCAACGCCCAGTCGCTGAGGCTGCTCACCCGTATCGAGCCGAAACGTTTCGTCCGCTCCGAGGCGGTGGCCTCCGCCTCGGCGGCCGACGACGCCGGGACCGGCGGCCTGGTCAGCGTCGGCCTCAACCTCACCCGGGCCGCACTGGACGCCGCCACCAAATACCCCTGGCCGCGCGGCGCGCATCCCACCGAGCCGGGCTCGGCGAAATTCGGTGTCTACGAGGACGATCTGCCGGTCTTCAGCTGGGTGCGCAAGGACGCGCCGGCGGGCCGTACCTGCTTCGAGGCGCAGGTCATGGACTGGTCCGACGATGTGGCCTACTGCGTCCATGACTTCGAGGACGGGCTGCACGCGGGCCATGTCGACCCCGCCGCGCTCACCTCCGCGTCCGAGCGGAGCACGATCTGGGCGGTGGCCATCGGCCGTTACGTACCCGCGGGCACGGACCCGCAGGAACTGGCCGCCGCGCTCGACCGGCTGATGGCGCAGGAGTGGTGGCCGCATGCGTACGACGGATCCGCCGTCGCGCAGGCCCGGCTGAAGGACGCCACCAGCCAGCTCATCGGCCGCTTCTGCGAAGCCGCCGAGGGCGCCACCCGCTGGGCGTACGGTACGGGCCCGCTCACCAGGTACGCCGCCGAGCTGGTCGTCCCGCGCGAGGCCCGGTACGAGTGCGCGGTCCTCAAGGCCGTCGCCGACCGCTATGTCATGCAGCGGGCCGAACAGGAGGTCCTCCGCGCCGACCAGCGGATCGTCCTGGCCGAGCTGGCGGGCGCGCTCACGGCCCGCGCCCCCGAGGGGCTCGACCCGCAGTTCCGCGCGCTGTTCGACACCGCCCGCGACGACCGGGCGCGCAAACGCGTGATCGTCGACCAGATCGCGTCACTCACCGACGCGGCGGCCGGCTCCCTCCACGCGGCGCTCACCGGCCGCGGCTCAGCACCGCGCTGACCCGCTCATCAACCTCACCCCGCTCATCAACCTGACCCCGCTCGTCATCGCGATGACACCACTGAGCGGCCACCGCGCACGCATGCCCGCCCGCGCGTCCCCGCGGATGGTCCAATGGGTGGTGCTCCGATGACGGTGGTGCGATGAACGGGTGACATGCGCCCCTCATGCCTCACGGCTCCTGATCACCGGTTGCAGGAGAGTAGCCGGATCACAGCAGTGAGACATGCCCGTGGAGCGCTCCCTCTTTCGCCATCACGCTCCGTGCGGGACGCTCGCAGATGGCGGCAGCGCGAAGAGGAGGCATCAAGTGGTCGACGCACATCGGACATTTGTCATCGTCGGCGGTGGACTCGCCGGGGCCAAGGCGGCGGAAACCCTGCGTGCGGAAGGGTTCACCGGCCGGGTGATCCTCATCGGTGACGAGCGCGACCATCCCTATGAACGCCCGCCGCTGTCGAAGGGATATCTGACCGGCTCCGAGGAGCGGGACAGCGTCTTCGTGCACGAGCCCGCCTGGTACGCCCAGGCCCAGGTGGAGCTGCATCTCGGCCAGACCGTCACCTCCATCGACCGGGACACCCGGTGCGTACATCTCGGCGACGGCGCCTCCGTACGGTACGACAAGCTGCTGTTGGCCACCGGCGCGGAACCGCGCCGCCTCGACATCCCCGGCACGGACCTGGCCGGTGTCCACCACCTTCGCCGTCTCGCGCACTCCGACCGGCTGCGCCAGGTGCTCACCTCCCTCGGCCGCGACAACGGCCATCTGGTGATCGCGGGCGCGGGCTGGATCGGCCTGGAGGTGGCGGCGGCGGCCCGCGGCTATGGCGCCGAGGTCACTGTCATCGAGACCGAGGAGACCCCGCTCCTGCGGGTCATCGGCCCGGAGCTGGGCCAGCTCTTCACTGATCTGCACCGTGAGCACGGCGTACGGTTCCACTTCGGTGTCCGGCTCACGGAGATCACCGGACAGGACGGCATGGTCCTCTCGGCCCGTACGGACGACGGCGAGGACTACCCCGCCCACGATGTACTCGCCGCGATCGGCGCGGCCCCGCGCACGGCCCTCGCCGAGGCCGCCGGTCTCGCCCTCGCCGATCGCGCGGAGGGCGGCGGGATCGTCGTGGACGCGGCGCTGCGCACCTCCGACCCCGATATCTACGCGGCAGGTGACGTGGCCTCCCTACCCCTGCCGGGGTGGGGCGCCCCGCCCTGCACCGACCGGGTGCGTGTCGAGCACTGGGCCAACGCCCTCAACGGCGGCCCGGCCGCCGCCCGCGCCATGCTCGGCAAGGACGTCGTCTACGACCGGATCCCCTACTTCTTCTCCGATCAGTACGACCTCGGCCTGGAATACTCCGGCTGGGCCCCGCCCGGCTCGTACGACCAGGTGGTCGTGCGGGGCGACGCGGGAAAGAGGGAGTTCTGCGCGTTCTGGCTGAAGGACCGCAGGGTGCTCGCCGGAATGAACGTCAACGTGTGGGACGTCACCGAGGACATCCAGCGCCTGATCCGTTCCGGTGCCCGGCTGGATCCGGACGCCCTCGCCGACCCGGCTGTCCCGCTCGGCTCGCTGCCCGCCTGACCTGGGACGGACGGCTCCGGCGGCCCCGGCCGCGTACCGGACGGTCCAGGGATGTCGGTACGTCCCCGTAGAATTCACGCGTGGCCGGCAGGATCAACGATGACGACGTGAAGGCGGTTCGGGACGCGGTCCCGATCGACGCCGTCGTGTCCGACTACCTCCAGCTGCGCAGCGCGGGCGGTGGCAACCTCAAGGGTCTCTGCCCGTTCCACGACGAGAAGTCCCCCTCCTTCCAGGTCAGTCCGAGCAAGGGTCTCTTCCACTGCTTCGGCTGCCAGGAGGGCGGGGACACCATCGCCTTCGTGATGAAGATCGACCATCTCTCCTTCTCCGAGACGGTCGAGCGGCTCGCCGCCAAGGGGGGCATCACCCTCCGGTACGAAGAAGGCGGATACAACCCGGCGAGCCAGCGCGGCGAGCGCACCCGCCTGGTCGAGGCGCACAAGATCGCCGCCGAGTTCTATGTCGAGCAGCTCTCCGGCCCCGAGGCCGAGACCGGCCGGACGTTTCTCGCCGAGCGAGGTTTCGACCAGGCCGCCGCCGAGCATTTCGGCGTCGGTTACAGCCCCGTCGGCTGGGACCATCTCACCCGCTTTCTGCGCGGCAAGGGCTTCACCGACAAGGAACTGCTGCTCTCCGGCCTCTCCCAGGACGGCCGCCGCGGTCCCATCGACCGCTTCCGCGGCCGGCTGATGTGGCCCATCCGCGACATCTCCGGCGAGGTGGTCGGCTTCGGCGCGCGCAAGCTGCGCGAGGACGACAACGGCCCGAAGTACCTCAACACCCCCGAGACGTCGATCTACAAGAAGTCCCAGGTGCTGTACGGCGTCGATCTGGCGAAGAAGGACATCGCCAAGGCCAGCCGCGCCGTGGTCGTCGAGGGATACACCGATGTGATGGCCTGTCATCTGGCCGGGGTCACGACCGCCATCGCCACCTGCGGCACGGCTTTCGGCGGCGACCACATCAAGATCCTCCGACGGCTGCTGATGGACAACGGCAGCGCCCGGGTGATCTTCACCTTCGACGGGGACGCGGCGGGACAGAAGGCCGCGCTGCGCGCCTTCGAGGACGACCAGAAGTTCGCCGCCGAGACCTATATCGCCATCGCCCCCGACGGGATGGACCCGTGCGACCTGCGGCTCGTCAAGGGCGACGAGGCCGTCCAGGACCTGGTCCAGCCGCGTACGCCGCTCTTCGAGTTCGCGATCCGCCAGATCGTCGGGCGGTACGACCTGGAGACCCCGGCGGGCCGGGCGGCGGCGCTCGACGAGGCGGCCCCGATCGTCGCCCGAATCAAGAACGGCTCCTCGCAGCACGAGGTCGCGGTCCAGCTCGCCGGCATCCTCGGCATCCTCGACACCCAGTTCGTGGTCAAGCGGGTCGCGCAGATGGCGCGCTGGGCGCGTGACCGCGGCGGCCGGGGACCGGCGCCCGCCCCGGAGCGCCGCTCGGAGCGCTCGCAGTCGTACGCCACCCCCCCGCAGGGTCCCGCGGGCCCCGCGCTCAACCTCCGCAGCCCCGCCCATCGCACCGAGCGCGAGTTGCTGAAGCTTGCCCTCCAGCGGCCCGAGCTGGTCTCCCCGGCCTTCGACGCCTACGGCGAGGACGAGTTCACGGCCCCGCCGTACGCCGCCGTACGCCGGGCCATAGAAGACGCGGGCGGCGCCGAACAGGGCCTGGAGTCCGCCCCCGAGTATCTGGCGAGGGTCCGTGACGCCGCGCCGAACGACGTGGTGCGCGCCATGGTCACCGAGCTCGCGGTCGAGGTCTTCCACGGCAAGACGATCGACGAGGTCTACGCGGGCCAGCAGCTCGTCCAGGTCAGACTGCGCGCCGTCGACCGCCGTGTCCGCGAGGTGACCGGCACGCTCACCCGGCTGGGCACGCGGTCCGATCCGGACCATTACGCCGCCGTTCAGAAGGAACTGTGGGTGCTTCAGCAGTACGGCCAGTCCCTGCGCAACGACGGCGCCGCCGCCTTGTAGGGCCCCTCCGGGCCTCCGCCCGGTAACGGCACGGTTACGTACAGGGCGCAAAAAGTCACCGCACGCCCCTCGTGGCAGCGATATGTCGTACCCCACACTGGGGTGCGGTGCCTGAGTTCACCGGAGCGCGGCCGGCCTACCGACGGTGGGCGCCTCACCCCCGCGGATCCGCTCATCGTGTACGGGACGGAAGGCGGCCCGGCCGTCCTCGTCCCGCTGCCGTACGCCCCCCGCCCCGAACCGGCAGCGATCACCTGGAGGTCGCCCCCCGTGCAGACCCAGACCCAGACCCTCACCGAGACGTTAGTCGCGCCCCCCTCAGCGCCCCCCTCAGCGCCACCCTCCACCCCCGCACCCCCGCCCGCGCCCGCGCACGCTCCTTCCGACGCGCCCCCCGCCGCGTCCCCCACCGGCCACGCGCCCGCCGTTTCTCCGCAGAGCCGCGCCGCGCACCACCCCGAGACGGTCGTACGGGAGCCGGAGGCCCCGTCTCCCGAGAGCGTCGAGGAGCCGCTCACCGAGCATCCCGTGGAGGTGCCCCTCGTGCCCGAGCCCACGGGCCGGCCGGGCAGCCGTGCCGACACCGGCGGACCCTCCTCCGATCTCTTCCGCCAGTATCTGCGCGAGATCGGGCGAATACCGCTGCTCACCGCCTTCGACGAAGTGGACCTGGCCCGCCGGGTCGAAGCCGGCCTCTTCGCCGAGGAGAAGCTGAGCTCCACCCCCGATCTGGACTCCCAACTGGCCCTCGACCTCGACCGGCTGGTCGTGCTGGGCCGGATGGCCAAACGCCGTCTCATCGAGGCGAATCTGCGGCTGGTCGTCTCGGTGGCCAAACGCTATGTCGGCCGCGGACTGACCATGCTCGATCTGGTCCAGGAGGGAAACCTCGGCCTGATCAGGGCAGTCGAGAAGTTCGACTACGCCCGCGGCTACAAGTTCTCGACCTACGCGACCTGGTGGATCCGCCAGGCGATGTCCCGGGCGCTCGCCGACCAGGCCCGCACCATCCGCGTCCCGGTCCATGTGGTCGAGCTGATCAACCGCGTCGTACGCGTGCAGCGCAGACTGCTCCAGGAGCGCGGTTACGAGCCGACCCCCGAAGAGGTGGGCGCCCAGCTGGAGCTGGCCCCCGACCGGGTCAGGGAGGTGCTGCGGCTCTCCCTGGAGCCGGTCTCCCTGCACGCCCCCGTGGGCGAGGAGGAAGATGTCGCGCTCGGCGATCTGATCGAGGACGGCGACGCCGCGTCCCCCGTCGAATCGGCGGCCTTCCTGCTGCTGCGCCAGCATCTGGACGCCGTGCTCTCCACCCTCGGCGAGCGTGAACGCAAGGTCATCCAGCTGCGGTACGGACTGGCCGACGGCCGGCCCCGCACCCTGGAGGAGATCGGCGGGATCTTCGGCGTGACCCGTGAGCGCATACGCCAGATCGAGTCCAAGACGCTCGGCAGACTCCGCGACCACGCCTATGCCGACCAGCTACGCGGCTACCTGGACTGATACCGCGGCCCCCAAGCCCGAAGCCCCAAGCCCGAAGCCCCATGGCCCAAGGCCCAAGGCCCAAGGCCGAAGCCCGGGCTCGGATCGCCGATCTCCGATCCCCGAAACGGGCGCCGCGCCCGTACCCACCCGAAGGCGGACACGGACGCGGCGCCCATGACGGACACTCACCAGCCGCGCCGGTCAGTCCACTTCGGCGACCGCCTGGGCGAACTGGGCCGCGTACAGCCGTGCGTACGCGCCCTCCGCCGCCAGCAGTTCGTCGTGCGTGCCCTGTTCGACGATCGCGCCGTTCTCCATCACCAGGATCACGTCCGCGTCCCGGATCGTGGAGAGCCGGTGCGCGATCACAAAGCTCGTACGGCCGTGGGCCAGCCGCGCCATCGCCTTCTGGATCAGCACCTCGGTCCGGGTGTCCACCGAACTGGTCGCCTCGTCCAGCACCAGGATCACCGGATCGGACAGGAACGCCCGGGCGATGGTGATCAGCTGCTTCTCGCCCGCGCTGACCCCCGACCCCTCGTCGTCGATCACGGTGTCATAGCCGTCGGGGAGCGTACGGACGAACCGGTCGGCGTGGGCCGCCCGCGCCGCCTCCTCGATCTCCTCACGGCTGACCTCGCGCGCCGCGCCGTACGCGATGTTCTCCGCGATCGTGCCGCCGAACAGCCAGGTGTCCTGAAGGACCATGCCTATCCCGGACCGCAGCTCCGCGCGGGACATCCGCGACACGTCCGTGCCGTCCAGCGTGATCCGGCCGCCCGTGACCTCGTAGAACCGCATCAGCAGATTGACCAGGGTGGTCTTTCCCGCGCCCGTCGGCCCGACGATCGCGACCGTCTGCCCCGGGTCCACCGAGAGCGACAGATCATCGATCAGCGGCTTGTCGGGCTCGTACCGGAACGACACATGCTCCAGCGTGACCCGGCCCTGGGGTTCGCGCAGCCGCTCCACCGCGGGTGCGTCGGCCTCCTGCTCCTCCGCGTCGAGCAGTTCGAAGATCCGCTCGGCGGAGGCGACACCCGACTGCACCAGATTGGCCATCGACGCGACCTGCGTCAGCGGCATGGAGAACTGCCGCGAGTACTGGATGAACGCCTGCACATCACCGATCGACAGCGAGCCGGAGGCGACCCGCAGTCCGCCGACCACCGCGACCAGCACATAGCTCAGATTGGAGACGAAGAGCATCAGCGGCTGCATGATCCCGCTGTTGAACTGCGCCTTGAAACCCGCCTCGTAGAGCTGTTCGTTCTGCTCGCGGAACGCCTCGGCCGACTCGTTCTGCCGCCCGAAGACCTTCACCAGGGCGTGCCCGGTGTACATCTCCTCGATATGCGCGTTCAGCGTGCCAGTGACCTTCCACTGCTGGACGAACTGCGGCTGCGAGCGCTTGCCGATCCGCGCCGCCACCACCACCGACAGCGGAACCGTCACCAGCGCGACCACCGCCAGCAGCGGCGAGATCCAGAACATCATCACCAGCACACCGATGATGGTCAGCAGCGAGTTGATCAACTGCCCCATCGTCTGCTGCATGGTCTGCGAGATGTTGTCGATGTCGTTCGTCGCCCGGCTCAGCACCTCACCGCGCGGCTGCTGGTCGAAGTACGACAGCGGCAGCCGCGACAGCTTCGCCTGGATCTCCTCCCGCATCCGGTACACCGTGTGGTTGATGACCCGGATGGAGAGCCGGGTCGACACCAGCATCAGCAGCCCGGCGGCGACATAGACCACCAGCACGATCAGCAGGACCTCGCCCACGGCGCCGAAGTCGATGCCCTGGCCCGGGGTGAAGTCCACACCCGAGAGCAGATCGGCCATTCCGTTGTCGCCCCTGGCCCGCAACTCCTCGATGGCCTGCGCCTTGGTGACACCGCCGGGGGTGCCTCGGCCGATGACCCCCGCGAAGATGAGGTCCGTCGCCTTGCCGAGGATCTTCGGTCCGACGACCGAGAGCGCGACGCTCAGCACACCGGCCACGAGCATCCACCAGAGGGTGGTCCGCTCCACGAGCAGCAGCCTCACCAGCCGCTTGCCCGACCCCTTGAAGTCCATGGACCGCTGCGCCGGGCCCGCCGTCATCATGCGTCCGCCTGGACCGCTCATCAGGCAGCCTCCGCCTCGGTCAGCTGGGAGAGCACGATCTCCCGGTATGTCTCGTTCTCCGCCATCAGTTCGTGATGGCGGCCCGTCCCCACGATCCGGCCCTCGTCGAGCACGACTATCCGGTCGGCGTCACGGATGGTGGAGACCCGCTGGGCGACGATCACGACGGTCGCCTCGGCGGTCTCCCGCGCCAGCGCGCCGCGCAGCGCCGCGTCCGTGGCGTAGTCCAGCGCCGAGAACGAGTCGTCGAACAGATAGATCTCCGGCCGCCGCACCAGCGTCCGCGCGATCGCGAGCCGCTGCCGCTGCCCGCCGGAGACATTCGTACCGCCTTGCGCGATGGGCGCGTTCAGCCCGCCCTCCAGGGCCGCGACGAACTCCTTCGCCTGGGCGACCTCCAGCGCGTGCCACAGCTCTACATCGGTCGCGTCCGGATTGCCGTACCGCAGATTCGTCGCCACCGTCCCGGAGAACAGATACGGCTTCTGCGGTACGAGACCCACGGTCTTCGCCAGCAGCACCGGATCCAGTTCCCGCACATCCTGGCCGTCGACGAGCACCTTCCCGCCGGTCGCGTCGAACAGTCGCGGAATGAGCCCGAGGAGCGTCGACTTGCCGCTGCCCGTCGACCCGATCACCGCGGTCGTCTCACCGGGGCGCGCCGTCAGCGACACCTCGCGCAGGACGGGCTCCTCGGCCCCGGGGAAGCGGAACTCCGCGTCCCGCACCTCCAGATGCCCGTGCCGGCGCAGCTCCCGCACCGGGTTCTCCGGCGGTACGACGCTCGAACTGGTGCCGAGCACCTCCTCAATGCGCTCGGCGCACACCTCGGCGCGCGGCACCATCATGAACATGAAGGTGGCCATCATCACCGCCATCACGATCTGCATCAGATACGCGAGGAAGGCGGTCAGCGCGCCGATCTCCATCCCGCCGCTGTCGATCCGGTGCGCGCCGAACCAGACGACGGCGATCGACGACAGGTTCACGACCGTCATCACGGTCGGGAACATCAGCGCCATCAGCCGGCCCGTCGACAGCGAGACATCGGTCAGCTCGGTGTTGGCGCCCCGGAAGCGCTCCTTCTCGTAGTCGTCCCGTACGAAGGCCCTGATCACGCGGTTGCCGGTGATCTGCTCGCGCAGCACCCGGTTCACGGTGTCCAGCCGGGTCTGCATGGTCCGGAACAGCGGCCGCATCTTCCTGACGATGAGGCTCACGGATATCCCGAGCAGCGGTACGACGGCCAGCAGCACCGACGACAGCGGGATGTCCTGGCCGAGCGCCAGGACGATGCCGCCGACACACATGATGGGCGCGGACACCATCAGCGTGAACGACATCAGGACCAGCATCTGGACCTGCTGGACGTCATTGGTGGTGCGAGTGATCAGCGAGGGGGCACCGAAGTGACCCACCTCACGGGCGGAGAAGCTCTGCACCCGCTCGAAGATGGCGGCCCGCACATCCCGGCCGAGGGCGGAGGCGGTCCGCGCGCCGTAGTACACGGCGCCGATATTGCAGATCACCTGGACGACACTGACGGCGATCATGATGCCGCCGAACCGCAGGATGTAGCCCGAGTCCCCCTTCACGACACCGTTGTCGATGATGTCGGCGTTGAGAGTGGGCAGATAGAGGGTGGCGCACGTCTGCATCAGCTGGAGCGCCACCAGCAGGGCTATCGGTCTCTTGTACGGGGCGAGATGGGCTCGCAGAAGTCGTAGCAGCACGCGCAGTCTTTCGGGGTCGGCTCGGAATGAAGGGTCGCGAGAACGGGGATCAGCCCCCATCTTGCGGTACCGCCCCCGTCTCGCCCCATGGGTTAATGTCCAAGGACGGGTCAAGAACGCGAACGTGCTCCGGCCGCCCCGAAGCACTCCCGGGCGCGCCCCACGTCCATCGGCCCGCCCCGCGGGCCGCCCCGCTGAGCCGGCCCGCACCGTCGGCCCGGTCCGCTCAGCCGCCGTGCCCGAAGGCCCCGGGGTGGATCTGCTCCCGCGTCGCCGTGTACTGCTGCCGCACCGCCGTGCCCACGGCCGCGTCCTCACCCGGCTCGAACACCTGGGCCGCCGCGCCCTGCCAGGCCGGCGGGTTGTGCGGGGAGAGCGACCCCTGCGAGACACCGAGCGCCCAGGCGGCCTGTCGCGCCGCGCCGATCGCGGTGTAGTCGGCGGGCTGCGGTACGACCACCTGCGCCCCGAAGATCGCCGGAGCCAGGGCCTGTACGGCGGGCAGCTCGGCGGCGGCGCCCAGCAGGAACACCCGCCGCACCTCCACCCCCCGCCCGCGCAGCACGTCCATGGCGTCGGCGAGCGAGCAGAGCATCCCCTCGAACGCGGCCCGCGCCAGATGCTCCGGCTTCATCGACTCGCGCCGCAGCCCGGTCAGCGTGCCCGCCGTGTGCGGCAGCCGCGGGGTCCGCTCGCCCTCCAGATACGGCAGGAACACCAGCCCCGAGGAGCCCGGCGTGGAGCTGAGCGCCAGCTCGGACAGCTCGGCCAGCTCCGCCGTGCCCAACAGCTCCGCCGTACCGCGCAGCGCCCTGACGGCGTTCAGCGTGTGCACGACGGGCAGATGCATTCCGGTGGCGTCCGCGAAGGAAGTGATCATTCCGGACGGGTCGGCCGCCGCCTCGTGGTGGACCGCCATCACCGATCCGGACGCCCCCAGCGACACCACGGCGTCCCCGACCGCGACACCGAGCCCGAACGCGGCGGCCATCGTCTCGCCGGTCCCCGCCGAGATCAGCAGCCCCTCGGGGGTGGTCCCTGCGGTGTCCGCGGGGCCGAGGACCTCGGGCAGCGCGGCCTGGTGGCCGAGCGCCAGCTCCACCAGATCCGGCCGGTACGCCCCGGTACGCGCGGACCAGTACCCGGTCCCGGAGGCCCCGCCCCGGTCGGTCGTCCTGCGCGCCGGACGCCCCAGCAGCTGCCAGACCAGCCAGTCGTGCGGCTGGAGCACCAGCGCGGTGCGCCGCGCCGCCTCGGGCTCGGTTCGCGCCAGCCAGCGCAGCTTGGCCACGAGCTGACCCGACTGCGGTACGGACCCGACGGCCTCGGCCCAGGCGTGCCGCCCGCCCAGCGCGTCGACCAGATCGGCGGCGGCGACCTGCGCGCGCTTGTCATTGCCGACCAGCGCGGGCCGTACGGGGTTCCCCTGCTGGTCCAGCGCCACCAGGCCGTGCTGCTGCGCCGCCACCCCGATGGCCTGCACGCCCTCCAGCAGCCCGCCCGACGCGGCCTCGCCGAGGGAGAGCAGCCAGGCCTGCGGATCGACCTCGGTGGCTTTGGGCTCGACCGGATGGGCCGCGTACCCCTGCCGCAGCACGGCACCTGTGTCCGCGTCGCAGACGACGACACGTGTGAACCCGGACGAACTGTCCAACCCGGCGACTATTCCCATGACACCCGATTCTGCCGCACGCGCCACGCCAGTAGCGCTGCCGGGACGCCCCGGGTGTCCTGATCCGGGTCAGGTATTGCTCGTACCCCAGTCGTCCTGGCCGTTCTGACTGCGCTCGCGCAAGGAGCGGACACGCTGGGCGACGGAGTCGGGGAGCTTGTCGCCGACCATGCCGTTCACCGAGTGGTACGCCTTGCCCGCGAGCTCGCGGCCGGTCTGCGCGGCGGACTCGGCCGCGTTGCGCACCGCCGGGTTCTGCGACACCTGGCGGGCCGATTTCTTGAGCTCCTCGTAACGCTCCCGGCCGGCGCGGGTCCCCAGGACATATCCGCAAGCCAGTCCCGCGATGAATGTGAGGCGGTACCGCATGGCTGCCACCCTTCCCTCTCGGCGTCGGAGTCCCCAGCGTCAGCGTCGGACCATGGGTCTGTGCTCTGCGCCTACCCCGCCGGGGCCCGGGATCACCCGGCGTGCCCCGGGTCGATACCGATTGGCAAAGCACCCCCCTGCTTGCGCTAATGTATGTGTCGCAGCGAACGCGCGCCGCCCGGGAGGACCGGGGTAGGTACGTTCGGTGCAGACGCAGCAATCCCCTGTAGCTCAATTGGCAGAGCAGCCGGCTGTTAACCGGCAGGTTACTGGTTCGAGTCCAGTCGGGGGAGCGCGATCCCCTGTAGCTCAATTGGCAGAGCATTCGGCTGTTAACCGGAGGGTTGCTGGTTCGAGTCCAGCCGGGGGAGCGGCAGTGCGAGGAGGGCCCTTCGGGGTCCTTTTTCGTGTGCCCGTTCTCACTCCCCGGTACTCCGCCGACCGGGCGTCCCGCCCCTTTTGGGTACCTCTTACGGATCTACTCCGCGGTTCGTGGAACCGGACGGCGCATGGCGAAGTCCTCATGGTCAGAGGATGCCGACCATCCGAGGCAGGAGATCGTATGAGCGGCTATGCTGCGGCAGACGGGCGCGCACAAATGTGCGCGACACGCCGTTAGGGGCGGTAGCTCAGCCGGTTAGAGCAGCGGACTCATAATCCGTCGGCCGTGGGTTCGAGTCCCACCCGCCCCACGCATGCATCTCCCAGGAGAACCGTTTCTACACTGGGGAAACGGGTGAACGGGGGTCGCCACTCCAGAGTGGCGACCCCCGTTCATTCGTTCAGACCAAGATCCAGTGGACACGCAGTGGACGCGGGGACGATTCAGTGGACAGGAGCGCCCTGACGCAGTCTTCCGACGGGTGTTCAGAACTCGGCGTCCCGGGAGCCCGGCGGGCGGCCTGGGAGGCCGCGGGCGGCAGGCCTGTGGGCAGCGCCCAGCCGTCCACGTCCGGGGAGTCTGAGCGGCCGACCGTGAAGCGCGTGAGCGAGAAGTCCGACCGCTGCTCCTCCGGGTAGCGGTCGTTGAAGTTCTCCACCCGTGCCAGTTCCAGGTCGTTGGTGGTGCAGTGATCCCGTATCCACTTCACGGCCGCATGCAAAACCCTACAAACAGCCCACATATGAGGGACCTGGAGCAGTCGATCTGCAACGCCGTCGCGGTGGACGGAGAGACCGTCACCTATAACAAGAAGGATTCCTTCCCGAAGTGGATTCAGATGGCGGCCCACGGAAGCGGCGGCTTCCATCTTGACGAGCAGTTCGAAAACCCCGACCACGCCGCACAGCAACAGCGCCGCCTCCGAGGAGCCCCCGTGACCGCCATCGCCGCACTCACCCAGCTCTGCCCACCCCCTCAGAACCCACCCCCCGCCATCGACTGGAACGGGGTCGAGGCCGGCCTCGGCATGCGACTCCCCGAGGACTACAAGCAGCTCGCGGCCACCTACGGTCCCGGGGCCTTCTCCGGCTACATCCACATCTACCAGCCCCATGGCGCCACCGAATGGGTCGACCTCACCGGCCCCATGCCCGCCAGGATCCGCGTGCAGCTCCAAACGGACTACGACCGCGGCACACACCCCGTCCCGTACGACCCGCAGCACCTGTTCGCCATCGGCGGCACCGACAACGGCGAATACCTCTTCTGGATCACCGACCCGCAAGGTGCCCCTGACACCTGGCGTATCGCCGTGAACGAAGCGCGTGGGCCACGCTGGTTCACCTTCGACGGCACGCTCACCGAGTTCCTCACCTCAGTCTTGAGCGGAGAGACGGCCGTCCCTCAGTTCCCCAAGGGCCTCCTTGAGCAGGCGACACGTTTCGCCCCCTCGCAACCCACCCTCTGGACACCCGCACAGGCCCCGACCAGACCACCCGTCGACAGCAACACCATCCGGGAATGGGCACGCGCCAACGGGTACGAAGTGGCAGACCGCGGCCGTATCACCGCCGAGATCCGCGAAGCATGGGAGCAGGCCACCAGCAGCTGAGCATGCTCCCCACCTGTTTCCGATTCCGGGTTCTGACGGAGCGAGGGCCCCGAGGGCTGGATCCGCTTCCCCCGGAAGAGCCGAGAAGACAACGCTGTTGTCGGCAGAGATGCTCAAAAGCTGTCAAATCATTCTTGGAGTCCGTCTTGCCTTGGCCTCGGTAGCCGTCGATGCATGGTGAACGGCGTGCGTTGGCGGAGAGGCGTGCGCTCCTCCCTGCAGGTGCGACGGAGACTCAACTGTTCCTGCTGCCGTCCGTGGCCCGGTGGCGAGCACCTGGGGGTGGTGTATCAGCCGCCGGTCGACGGGCGTAGTCAAAGCGGTCCCAGCTCTTCTGCCGCATTCTTGGCGAACGGTGGCGGCTGGTGAAGTTCGAGACCGCAGGGTGGGCGGTCCTGGGTCTCCCGGGTGTCAATGCCATGCAGACGGAGTTGCGCGCCGTCGGCTCGGTTGCGTCGCACCCGTCGGTCACCTCTCTCCGTGCCCTGCCCTGTCACGGCTGGCCTGCGTCGAGCTCGCCCTACCCGCAGGACAGTGCGAAGCCGAGGGCAGTCAGTACGGCCACCGTCCCGCTGGTGGCCACGGTCAGAGGTACCGCCAGTGAGGGGTGCAGATAGGTCACGTACGTAAGCCCGGTGAAGATCAGGCCGAGTACTGCAGCCAGGAGTAGCCACAGAAGCGTCTGATTCTGGTCCGGGGAGCCGGGTGAATTCATCGTTGCGGCCACCGCTTTGGGAGCTTGGGACCCTGTCCCTGACATCGGGCCCGGAGATCTGAGGTGACACGACGATCAGTCATCGGCGGTCGTCTCTAACGAGACGGAGCCCGTGATCTGAACTTTTTAGTTGGTAGAGACTCGAGGGCGGCGTGCATTTCGGGACCATCCTCGCGGGTGCGGGGAGCAGTGTTCCGGCCGATACGGGCGTCCGGCCCGGTCGGGACCATCCCCGCGGGTGCGGGGAGCAGACTCCATGACCTGCTGCGTTACTCACGGCGGGCGCGGTTTCCGGGCAGTTTCATCAATTCCGGCAAAAGGTGTATAGGGGCATTGTGTGGGTCTCTGTGCTTGTGTGCGGCGGCCCGTCGGGTTAGGGCAACGCCAGATGGTAGGGGTTGCCCTGAACCACCGCGGGGATTTTATCCGGGGCGGTGTTGTGTACGGAGTTTTTTCGTATATGGCCGTCTTGGTGGGTGGTTTGCCTGTATTCATCTGCCATGACGGTTGAGATGGAGGAGCCTCGTGAGGGGCTTGGGGGCCGGCTCGTGGGACCCGTGCGGTCTGTGTGGGCCAAGCACGATCGGGACACCGAGGGGTGGCTACCGCTGTGGCGGCATATGGCGGACAGTGCGGCGGTGGCCGGGCTGCTGTGGGACAACTGGCTGCCCGAGAACGTGCGGGCTCTGATCGCCAAGGCGTTGCCCGGCGGGGCGCGGGATGCCCGGCTGCTGTGCGTGTGGCTGGCTGCTGTGCACGACATCGGGAAGGCGACGCCGGCTTTCGCCTGTCAGGTCGACCAGCTCGCCGACCGTATGCGGGCGGAGGGTCTGGAGATGAAGACCCGGCGCCAGTTCGGGGAGGACCGCAGGATTGCTCCGCACGGTCTGGCCGGGCAGGTGCTGTTGGGGGAGTGGTTGGAGGAGCGACACGGCTGGACGGCAAGGCAGTCCGGGCAGTTCGCTGTCGTTCCGGGTGGCCACCACGGGGTGCCGCCGGAGCATGGTCAGCTGAACGATGTGTACGACCGGCCGTATCTGCTGCGTACGCCGGGGCCGAGCGGGAAACTGTGGCGGCGGGTGCAGGAGGAGTTGCTCGACGCGTGCGCCGAGGAGTACCGGGTGGGGGCGCGGCTCGGCGCGTGGCGGACGGCCGTGTTGCCACAGCCGGTGCAGGTACTGCTCACGGCCGTGGTGATCGTCGCCGACTGGATCGCCAGTAACCCGGATCTGTTCCCGTATTTTCCGCAGGAGACCCGCGGTGGTGAGGAGCGGGTGGCGGCGGCCTGGCGTGGGCTGCGGCTGCCGTCGCCGTGGCGGGCCGAGGAGCCGGTCGGGGACGCGCAGGAACTGTTCGCCTTGCGTTTCCATCTGCCGCCGGGGGCGAAGGTCAGGCCGGTGCAGGAGGCCGCGGTCCGGCTGGCGCGTGCGATGCCGGTACCCGGTCTCATGATCATCGAGGCGCCGATGGGGGAGGGGAAGACGGAGGCCGCGCTCGCTGTCGCCGAGATCTTCGCTGCCCGCTCGGGTGCGGGCGGGGTGTTCTTCGCGCTGCCCACCATGGCCACCGGCAACGCGATGTTTCCGCGTCTGCTGGACTGGCTGGACCGGTTACCGGCTCAGGAGGGCGCCAGGCGCTCGGTTCTGCTCGCGCACTCCAAGGCGGCTCTCAACGACGAGTTCGCTGATTTGCTGCGCGCCGGCCGGCAGAAGATCGCCGCTGTCGACGTGGACGCCGAGGCGGAGCGGTGGCGGCCGTCGGACGAGAGGCGGTCTGCTCCGGCCGAGCTGATCGCCCATGCCTGGCTGCGCGGGCGGAAGAAGGCGATGTTGTCGTCGTTCGTGGCCGGCACCGTGGACCAGCTGCTGTTCGCCGGGCTGAAGAGCCGTCACCTGGCGCTGCGTCACCTCGCGGTCGCGGGCAAGGTCGTCGTGATCGACGAGGCGCACGCTTACGACACCTACATGAGCGTCTACCTGGACCGGGTCCTGTCGTGGCTGGGTGCCTACCGGGTGCCGGTGGTGGTGCTGTCCGCGACGCTTCCCGCGGCCCGGCGCCGGCAGCTCGCGCAGGCTTACGCCGGTGCGGGCGGCGACGCCGCCGGCTTCGACTCGGTGGACCAGTCCGTCACGTATCCGCTGCTGACCACCGTGACGCCCGGTCAGGCCCCGGTTGTGGAAGGTCCCGGGGCGTCGTCCCGGGGCGGGGAGGTCCGTCTGGAACGGCTCGACGACGGCCAGATGGTCCTGGCGGACCGCCTTGCGGTCGAACTCGATGGCGGTGGCTGCGCCCTGGTCGTTCGTAATACCGTCCGGCGGGTCCTGGAGACGGCCCGCGTGCTGCGTGAACGCTTCGGTCACGAGGCCGTGACTGTCGCCCACTCGTGTTTCATCGACGTGGACCGCGCGGCGAAGGACGCGGACCTGCTCGAACGGTTCGGGCCGCCGGAAAAGGCGGATGGCCGGCGCCCGGTCGGGCCGCACATCGTGGTCGCCAGCCAGGTTGCTGAGCAGTCCCTTGATGTCGACTTCGACCTGCTTGTCACTGACCTGTGCCCGGTCGACCTGATGCTTCAGCGGATGGGGCGCCTGCACCGCCACTGGCGGGGCGCGGGCCAGGCGGAGCGCCCCGCGCGGCTGCGTACGGCACGCTGCCTGGTCACTGGCGTTGACTGGAGCGGGGAGGTGCCTGCGCCGGTCAGGGGATCGGTCGCTGTGTATGGGGCATACGCGCTGCTGAGTTCCGCCGCTGTCCTGCTGCCGCACCTGGACGGACCGAAGCGTCCCGTGCGGCTGCCCGACGACATCAGCATCTTGGTCCAGGGCGCATACGCGGACGCGCCGGTTGGCCCCGAGGAATGGTCCGGGGCGATGGCCGCGGCACGGGAGCGTCACGAGAGGCATCGCGCGGACCAGGCCGGACGGGCGGAGGTGTTCCGTCTCGACGCGGTGGGCCGGCCCGGTCGGCCGCTTATCGGCTGGATCGCGGCGGGCGCGGGCGACGCGGACGACACCCGGGCCGGACGGGCACAGGTCCGCGACAGCAAGGAGAGCCTGGAGGTGGTCGTCGTGCAGCGGCGCGCCGACAAGTCGCTGGCCACTGTGCCCTGGCTCGGCGGGGGCCGGGGCGGGCTGGAGCTGCCCCAGGACCGGCCTCCGGCGCCGGCTGCGGCGCGGGCCGCGGCCGGCTGCGGGCTGAGGCTGCCCATCCAGTTCTCGCACGCGGAGGTCATGGACCGTGCTATCGCCGAACTTGAGGAACTCTACCTACCGGCTTGGCAGGTGAAGGACAGCCATTGGCTGGCCGGCCAGCTCATTCTGGCGCTCGACGCCGACTGTCAGACCCGGCTGGCAGGCTTCTCACTCCGCTACAGCGAGACCGACGGCCTTGAGGTGACTGGTGACTGACTCCGGCGAACGATCCACGGGGGGCGGCACGTTGTCGTTCGACCTGACGTCCCGCCCGTGGATCCCCGTGCTGTGGAGGGACGGAACCCAGGGCGAGCTGTCGCTTCGTGACGTCTTCGCGCGGGCAGGCGAGGTGCGCCGTGTCGTGGGAGACCTGCCCACACAGGAGTTCGCCCTCACCCGTCTGCTTCTCGCGTTGGCTCACGACGCGCTGGAGGGCCCGAGCGACACCGAGCACTGGGCGCGGCTGTGGGCCGACCAGGACTGCTTCGGGCCGCTGGCGGGCTATCTTGACGAGCACCGTGAACGGTTCGACCTGCTGCACCCGCACACGCCGTTCTTCCAGGTGGCGTCGTTACGTACCGCGCGCGACGAGGTCTTTTCCCTCAACCGGATCGTGGCCGACGTGCCCAACGGTGAGCCGTTCTTCAGCTCCCGGATGCCGGCCGTCGGCAGCCTCGGCTTCGCCGAGGCGGCCCGCTGGGTCGTGCACGCGCATGCCTACGACACCTCCGGCATCAAAACCGGGATCGACGGCGACGAGCGGGTCAAGGGCGGCAGGGTGTATCCGCTCGGGGTCGGCTGGGCCGGCACTCTTGGCGGTGTCTTCACCGAGGGCGAGACGCTGCGCCAGACTCTGCTGCTCAACCTGGTCGCCGCCGACACCAGCGGTGCGCGGTTCTGCGACGACGACCGTCCGGCCTGGCGGCATGAGCCGTGCGGACCCGGCCCGGCGGGCCGGCAGCGGCCGTCGGGCGTGCGTGACCTGTACACCTGGCAGAGCCGCCGGCTGCGTCTGCACTTCGACGCGGACGGTGTGCACGGCGTCGTTCTCGGCTACGGCGATCCGCTGGCTCCGCACAACATGCACACCGACGAGCCGATGACCGCGTGGCGCAGGAGCCGCGCCCAGGAGAAGAAACGCGGCGAGCCGCTCGTCTACCTGCCGCGTGAGCATGATCCGGCGCGCTCGGCCTGGCGCGGACTTGAAGCCCTCGTCGTAGGACGGGCCGAGGCGGGACAGGGCGCCGAAGCCGCCAAGGCACTGCGGCCGGGCATCCTCGAATGGATTGCCAGGCTGGTGACGGAAGGCGAGCTGCCGCGCGGTTTCCTCATCCGGGCGCGCGTCATCGGCGCGGTCTACGGCACCCAGCAGTCCGTGATCGACGACGTGGTCGACGATCGCCTTGCCATGGGCGTGGTCCTGCTGCACCAGCATGACCGCGCGTATGCCCGGCAGGCCATCGATGCGGTGTCCGATGCGGAGAGCGCGGTCACCGCCCTCGGTGATCTCGCCACGGATCTCGCCCGCGCGGCGGGCAGCGAGACCGAAGGGCGTCGCTCGGCCGCCCGTGACCTGGGCTTCGCCACCCTGGACGGCCCCTACCGCACCTGGCTGCGGGACCTGACCGCGGCCGAGGACCCCGGAGCGCACCGCACCCACTGGCAGCAGGATGCGTACCGGCATGTGCGGCGGCTCGGTGACCGGCTCATGAGCGAGGCGGGCGACTCCGCGTGGGAGGGCCGGGTTGTGGCGACGAAGAAGGGATCCGAGTGGCTCAACTCGGCCCTCGCTGACACAAGGTTCCGCTTCCGCCTCGGCAAGGCCCTCAGCGATCCGTTCCCCTCCGACTCCTCTCCGAAGGTGCCTGCATGACCACCGTCACCGTGCCCACCAGCACCCAGCGCGTCGGACAGCTCACCGGCGAGATCATCCACCCGCTGCAACGGGACTACCTGGTCGACCAGTCCTACGCGGTGGCGGCGCTGGCCCGGCTGCGCCGCGGAGCGGGCAAGGAGTTCTCCCAGGTGCCGGACCTGTGGGGGCTGATTGACACCGGAGCTCTCCACGACCAGCCGAAGGACGGCGGGCGGCCGCTGAGCGAGGACGAACTGACCCGCGCCGAGGACGCCGTGCACGTGGTGCTGACGCTGTGGGCGCTGCACCAGCAGTCACGCGGCACGGCCATGCACCGGCCCGATCGCCGGTACGCACCTGGGGGACTCGGCGCCGCCGTGCGCCGGCTGATGCCGTCCGGCGAGATTACGGAGCCCGTTCGCAAGCGTTTGGTGCGTGCCGGCAACGCACCCGACCTGCCTGCTCTGGCCCAGCGTCTGCGGGACATCGTCGTGCTGCTGCGGGGCGCCGACATCCCCCTCGACTACGCCCTCCTGGCCGAGCAGCTCTACCGCTGGCAGGAGCCCGCCGGCCGCGACGCCGTACGCCGTGCCTGGGGACGGTCGTTCCACTCCTACCGCGCGCCCCAGGACAACGGCGCCGTTGCCCCGGCCTCATCCGACCACGACACCACCGACCTCACGGACAAGGACGCCTCGTGAACCGCATCTTCCTCGACGTGCACGCGCTTCAGACCGTGCCGCCCAGCAATCTCAACCGAGACGACACGGGAGCCCCGAAGTCCGCCGTGTACGGAGGTGTGCCCCGCGCCCGCGTGTCCAGCCAGGCATGGAAGCGAGCCACCCGTACCTACTTCAGCGACGAGAACCTCCTCGACCCGAGCGAGCTGGGCGTACGGACAAAGAAGGTCGCCGAAGTCCTCGCCGCCCGCATCACTGCCATGGACCCCGCATTGAACGGGGCCGAAGCCCTCCGGCTCGCGGCCGAAGTGATCCACGGAGCCACCGGCTCCAAGATCGAGGTGCCCAAGCGGAAAGCCGACGCCGCCAAGGACGGCGCGGACGAGCCGGCACCGGAGTCCAAGTACCTGATGTTCCTCAGCGCCAGGCAGCTCGACGGTCTCGCCGCGCTGGCCATCGAGGGCGCCGACGACATCAAGGTCTACCTGAAGGACAAGGACAACAAGGCGCGCGCCCGGGAGGTCGCCGACACCCGGCACTCCGTCGACATCGCGCTGTTCGGCCGCATGGTCGCCGACTCCGCCGACTTCAACGTCGACGCTGCTGTTCAGGTCGCCCATGCCATCAGCGTGCACCGCGTCGACAACGAGTCCGACTACTACACCGCCGTGGACGACGAGAACACCGACGCGGAGTCGGGAGCCGGAATGATCGGCACCGTCGACTTCAACTCAGCCACCCTCTACCGCTACGCGGCACTCGGCGTCCACCAGCTCGCCAAGAATCTGGGAGAGGGACTGCGCGAGGAAGAACCGCGCACGGCGCCGGTGCGGCGCGCGGTCGAGGCATTCGTACGGAGCTTTCTCGAATCCCTGCCGACCGGCAAGATCAACACGTTCGGGCATCACACCCTCCCCGACGCCGTGGTGGTGAAACTGCGCACCACGCGGCCCATCAGCTTCGTCGCCGCGTTCGAGGACCCCGTCACCGGTGAGAGCGGTCACCTGCGCGAGGCCGTGGCCCGACTTGCCGAGTACATCCCGGACATGGAGCGTGCCTACGGCGACGAGGAGTCCACCCTCTCCTGGGTACTGCGGGTTGGACCGAACACCGAGAAGCTCTCCGGCCTCGGCACCGAGACGCAGCGCCTGAGCGACCTGGTCCAGTCGGTCGGCCAGGCCGTCGCGGAGCGCCTGGACAAGCCCGCATGAGCGTGCTGCTGCTCCGGCTGGCCGGCCCCCTGCAGGCCTGGGGGGCATCGGCCCGCTTCGTCCGCCGCACCACCGAGTCTGCCCCCACCAAGAGCGGCGTCATCGGCATGCTCGCCGCCGCCCTGGGCCTCGACCGCGGTGACGACACCGGCCTGGCCCGGCTGGCCGCCCTGCGCTTCGGCGTCCGTATCGACCAGCCAGGCACGCGCCTAAGGGACTTCCAGACCGCCCACCATGCCGACACCGGCAAATCCATGCCACTGTCCGAACGCTTCTACCTCGCCGACGCCGTCTTCGTCGCCGCCGTAGAAGGAGACCTCACTCTCCTGAACGAACTGCACGAAGCCCTGCGCACCCCGGCCCACCCGCTCTTCCTCGGCCGCCGCTCCTGCCCGCCGGCTCTCCCGCTGGAGCTCGGCATCCGTGACGCCTGCCTTCAGCAGACGCTGCGCGACGAGCCCTGGCAGGCCGCCCCCTGGTACCAGAAGCTCCGCCGCACCGATCCCACCGTGCCCTTGGTCGTCCTGAGGGAAGCCGCCCCCGACGAGCAGCACGGGGACGAGCAGCGTGACCAGCCCCTCAGCTTCGCCGCCGAGCACCGGCGGCACGCGCTGCGCTCCGTGGTCAGCACCAGCGTGGACGTATCGAACCCCCGCGCCGTGGCGGCCCGTGTGCCGGCCACAGCCCGCCCGGTACGACGACACGAACCGTTCGACGCCCTGGAGGAAGAAAACCCCTGATGTATCTGACCCGCTTCCGCGTGAACACCGCGCGCCCCGGAGCCCGTCGCCTGCTCTCCTCACCCCAGTCGCTGCACGCGGCCGTCATGGCGTCGTTTCCCGCCCTGCTCCCGACCGGCACGAACACCGGCGGCCCCCGGGTGCTGTGGCGTCTCGACCACAACGCCAAGGCCGAGGTCTTCCTCTACATCGTGAGCCCCGGCACACCGGACCTGACCCACCTCGTCGAACAGGCCGGCTGGCCTGCCGCAGCCGCCAGTCCGGAGACTCCTGGCTGGCAGAGCCGCCCGTACGCCCCCTTCCTCGACCGCCTCACCACCGGCGGCCTCTGGGAGTTCCGGCTCACCGCCAACCCCGTCCACCACATCCGGCGCAAGGACGGCGAACCGACCAAACGCACGGCACACCTCACGCCCGTCCACCAGAAGGGCTGGCTCCTCGATCCCGTCCGTCAGCAACGCGCCGGATTCCGCGTCGTCGAGAAGCCGCAGGACAAGCGGCTGCTGACCGGCGGCACCACCGACAAGAAGTATGAACACCACGGAGACCGGTACGAACTGACCGTCCGCGACGAGCGAGCCCTGTCCTTCGCCAAATCCCGCGAAGACAGGTCACCAGCTCACCGGGTGAAAGTCGTGACGGTCACCTTCGACGGACGCCTCGAAGTCACCGACGCCGACGCACTGCGCCGCACGCTCGCCCAGGGGCTGGGCCGTGCCAAGGCGTACGGCTGCGGACTGATGACTCTTGCCCCGGTCCTGAGCTCCCCGAAGCCGCAGAGGTGAGCCGGTGACGACAGTCGGCAAGCGCCCCGCGCTCACCCCTCGCCACCTGACCCGCACCGGTGAACGCGTCTCCTTCATCTACCTCGAACGCTGCACCATCCACCGGGACTCCAACGCGATCACCGCCGAGGACGCCGACGGCACCACCCACATCCCATCCGCCACCATCGGCACCCTCCTCCTGGGCCCCGGTACCCGCATCACCCACCAGGCAATGAGCCTCCTCGGCGAAACCGGCGCCTGCGTCGCCTGGGTGGGGGAACATGGCGTGCGCTACTACGCCGGCGGCCGGGCGCTGAGCCGCTCGGCCGCGCTCGTCGAGGCCCAGGCCGCTCGATGGGCCAACATGCGCAGCCGACTCGCCGTCGCCCGTGCCATGTACCGGCTGCGCTTCCCCGACGAAGACCCGGACGGACTCACCCGTCATCAACTCCTCGGCCGAGAAGGCGACCGTGTCAAAGACTGCTACCGCGCCCAGGCCGCTCGGACCAGCGTCCCCTGGCGCGGCAGGAAATACACCCCGGGAGACTTCTCCAGCGGCGACGCCGTCAACCAGGGCATCACCGCCGCCGCCCAATGCATGTACGGCATCGCCCACGCTGTGGTCGCCTCTCTCGGATGCAGCCCCGGCCTTGGCTTCGTCCACTCCGGCCACGAGCTCTCCTTCGTCCTGGACATCGCCGACCTCTACAAAACCGAGATCGGCATCCCTCTCGCCTTCGATATCGCAGCCGAATCAGAACAAGACGTCGGCCCCCGCACCCGCCGAGGCCTGCGCGACCACATCAACAAAACCGGACTGCTGAACCGCTGCGTCAACGACATCAAGCACCTCTTGCTGCCGAACGGCGCGGGCACGGGGGACACGCATGACGCAGGCGAAGAAGACCGCGTCACGCTTCAGAGCGACGGCGGCCACGAAGTAGCCGCAGGACGCAACTACGGAGACGCCGACGAGGCGGTCATCTGGTGACCGTGATCGTCCTCACCAACTGTCCCGCCGGCCTACGGGGGTTCCTCACCCGCTGGCTCCTGGAAATCTCCGCCGGTGTTTTCATCGGCAACCCCTCAGCAAGAATCCGCGACATCCTCTGGGGGGAGGTCGAGCAGTACGCGGGCCAAGGCCGCGCCTTACTTGCCCATACCACCAACAACGAACAGGGCTTCACCTTCCGTACCCACGATCACGCCTGGCATCCCGCCGACCATGAAGGCATCACCTTGATCCGACGCCCGGACACCAACCCCCGCCCGGTAACCGCCGAACCGCAATCCGGCTGGAGCAAAGCAGCCAAACGCCGCCGATTCGGAAGAGGCTGACCCGATCCGACGTCACTTTTGAGGGAAATGTCGAATTCGATGAAAGTGCTTCAGAACCGGTTTCCTCTGCGCTAAAATCCCAGGTCACGGAGTCTGCTCCCCGCGCCCGCGGGGATGGTCCCTCGACGAAGCCCGCGCCCTCCAGCGCCTCCTCGCTGCTCCCCGCGCCCGCGGGGATGGTCCCTGCTTTCGCGCTTCCGGGTCGATCGTGTCCAGCTGCTCACCGCGCCCGCGGGGATGGTCCCTCGGCAAGGTCGCGGGTGAAGAACTCGGCGTCCTGCTCCCCGCGCCCGCGGGGATGGTCCCGCCGAAGGCGAAGGCGCCACGGTGCCAAAGGACTGCTCCCCGCGCCCGCAGGGATGGTCCCGGATACGACCTTGGCAGGCACCAGGGCGACGACTGCTCCCCGCGCCCGCGGGTATGGTCCCGCGCCGCCGCCGTCCGCGTCGGCGTACGTGGCCTGCTCCCCGCGCCCGCGGGGATGCTCCCTGCTCCGGCACGGTGTAGGCGGGCTGAACGTACTGCTCCCCCGCGCCCGCGGGGATGGTCCTAGCGGTGGATACGACCTCGCCGTCCAGCCGCCCAAGAAGACCGCCCCCGTGGTAGCGGTTGCCGACGTACTGCCGCTCCCTGACCTCGGCGGCACGGAGGCAGCGTGAACGGGGCGACTCGCGCTACGCTCAGAGATGGCGGTTGACCTGCAAGAAGCCGTTCCGCTCCACCCCCGGGTACAGGGGGCGAGAGCCCGCTACGCCGGTAAGGCACTCCGCTGCGCCGGAGTTCAACTCCTCTCCCACTCGCAGACCTTGACCTGCGCAGACGGCTGAACGCGCCGAGCCTGCCGTGTTCGAGGACGGGCACGAGCGGCCCCGCAGCGGACATGCAGTGGACGGAAGGACCCGTAAGGATCAGGAAGCTGGCGGAGGGAGGCGGAGGCCATCAGTGCTCTGGCCTGCGAGGACATAACAGCAGGGGTCGCCACGGTCGCCGTGGAGGCCCCTGTTGTGAGATTAGATCAAGATCGAGTCCTCACACGGTGGACGCGCGCGAACGAGCGGCGCACCACACCAATGGCCGACACAGCGTCAGAATCCCGGGCGTGTCGCGGCCTGCGCGGCAGGCGCGTTGACAGACCCGGGGCGCGGTGACTGTAATGGTCCGCGTGTCGCGTGGTACTGGCCGAAGAGAAGTGGGCGGGCCGGTCGCCATGGAGGCACCTTCACCGAGGGACGACGCCATGAGTTCATACTCTGCACTTCGCGCCTGACGCATCCGACGCAGCGCCGCCGCGCGTCGTCCCTTGTCCCTCGCGGTGCCCGGCACCGCCGTACGACATCGCTGTTCTTCTCCGGACGAGGGTCCGCTCGCGGCCACCGCGCGCCATGCGCCGTTTCGCGCGCACATCACGGCCATCCACCATCACCGCGTTCACCGCGGGACCCACACTTCTCTGGAGAGACGACACCGTATGCCCGCATCCTTCAACCAGGCGATCATCGACGAGTTCCGGGCCAACGGAGGCAAGGTCGGCGGCCCCTTCGAGGGCGCCGAGCTCCTCCTGCTCACCACCACCGGCGCCAAGTCGGGGGCGGAGCACACCGTTCCGCTCGGCTTCGTCCGCGACGGCGAGCGGCTGCTGATCGTCGGATCCGCGGGAGGCGCGCCGCGTCATCCCGCCTGGTATCACAATCTGCTCGCCCATCCCCAGGTAGGGGTGGAGATCGGCACCGAGACGCTCGAACTGATCGCCGCCCCCGCCGAGGGGGCGCGGCGCGACCGGCTGTTCGAGCGGGTCGTGAGCGTGGCGCCCGGATACGCCGACTATCAGACCGGCACCAGCAGGACCCTGCCCGTCGTGGTGCTTGAGCCTTCGGGGGCCGAGGCGGCGGAGGTGCCCGGCGAGATCAGCAATCTCGCCGACAAGCTGGTGCAGGTCCATGGCTGGCTGCGCGCGCAGCTGCGCCACATACGGGCCGAGACCGACGCCCACTTCGCCGCGCGAGCGGCCCACGAGGGCTCCGGTGAACCACCGGCGCCGGGCATCGGTCTCCAGCTCAGAGCGCACTGTCTGGCCTTCTGCCAGTTTCTGACGTTCCACCACACCGGCGAGGACGCGTATATCTTCCCCTCGCTGGCGGACCGTCAGCCGCAGCTGCGTGACGCCCTCGACCGGCTCGGCGAGGAGCATCGTGCGATCGCGCGTGTCAAGGACGCCCTGCTCGCTCTGCTCGCCGACGTCACCACCGCCGACCCCGAACGCTTCCGCGCGGAGCTGGCCCGGTTGTCGCAGGAGCTGGTGGCGCATCTCGACCACGAGGAGGAGACGCTGCTCCCCGCCCTGAGTGAGATCCGGTTGCCGCCGGGGCCGCCGGTGTCCGAACCGGCCGGGGGCGCGGCGAGCTGACGGGCAGTCGGAATCGCGTTCCCCCGCAAGGGCAACCGCGAGGTCGACTGCGTGGCCGACCGGGTTGCCGACCGGGTGGTCGGGGACAGATCAAGGCGATCTGCCCCGGCCTCGTCGACGTGGCCCTGACGAGCCGCCACTTTCCGGGGCGTGGCGGGGCGGGCGGTCCGCGAGGGTGTGCCTTGCTGACCAGCACATCCGAGTGCAGGACCGACGGAGCTCCATACGCTCGGCCATGTCGCCGGCCGCGGCCCGGCCCGTTCGCCGGTGTCCCGTCTCATGGCGGGCCTGTCGTCCGGCAGTTGCCGGTGATCAGCGACAGCACCGCCGTCGGCGAGGGCGTGATCGCGGCGTCGGGTGCGTACGACGCCGGCGGGGCGGACCCGTACGGCGGCGTGGGCCGCAGGCCGTGGACCTCTCCGGGGGAGCGGGTGCGGGCCGCTCAGAGGGCCCGCGGTGTTCCCCCGGCGGGCCGGCGGCGGACTCCCATCGCACCCCCGTGCCATCCGTCCGCCGCACGCCGACGCGTCTCTGAGCGGCCTTGCTGCCAGTTCATCAGATGAGCCGGTCACCAACAGGGCGTGAACGGGGCGGATTGCGGGGTCCGGTGGTGGCTTCTCTTCCCGTCACTCACGCCCCCGCTCACGCCCCCGCCCCTCACGCCCCGCCGTTCACGCCGTCGACTCTTCCGTGCCTTCGCCCGTGTATTCCGCCAGCATCCGGACCACGAGACCGGCGGGGGCCAGCCCTCGTGCGATCAGATGGATGTCCCAGTCCGCGCCGCGCGCCAGCTCCGCGTCGACCGCCGCCCACACCGCGCGCACGCTCTGCTCGTACGGCAGCCCGCCCCGGCCGGAACCGAGCAGCGGGAAGCACACGGACCGCAGCGGGGGATCGAACCGCTCGTGTTCCTCCGCGAGCAGCGCCAGGGCGCGGGCCACCGCGCGGGTGACATCGGCGGGCAGTACGTCGTAGTCGTTGGTCCCGGCCCGGGGTACGGCGACGGCCGCGTGGTAGACGCGGCGTACGCCCTGGCCGGCGAGGGCGCCGGAGCCGGTGACGGCCACCGTGCCGGGCAGTACGGGGCGGCCCGAGGTGCCCCGGGCGTCGGCCCAGTCGCGCAGTTCCTCGTGGATCGGGTCGGCGAGCAGTTCGCCCGTCAGCCCGCGCAGCGCGCCTGCCCGGCGCAGGGAGGCCGCCACGGAGGACTTGTACGTCTCGGGCAGTGCCAGATACGTGTTGACTGGGGAGACCACCACATCGACGTCACGCAGCAGATCCACCGGGTGGACATGGAGGGTGACCGGCACGGTCCTGCCCCGCACCCGGACGGAGAGGAGCCGGTGGGTCCGGGCGCTCACGGCGGGATCGGCCCGATCGGCCGGATCGGAGACATCGGAGACATCGGAGACATCGGAGACTTCGGCCGGATCGTCGTGGGGCGCCTCACCGGCCGGCCCGTCACGCTCGGCGAGGGCCTCCCGCGCCAGACTGCCCACCTGCTCGGCGACCTGGTCGAGCACCACCGCCTCCTGCTCCTTGCGGAAGCGCTCGATGCTCACCCCGTACAGCTCGGCCGCGCGCCGTCTGCGGTCGGCGCCCGGCCAGTCCCGGGTGCCCGGTGTCAGACCCAGGGTGTATTCGGCGGCCTCCTGGAGGGTGCCGCCACCGAGGCGGGACACAGCCAGCCGCAGCAGCCACTCGACCGACTGCGACTGCGACCGGGCGGGGACCTCGGCCCGCCGGTCGTCCGCGGGGGCGAGCGCGTAGGCGATCCGGGCCAGTGAGGGCACCTCAAGCCTGCGCAGCCGTACGATCCCGCCGCGCCGAACTGTCTTTATCTCCTCAAGGATTGAGTCATGGTCCGGCACGGGAGTGAGCGGCATGGCCGCAACGATGGCACTGGGCGGCCCGCACCCACAAGCGGCGCACCGGCCTGGGGCGCACCGGGCACGGCGCGGACGGGGCGCTCGTATGATGCCGCTCGCGGGCACCGCACAGGTGTACGGCTGCCCCGGCCGCCACCGCTCAGCATCCGACCCCGATCCGGCCAGCCAGGGAGCACCGTGCCCGCCACCACGCCTCGCGTCCTCTATGCCAGCGACCTCGCCTACGAGGCCAAGGGACGCAGATACTGCGACGAGGACATACAGCTGTCGTCCCGGCTGCGGCGGGACTTCGCCGTGGCGCTGACCCATCCGCTCGACGCCGGGCGCCTGATGGGGTCCTTCGACACGGTCCTGGTCCGCAACAGCGGGCCCGTACTGCACTACCAGGAGGAGTACGACGCCTTCCGCGACCTGGCGCGGGCGTCCGGGGTCCGGGTCTACAACCCGCTGACCGGACGGGCCGACATGGCGGGCAAGCAGTATCTGGTGGAGCTGAGCAGGGCCGGGTACCCGGTCATTCCGACCGTGGACCGCGCCGAGGATCTTGCCCGGCTGCCGCGTGCCGGGACGTATGTCGTCAAGCCGAAGGCGGGCGCGGACTCGATCGGCATGGAGTTCGTCGGCGCGGACGGGCTCGCGGACGTCTCCTTCGGCGGGGTCCTGGTGCAGCCGCGGATACCGTTCCGCTACGAGGTCTCGTTCTACTTCATCGACCGCGACTTCCAGTACGCCCTGTACGCGCCCGACCCCGAGCGGCGCTGGGAACTCACGCCGTACGACGCCGGGCCCGCGGATCTGGCGTTCGCGCGGCGCTTCATCGAGTGGAACGCGCTGGAGCACGGGATCCAGCGCGTGGACGCCTGTCGCGCACCCGACGGGGAACTGCTGCTCGTCGAGTTGGAGGACCTCAATCCGTATCTGTCCCTGGAGTCGGTGCCGGACGCGACCCGTGAGGCGTTCGCCACGCGGCTGACGGCCTCGCTGCGGGATCTGCTGCGCTGAGCCGCCGCCGCTCCGGGCGGCAGGCCGGAGGAGGGGACGTCGGCGGGGTGCCACGTCAGCGGGGCGCCTCCCACGTCATCGTCGTCCCCCGGCCGCCGTCCTCGCGGGGACCGTCGTCCGTCACGACCAGCCGTACCCCGGTGCGTCCGTCCGCCAGCGGTGCCATCGCGTCGACCTCCACCGCGATCGCCGTCACCCCCTCGCGCCGGTGCGCGGCGGCGAGCGCGCCGCGCAGTTCGGCCAGCAGGCTCCGGCCCGCCGGCTCGCCCACGAGCGTGTCCACCGGTCCCGTGAAGCGCACGGACGGCCGGAATCCCAGCACGGCCGCCGCGCCGCCGGTCTCGCGCAGCACCATGCCGCGCACACTCGTCGGGCCCTCGGCCGGCGGCTGCTGGAGCGCGAAGATCGTGGTCCTGACCTCCTGGATCGTGGAGTCCAGTTCGTCCACGGCCCGGCCGAGCAGCTCGTCCAGATCCGTCGAGGTCGCGCGCCGACGGGTCGACTCCAGCATCATTTCGGTGGCGAAGAGCCGCTGGACGACCAGATCGTGCAGATCGCGGGCGATCCGGTCCCGGTCCTCGAAGACGGCCAGCTGCTCCCGGTCGTGCTGCGCGTCCGCGAGCACCAGCGCGAGCGCGGCCTGCGAGGCGAACTGGGTGGCGAGCAGCCGGTCCACCGCGCGGTACGGGCGGCCACCGCGCCGGCGCGGCAGCGCGAGGGTGCCGATCAGCTTGCCGCCTGCCTGGAGCGGCAGCATCATGCTCGGCCCGAAGCGCGTCCGCACATGCGTGGTCATCCGGGGATCGGTCGACGAGTCCTCGATGAACACCGGCTCGCCGCCGAAGAGTTGAACGAGTACGGGGGAGCCGGGCTCGATGATCGTGCCGACGATGCCCGCCGGATCGCCGATCGTGGACGCGGCGACGATCTCCATCCCGCCGTCGTCGGTCGGCTGGAGCACGACGCCCGCGTACGCGTCGGCGAGCACCCGGGCCGACTCGGCGACCGTGATCAGCGCGTCGGTGGCGTTCTCGCCGGTCAGCAGCGCGGTGGTGACGGCCGCCGCCCCCTCGATCCAGCGTTCGCGCTGCCGGGCCGTCCCGTACAGCCGGGCGTTGCCGATCGCGAGCGCCGCCTGGGAGGCGAGGACGCGCAGCAGGCTCTCGTCCTGCTCGGTGAAGGAGCCGGTCCGCTTCTGGGTCAGATAGAGATTGCCGAGGACCGTGGTCTCCAGCTGGAGCGGTACGCCCAGGAAGGAACGCATCCGGGGGTGGCCGGGCGGTACTCCGGCGGACCGGGGGTCGGCCGTCAGATCGTCCAGCCGCAGCGGCCTCGGGTCCTCGATGAGGAGTCCGAGCAGGCCGGTGTGTCCATCGGGGAGCCGTCCGATCCGCTGCCGGTCGGCATCGCTCATCCCCGCCGTGAACAGCTCGGTGAGTCCGCCGCGCTCGGGGTCGAGGACACCGAGCGCGCCGTACCGCGCGCCGACCAGCTCGGCGGCGGTGTCGACGATGTGCTGGAGCGTGGCGCGCAGTTCGAGGTCGGTGCCGATACCGAGCACCGCTTCGAGCGGCGGGGGCGGCCGGGGCGTCGTCGCGTCGTCGTCGCCCGTACCGTCCTCTCCCCGGCTCGCACGGTCACCGCGGCCCTCGCCGTCGACCTCGTCGCTCATCGCCCCGTCGAACCGTCGTACCGGTCAGGTCGTGCTCTCAGTGGGTGTCGGCCAGCGGGTTCAGGACCATCGGCTCGATCTTGCCCTCCAGCATCGCCCCGAGTCCGAGCACGGCGCAGATGTCGGGGCGCTCCGCGATGGCGACCGGCATGCCCGTCGTATCCCGCAGCATCTGGTCCAGCCCCGGCAGCAGCGCGCTCCCGCCGACCATCATGATCCCCCGGTCGCCGAGGTCGGCCACCAGATCGGGCGGGCAGTCGCGCAGCACCTTGCTGATGCCGTCGAGGACGGCGGTCAGCGGGGTGTAGATGGCCTCCCGTACGGCGGCGGTGTCCACCATCACCGAACGGGCGACCCCGGTGGCCACGTCCCGGCCGTGGATCTCGGTCTTGCTGGGACCGCCCTCGGTGAGCCCGTTGTTGCTGAGGGCCAGCTGCAACGGGCGTACGGACTGGCTGGGCAGCATCAGTTCATGCTGGTGGCGCAGGTGCTGGATCACCGCGTGGTCGATGGCGTTGCCGCCGACCGGGATCCGTACGGCCGTGACGATCGAGCCGAGCGACAACACCGCGACCTGCGTGGTCGCCGCGCCGCACACCATGATCATGGTGGCGGTGGGCTGCTCCACGGGCAGTCCGCAGCCGACGGCGGCGGCGATCAGCGTGTCCACCAGCTCGACCCGGCGCGCGCCGAGCCCGACCAGGGTCTCGACGGCGGCGCGCTGGGCGAGCGGATCGCTGTCGTGCGGAGTGGAGGCGGCGGCGCGCAGCCAGGGCTTGCGGCGCAACTGACGGCGGAGCTTGTCACCCAGCAAATGCCGCAGCATGCGCTGCGCCATCTCGATGTCCACGACGGTGCCGCCGGTGACGGGACGGACGACGCGGATGTAGTCGGGGGTACGGCCGGTCATCTGCTCGGCGAGGGCGCCGACGGCGATGAGCGCGCCGGTACGGGTGTTCACGGCGGCCGCGCTCGGCTCATCGACGACGAGCCCGGCCCCCTTTACAAAGACCCGGGTCCGGGCGGCCCCCAGGTCGACGGCGATATGGCAACGTCGCAACTGCTCAAGACTGACGGTCACGGCAGGTTCTCCCGAGAGCGCTGAGGTGGTTCACCGGCGGCCGCCGGCCCTGTTCGCATAGTGCGGCGCCGGGGCACGCGCCGCGCGCTGGGGTACGCCAGACGGGCGTTCGGATTTGACGGCCTGCCAGGAAGAATGACGGGGAACCGGCGGATCGTACGGACGGGAACCGGCGGATCGTACGGACGGTCAGTCGGACCAGCGTTGCAGCAGGCCCCAGGTGAATTCCGCGACGCGGGCCCGGCCGTCGGGCGGGGTGAAGGCGAGCCGCATCCTGGTCGGGGCGGTGCCCTCCATCGGCCTGGCGGGCGGGAAGGCCCGCGCGACCTCGTCCACCGTGCAGCACCACGGACGCAGATCGTCGGCCGTACGCAGCTCGGGGCCCGCCGACCCCGGGGCGCGGACCAGCCACTCGTTCCATACGGCTCCGCCGGGCGCCACCATCACCTCGAAGCGCAGCTCGGGCCAGAGCGGAACGGGCCACAGCAGCGCGTCGCACTCCAGATCGCCGATCACGCGCCGGGAGGTACGCTCCGGCTCGCCGAGTACGGAGCGGTAGCGGGACAGCGAGCCGCGCGCCCGGGGCGAGCGCACCATCGCCTGCCAGCGGCGGTTGGCCTCCCGCATGCCGGCCAGGGACACGCCGAGCTCATGGCGGGCCTCGTCGACCAGCTCCGGCTGATGGTCGGCCATCCGGCGCAGCAGGACGAGCTGGAAGTCGAGCGGCCCGAACGGCCCGGTGGAGGTCATAACGCCATACTCCCCCGTCTCCGCGGGGCGGTCCCCAACCGGGCAGACACACGCAGACATGGGCAGACATGCCATGCGCACGCCACTTCACACACGATCCTCACAACCTCGCCATGTCCGCCCTACCGCCCGCCGCATAATCTGCGGGGCGCCATGGACTACTGCCCACAGTGTCGTCGGCACCTCAACGGCGCACTGATCTGCGCAGGATGCGGGACCCCCGCCGAGGAGCTGCGGCAGCACCAGCCTGTCCACCCCGGGTCGCACCACAGCCGCCACCCGGGCAGGGACGACAGGGACGACGAAGGTCACGGAGAGTACGACGCCGGGGCCGTGAGTGACTACGGGCTCGTCAGCCACGACCGCCCGGACGACACCGTGCCGCGCCGCGACTCCTCGCGGCGCAAGGGCTCTTACCGCAGAGCGGGGCGAAGCAAGGGCGCGGCGGGCAGGGCCCCGCGCCGGGGCGGACCGCGTCGCGCACGCAGCAGGCGGGGCCGCAGGCTGCTGATCGCCGCGCTCGCGGTGATCCTCGCGGCGGGCGTGCTGAGCCTGGCCGAACTGGCCAGGGAATCGGCCCACGACAACAACGCCACCTCCGTCAAGGAGGAGACGCCCGTCGAGTTCGAGGGCGGCCCGCAGGACACGGAGCGCCCCGCCGCACCCGACGATCCCAGCGGATCCGCGACGCGGGTGCCGGCGTCCGGAATCAGTGCCGGTGGCGAGGCGAGTCCGGGCGGCAGCGGCGGCCCGAGCGCGTCGGAGCGTACCGAAGAATCGCCGTCGGCCTCCGCCACGCGTGAGGAGGACGGGGAGGAGGTCACGGACGGGCCGGAACCGCCGGAGACCGACGACCCGGAACCCGGTACGTCCAGGCCCGCCGAGCCGACGGACGAACCCACGTCGGGCGGCCCGACCTCGGCGGCCCCGCCGCCACCGCCGCCGCCCGCGCCCTCTCCCACGCCGTCCGAGACCTGCACCTGGTGGATTTTCATCTGCGTCTGACGGGTCTGACGCGTCTGACGTGTCCGATGCGTCCGATGCGTTCGGCGGTTCTTCGGGGCGCGCGTCTCAGAGCACGCTCCCGCCCAGCATCCGCTTGAGCAGATCGCGCAGCGTCCCGCGCTCCTCGGCGGAGAGCGCGGCGAGCGGTTCACGCGCGAAGTCCAGCGAGTCGCGCAGCCGGGTCGCGGTCTCCCTTCCCTCCTCCGTAGGCGCGGCGAGTTTCACCCGGCGGTCGGCCGGGTCGGGTCGGCGCTCCACCAGGCCGCGCGCTTCGAGCCGGTCCACGATGCCGGTGACATTGGACGGCTCGCACTTCAGCTTCCGCGCGATCCCGCGCATGGGCAGCGGCTCCAGGGACAGCAGTCCCAGCACGCGTGCCTGCGCGCCGGTCAGCGAGTGACGGGCCGCGGCCTGCTCGTATTCCGCGTAGTAGCGCGCCACGACGGTGCCGATGAGGTCGACGACCTCAAGGGTGAGCGGGTCTCTTCGCGGAGTGGCCATGGGCATCAGGGTACTCCGTTACTTGACAACATGAAATATTCAAGAGCATTGTTGTTTCATGTGGTGAAGCTTTTTCTCGGTTCCCTGACCTGGTACCCATGGCTCACCGTCGCAGAACTGTCTGAGGAGGCTCCGCACCATGACCGCACTTCCCGAGTCCGGCCGCGCCTGGTTTCTCGTCGCACGCCCCCACGGCTGGCCCGAGCCGGGCGATGTCGCCCTGCGCGACGTCCCCGTGAGCGAGCCGGGTGAGGGCCGGATCCTGGTCCGCAACCTCCACTTCTCGGTCGACCCGTATATGCGGGGCCGGATGAACGACGTGAAGTCGTACGTACCCCCGTACCAGTTGGACAAGCCGATGGACGGCGTCGCTGTCGGCGAGGTCATCGCCTCGCGCGCCGAGGGGTTCGCGGTCGGTGACCATGTCGTGCACGGACTCGGCTGGCGGGAGTACGCCACGTTCCCGGCCGAGCACGGCACCAAGGTCGACGCCTCGCTCGCCCCGCTCTCCGCGTACCTCGGTGTGCTGGGCGCGACCGGACTCACCGCCTACGCGGGCCTGTTCGAGACCGCCTCCTTCAAGGAGGGCGACGCCGTCTTCGTCTCCGGCGCCGCGGGCGCCGTCGGCAGCCAGGTCGGCCAGCTGGCCAGGATCAAGGGCGCCTCACGGGTGATCGGTTCGGCGGGCTCCGACGAGAAGGTCAAGCTCCTCACCGAGGAGTACGGCTTCGACGCGGCCTTCAACTACAAGAAGGGCCCCGTCAGGGACCAGCTCAAGGCGGCTGCGCCCGACGGCATCGACGTCTACTTCGACAACGTCGGCGGCGACCATCTCGAAGCGGCGCTCTCCACGCTCAACCTCCATGGCCGCGTCACGCTGTGCGGTGCGATCGCGCAGTACAACGCCACCGACCCGACGCCGGGCCCGCGCAATCTGGCCCTGGTCATCGGGAAGCGGCTGCGCCTCCAGGGCATGCTCGTCTCCGACCACTACGGTCTGCGGCCGCGGTTCGTCGAGGATGTCGCCGGCTGGCTCGCCTCGGGTGAGCTGAAGTACCACGAGACCTCGGTCGAGGGTATGGAGAACGGCTTCGACGCCTTCCTCGGCGTACTCCGCGGCGAGAACACCGGAAAGATGATCGTCACGCTCAACAGCGAGAGCCACTAGACAGGGGCTAGGCTCGTCCCAGGCCGCCGCGGTCCGTGGGCGCGAGTCGCGGCGTACAACAGGAGGAACGCACCGCATGACCATCCAGAAGCTCGATGTCCTCTACACCGCCGTCGCCACCGCGGAGAACGGCCGTGACGGCCGTGTCTCCAGTGATGACGGTCAGCTCGATGTCATCGTCAACCCGCCCAAGTCGATGGGTGGCAGCGGCGCCGGCACCAACCCGGAGCAGCTGTTCGCCGCCGGGTACAGCGCCTGCTTCCAGGGCGCGCTCGGTGTGGTCGCCCGTCAGCAGAAGGCCGACATCTCCGGCTCGACGGTGACGGCCAAGGTCGGTTTCGGCAAGCTTGAGGCCGGCGGTTTCGGTCTTGAGGTCGAGTTGGTGGCCTCCATCCCGAATGTGGACGAGGCGACCGCCAAGGATCTGCTGGAGAAGGCGCACCAGGTGTGTCCGTACTCCAACGCCACGCGCGGCAACATCAAGGTGGAGCTCTCCGTCGCCTGACGGACCGCCTGACGGACCGCCTGACGGACTGTCTGGCCTACCGCCTTACGGACTGTCTGACGGACCGTCTGACGCGGTGCCCGACGCATTGTCTGTCGGCTGAGGGCCGTACCCCTGACCGGGGTGCGGCCCTCAGTCATGTCCGCCCACGTCAACTCCGCTTGTCCCGTGTCCGTTTCCGACCGTTGACGCGGAAGCGCTTCGACTCTAGCTTCCCGTTCGAGGTCGTGACTGTAGTTCGGCATACCGAACGTCTCCTACTCCCGCGCGCTCCACCCCCCTTGATGCCGTAAGGAGAATCCGCGTGAGCCGCACCCCTCGCAGAACCACGCTCCTCCTGGCCCTGTCGCTCGCCGTCCTCGCCGCCTTCACCGCGTTCGCGCCCCCGCCCGCCGGGGCCGCCATGTCCCGGACCGGCGCGGGTCCCTGGATCCAGTACTACGACGGCGACTACTACCTGGTCACGACAGTCAGTTCGGCGGAGCTGACCATGCGCAAGTCGGCCACCCAGACCGGGCTGTCGAGCGCGCCGAGCGTGCGGGTCTGGACGGACTCCACCTCCTCGCGCTGCTGCAACATGGAGGCGCCCCGGCTCCACTTCCGCGACGGCCACTGGTATCTGTCCTATGTGGCCGGCCGGGCCGTCGAGGACTACCACAGGACCCAGCGCTCGCACGTACTGAAGAGCGCCGGCGCCGACCCCATGGGCCCCTACAGCTACGGGGACCAGCTCAATGACGACCGGCTGCCGGACACCACTGCTCCCGCTCCGCCGGGCGCCGTGCTCGCCGGGGCCTCACGTGAGCGCGCGGCCACTCCCACGGCGTACACACTCGTGAACCGGAGCAGCGGCAAGTGCCTGGAAGTGGAAGCCGGTTCGAGAGCGGATGGCGCGAATGTCCTCCAGTGGGCCTGTCACGGCGGCGCCCGTCAACGCTGGCGCGTCGAGGATCTCGGCGATGACACCAGCCGGCTGGTCAACGCCGCCAGTGGGAAAGTGCTGGACACGGCGGCCTGTTCCGTCGCGGACGGCGCCGATCTGCGCCAGTGGTCCTGGCGCGACACCATCTGCCAGGCCTTCCGGCTCGTCGTCACCGACCAGGGCGGCTGGGTGCGGCTCGTCGGCGCCCGCAGCGGCAAGGTCGCGGACGTCGCCGGCTGCTCGACGGCGGACGGGGCCGATGTACGGCAGTGGCCCTGGCTGGGCAGCACCTGCCAGCAGTGGCGGTTGCGTCCGGTCTGACAACGGCGCGGAGGCCGCCCCCGCCACCTGCGGGAACGGCCCCCGAACGGCCCCGGCGTCACGTCAGCGTCATCACGTCAGCATCACGTAGGCGCCGTGAGGAGTCAGCCGGCTGCCCCCAGCAGGGCTCGGCCGACCTGCGAGAACAGCCCCTTCGGGTGGTCGCGGAACAGCGGCTCCGTACCGAACAGCACCACGGACCCGCCCTTCGCGGACGTACCACTGACGACGGAGGCCCGGCCGGCCGCGTCCGAGGGGCCGCCCGTACCGTCCTCCTTCGCGCGCCAGTGGCCGGACACCAGCGGGCCGCCTGTGCCGTACGACTGCTCGACCCGCACTCCACGACCGAGGTCGGTGAACCACAGCGGCGAGTAGACGAAGGTGTGCGCCGGAGCGCCACCCGTGATCGGGCCGCCCGCGTTGGTCACCCGCACCACGCCGTTCGCGTCGCCGTTGCCCGCGACCGGCTTGACGGCGAGCAGACCTGTAGCGGTGTTGAAGGCCGCCCCGGTCGCACCGAGCGTGACCACGCCCCCGCCGCCGGCGAGGAAGCCGTCCAGGGCCGAGCGCGCCGCCGGGTTGAGCGCGCCGTACTGGAGACCGGAGGAGACATACAGGACATCCGCCTTCGACCAGTCGAAGCCCGCGTTCAGTGTCGCGGTCGACACCGGCAGCACCTCGAAGCCCATCTCCCGCAGGGCGAACTGCTCGCCGGACGTCACCGCCGCCGCGACGCGCGTACGGGCCACCGCCCCGGAGCCCCTCTCCTTGGTGGCGGTGAAGGCGACGCCGTAACGGTCCGCGAGGACGGCCGCCTCACGACGTGCCGAGGCCGGCACGATCGCCGAACCGTCCGCCGCCCGCCGTATCCTCACCCCTTGCGCGAGCAGGGAGTTGAGCGCGGCCAGCTCCTTGGGGTCGGCCAGGCGCAGCCGGAGATCGCCGTGACCCGTCACCGCCCCGGTCGGGGACGCGGCCTGGACCGGGCGCGTCGGGATGGTGTGCAGCCCGCCGTCTGCCTTCTGGACCGTGTCGACGCTCGCGCCCCACAGCAGCCCGAGGCTCCACCCCGAGATGTCGTACATCGTGGAGACGTCCGCGCTGATGTCCCGGCCCGCGTCGAGGATCACATTGGCCAGACCGCGCTTGGCCTGGTGCATGTCGACGATGTACGAGCCCGCCGGATACGAACGTCCCGCCAGCCGGAAGCCGGTACGGGCACGCTCCACCCGTACGTCATTGGCGATCAGATGGTCCACCAGCCGGGCCGCCGCGGTCGCCGAGCTTTCGCTGCCTTGGGTGGGCGATCCCCCCTGTCCGGCACCGGCCGGGATCACATAGGCCCGGGGGAAGGACGTGGTGTACACATCCTCGGGTCCGATGCCCGGCACGCCCGGCACGGTCTCCTCGGACACCGGCCGCTGCGCCTCGCCCGCCGTTCCCCGCCGGAACGTCTCGATCTGGTCGGCGATCACCGACGCCCGGTGGTCGAGCGTGTAGTCGAGGGTCGCGCGCATCACCGCGCCCGCGATGTCGGTGTTGATCGCGGAGCGCCGGCGCAGCTCCTCCACCGGCAGGTTGTTGTAGTCGTTGTTGTTGACGCGCATCGGGAACTCGACGGTGTGCGAGGCCACCGCGCCCTGGAACGCCATGTACTGCGGGGTGAAGATCGGCGGCCAGTCGTCCCAGCCCTCCTGCTGGTCGCGGAAGGGGATGACGGGCGGCTCGACGCCGTCCTTGTTCGGGGTGTAGCCGAGATCGTTCACCGCCTTCTCCATGCCGAGGGCGTTGGCGTAGCTGTTCTTGAGGAAGAGGTCGTACTCGTAGTTCTCGCCGTGCGGCGGCGTCGTCGGCTCGATCAGCGTGCCGTTGACATAGCCGTGCAGATCGAGCATGACGGCGGGCTGCTTGTCGACGGCGATCCGCCGGACGGCCTGTGTTTCGGGCTGCGAGGCGGTGATGAAGTCGCGGTTGAGATCGAAGCCGTTGCCGTTGGCGCGAGTGCCGGCGATCCGGCCGTCGGGGTTGGCGGTCACATTGAGATAGATCCGGTTCTTGGCGAGCAGCCCGGCCGTTCTGCCGTCCTTCGCCTTCGCCAGTTCCTCGATGAGCTTCAGGGCGGCGTCGGTGCCCTCCCACTCGTTGCCGTGGATGTTGTTGTTGATGAAGACCGGGGTCTTGTACGACGACGTGATACGGGGGTCCTTGGCCGCGACCGCCGGGGAGTCCTCGATCAGCTCGCGCATCCGATCCTGCTCGCGGGACTCCCGGGAGTTCTCGGGCGCGGTGACGGTGACGAGATACAGCTCATGACCGGCCGCCGACCGGCCCGCCACCTCGACGCTGACGCGATCGCTCAGCTTCTGGAGCGCGTTGAGCCGGGGAGCGAGTGAGTGGTAGGGGGCCAGACCCAGCTTGATCGACTTGTCGGCCGGGTTCTCCGGCGGCGCGTCGAGGACCGTGCGCCGGGGGTAGCCGCCGTCCTTGCGCGGCGCGGGAGGCGCGGACGTACCGGGGGTGCCGGTGGTCTTCTGGGGCACGGCGGTGGTGTCGGGGCCGCCGCTCTCCCTGACAGGGTGCGGGCGCCGGGTGTCCTGGCCCGGGGCGGCGGTCGCCGGGAGCGGGGCGAGCAGCAGGGTGCCGGCGAGAGCGCTGACGGCGGTGGTGAGCAGGACGGGTCTGGGTATCCCCATACGTCTGTTCCTCCGGGTCCTCGGAAGTGACGGCAAAGTCAGAGGCGATCAATGCGGAGCCGATCAGAAATGATCGGTGGCGATCGACGTTGATCGGTACGCAGGGTCTACCGGTTACTCACGCGAACATCAAGGGGGGTCCATACACGGCCGGTAAGCTGGCCCCATGCATGATCTCGGCGCCGGCTTCGGCTACTTGATGAAGGGCCAGCGCTGGGTCGCGGGCCACGGCCGGTGGTTCGGATTCGGACTGCTGCCCGGCTTGGTCACTCTGGTCCTCTATGTGGGCGCGCTTGTCGGCCTCGGCTACGGCGCCGACAATCTGACCGCCTGGGCCACCCCCTTCGCGGACGACTGGTCCTCGCCCTGGCTCGGTCTCTTCCGGGGCTCCCTGACCGTGCTGGTCTTCGCGCTCGGGCTGTTCCTCGCGGTGATCACCTTCACCGCCGTGACGCTGCTGGTCGGCCAGCCCTTCTACGAATCACTCTCGGAGGAGGTCGACCGCGCGGAGGGCGGCGAGGTCCCGGAGTCGGGGCTGTCGCTCTGGCGCGAGCTGTGGATCTCCGCCCGGGACAGTCTGCGGATCCTGGTACGGGTGGCGCTGTACGGCGTGCTGCTCTTCGCGCTCGGTTTCCTTCCCGTCGTCGGGCAGACCGTCATTCCCGTGCTCGGCTTCTGTGTCTCCGGCTTCTTCCTGGCGGAGGAGCTGACGGCGGTGGCGCTCCAGCGTCGCGGCGTCGAGCTGAAGGAGCGCCTGCGGCTGCTCCGGGGCCGCCGGATGCTCACCCTCGGCTTCGGTGTCCCGCTCACACTCGCCTTTCTCGTCCCGCTCGTGGCGGTCTTCCTGATGCCGGGCGCGGTGGCCGGTGCGACCCTGATGGTGCGCGAGCTGACGGCCCCGCCGCGGGAGGACGCGTCCGCGGACGACGACGCCGCGTCCGGCGGACAGGGCACGCGTCGGCCGGGCGTACCGCTCGCCATGGACAAGTAGCGGCGGACCGTACCCACAGGCCTTCCGGCGGCGCCGTCCGATCCGGATTCGTACTCCGCTCGGGATTCGTCCTGCTCGGGATTCGCATCCCGATCCGGATTCGTTTCCCGTACTGGATCGGACGGCGCCGCGCGTTCCGCGTTCGACGCGACTCGGACGGGTCAGGAGGCTTCCGCGGCCACCGTGATGATCGTCCGCAGTTGCGCGATGATGTCCAGCCGGTTCTGTACGAACTCCGGGTCCGTCACGGACCCCGTCGCCGGGTCGGTGTTCCCCGCCCCGAACTGGAGCACCGGCGTGTGCACATGGCCGCCCGGGACGTCCAGCCCCAGCCGGTCGCGGAGCAGCGTGGCGCGGTAGGCGATCTCATTGGACAGATAGTCCCCGCCGCCCCCGGCACGGGCCGCCGAACCGGGCGTCGGTCCGCCCGGCCGTACCACCGGCGCGGTCCCGCCCGCCGGGATCTCGGTCACCGACGTGTTGTCGTACACCGGGAAGCGGCCGGTGTCCGCCGCCACGATCGAGCGGTACGGCAGGCTGGTCGTCGTCCACTGCGGCTGCGAGGCCGGATCGGTCACCGGCACGAGCCCGGTCTCCGAGACATTCTCGTTGTCCCCGAACCCGCCGCGCCAGGCGCCGTTGAAGCGCTCGACATCGATCCGGCCGACCCGGCCCTGGCTCACCGTCGTGAAGAGATCGGCCCGTGACAACGGCCCGCGCAGGGCCTGTTCGACGGTGCCGTCGGCGAAGTCCGCCCACCGGACGGGGAAGACGGCGGCCTCGATACGGGCGGGCCCGTCGGCGGTCCTGATCACCGTGCCGTCCAGCGCCAGCGCCGTCGCCCCGGACGGATTGCTGATCCGGATGTCGCGGTCCAGGGTGAACGGGTCGAAGCCCGTCAGCACGATCCGCTTGAGGCCCTTGGTCTCCTTGGCTTCCCTGATGTCTCCGCGTGCCGGGAAGTCCATGGAGTCCTGGCCGCGCGAGGAGCGCTCCAGCTTCCCGAGCAGCGCTGCCCGCCTGCTCTCGGACAGGTCGAACTCCGGCTGCCACTGCCGCAGTTCACGGGTGAGCGCGAGCCGTGCCCAGTACAGCGGCCGGTCGTCGTCCCGGCTCAGATCGCCGCGTGCGGGACCACGCCCCTGCGCCCGGTCCACCGCCCGCTGCCAGAGCCGCGCGCCAGTTCGTTCGACGGTCCGCTCGGCCTCGGCGTACGAGTCCGCGCCGCGCAGTGACTGTACGAAGTCCGGTGCCACGGTGCCGAAACCGCCGCGCCGCAGGATCTCCTGGGGTACGGCTCGGTCCAGTCGCTGTTCCTCGACGGTGAACGCGGCGTTGGTGGCGGACCGGACGGGGGCAGGCTGAGCGGCGGCGGCGCCGGCGAGCGAGGGCGGCACGGCGAGGGTGAGCGCGGTGGTGGTGAGGAGCGCGAGCCCGAACAGCTCGGGGCGTACACGTATGTGGCCCAGGGGCCTCATGAGTCTCACGGGAGTCCTTCCGTCGGGTGGCGGAAGTATCACCTCCGGGCAGGGCGGATGACCATGGGGCGATGTCCTCCGGGCCGGGGGCCCGCACGACGCGGGGTTACGTGCCGGGACCACCCCGCGCGGCCAGGATCGCTGTGCGACCATCCGGCGGAGAGAAGGAGATACGGAGAGACATCCACGAGGAGGTACGGAAGTGGCAGACGCATCCGACACCCGGGCCGGTCAGATACGCGAGGCGGTCGTGGAGGCGGCGCTCGGCACGCTGGATCTGACCGCCAAGGCGGGGCTGCTGGCCGGTCAGGACATGTGGTCCCTGCCCGCGCTCCCGGAGATCGGGCTGGCCTCCCTGGTCATGTCCGACGGTCCGATCGGGGTCCGCGGGGTGCGCTGGACGGCGAACGACCCGTCCATCGCGCTGCCGTCGCCGACCGCGCTGGCCGCCTCCTGGGATCCGGAACTGACCCGCCGGGCCGGCCGGCTGCTCGCCCAGGAGGCCCGTCGCAAGGGCGTGCACGTACTGCTCGCGCCGACCGTGAATCTGCACCGTTCCCCGCTCGGGGGCCGCCACTTCGAGGCGTACAGCGAGGACCCGTATCTCACCGGCGAGATCGGCACCGCGTATGTGCGGGGCGTCCAGGACGGCGGGGTCGGTACGACGGTCAAGCACTTCGTCGCGAACGACGCCGAGACCGACCGCTTCACCGTCGACAACATCGTCGCCCCGCGCCCGCTGCGCGAGCTGTATCTCGCCCCCTTCGAGGCCATCGTCGCCCACGCCCGTCCCTGGGGCATCATGGCCGCGTACAACCAGGTCAACGGCTCGACGATGACCGAGCACCGCTATCTTCAGCACGAAGTCCTGCGCGGCGAGTGGGGATTCGACGGCGCTGTCGTCTCCGACTGGCTGGCGGCCCGGTCCACGGCCGGCGCCCTGCTCGGCGGGCTCGATGTCGCGATGCCGGGACCGCGCACGGTCTACGGCGACGCGCTCGTCGCCGCGGTCCGCGCCGGTGAGGTGCCGCAGTCCGCCGTCGACGACGCCGTCCGCAGAGTGCTGCTGCTCGCCGCCCGGGTCGGCGTCCTCGACGGCGCCCCCGCGGCCGTCTCCGATCCGCCCGCGCCGATCGACGGCGAAGCCCTGGCCCGGGAGATCGCGCGCCGCTCCTTCGTCCTCGTACGCAACGAACCACGGACAGGCGCCGAGGACGAGAACGGCGGCGACCGGCCGGCTCCGGTCCTTCCGATCGATCCGGCCAGGACGGGCACGGTCGCGCTGAGCGGCGCCCCGGCCCGCGACGCCCGGGTGCTCGGCGGCGGCTCCGCGGTGGTCTTCCCCGGCCATGTGGTCTCCCCGCTCGACGGCCTCGCCGCCGCCCTTCCCGGCGGCTCCCTCAGCTACTCCCTCGGCGCCGACCCCAACGAGGAACTCGCCGACGCGGGCACCGGCTTCGAGCTGACCGCCCTGTGCCGCGCGGCGGACGGACGGATCCTCGGGACCGCCACCGTCCCGGGCGGCCGGGTGCAGTGGGCCGGCAGCGATCTGCCCGACGGTGTCACCCACGAGGAACTGCACACCGTCGAACTGACCGGCACCTTCGTTCCGCGCGAGAGCGGCGAGCACGCCTTCGGCACCCGCGGTCTCGGCGGCTTCGTCCTCACCGTCGACGGCACGGTCCTCTTCGACGGCACGGAGCGACTGGGCGCCGCCACCGATCCGTTCGAGGCGTTCTTCGGTCGGCCGGTGGAGCGCGCCCACGCGGAACTGACCGAGGGGGAGCGCGTCACGGTCTCTCTCCTGCACACCGTCCACCGGATCCCGGACGCCCCGATCAAGGCCGTCGCGTTCTCGCTGCTCCATCTCGGCCCGCGGCACGACCCCGACGAACTGATCGCCCGGGCCGTCGAGGAGGCCCGTACCGCGGGCACCGCCGTCGTGGTGGTCGCCACCACCGAACGCGTCGAGTCCGAGGGCTTCGACCGCGAGAACCTCAAGCTCCCCGGCCGCCAGGACGATCTCGTACGCGCGGTCGCCGCCGTCAATCCGAACACGGTCGTGGTCGTCAACACCGGCTCCCCGGTGGAGATGCCGTGGCGCGAGGACGTGGCGGCGGTACTGCTCAGTTGGTTCCCCGGCCAGGAGGGCGGCGGCGCGCTCGCAGACGTACTGCTCGGCGCGGCGGAGCCGGGCGGCCGGCTGCCCACCACCTGGCCGGTCGCGCTGGCGGATGTACCGGTCTCGGTGACCACCCCGGCCGACGGCGAACTCCACTACAGCGAGGGCGTGTTCATCGGCTACCGGGCCTGGGAACGTGCGGGCGTCGCCCCCGCGTACCCGTTCGGCCACGGCCTCGGCTACACCGACTGGGAGTACGAGACGATCACGGCCACCATCGACGACGCGCGGGTACGGCTGCGCAACACCGGTGTCCGCGCGGGCCGTGAGGTCGTCCAGATCTATCTGGCCCCGGTGGACGACACCGTGGAGCGACCGGCCCGCTGGCTGGCCGGCTTCGCGTCGGTCGAGGCGGGACCTGGCGAGACGGTCGAGGCGCGGATCCCCTTGAGGCGCAGGGCGTTCGAGATCTGGGACGAGGACTCCCGATCCTGGTCGTTCGTCCCCGGTACGTACGAGGTCCAGGCGGGCAGGTCCGTCGCCGACCGCCGGCTGAACTCCGTGGTGGACGCGCGGGCGTAGCGGGTGAGGCGTACGGGACGACGACGGCCCCGGGGCGCACCTGACACCGCCCGCCCCGGGGCCCCACCCGTACCCGTACCTGTACCTGTACCTCTTCTACCGGACACCGAAGCCGAACGTCGTGGTCGAGACGAACACCTCGCCCGGCCGCAGCACCGTGCTCGGGAACGAGGGCCGGTTCGGGGAGTCCGGGAAGTGCTGTGTCTCCAGGGCGATCCCGTCCCCCGGACCGTACGGCTCACCGTCGAAGTGGTCGCCGGTGTAGAGCTGCATCCCGGGCTCCGTGGTGGTCACGGTCAGCACCCGGCCCGACACCGGGTCGTACAACTCGGCCGCCGGACCCGCCCCGTCCAGGACGAAGTTGTGGTCGTAGCCGGAGCCCACCGGGCGCGGCTCGCGGAAGTCGAAGCGGGTGCCGTCGACCGGTGCCGGCTCCCCGGTCGGTACGGCGGCGCTGTCCACCGGCGTGATGTGCCCCGCCGCGATACGCAGTTCATGACCGGTCGCGATGCCACTGCCCGCGCCGCCCAGGTTCCAGTAGGTGTGATTCGTCGGATTCACATGCGTCGGGGCGTCCGTCACCGCGCGGTAGTCGATCCGCAGCGCACCGTCCGCGTCCAGCGCGTACGTCGCCGAGATGTCCAGCCGGCCGGGAAAGCCCTCCTCGCCGTCGGGGCTGATCCGCGACAGCCGTACCCCGTGGTCCCCGGCCGGCTCCGCGTCCCACACACGCCGGTCGAAGCCCCGCTCGCCGCCGTGCAGACTGTTCGGACCGTCGTTGGGCACGAGCCGGTGGGTCCGGCCGTCGAGTGTGAAGACCGCGCCCCCGATGCGGTTCGCGTACCGGCCCACCAGCGCCCCGAAGTAGGCCCCGCCCGCGCCCAGATAGCCCGAGAGATCCGGGAAGCCGAGCGCCACATTGGCGACGGTGCCGTTCCGGTCGGGAATCTCGACCGACTGCACGATGCCGCCGTACGTCAGCAGGCGTAGCCGGGTACCGGCCCGTTCGAGGGTCCAGCGGTCGACGGGCGTACCCTCACCGGTCGCACCGAAGCGCTCCGTATTCATGACAGTCACGAGGGAAAACCCTACGCGGGGGAGTACCGGAGAGGCCCTACGCGGGCGGCTTCACGGCCGTGACATTGCGGTACGCGATCTCCGCCAGCATGCTCTGTCCGTCCTTGCTGGGATGGAACCAGTCCCAGTGGCTCAACTGATCGCCGGTGAACCGGAAGTCGAAGACCGCACCGCCGTCGTACCGGCAGCGCGGATCCTTCGCGCACACGTCCTTCAGCACGTCGTTGTACGCCACGACCCGCTCGTACACCATGTTCCGCCGGTCCTGTGCCCGCTTGCTCATGTCCTGCGAGTCCCCGAGCATCGTGGCGCAGATGCCCAGCTTCCAGATCTGCCGGCCCAGCGGATTGCCCCGGCCCGTCGACCAGAGCCGCTTCAGATCCGGCACGCTCGACACATACACCTGCGCCTTGGGCGCCCCCGCGCGCAACTGACGCATCGACGCCTCGAACGACTTACGGAAGTCGGCGACCGGTGTCATCTGCTTCGCCGTGTCCTGGCAGGCGTCATTGGCGCCCACCATGATCGTGACCAGCTCGGGCTTGTTCTGCGCGGCCTGCGCCAGCTGGCCCGGCAGGTCGGACATCTTGGCGCCGGTCGCGGCGTGGTTCCAACTGCGCTCCTTCGCCGCCGGAGCGCCGAGCAGCCGCAGGGCGAGGCTGCGCACCTTGCTGTCCGTACCCGTCGACCAGGACACCTCCGGGCAGTCCGCGAGCACCACACACGCGTCGAACCCGCGGGTGATGGAGTCGCCGACCGCGGCCACCGAGGCCGGGGCGCGGTTCCACAGGGGCGGGCGCGAGGACGGGGCGGTGCGCTCGACCTCCGTGTCGGACGGGGATCCGCCGAGGGCGGTGCAGCCGGCCAGCACGCCGGTCACGGTCAGCGCCGCGGCGGTCACGGCGGCCGTCCCGGCGCGTGACCGGCGCCCTCCGTGCCCCTTCCGGGCCGGGCGGCGATCCCCGCTCCGACCGCCGCTCCCGCTCCGGCTCCGAAGGCTCTTCCGCATCAGGGTCCTTCCCCTTGGCGTCCTCTTGGCATCCTTTTGAGAAGTCTGGCGTCTTCAGGCATCCGGGGGCGTCCTGCCGAGTGAAAGCTTCGCGCATATCGGCCCCGGGACCGACCGTACGTCACCGCGGGCACCCCGCCGCACGGTAGTTTTTCCACGTCGAACCAGAGGCGTCCGTTCTCTTGGCTCCGGTAAATTACATCACGTCACATGCTGTCCCTTTTGTGGAGTTTCACTCCCGATGCTGTTTACTGAGGCCGCTGGGAAAGGCGAACCTCGTCCCACACTGGAGGTCCCGGTGACGACACGTGGAGTTCTGTACGTTCACTCCGCACCACGCGCGATGTGCCCGCACATCGAATGGGCGGTGGCCGGAGTGCTCGGTCTGCGGGTCCAGCTCGACTGGATCCGGCAGCCGGCCTCGCCGGGCACCTGGAGAGCCGAGGTCTGCTGGAAGGGCCGGGCGGGCACCGCCTCCAAGATCGCCTCCGCGCTGCGCGGCTGGCAGATGCTCCGCTTCGAGGTCACGGCGGAACCCTGCGCCACCGCCGAGGGCGAGCGCTACAGCGCCACGCCCGATCTGGGGATCTTCCACGCCGTCACCGGTATGCACGGCGACATCCTGATCCCCGAGGACCGGCTGCGCGCCGCGCTCGCGCGCTCCCAGCAGGGTGAGACGCGGCTGGAGGCGGAGATCGCCAAGCTGCTCGGCAAGCCGTGGGACGACGAGCTCGAACCGTTCCGCTACGCGGGCGAGGGCGCCCCGGTCCGCTGGTTGCACCAGGTCGTGTGAGCTAACGGGCCGTCCCGTCTACCGTGGCCCCATGGCTGATCACCTTTCAGTAGCTGTCCTCGGCACCGGCATCATGGGCGCCGCGATGGCTCGTAATCTCTGCCGCGCCGGACATGACGTCCGGGTCTGGAACCGCACCCCCGCCAAGGCCGAGGCGCTGGTCGCCGACGGGGCGCGGGCCTTCGCCACCCCCGCCGAGGCCGTCGCCGACGCGGATGTCGTCGTCACGATGGTGTACGACGGCCCCGCCGTCGTGGAGGCGATGACGGCCGCCGGCCCGGGGCTGCGGCCCGGCGCCATCTGGCTCCAGACGACGACCGTCGGCGTCGAGGCGGTCTCCTCACTCGCCGATCTGGCCCGTCATCACGGGCTCGTCTTCGTCGACGCGCCCGTGCTCGGCACGAAGGCGCCCGCCGAGAGCGGCGACCTCCTGATCCTGGCCGCGGGCCCCGAGGCGGCGCGCGCCCCGCTCGCGCCCGTACTCGACGCGGTCGGCAGCCGTACCGTCTGGCTGGCCGAGGACGGCTCCACCGGCGCCGCCAGCCGGCTGAAGCTCGTCTGCAACAGCTGGGTACTCGCTCTCACCAACGGCACGGGCGAGGCGCTGGCCCTGGCGAAGGGGCTGGGCGTGGATCCGCGGTACTTCCTGGAGGCCATCTCCGGCGGCGCGATGGACTGCGGCTATGTCCACGCCAAGGCCGCCGTCATCACGGAGGGCGACTACACCCCGAGCTTCTCGGTCGTCACGGCGGGCAAGGACGCCCGGCTGATCGTGGACGCCGGGGCGTCGGTGGGCGTACGGCTGGACGGGGCGGCGGCGTCCGCCGAGCGGTTCCGCCGGGCGGCGGCCCAGGGGCACGGCGACGAGGACATGGCGGCGATGTACTTCGCCAGCTTCGACGACTGAGACCCCGCCGGGTCCCCCCTCCCGCCCAACCCCCTTCCCACGATGGGGTGATCGTCCGGCCGGTCCGGGCGTGTCGTCATGCCCGGCTGCGACCCTTCGTATAGGCGACTTCGTGTCAGGGGGAGAAGCGGCGTGACCACACCCGGAACGGTCTGGGGTGCCCTCCAGTCGCTGGGAGGCACCCTCGTCAACGATCCGGCCGTGGTCACCCGCGCGGATGGCCGGCTGATCGCCCTCGCCGAGGGCCGGAGTCACGCTCTCGTGTTCATCCGGCAGAACAGAGATCTGAGCTGGTCCCCATGGACGGAGTTGCCAGGGGACCGCACCCGGATCAACGGGGTACCCGCCGCGATCCTGGGCCGTGACCGGCTGATCCGGGTCTTCTGGCGCACGACGGGCGACGAACTGTTCGCCGCCCGGATGAGTCGTGCGGCCGGTGAGTTCGACAGCGCTCCGGTCCAGGTGGCCGACGCAGCCATGGGCGATCCGGCCGCGGTCCTCAACGCCGACGGCCGGATCTCGGTGTTCTACCGGGGCCCGGACCACACGGTCCGGTCGGTCAGCCACACCTCGGTGGCGTACGCCGTCTGGTCCCCCGCCGCCACGATCGGCGGAGCCGCCAAGGGTGTCCCGTGCCCGGTTCTGGCGGCCGACGGCCGGGTGGCGGTGTTCGTCCGCGGCGGCGACGACGAGGTGTGGATCTCGGAGCAGCGGATCCCCGACACTCCCGGGGACTGGATCCCCTTCGAACGGCTCGCCAGGACCCCCGCCGTTCACGACCCGAAGGCCGCGCTCGACGCGGATGGCCGTATCCGGGTCTTCTGGCGGGGCCGGGACGGAGCGGGCTGCTTCCTGGGCCGGCAGGGGGACTACGCCGCGTGGAACCCGGAGGGGTCGCTCAAGGGCGGCCCGGTGGGCGCTCCGTATCCGTTCCGCTCGCCGCTCGACGGACGTCTTCGGATCTTCGCGGCCGGCCCCGACCGCGCGCTGTGGACCGCCGAGCAGAAGACCGTCAACAGCGACCAGTTCACCGACTTCACCTCCCTGAACGGCGCGTTCACGGGCGCCCCGGTCCCGGCGCGCCAGGCCGACGGCCGGATCTCCGTCTTCGTCCGCGGCACCGACGGCGCGCTCCGGTACGTGTCGCAGCAGGGGACTTAGGGTCTGTCCGGACAAGCCCCGGTGCCCGTCAGGCGCCGCGCGGAAAACGGAGACGCCCGGCCCGGAACCCCGGGCCGGGCGTCTTCGCGAAGGTTCGCCGGGAACCGCGCGCGGTCAGACCGTACGCAGCGCCAGGACCACGTTGTGGCCGCCGAAACCGAACGAGTTGTTGATCGCCGCGATCGTGCCGCTGGGCAGATCACGGGGGCCGTCGACGACGATGTCCGCGACGACCTCCTCGTCCAGATCATCGACATTGATCGTCGGCGGGGCCTTGCGGTGGTAGAGCGCGAGGACGGTCGCCACGGTCTCGATACCGCCCGCGCCACCCAGCAGATGGCCCGTCATCGACTTCGTCGCGGAGACCGCGACATGGTCCAGATCGTCGCCGAGCACCCGGCGCAGCGCCTTGATCTCGGCGACATCGCCCTGCGGCGTCGACGTGGCGTGCGCGTTGAGGTGCATGACCTCGGCCGGCTTGAGATCCGTCTGGTCGAGCAGGTTCTCCATGGCCCTGGCGATACCGCGGCCGGTGGGCTCGGGCTGGGCGATGTGGTGGGCGTCCGAGGACAGGCCCTGGCCCAGCACCTCGCAGTAGACCCGCGCGCCGCGGTTGGCCGCGTGCTCGGCCGACTCCAGGACGATGACGCCCGCGCCCTCACCGAGGACGAAGCCGTCGCGGCCCTTGTCGTACGGGCGGGAGGCCTTGGTGGGCTCGTCGTTGTTCTTGGACATCGCCATCATGTTGGCGAACGCCGCGATGGGCAGCGGGTGTACGGCCGCTTCCGTACCACCGGCGACGACCACGTCGGCGCGGCCGGTACGGATCATCTCCACCGCGTAGCCGACGGCCTCGGCGCCCGACGCGCAGGCGGAGACCGGGGTGTGCACACCCGCGCGGGCGCCCACCTCCAGACTGACGTTGGCGGAGGGGCTGTTGGGCATCAGCATCGGCACGGTGTGCGGGGAGACACGGCGTTCGCCCCGCTCCTTGAGCACGTCGTACTGGTCGAGCAGGGTGGTCACGCCGCCGATGCCGGAGGCGATCACGGTACCGAGCCGGTCGGCGTCGACCGAGGGGTCCTCGCCGGCCCTGGCGGTGTAACCCGCGTCCGCCCAGGCTTCCCTGGCCGCGATCAGCGCGAACTGCGCCGAGCGGTCGAGTTTGCGGGCGAGCGGACGGGGCAGAACATCGCCCGGGTCGACCGCGGCGACCGCGGCGATACGGACCGGCAGGTTGGCGAAGATCTCGCCTTCGAGCGGACGTACCCCGGAGCGGCCCGCGAGCAGACCTTCCCAGGTTGTCGCGCTGTCGCCACCCAGTGGTGTGGTTGCGCCGATACCGGTGACGACCACGGTGCGATTGGTCGAGTTCACTGGAATTCTTTCTCCACGTGTAGAGGGTGCTGAATTTTTACGGCGCCACCACCGGGTGGCGGATGCCGCGCGATGGGTCAGCGCGAGTGGTCAGGCGGTCAGGCGGCCTGGTGCTTCGCGATGTAGTCGGCGGCGTCGCCGACCGTCTTGAGGTTCTTGACGTCGTCGTCCGGGATCTTCACGTCGAAGCGCTCTTCGGCGGCGACGACGACCTCGACCATGGACAGCGAGTCGACATCCAGATCGTCGGTGAAGGACTTGTCCAGCTGGACGTCCTCGACCGGGATACCGGCGATCTCATTAACGATCTCGGCGAGACCGTTGACGATCTCTTCCTGGGTGGCGGCCATGTTGGCGCTCCTTCGATGTTGAGCAGAGGGATATACAGGAACACGGTCCGGAAAGATCCGGTGTGCCTAGGGGAGGGTAACGACCGTCGCGGCGTAGACAAGACCCGCCCCGAAGCCGATGACGAGCGCGGTGTCGCCACTCTTCGCCTGTCCGGTCGCCAGAAGCCGCTCCATCGCGAGCGGGATCGAGGCGGCCGAGGTGTTGCCGGTGGTTTCCACGTCACGGGCGACCGTCACGCTTTCCGGCAGCTTCAGAGTCTTCACCATCGAGTCGATGATCCGCATGTTGGCCTGGTGCGGAATGAAGACGTCCAGGTCCGCGGGGCTGATTCCGGCGGCGTCCAGCGCCTGCTGGGCGACCTTCGCCATCTCGAAGACGGCCCAGCGGAAGACCGCCTGGCCCTCCTGGGTGATGGCCGGAAACTTCTCCACCGTTCCGTCGCGGTAGACGTCCCACGGCACGGTCTGCTTGATGGTGTCGGACTTGTCGCCCTCGGAGCCCCAGATGGTGGGGCCGATCATCGGCTCCTTGGCGGGTCCGACGACCACGGCGCCCGCGCCGTCGCCGAACAGGAAGGCCGTCGCGCGGTCCTCCAGATCGGTCAGGTCCGAGAGCCGCTCCACACCGATGACAAGTACGTGCTCTGCCGAGCCCTCGACGACCATGCCCTTGGCGAGGGTCAGGCCGTAACCGAAGCCGGCGCAGCCCGCGGAGACGTCGAACGCGGCGGGCTTGCCCGCGCCGATCCTGTCCGCGATCTCGGTCGCGACGGCCGGGGTCTGCTTGAAGTGCGAGACGGTGGCGACGATCACACCGTCGATCTGCTCCGGCGTGATCCCGGCGTCCGCGATGGCCTTGCCGGACGCCTCGATGGACATCGCGGCCACCGTCTCCTCCGGGGAGGCCCAGTGGCGGGTCGCGATGCCGGAGCGGGAGCGGATCCACTCGTCGGACGAGTCGATCGTTTCGAGGATCACCTCGTTGGGCACGACCCGGGTCGGGCGGTAGCCGCCCACGCCCATGATGCGTGCGTGCGGGGCGCCCTTGCTGGGCTTGATCTTCGACATGCTCTCTGACTCCTATTCAGCAGTGGAGGAGTGCTCGGCGATCAGCGCCCGGGCCGCGTCGAGGTCATCTGGTTTCTTCAGCGCCAGGGTCCGCACACCGGGCAGGGCGCGCTTGGCGATCCCCGTCAGGGTGCCGCCCGGGCACAGCTCGATCAGCGCGGTCACGCCCCGCTCCTTGAAGGTCTCCATGCACAGGTCCCAGCGGACCGGGTTGGCGACCTGGCCGACCAGGCGGGTCACGATTCCGGAGCCGGTCGCGACGGTCAGTCCGTCGCGGTTCGAGACGTACGGTACGACCGGGTCGGCGACGGAGACGGAACGCGCGGCCGTGTCGAGCTTCTCGACCGCGGGTGCCATGTGGTGCGTGTGGAACGCGCCGGCGACCTTGAGCGCCACCACGCGCCGTACGCCCTCGGGCTTGTCGGCCTCCAGCGCGGCCAGTTGCTCACGTGTACCGGCCGCGACGATCTGTCCCGCGCCGTTCACATTGGCGGGGGTCAGACCGAGCTTCTCCAGATGCGCGAGGGTGGTGTCCGGTTCGCCGCCGAGCAGCGCCGACATCCCTGTCTCCGTGATGGCGGCGGCCTCGGCCATCGCCTGGCCCCGGGCGCGTACGAGCGTCAGGGCGACCTCGTCGGGGACCACACCGGCCAGCGCCGTGGCGGCCAGTTCACCGACGCTGTGGCCGGCCGTGACACCGACATCGCGCGCCACGTCCTCGGTGGTGGGGAAGAGCTGGCGGGCGGAGAGCAGGGCGGCGGCGACCAGCAGCGGCTGGGCCACGGCGGTGTCCCTGATCTCGTCCGCGTCGGCGTCCGTGCCGTAGTGGACCAGGTCCAGATCGATGGCGGCCGACCAGGCCCGCAGCCGGTCTTCGGCGCCGGGCAGTTCGAGCCAGGGAGTCAGGAAGCCGGGCGTCTGAGCGCCTTGGCCGGGAGCGACGAGTACGAGCACCCTCACACTCTCTCTTGCGAAGGGTCTTCACCGCCCGTGGGGAGGGGAACGAAGAACCGCTGGGGTAATTGTTGGAGTACGACAAAAGTTTAGGTCCCGGGATCCCCGTCGGCCAAGCGCCCGAGGATCAGGGCAATCCGCAGCGTGAACGCGGACCTCACGTCGGAGGGTGACCATCCGGTGACGTCAGTCACACGTCGCAGCCGGTAGCGCACGGTGTTGGGGTGCACGAACAGCATCCGCGCCGCGCCCTCAAGACTGCTCGCCTGTTCCAGATAGACACTCAGAGTCTCCAGCAGCGCGGACCCCGCTTCCTCAAGCGGTCTGTAGATCTCCTCCACCAGTTGCTCACGCGCGGCCGGGTCGGAGGCGATCGCGCGCTCCGGCAGCAGATCGTCCGCGAGCACCGGGCGCGGTGCGTCCTGCCAGGCGAAACACGCCTTGAGGCCGGCCGCCGCGGCCTGCGCGGACTTCGTGGCGGCCAGCAGATCGGGCACCACAGGACCCGCCACCACAGGGCCCGCCGCGTAGGGGCCGATGAGCGCCTTGGCGACCTGGAGCGGGTTGTCGCTGCCGCCCGCGATCACCACGAGCCGGTCGCCGAGCACCCCGGTGAGGACCTGAAGCTTCGCGTGCCGGGCCGCCCGGCGGATCGCCTCCACGGTCAGTTCGCTGTCGCCGTCCGGAGCGGTGCCGAGCAGGACACAGACATGCTCGGGGGAGTTCCAGCCGAGGGCCGCCGCCCGGGAGACGGCGCCCTCGTCGGCCTCCCCGGAGAGCACGGCGTTCACCACGAGCGACTCCAGCCGCGCGTCCCACGCGCCGCGTGCCTCCGCGGCCTGCGCATATACCTGCGCCGTCGCGAAGGCGATCTCCCGCGCGTAGACCAGCAGCGCCTCGCGCAGCGCGGACTCGCCGCCCGGGGCCGCGACCTCCTCGATCGCGCTCTCCATGACCTCGATCGTGGTCCGGACCATCTCGACGGTCTGGCGCAGGGTGATCGCCCGCGTCAGCTCGCGCGGGGCCGTGCCGAAGACATCGGTGGAGATGGCCTGTGGGGTCTCGGGGTGACGGAACCACTCGGTGAACGCGGCGATACCGGCCTGGGCGACCAGCCCGATCCAGGAACGGTTCTCCGGCGGCATCGCGCGGTACCACGGCAGCGTCTCGTCCATGCGGGCGATGGCGTTCGCGGCGAGCCGTCCTGAGGACTGCTCCAGTCGCCGCAGCGTCGCGGGGTGCGGATGGGGTTCGTTCGAGGGTTCAGCCACGAGGTCAAGAGTGCCTTATCGGGGCCACCGCCTGCGGGGGCGGGGTCGGCGGCCGTCTCGTGCCGTACCCGCCGCAGCGCCTACCGTGAGGCTGTGATTCTCGTACGGTACGCAGCGCAGCGTCATGTCGGCGGCGACCCCTCGGCGGGTATCGAGTCCCTGCACGCCTTCTCCTTCGGGCGCTTCTATGATCCGGACAATCTGCGCTTCGGCGCCGTCCTCGCCTGCAACGAGGAGCGCCTCGCGCCCGGCGCCGGGTTCGACGAGCACCCGCACAGTCATACGGAGATCGTCACCTGGGTCGTCGAGGGTGAGCTGACACACCGCGACTCGGCCGGCCATGCCACCGTCGTGGGGCCGGGGGACGTCCAGCGGCTGAGTTCGGCCGGCGGGGTGCGGCATGTGGAGCGCAATGACGGCGACCGGCCACTGGTCTTCGTACAGATGTGGCTCGCGCCGCTGGAGCCGGGCGGTGAGCCCGCCTACGACGTGGTGCGGGGCATCGCCGACTCCACGCCGTACGCCCTGCCGGGGGCCGGGGCCATGCTGCACGTACGGCGGCTGCGGGAGGGCGAGCGCTCCGCCGTGCCCGACGCGCCGTACGTGTATGTCCATGTGGTGCGTGGCGGGGTACGGATCGACGGGGCGGCGGGACCCACGCTGGGGCCCGGCGACTCGGCGCGGATCACCGGCGCGGAAGGGCTCGAACTGACGGCGGGCCCGGCGGCGGAAGTACTGCTCTGGGAGATGTCGAGCTGAGAGCCCGGGCGGGGGCTGGACCGGGAGTCCGGAGCGGGAGTCCGGACCGAGACCTCAGGCCGACAGCTCCGCGAGGACCGCGTCGGTGAACGGCGGCCAGGCCGCGACCGCCCACGGCCCGAAGTCCCGGTCGGCCAGCGCCACACAGGCCGCCCCCGCGTCCGGGTCGACCCACAGGAACGTACCGGATTGCCCGAAATGCCCGAAGGTGCGCGGCGAGGACGAGGCGCCCGTCCAGTGCGGGGACTTGGCGTCCCGGATCTCCAGGCCGAGACCCCAGTCGTTGTTCTTCTGGAAGCCGTAGCCGGGCAGTACGCCGGACAGCCCGGGATGGACGACCGTCATCGCCTCCAGAACGGTGCGCGCGTCCAGCAGCCGGGGTGCCTGGAGTTCGGCGGCGAACCGCGTCAGATCGTCGACGGTCGAGATCCCGTCCCTGGCCGGTGACCCGCCCTCGGGCAGCGAGGTCTCGGCCATGCCGAGCGGCTCGAACACGGCCTCGCGCAGATAGTCGGGGAACGCGATCCCGGTGGCCTTGGCGATATGGTCGCCGAGCACCTCGAAGCCCGCGTTGGAGTACAGCCGACGAGTGCCGGGCGCGTTGGCCACGCGGTGCTCGTCGAAGGCCAGACCGCTGGTGTGCGCGAGCAGATGACGGACGGTGGACCCCTCAGGACCGGCCGGCTCGTCCAGCTCGACCGCCCCCTCCTCGTACGCCACCAGCGCCGCGTACGCGGCCAGCGGCTTGGTCACGGAGGCGAGCGGAAAGCGCCGCGTCGTGGGACCGTACGACCCGACGACGCTGCCGTCCGCACGGACGACGGCCGCCGCCGCGTTCGGCACCGGCCAGTTCTCGATCATCCCCAGGCTCCGCATGACTACGAGGTTAGCGAGAGCGTCAGTCGCGTCGAAGGGGTGGGGGTACGGGGGGCGTATCCGCGGCGGTGGGAAACTCGCCGACATTTCCGCTTGCTTAGAGCGCACTCCAAGGATCTAGCGTTGAGGACATGACGCTGACGGAGAGCACCCCCGTACGGACGGCCCGCGTGGACGACTGCTCGGCCGGGCCGCGCCCCTATCCGCGGCCCGACGGCTCGGCGCGCTACACGATCAGCGAGGTCGCCGCCTTCACCGGACTCTCGGCGCACACCCTGCGCTGGTACGAGCGGATCGGCCTCATGCCGCATGTGGACCGGTCGCACACCGGCCAGCGCCGCTTCAGCAACCAGGACCTGGACTGGCTCGCCTTCGTGGGGAAGCTGCGGCTCACCGGCATGCCCGTGGCGGACATGGTCCGGTACGCGGAGCTGATCAGGATGGGTGAGGACACGTTCGAGGAGCGGCAGCAGCTGCTGGAGCGGACACGCACAGATGTCCATCAGCGGATCGCCGAGCTACAGGACACGGTCGCGGTACTCGACCACAAGATCAGCTTCTACGCGGGCGCCCGCAAGGCGCCGGACAGGGTCTGAACCCCGCGACGTGGCTCGGCCCCCGCCCGGGGGTGGCGCCCCCCGCCCCGGGCGTGGCGCTCACGCCAGCCCCAGGGCGAAGACCGCGAAGCCCGCCGCCAGCAGCCCCGCCGCCGCGCGGCGGGCCTTCGACGCGCGCGTCCCGGTCTTCCACGGAGCGTCGAAGCGGCGTGCGTACCACCCGATGAGGACGAGCAGCGTCGCGAAGAGCGGCATCCAGGTCAGCCGCACCACGATCCAGCCCAGGGAGTCGGGTGAGGTGGTCAGACCGGCCACCGGCCCGAGGAAGGACGCGGGCACGGCAGTGGCGAGCATCGCCGTCTGGTGCCAGCACAGGATCGTCATCGCGCACAGATTGATCACGACGACCGGCGCCCACAGCGCAGGCCTGCTCAGCAGCCGCCCGATCCGGTCGCGCAGCAGGATCGCCGCACCGCTCTGCGCGGCGGCGAGGGCGAGCACCAGCAGGGACGGCGGATGCGAGTTGGTACGGGTCTCGCCGGGCACGCCGACCATCGACGCCGGGTAGTGGAAGACGATCAGCAGCGCGGCGAAGAGCAGCGTGCCGCCGATGAGCAGGACACGCGCCCCGCGCCGGCCGATCCGGCCCTCGCCCCAGGAGACGCCGAGCTGATAGGCGAAGAGCCAGCCGGGCAGGATGTTCACCATGCTGAGCCAGGACGGCATGGTGTCCGCGTAGGGGCCATAGCGCAGGAAGTCCACGACGGCGACCGACGCCAGCAGGGGAGCGGCGGCCCAGCCGCCCAGTCCCCGTGCGGCGCGCACACAGTACGGGGTCAGCGCGGTGACCACCGTATAGACCCCGACGAACCACAGGGGCTGGATCACCAGCGTCGATGCCGTGCGCAGCGTGGTTTCGGGCACGCCGAGCAGGTACAGCGGCGGCATCGCCGCCGCCCAGACGGCCGTCACCCCGAGGACGGGCCTGCCGAGCCGCACCACGCGCTGCCGGAGCCAGGCGGCGGTGGTCGACTTCCGTCTGCGGTACGAGAGTACGGAGGCGTATCCGCCGACCAGGAAGAAGATGCCCAGCATCTGGAGCACCCAGCTCACCGGCGCGAAGCCGCCGAAGGCGGCGAGCGGGCTGGCGTTGTGCAGCGCCCCGTCGGAGTCCAGGGTGAAACCGCCGAGCAGCCAGTGCCCGGTGGGTACGGCGAGCAGCGCGAGGGCGCGCAGCCCGTCGATCGCGCGGTCGCGGTGGGCGGGGGTCCGTGCCTCGATCTTCTCGATCGTGGTCGTGAGCGTCGTCATCGGCCCTCTCCCTGGGTGATGTCCTCCTGCGCGGTGTCCTCCCGCGTGATGTCCCGCTCGGTGATCCGGCCCTGCGCGATGGCGGCGAAGGCGCGCAGCGAGTCCGTACCGGGGACGAAGTAGCCGGCGTGGCCCTCGGCCAGTTCGGCGGGCACCCGGCGGGCGCCGAAGGACGGGGCGGTCGGGTCCTGGCCATGACCCAGGCCCGCGATCTCGACATGGGGGATCTTGGAGATCCAGTCGGAGGGATCCTTGGCGGCCCAGACCCGGGCGTCGGTATGGAGGTCCGCCCGGTGTCCCGCCCGCATTCCAGGGGCGCCGAGCACCACGATGTCGGTGGCGTTGACCTCGGAGGCGGCGAGTCCGCACACCACGGCTCCGTAGCTGTGGCAGAACAGCGCCGGTTCGCCGACCCCGGCAGCCGTGAGCCCCCGCGTGAACCGGGCGAGCCGTCCGGCCCCCGCCTCGGCGAGATCACCGGTGGCCACATCGAGACCGATCCCGGCAGGGGTGGTGTAACCGACCCAGGCGATCACGGCGGTACGGCCGTCCGTCGCGGCCCGCAGCGCCCCGGCCATGCCGGCGGGCGTGCCGTACGGATCCTTCACGCGGTCGAAGGTCGCCGCGTCGATGTCCGCGCCCGGTACGACGACGGACACATGGCGTGCGCTCGCCAGATCCCCGTACACCTCGACGACCTGGCCCCGGCCGCGCGGGTCGAAGGCGAGGATCTGCCGGCCGGGCTCGGCGAGGCGCGTGTACCGGGGGTTGTGCTCGGCCCGTACCGCACGGGAGTTGGCCTCGTACCGCAGTCCGATCGGCGCGCCGTCGAGATTGCCGACGACCAGTGGATGGCGGCGGACCAGCCGCTCGATCTGACTGGGTGTCAGTGTGGCGAAGAACCGGGCCACCTCGCCGGGCGTGGCGCTCGCCGGGTCGGGCAGTGCCCGGCCGAGCGAGTCGTCGGCGCGCCAGGCGGCGCTTCCCACCGGCGGTCCCGTGACCGCCCGTTGACTGGTGCCGGAGGCCCAGCCCGCTGTTCCCCCGACCATGGTCGTCGCCAGTGCGGCGGCGACCAGGGCCCTCCCGAAGCGGCGCATTCCCGTCTCCTTCTTCCCGCTCGTCCATGTGATGGCGAGGAGGAAGGTAGGAAGAGGGTGCCGGGCCGGACGTCACACCGGGGAGCCAACTGCCGAGTCATACCGGGGTAGTGGGGGTAGTGGGGGTACCGGTCCGTGCCGGTGCGCGGCAGCGCTGGACGAGGGGCCTGGGGGAGGGCGTCCGGTCGGCTCAGGCGGACGCGTCGCCCGGGGCGACCAGGCCGGACTCGTACGCGAAGATCACCGCTTGCGCGCGGTCGCGCAGTGAGAGCTTGGACAGAACACGGCCGATATGGGTCTTCACCGTCTGCTCGGCGACCACGAGACGATCGGCGATCTCCTGGTTGGACAGCCCCCGGGCGATCAGTTCGAGCACCTCGGTCTCCCGGGGCGTGAGGCCGCGCAGCCGCAGCGAGTGGTCCTTGCGGCCACGGGCGGGGCGCTGCTGGGCGAAGTCCGCGATCAGCCGCCGGGTCACGGACGGCGCGAGAAGCGCCTCACCGGACGCGACGATCCGTACGGCCGCGATGAGATCGGCCGGGGGCGCGTCCTTGAGCAGGAAGCCCGACGCCCCGGCGCGCAGCGCCTCGTAGACATAGTCGTCGACGTCGAAGGTGGTCAGCATCAGCACCTTCGGCAGATGCACCACGGCCACCGGCGGGTTCAACAGCTCGCGGGCGGCGGCGAGTCCGTCCATCTCCGGCATCCGGACGTCCATCAGGACCACGTCCGGATGGACGGAGCGGCTCACCTCGATGCCTTGGCGGCCGTCGGGCGCCTCACCCACCACATCGATATCTGCTTGCGCCGACAGCAGAGCGGCGAACCCCGCGCGCACCATGGCCTGGTCGTCGACGATGATCACGCGGATGGTCAAGGAGCGTCCTTACGGGCCGGACCGGCCGGGCCGGTGACGTCGGTGGAATCGTTGGAGTCTGTTGAGCCAGAGCCAGAGCCAGAGCCAGAGCCAGAGCCGGACGGACCGGACGGGGCCGAGGGACCGGACGGGGTCGACGCAGCGGACGGGGTCGAGGCGACCGATGAGGCAGATGGGGCGTCCGCGTCCGTCAGCGGGAGCCGCGCGGCGACCCGGAAGCCACCGTCCGGCAGCGGTCCGGTGTCGAGGGTCCCGCCGGTCAGCCGTACGCGCTCACGCATACCGATCAGGCCGTGGCCCGTACCGCTGCTCTCCAGCGGTGAAGTGCGCTCGGTGCCCGGGCCGTTGACGATCAGGACGGTCAGCCAGTCGCCGTCGGAGACCACCGAGACCCGGGTCGGCGCGCCGGACGCGTGCCGCACCACATTGGCCAGCGCCTCCTGCACGATCCGGTACGCGGAGAGATCCACGGCAGGCGGCACGGGCCCCAGCTCGGCGGGGAGCGACACCTCGGCGGGCACCCCCGCCCGTACCGTCGCCTCCACCAGCTGCTGCACCCGGTCGAGTCCCGGCTGCGGGGTGCGCTCGCTCTCCGTACCGTCGCTGCGGAGCACCGTGAGCAGCCGCCGCATCTCCGTCAGGGACTCGCGCGCGCTCGCCGCGATGGTGGAGAACTCCTCGCGCGCGGAGTCCGGCAGACCGTCGATCCGGTACGGCGCCGAGTCCGCCTGGACCGTGATCACCGACATATGGTGCGCCACCACATCGTGCAGCTCCCGCGCGATGCGGGCGCGCTCCTCCAGCAGCGTGCGCCGGGCGCGCTCGGCCTCGCTGATGGTCTCCTGCTCCACCAGTCTGCGCTGGGCGTCGCGCCGTTCGCGCAGCGCCGCCGTCACGACGAGGAAGGCACCGCTCAGGACGAACAGCAGCAGATGGGTGCCGTCGCTGCGGTCCTGCGAGACCAGCTCGAAGAAGAACCCGGCCGCACCGGTCGCCAGCCACACCGCGAGCAGGGTACGGCGCGATTCGCGCAGCCCCAGACAGATCATCAGCACCAGATAGCCGACGATCACCATGGGGGTCCACGGCCAGGCCCGGCCCGCGACACCGTCCGCGCCCTGAAGCAGGATCGCGCCCACGACATCGGCGGTGAAGATGATCCACCAGGCCTGGAGCGGCCGGCTCACGGCGAGCAGCAGGGGAGCGGCCTGCGCGGTGGCCAGCGCCCCCGACCAGCCGCCGCCCAGTCGGTAGTCCTGTACGAGGACCGTGGTGGTGGTCGGCAGCAGGGACACGGCGAAGCCGAAGAGCACCACATACGGCGCGAACCGCTGCCATCGCTTGGGCGCCCACGCGAACAGCGGTTCGGTGGAAAGCGCCGGTGTGCGCAGCGCGCCGAAGAGCGCGCGCGCCGCGTCACGCCACGGCGCGGTGCGCGGTGGCGAGGACGGCGACGACGGCCGGGGAGGCGATGAGGGCCGGGGCGGGGCGGACGGCCGCGGAGGCGGCGACGGTGGGGTACTCATGACCTGTTCAGCCTAGGCAGCACCGCACGATCCGGCGTCATACCGGGGAATCGGTCCTGACGTCATACCGCGGTATGACGTCAGGACCCTGGAAGTGGGGTAGGTCACAGCTCCGCCAGCAGCTCCGCCTTCTTCGCGCTGAACTCGTCGTCCGTCACCAGGCCCGCGCTGTGCAGCTCGCCGAGGTGCCTGATCCGCTCCGCCACCTCGGCCGGATCGCGGCGGGCGGGGACCACGGCGTGGACCGGGACGGCGGCGCGGCCCGTCGCGGCGCCCTGGACCGCCTCCAGAACCGCCGCCGCGAACGGCAGCGACTCATGCACCGGTCCGTAGCCAAGACCGAAGACGACGGCCGCAGGATCGTGGTCGGCGAGGGCGGGCTGCCCGTGCGCCGAGCCCGGGCCCGCACGCCGGAGCAGCCGCAGATAGCCGTCGAAGAGTTCGGGAGAGCGCCACTCGACGCCCTGGAGCTCGCCGACCGGGAGACTCTGGTCGCCCGCCTTCCATTTGGCGGAGGAGGCACCCGTCCAGAACCAGCGGAAGGACACCCGGTCGCCGTCGAAGGACGCTTTGGCGTCGTACGCCTTGAACTGGAGCGGCGGCTCCGGCGCGGTCACCAGATAGCGCTCGGCGGGCTCCTGCTCGTCCCGTATGCCCCCGGCCCCGGTCCCGGTCCCCCGGACCCGGGCGAGCGCGGCGCGCAACTCGTCGGCGTAGTACTCCGCGAGGGTCTCGCGCTCGGCCGGCAGCACCAGCCGGTACGGATCGCCGCTCGCCCTGAGCTGCCCGGCCGCCGCTTCCGTAAGAGGGTCGGCGCCGGCTCTTGGCACGGCGTGCAGCACCACCGTCCCGCGTCTGCCGGGAGTGAGCGTCACCGATGACAACGCCTCGTGGGGGATACGGCGTTCGCCCAGCGCCTGAAAGAGCTTCGGCGTCCGGATCCCCCGTTCGAAGCGGATGAGCACGGAGTCGCTTTCGAACTCCCAGGTGGCATGGATCCCCTGAAGCACATCACCCATGTGCTTCATCGTAGGCGGCGGGCGCCCGTGCGTCGCCTGCCACAGCGGGGGAATTCTACGCGCGTCAGTTCGGCGGCCCGCTCCCGCGGCGCCGCCGGCCCCCATTCTCAGTCGGCGTCGGGGATACCGCCGCGGCAGGTGTCGGCGCCGTCGGCACAGCTCACCGCGGGGTAGGAACCCACCCCGATGTCCGCGAAGTTGTCCAGGCTCTCCGTACCCGGCTGGAAGTAGCCGGCGTGACCGACCGCGCCGCGCGCCGAGATCACCCGCGCCCCGAAGCCCCGTGCCACCGGATCGGCGCCGTGGCCGAGGCCGCCGACGGCCATGTACGGCACGTCCTGGATCCAGTCGTCACCGTCCCGCATGGCCCACACATACGCGTCCGTGCGCAGCTGCGCGGCGTTCTCGACCCGCATGCCGGGGCTGCCCGCGACCGCCACGTCCGTGACCCTGTCCGGCAGCGCGTGCGCGGCGACACCGCACACGACGGAGCCGTAGCTGTGGCAGAACAGCGAGACCCGTGACGTCCCGGGCAGCGCGGTGGTCAGCGCGGCGAGCCGTACGGCACCGTCCTCCGCGAGCTTGCCGATCGCCGCGTCCACACCGAGACCGGCGGGAGCGGTGTAGTCGGCCCAGGCGATGACGGCGGTACGGGTGTCGCCGTCGGCGGCCCGCTCGGCGGAGTACAGCGACTCGGCCATGCCCGCCGGAGCGCTGTACCAACGGCTGGTCCGCTCGAACGTCAGCACATTGGTGTCGACTCCGGGCACGATGACGGAGACGCGCTCGGCGCGGTCGAGGTCGCCGAGGACCTCGGCCGCGCGCCCCTTGCCCGATGGGTCGAACGCGAGGATCTGCCGGTCGCCGCTGAGCATCGACTCGTACCGGTTCATCCGGCGGCCCGCCTGTTGGCGGCCGTCGTCCGACAGTCTGGTGTCGCGCATACGGCGCTCCTCCACCGCCCGCGCCTGCGCCAGGGCCACCTTGTTGGCGCGATAGCGAAGCGTGACCGGGGCGCCATTGAGATTGCCCACCACCAGCGGGTACGTGACGGCCAGCTGTTCCTGCTGGCCGCGGGTGAGGGAGGCGAAGAAGGCGGCGAGGCGCTTCGGCGACGCGTCGGGGCTCGGCAGATGACGGACGCCTATCCGGCCCCTCTCCCATGCGCTGAGGGCGAGCTTCAGGGGTTCGCCGGGACCGCGCCGGTTCGCCACGGCCGTCCAGCCGGTGGATGTCAGCATCACGAACACCACGGCGAGAGCGAGGAGAGCGCGCCATGCGTTGAGGGTGGGTGAGGAGTCGAAGGAAGTCACTACCGCTCAGCCTAGGACGAGCGCGGGGACCCTCAAGACGAGGGTGAGTCAGATCACGCGCCAAGGAGGATTGGACCGAGGTTAACCGCACTGAACGCACGGGAGGTGTCTACGCTCCGGCGCGTCGCGGAGCTGTCATCGGGCGGGTCCGCGTTCCGTGTCGCACTCCGGCGTCCGCCAGTTCCCCGCCAGCGCGGGGCCCAGTTGGTCGAGATAGACCCTGGTGATTTCCTGGAGCGCCTCCACACTCGCGTCCCGACCGCGCCCCCAGATCTTGCCGGTCACCCGCATGACGCCGGTGAACGAGGCGACGGCGACCCGCGGTCGCGGATCGGTGTTCACGTCCAGGCCCTCGCGGTCCGCGATGAGTTGGGCGAGCCCCTCCTCCAGCTCCGCGGTGCGCCGCAGATGGACGGCGAGCAGGGCCGGGGTCGACTCGATCAGCAGATACGTCCGCATATAGAGCTCGACCGGGACCACGGCGTCATGTGCCAGCGCTTCGCTGACGGAGTCCCAGGCCGTCTCGACGGCGTTGCGCATCGCCTCGAACGGGGTTTCCCCCGCGGGCCGGGCGCGCAGCGAGTCGACGAACTTGCCCTCGACCATGTCCACGACGGCGAACGCGGCCTCCTCCTTGCTGGCGAAATAGCGGAAGAAGGTGCGCTGGGACACCTCTACGGCGTCCGTGATCTCATCGATGGTGGTCTGTTCGTACCCCTGGGTGGTGAACAGTTCGAGGGCCACACGCAGCAGGGCGTCGCGGGTTCGGCGCTTCTTGCGGGCGCGCAACCCGATGGTCGTGTTCTGCCCGTGGGTCAACGCAAGGCCCTCATTCCACCGCTTTTGAGTACTTTGTGTAATTCAGTCTAGCTGTGAGCCACGTGACAGTTACTTGCTTAAGAAATGGTTTGTCAACTGTCAGTGACTGACACTAACGTTCGCGGTATGACTAGTCAGACCACTGTCGACAAGGTGCCGCTGTCGCCGGAATCCCCGGAGCCGGCGCCCTCCAAGGGGCTGCGCGGCCACCCCTGGCTCACGCTGTTCTCCGTGGCGATCGGCGTCATGATGGTGGCCCTCGACGGCACCATTGTCGCGATCGCGAACCCTGCCATTCAAAAGGACCTCGGCGCCACTTTCGCCGATGTGCAGTGGATCACCAACGGCTACTTCCTCGCGCTCGCCGTGGCGCTGATCACCGCGGGCAAGCTCGGTGACCGGTTCGGCCACCGACAGACCTTCCTCATAGGCGTCGTCGGCTTCGCGGCCGCCTCGGGCGCCATCGGACTGTCCGACAGCATCTCCCTCGTGATCTTCTTCCGGGTGCTCCAAGGGCTCTTCGGCGCCCTGCTGATGCCGGCCGCGCTCGGTCTGCTGCGCGCCACCTTCCCCGCCGAGAAGCTCAACATGGCCATCGGTATCTGGGGCATGGTCATCGGGGCCTCCACCGCGGGCGGCCCGATCCTGGGCGGTGTGCTGGTCGAGCACGTCAGCTGGCAGTCGGTCTTCTTCATCAATGTGCCGGTCGGCGTGGTCGCGCTGATCGTCGGCGGGCTGATCCTGCGGGACCACCGGGCCGTGAAGGCCCCGAGGTCCTTCGACCTCCTCGGCATCGTGCTGCTCTCGGGCGCCATGTTCTGTCTGGTCTGGGCCATCATCAAGGCGCCGGTCTGGGGCTGGGGCGACGGCAAGACCTGGCTCTTCATCGGCGTGGCCGTGCTCTCCTTCGTCCTCTTCGCCGTCTGGGAGACGAAGGTCAAGGAACCGCTCGTACCGCTGGCGCTCTTCCGCTCCGTACCGCTCTCCGCCGGTGTGGTGCTGATGGCGCTGATGGCCATCGCCTTCCTGGGCGGCCTCTTCTTCGTCACCTTCTATCTCCAGAACGTGCACGGCATGAGCCCGGTCGACAGCGGCCTCCATCTGCTGCCGCTCACCGGCATGATGATCGTCGGCTCGCCCCTCGCCGGCGTCCTGATCACCAAGGTGGGGCCGCGGATCCCGCTGGCCGGCGGCATGGCGCTGACCGCTGCCGCCATGTTCGGCATGTCCACGCTGGAGACCGGTACGGGCAGCTTCACCATGTCGATCTGGTTCGCGCTGCTCGGTCTCGGCCTGGCTCCGGTCATGGTCGGCGCGACCGAGGTCATCGTGGGCAACGCCCCGATGGAGCTGTCCGGTGTGGCCGGCGGAATCCAGCAGTCCGCGATGCAGATCGGCGGCAGCCTCGGTACGGCCGTACTCGGCGCCGTCATGGCCTCCAAGGTCTCCAACGACCTGCCGGGCAACTGGACCGGGGCCGGTCTGCCGCCGCTCAGCCCCGAGCAGGCCGACCAGGCGGCCGAGGCCGTCCAGGTCGGGGTGGCGCCGGTGGCGCCGGACACCCCCGCCGCGATCGCCGAGAAGATCACGGGCATCGCGCATGACACCTTCATGTCCGGCATGGGTCTGGCCTGTCTCGTCGCGGCCGGTGTCGCGGTCGTGGCGGTCTTCGTCGCCCTGCTGACGAAGCGCGGCAGCAACGCGGACGCCGCGGGCGGAGGGGTGCACATCTGACGTCAGCCCCTGGCTGACCCGACGTCAACTCGTCGCCCGCGACAGCCCCGCCGGAAGGTTCCGGCGGGGCTGTCGCCTATCCGGGTGGAGTCCGCTGTGTCCTCTTCCCGTGGCCAAGTGACGCGGGTCAGAGTGCGGTTGACCGATTTCGCACCACACACGGGGACCGATTCATATGCGCAACACCACTCTCACAGCCCTGTCCGTCGGGGCGCTGGCCGTCGCCGCCCTGCTGCCGGCGACCGTCGCGCAAGCGGCGCCGCCCCGCCTCGGGGAGTGCGCCACCGGCGAGTTGTGCCTCTGGCAGAAGGAGGACTTCCGGGGCGCGCGGCAGACGCACGAGCTGTCGGCCACCGATATCGACAGCTGTGTGCCACTCCCGGCGGGCACCAGCGCGCAGTCTCTGGCCAACCGCACGGGGCGGAACGTGACCACCTATCAGTCCGCCGAGTGCGCGGAGACGGGGGAGTTCGAGACGTATCCGGGCAAGGGCAGTTGGGTGCCGCAGTCGCCGTACCGGGTACGGGCGTTCAAGATCTGGGAACGCTGACAGGACCGCGCGAAGAACGCTGTCCGGGACGCGCGAAGAACGCTGACCGGGACGCGTGAAGCTGGACCTTGAGAAGCCGGAGAAGCCGGACAAGCCGGAGGGCGGCGGAACCCGTGGGTCCCGCCGCCCTCCTCCCGTTCACTCGCGGCGCGTCGTCAGGCGTCGCCGCCGGCCGCGCCCGGGTCGGCCGCCGAGGCGTCCAGCAGCTGGTAGCGGTCCACCGCCTGCTTCAGCACCGAACGGTCGACCTTGCCCTCCTTGGCGAGCTCGGTGAGCACGCTGAGCACGATCGACTGCGCGTCGATGTGGAAGAAGCGACGGGCCGCGCCGCGCGTGTCGGCGAAGCCGAAGCCGTCCGCGCCCAGCGACTGATAGGTGCCGGGCACCCAGCGCGCGATCTGGTCCGGTACCGATCGCATCCAGTCGGAGACCGCCACGAACGGTCCCTCGGCACCGGACAGCTTCCGGGTCACATAGGGAACGCGCTGGTCCTCCTCGGGGTGCAGCAGATTGTGCCGCTCCACCTCGACGGCCTCACGGCGCAGCTCGTTCCAGGACGTCGCCGACCAGACATCGGCCCGTACGTTCCACTCCTCGGCGAGGATCCGCTGGGCCTCCAGCGCCCAGGGCACGGCCACGCCCGAGGCCATGATCTGCGCCGGGATCGAGCCGTATTCGCCGCGCCGGTAGCGGTGGATCCCCTTGAGGATGCCCTCCACGTCCACATCGGCGGGCTCGGCGGGGTGCTGGATCGGCTCGTTGTAGACGGTGAGGTAGTAGAAGATGTCCTCGCTGTCCGGGCCGTACATCCGGCGCAGACCGTCCTGGACGATATGCGCGATCTCGAAGCCGTAGGCCGGGTCGTACGCGACACAGCCCGGGTTGGTCGAGGCCAGCAGATGCGAGTGGCCGTCCGCGTGTTGAAGCCCCTCACCGGTCAGAGTCGTACGTCCGGCGGTCGCGCCCAGTACGAACCCGCGCGCGAGCTGGTCGGCCATCTGCCAGAACTGGTCGCCGGTGCGCTGGAAACCGAACATCGAGTAGAAGACATAGACCGGGATCAGCGGCTCGCCATGGGTGGCGTACGCCGAGCCCGCCGCGATGAGGGAGGCCGTACAGCCCGCCTCGGAGATGCCGTCGTGCAGCATCTGGCCGGTCGGTGACTCCTTGTACGCGAGCAGCAGCTCACGGTCCACGGACTCGTACTGCTGACCCAGCGGGTTGTAGATCTTCGCGCTCGGGAAGAACGAGTCCATGCCGAACGTGCGGTACTCGTCCGGGGCGATCAGCACGAAACGCCTGCCGATCTCCTTGTCCCGCATCAGGTCCTTGAGCAGCCGGACGAACGCCATGGTGGTGGCGATCGCCTGCGTGCCCGAGCCCTTCTTCACCGAGGCGTAGGTCTTGTCCCCGGGCAGATTCAGCGGCTTCGCCCGCACGACCCGGGTCGGTACGTACCCGCCCAGTGACTGACGGCGGTCGTGCATGTACTGGATCTCTTCCGAGTCCCGGCCGGGGTGGTAGTACGGCGGCGCGCCGTCCTCCAGCTCCCTGTCCGTGATCGGCAGATGCAGCCGGTCGCGGAAGCCCTTCAGGTCGGAGACCGTCAGCTTCTTCATCTGGTGGGTCGCGTTGCGGCCCTCGAAATTCGGCCCCAGCGTCCAGCCCTTGACGGTCTGCGCCAGGATCACGGTCGGCTGGCCCTTGTGGGCCTTGGCCGCCGCGTACGCCGCGTAGACCTTCCTGTGGTCGTGACCGCCGCGCCCCAGATGCAGGATCTGGTCGTCGGTCATGTTCTCGACCATGGCACGCAGCCGTTGGTCGTCGCCGAAGAAGTGTTCGCGGATATACGCGCCGGTCTCGGTGGCGTACGTCTGGAACTGCCCGTCCGGCGTGGTGTTCAGCCGGTTGACCAGGACGCCGTCCCTGTCCTGGGCGAGCAGCGGGTCCCAGGAGCGGTCCCAGACCAGCTTGATGACATTCCAGCCGGCCCCCCGGAACTGTGACTCCAGCTCCTGGATGATCTTGCCGTTGCCGCGCACCGGGCCGTCGAGACGCTGCAAGTTGCAGTTCACGACGAAGGTCAGATTGTCCAGGCCCTCACGGGCGGCGATGGACAGCTGGCCCAGTGACTCGGGCTCGTCCATCTCGCCGTCGCCGAGATACGCCCAGACATGCGAGGCGGAGGTGTCGGCGATGCCGCGCGCCTCCATATAGCGGTTCATCCGGGCCTGGTAGATCGCGCCGAGCGGGCCGAGGCCCATCGAGACGGTCGGGAACTCCCAGAAGTCCGGCATCAGCCGCGGGTGCGGATAGCTGGACAGCCCGTAGTGGGCCTTCGACTTCTCCTGGCGGAACGCGTCGAGCTGCGTCTCATTGAGCCGGTCGAGCAGGAAGGCGCGGGCGTAGATACCGGGGGAGGCATGGCCCTGGAAGAAGATCTGGTCGCCGCCGTCGCCACCGTCCTTGCCCCGGAAGAAGTGGTTGAAACCCACGTCGTAGAGGGAGGCGGAGGAGGCGAAGGTGGCGATATGGCCGCCGACTCCGATCCCCGGGCGCTGCGCGCGTGACACCATCACCGCCGCGTTCCAGCGGGTCGCGTTGAGGATCTTGCGCTCGATCTCCTCGTTGCCGGGGAAGAACGGCTCGTCCTTGGTGGCGATGGTGTTGACGTAGTCCGAGCTGCGCATCTCCGGCACAGCCACACGCTTCTCGCGTGCGCGCTCGATCAGCCGGAGCATCAGATAACGGGCGCGCTCACGGCCTCGCTCGTCGACAGCGGCGTCGAGCGAGTCGAGCCACTCCTGTGTCTCTTCGGGATCGAAGTCCGGGACCTGGCTGGGAAGGCCGCCAATGATGATCGGGTTGCGATCGGATCCGGAAGCCACGCTTTTCCTTCGCTGTTTGGGTCGTATCGTGCCCTGCACGCGATCGTTGCGGTGCACGCCGTCGGGTTACTGCTGCTACGCGGGCCCGGAATCCGGGGTGTCTCACCGGAGCCCCGGGGCACGGGCACGTACGCCGCCTCCATCGTGTACCGCGGCGGCTGAAACGTCATCTCTACCGAGGGGTAACCCGTACTCCACGGGAAATACCCCGCCCGAGTGCGACTTCCGCACCGGTCAAATCGCAACCTTACGCCCACACCGTCCATGTGTTTCGTTCGGTCGTTCGGACCTGATTGACCTACCGAAGCGGCATAACATGGCAGAGGATGAGAAAACGTACGGCCTGTGTCACAGGGTGCGAGGTCGAAGTGACAGGAGATGCGACGAAGGAGCCCGGAACGTCACCGTTTCGGCGGTCTCGGCGGCCGGGTACTTGCGCGATCCGCCCCGCCCGTGTGGACAATGGCCAATGCCCCGCGTACGCGCGGCCGAAGCATTTATCCGAAACATGATCAGGAGGCAATCCGTGAGCGCGACCGCGGACCACGCGGAGGAACGAACCAACCTCGCCGCACGGCTTGGGTTCGAACCCGGACAGGTGGTCCAGGAGCTCGGCTACGACGACGACGTCGACCAGGAGCTCCGCGAGTCCATCGAGGCCGTCATCGGCCAGGACCTTGTCGACGAGGACTACGACGACGTGGCCGACGCCGTCGTCCTGTGGTTCCGTGACGAGGACGGCGACCTTACGGACGCGCTGGTGGACGCCATCGGTTTGATCGAAGACGGCGGAGTGGTCTGGCTGCTGACGCCCAAGACCGGCCGTGACGGCTACGTCGAACCGAGCGACATCAGCGAGGCGGCCCAGACCTCGGGCCTGTCCCAGACCAAGAGCGTGAGCGCCGGCAAGGACTGGACCGGCGGCCGTCTCGTCACCCCCAAGGCGGCGAGGGCCAAGCGCTGACCCGGGCGCCGAGCGCGCAAGACGCAGCAGCCGACAGCAAGCGGCCTTGAGGGCCCCCGCCGACTCCGATCGGCGGGGGCCCTGTGCGTAGGGTGGTCGGGAGACAGTCACAGCCGCAGCCGCAGCCCTTGAAAGGACGTGCACCCATGGCGATCGAGGTCGGCGCCCCCGCCCCGGACTTCGAACTCAAGGACAACCACGGACGGACCGTGCGACTGTCCGACTTCCGCCGGTCCGAGGGCGGTGCGGAGGGCGGGAAGAACGTGGTGCTGCTCTTCTATCCCTTCGCCTTCACCGGTGTGTGCACCGGTGAGCTGTGCGCCCTGCGCGACGAGCTTCCCTCGTTCGTCAACGAGGACACCCAACTGCTCGCCGTCTCGAACGACTCCATCCACACCCTGCGCGTCTTCGGCGAGCAGGAGGGCCTGGAGTACCCGCTGCTGTCGGACTTCTGGCCGCACGGCGCGGTCTCGCGCGCGTACGGTGTCCTCGACGAGGAGAAGGGGTGCGCGGTGCGCGGGACCTTCATCATCGACAAGGACGGCATCGTGCGCTGGACGGTCGTCAATGGCCTGCCGGACGCCAGGGACCTCGACGAGTACGTCAAGGCGCTCGCCGCGCTCTGACCGGTCGGGCCGGCTCCGACCGGCCGGATCGGCTCCGACGGGCTCGATCGGCTCCGACCGGCCCGATCGGCTCCGACCGGCCGTGCCGGGCCGGTCCTTGAAATCCGGACCGGTCCCCCGAAATCGCACAGCAACGGGGAACCGGTCACTAGGATCCAGTCGTTGATCCGATGCCAACGCCTCAGGGGACGCGCGACGCGGCAGCAGCAGCCGCCGAGCCGGGCCGCCGGCCCCTAGAAATCAAAGGGAGGACTCGTGGGAGTCAGCCTCAGCAAGGGCGGAAACGTCTCGCTGACCAAGGCCGCGCCCAACCTGACCGCGGTCACCGTGGGTCTGGGCTGGGACGTCCGTACGACCACCGGCAGTGACTTCGACCTCGACGCCAGCGCCCTGCTGACGAACGCCGAGGGCAAGGTCGCCGTCGACGGGAACTTCATCTTCTTCAACAACCTCAAGAGCCCCGACGGCTCCGTCGAGCACACCGGTGACAACCTCACCGGTGAGGGCGAGGGCGACGACGAGGCGATCAAGGTCAATCTGGCCGCGGTCCCCGCCGATGTGGAGAAGATCGTATTCCCCGTCTCGATCTATGAGGCGGAGAGCCGCCAGCAGTCCTTCGGCCAGGTGCGCAACGCGTTCATCCGCGTGGTCAACCAGGCCGACAACAATGAACTCGCCCGGTACGACCTGAGCGAGGACGCCTCGACGGAGACCGCGATGGTCTTCGGCGAGCTGTACCGCAATGGCGCGGAGTGGAAGTTCCGCGCCATCGGTCAGGGGTACGCCTCGGGTCTGCGCGGTATCGCGCAGGACTTCGGCGTCAACGTCTGAACCGCCGGGCCCTGTCCCCACCGGACGGAGCCTGGGTATCTTCGAGCACGGCGCCGCACGCTCCAGTGCGGCGCCGTACGCGTCTCGCACCCGTAACCGGATACGGACACCGCATACGGACGCCGGATACGGACGCCGGATACGGACACGGATCGGTATGCGGATCGATGCGCGGATCGGCGCGGGGGCCGGTCCGCATCGGTACGGGAACGAGCCGCATGAACAGGGTTTGAACGGGCAGGACGTCAGGCGCGTCCCGCCCGCAGGACGGCAGCACATCATCTCGGGGAGGACTCACCATCATGGGCGTCACACTCGCCAAGGGAGGCAATGTCTCCCTCTCCAAGGCCGCACCCAACCTCACCCAGGTATTGGTAGGGCTCGGCTGGGACGCGCGCTCCACCACCGGGGCCGACTTCGACCTCGACGCCAGCGCGCTTCTCTGCCAGTCGGGCCGGGTGCTCGGCGATGAATGGTTCATTTTCTACAACAATCTGACCAGTCCGGACGGATCCGTCGAGCACACCGGTGACAATCTGACGGGTGAGGGCGACGGCGACGACGAATCCGTGCTGGTCGACCTCTCCAAGGTGCCTGCCCACTGCGACAAGATCGTCTTTCCGGTCTCGATCCATGACGCCGACAATCGCGGTCAGACGTTCGGGCAGGTCAGCAACGCCTTCATCCGGGTGGTCAACCAGGCCGACGGTCAGGAGCTCGCCCGCTACGACCTCAGCGAGGACGCCTCCACCGAAACCGCGATGATCTTCGGCGAGCTCTACCGCTATGGCGCCGAGTGGAAGTTCAGGGCCGTGGGGCAGGGGTACGCGTCGGGGCTTCGAGGCATCGCTCTAGACTTCGGGGTCAACGTTTCGTAAAGCAGTGCGCTGCGCGGGGGAAAGCCCGTTAATCACCAGATGGGGTAGCCAGTGATCCTGAAAACCTTCGGCTGGTCGTTCGCCATCACGGCGCTCGGCCTGGCCTTCGCGGCCTGGCAGTGGGGGTGGGAGGCGTTCGGGATCGTACTGATCCTGTCCATCCTTGAGATCTCGCTGTCGTTCGACAACGCGGTTGTCAACGCCGGGGTCCTGAAGAAGATGAATGCCTTCTGGCAGAAGATCTTCCTCACCGTCGGCATCCTCATCGCGGTGTTCGGTATGCGACTGGTCTTCCCCGTCGTGATCGTCGCCATCAGCGCCAAGGTCGGGCCCATCGAGGCTGTCCAGATCGCTCTGGACAACCCCGACCGGTACGAGGCCCTGGTCACCGATGCCCACCCGGGTATCGCCGCCTTCGGCGGTATGTTCCTGCTGATGATCTTCCTCGACTTCATCTTCGAGGAGCGGGACATCAAGTGGCTGAGCTGGCTGGAGCGTCCGCTGGCCAAGCTCGGCAAGGTCGACATGCTGTCGGTCTGCGTCGCGCTGATCGTGCTGCTCGTCACCGCGCTGACCTTCGCCACCAATGCCCACACCAGCTCCGGCTACCAGGACAAGTCGGCCACGGTGCTGCTCGCCGGGGTCGCCGGTCTGGTCACGTACCTCATCGTCGGCGGGCTCTCGGGCTTCTTCGAGAACCGGCTGGAGGAGCAGGAGGAGCAGGAGCAGGAAGCGGAGGAGAAGGCCAAGGCCGAGGGCAAGCAGGTCTCCGCGATCGGTCTCGCGGGCAAGGCCGCGTTCTTCCTCTTCCTCTACCTGGAGGTCCTGGACGCGTCCTTCTCCTTCGACGGAGTCATCGGCGCCTTCGCCGTCACGAACCAGATCTTCTGGATGGCGCTGGGCCTCGGTATCGGCGCGATGTACGTACGTTCGCTCACGGTCTACCTGGTCCGCGAGGGCACGTTGGACGACTACGTCTACCTGGAGCACGGCGCGCACTACGCGATCGGCGCGCTCGCCGCGATCCTGCTGATCACCATCGAGCACTCGATCAGCGAGATCATCACCGGTCTGATCGGCGTGGTCCTCATCGCCGCCTCTTTCTGGTCCTCGGTACGCCGCAACAAGGCGCTCGCGACCGATGACGGCGACAAGGATCCCGACGGCGACAAGGCCCCGGTCCAGGTCTGAGCCGACGCTTCGGTGAGCCTTTGGTGAGCCGGTCCTCCGGAGGGTGACGCGGAGGGTAATCAGGGAACGCTCTGAACGGGGCGGCCGAGAGGCGCGAGCCTGCCGGCCGCCCCGTTCTTCCATGTGCAGTTGGCGAGTTGACGACAGGGGTGGGGTGGGCATGGCCTTCTGGGACAACCTGTGGCAGGGACAAAGGGCAACGCAATTCGATTCGGGCAATGCCGCGTCCAACTCCATCGAGCTGACGAAGCGGAGGCCCACGGTCTCGCTCACCAAACAGGGCGCGGCCACCGGCAATCTGCGGGTGAACCTCTCCTGGCAGATGCGTACCTCCGACATCGAGGGACGCTCCAGGCAGAGCGGGCGACTGCTGTCGAACCCCCTCAAGCTCTTCAAGCCCGAGGTGGTGCAGGCACATACACAGGGCATGGTCAATGTGGACCTCGACCTGGGCTGCCTGTACGAACTGACCGACGGCAGCAAGGGCGTGGTCCAGCCGCTGGGCAACTTCCTGGGGGATCTGAACGATCCTCCGTACGTCAAACTCAGCGGCGACGACCGGTTCGGCGCCGCCTCGGGTGAGACCGTCTACGTCAATCTCGACCACCGCGAGTCGATCAAGCGGCTGCTGTTCTTCGTCTACATCTACGACCAGACGCCCGCCTTCGACCGTACGCGCGCGCATGTGACGCTGTACCCCAGCAATGGCCCGCGCATAGAGATCGAACTCGACGAGCACGCGCCGCAGGCCCGTTCCTGCGCCGTGTTCTCGGTGGAGAACGTCAAGGGAGACCTCGTCGTACGCCGAGAGGTGAAGTTCGTCTACGGCTTCCAGGCGGAGCTGGACCGGCTGTACGGCTGGGGGCTCCAGTGGGGGCGTGGCTACAAGACGAAGACCTGAGACGTGCCCCGGAAGCCGTCCCCGCCCGGGTATCCGTTCCCGTCCCGGGGGCCGTTCCAGCCTCGGGGTCCGTACCGGGGTCTGTGCCCGCCCCGGGGTCTGTACCGGGGTCTGTTCCCGCCCCGGGGTCCGTACCGGCTTCTACGGGCGGATGAACTGCGGTCCCATGGGGGGCAGCCGGAAGTTCGGATCGGGGGCGGGCGCGGCGGCCGCGGCCGGCTGGGGATAGCCGTACGCGGGCCGCGGGGACGACACCGGCTGGGGATAGCCGTACTGCGGCTGGGCCGACGGCAGGGGCGGCTGCGGGTATCCGTACGCGGGCTGCGCGGCCGGCTGGGCGGGAGGCAGGGGCGGGGGAGGCGGCAGCGGCGTCTCCGCGGCCACGGTGGCGCCTTCCGAGCCATCGGGCGTCCGGTCGTCGACGGCCCCTTCCGTCTCGTCCACCAGAATGCCGAACGCGGTGGCCAGACCGTCCAGACCGGTCGGATATCCCTGGCCCACCGCGCGGAATTTCCAGCCGCCGCCGCGCCGGTAGAGCTCGCCGCAGATGATCGCGGTCTCCTCGCCGGTCTCCGGCCGGACATCGAAGGCGGCCAGCGGCTCGCCATCCGCCGCTGCCGCGTCGTAGAGCAGGATCCGCAGATCTGTCACATGCTGGAAGCTCGCACCGTCGGAGGAGGCCGCGAGCACCACCTGATCGACCGAGGCATCGAGCGCCGTGAGATTGGCCTCGACGGTGTCGGTCAGTTCGTCCCCGACTTGTTTCTTGGGCAGCCGCCGCACCAGCCCCGAGGGATGGCGCGGCTGGTTGTAGAAGACGAAGTCCTCGTCGGAGCGGACCCGGCCGTCGTGTCCGAGGAGCAGGGCGGAGGCGTCCACATCCGGGACCCCGGTGCCCGGGGACCAGCGCAGCACGGCTCGTACGGCCATGGCATCGAGGGGGACGTTCGAGCCCTTGAGCATCGCGTGCGTCATAGCTGCCATCCTGCCTTCCCGCCGCCCGCGGGGACAATGCGGGCCCAGATCCGCTCCGTCCGGGCCATGGACGAGAAGCGGACGAGTAACCAGGATTTCATGTATCGAGGGAACTCTTGACACCCACCCATACGTACTATTACCGGCCACCTGACCGACGGGCCATCTTGGCAGTACGGGGGATTCACATGCGTCATTTCGGGCATATCCCGACCGCTGCTCGACAGGCTCTGTTCCATCAGGAGCCCTGCGAGTTCACCGCCGACTCGCCCGCCCGGCTGCTCTCGGCCGCTCTCGGGGCCACGCTCTACAGTCCGGCCACCCGGCCGCGGCTCGCCGACGACGTGCTGAAGCAGGCCGGGCGCGGAGTCGTCTCCATGGTGCTCTGCCTGGAGGATTCCATCCATGACGCCGAGGTCGTGGACGCCGAGGTCAATCTGGTCCGGCAGTTCGCCGAACTCGCCGAGCGCCGGATCGCGACGCCGCTGCTCTTCATCCGCGTCCGTGAGCCGGGGCAGATACCCGACCTGGCCAGGCGCCTGGGCGAGTCGATCCGGCTGCTGTCCGGATTCGTACTCCCCAAGTTCACCGAGGAGCGCGGGACGGCCTTCCTGGAAGCGCTCGCGGAAGCCGAGAGCGACTGCGGCCGGACGCTGTACGCGATGCCCGTGCTCGAATCGCCCGAACTGCTGCATCTGGAGACCAGGACCAGGACGCTCACCGGGATCGCGACCGCCGTCGACAAGTACCGCGACCGCGTACTCGCGCTGCGACTGGGCGTGACCGACTTCTGCGCCGCGTACGGCCTGCGCCGGTCGCCCGATATGACGGCGTACGACGTACGCATCGTGGCCGGGGTCATCGCGGACGTGGTGAACGTACTCGGACGTGCCGATGGCTCGGGCTTCACGATCACCGGCCCGGTCTGGGAGTACTTCCGGCTCCAGGAGCGCATGTTCAAGCCCCAGCTGCGGCGCAGCCCGTTCCTTGAGGGCCGGGCCGAGGAACTGCGTACCGCCCTGATCGAGCACGACCTCGACGGGCTGCTGCGCGAGATCGAGCTGGACCGGGCCAATGGGCTGCTTGGCAAGACCTGTATCCACCCCTCCCATGTCCCGCCGGTCCACGCACTGTCCGTGGTCAGCCATGAGGAGTTCAGTGACGCCCAGGACATCCTGCGGCCGGAGCGCGACGGGGGCGGGGTGCTGCGCTCCGCGTATACGAACAAGATGAATGAGGTGAAGCCGCACCGCGCCTGGGCCGAGCGCACCCTTCTGCGGGCCGAGGTCTTCGGCGTCGCCCGGGAGGACGTCGGCTTCGTGGAGCTGCTCACGGCCGGTCTCGCCACGTGAGCACCCGGGAACAGACCACTCGGACCGGGCAGGCCGGACCGTCGTCGAAGGAAGAGATCGTCACTATGGTGTGGTCGGGCACATGGGTCGCCGAGCGGCTCGGCGTCGAACTCGCCGGCGACGAGGACCTGCGGGATCTGCTGGGCCTGGCGCTGCGCCGCAACCCCAAGCGGGCCCACCTCCTTGTCTCGAATGTGCTGGGCAAACACATCCCGCAGCACCCTCGGGTCGTATACGGAACGGGTGTACAGCTGGGCGAGCGCGTACGTGAACTGCTCGGCGCGGACGTGGACCGCGCCGTGGTGCTCGGCTACGCGGAGACCGCGACGGGACTCGGCCACTCGGTCGCCGACGGGGTGCGCCACGCTCCGTATCTCCACTCCACCCGGCGCCCGGTCCCGGGTGTCGCCAGAGCGGGTGGCTTCGAGGAGTCGCACTCGCACGCCACCTCCCATCTGCTGCTCCCCGAAGACCAGGAACTGCTCGCCTCCGGCGGCCCGCTGGTCCTCGTCGACGATGAGTTCTCCACCGGTAACACCATCCTCAACACCGTCCGCACCCTCCATGAGCGCTACCCCCGTGACTGGTACGTCATCGTCGCCCTGGTCGATATGCGCTCGGCGGCCGACCAGGGCCGGCTGGCGGAGTTCGCCCGGGAGATAGGGGCCCGCGTCGACCTGGTCACCCTGGCCTCCGGCACCGTCCGGCTCCCGGACGGCGTCCTGGAGAAGGGCCGGGCGCTGGTGGCGGAGCACGAGGCCGAGGCCTCCGCGCCACGCCCCATGGACCCCGCCCGGGCCCCCGGGGCGCCGGGCGCCCACGCGACCGGCGTGACCCGCATGGCCCTGGAGTGGCCCGCCGGAGTCCCCGACGGGGGCCGCCATGGCTTCACCCCCGCCCACCGGGCCGCCCTGGAGGCCGCGCTGCCCGCCATGGCGGCCGAGGCGGCCGTCAGGCTGGGCGACGCCCGGCGCGTCCTCGTCCTCGGCTTCGAGGAGCTGATGTACGCCCCTCTGCGGCTCGCCGAAGCGCTGGAACGCTCCTGTGACGCCGAGGTGAGGTACTCCACCACCACGCGGTCACCGGTGCTGGCCGTGAACGACCCCGGATACGCGATCCGTAGCCGCCTCGTCTTCCCGGCCCATGACACCGGTGCCTTCCCCGACGGGGACGGCATCGGAGACCGGTATGCCTACAACGTCGCGGACGCCGGTTTCGACGCCGTCGTGCTGGTCGTCGACTCCCTGGCCGACTCTCCCGAGCTGCACGCGCCCGGCGGTCTGCTGGCCCAGCTCGCCGCACACATACCCCGGGTGGTCCTCGCCGTGATCCCCTCGTATCTCCCTTCTTCCGCGCACCTCCCGCACCCTCCGCACCCCCCGCGCTCCTCGCACGACCCCGAACGGCAGGAATCCTCCATGCTGCCCGAGCCTCTCCGTGGCCCCTCCTTCTCCTCCTACGCGCCCGACGATGTGGGCTGGCTCCTCCAGGACCTGTCCGACGTGGAGCTGGAGGCCCCGACAGAGGAGCGCGAGGAGGCGATACAGAGCGGCGGTGCGCACTACGCCGAATCCCTTCCTGTCGAGTACCAGCCGAGCGCCCAGTATCAGGAGCTCTTCAAAGCCGCCCTGGAGACCTCGGCGGCCCGGATCGCGCGGGCTGTCGGCACCGTCACCGAAACGGTGCTCGCCGAGCGGTCCCTCCGCCCCGTCCTCGTCTCGCTGGCCCGCGCCGGCACCCCGGTCGGCGTACTGATGCGCCGCTGGGCCCAGCATCGGCACGGCCTCGACCTGCCGCACTACGCGGTCTCGATCGTGCGCGGCCGGGGTATCGACGCCAACGCCCTGCGCTGGCTCGCCGCCCACCATGACCCCGCCGATGTCGTCTTCGTCGACGGCTGGACCGGCAAGGGCGCGATCACTCGCGAACTCGCCCAGGCCCTCGACGCGTTCGGTGGTTTCAACCCCGAGATCGCGGTCCTCGCCGATCCGGGTGGCTGTGTGCGGACCTATGGCACCCGAGAGGACTTCCTCATACCCTCCGCCTGTCTCAACTCGACTGTCTCCGGCCTGATTTCCCGTACCGTCCTGCGATCCGATCTGGTCGGCCCCAACGACTTCCACGGCGCGAAGCACTATCGCGACCTCGCCGACGCCGATGTCTCCGGCCACTTCCTGGACACTGTCGCCGCCCGCTTCGACGAAGTCGTCCACGCCGTGGACGCCGAGGTCAAGAAACTGCTCTCGGCGGACCGCGCGCCCACCTGGGAGGGCTGGGCCGCCGTCGAGCGGATCAGTGAGGAGTACGGCATCCACGATGTGAACCTGGTCAAGCCCGGTGTCGGCGAGACCACCCGCGTCCTGCTGCGCCGCGTCCCCTGGAAGATCCTCGCCCAGCGCGACGCGGGCGCCGACCTCGATCACGTCCGACTGCTGGCCGAGCAACGGGGCGTGCCCGTCGAGGAGGTCGACGACCTTCCATACACCTGCGTCGGACTGATCCACCCGCGATTCACCCGCGGCGCCACCGGTGCGGACGGCAAGGCGGTCGTCGCGTCGTGAACCTCTCCCACACCCCGGACACCTCCGCGAAGGCCCCGGTCCTGGTCGCCAGCGATCTGGACCGCACCCTGATCTATTCGGCCGCCGCGCTCCAGCTCCCGATGCCGGACGCCGAGGCCCCCCGGCTGCTCTGCGTCGAGGTGTACGAGAGCCGGCCGCTGTCGTATCTGACCGAGACGGCCGCCGGACTGCTCGGCGATCTCGCCCGCGCCACCGTCTTCGTACCGACGACAACCCGCACCCGCGAGCAGTACGGCCGCATCCATCTGCCGGGCCCCGCACCTCGGTTCGCGATCTGCGCCAACGGTGGCCATCTCCTGGTGGACGGGGTCTCCGACCCGGTCTGGCGGGCCCAGGTGGCCGACCGGCTGGCCGATGAGTGCGCTCCCCTCGCCGAGGTCCGCGCCTATCTGCTCGCCGCCGCGGACCCCGCGTGGCTCCTCAAGGAGCGGATCGCCGAAGACCTCTTCGCCTATCTCGTGGTCGATCGCGCCCTGCTGCCCGAGGGCTGGGTCAAGGAACTCGCCAAATGGGCCGACGGCCGGGGCTGGACCGTCTCCCTCCAGGGCCGCAAGATCTATGCCGTACCGCGACCACTCACCAAGAGCGCCGCGATGCGTGAGGTGGCCCGCAGGACCGGCGCCGAACTCACCCTCGCCGCGGGGGACTCGCTGCTCGACGCCGATCTGCTGCTGGCCGCGGACCGCGCCTGGCGTCCCGGCCACGGCGAACTCGCGGACAGCGGCTGGAGCGCCCCCCATGTCGACGTACTCCCGCAGACGGGTGTCGCGGCGGGAGAGGAGATCCTCCGTCGCCTCACCCTCGCCGCTGCCCCGGACCCGGCCTGACCAGCCGCGCCCCCACGAAGCCCAGAATCGCGACCACCGTCGCCACCAGCACCACCTTCGAATAGGTGGAGACATAACCCGTCACCTCCTCCCAGTTCTCCCCCAGCGCGAATCCGGCCAGGACGAAGACGCAGTTCCACAGAGCACTGCCGAGCGTGGTCAATATCAGAAAGAGCGGAAGTGGCATCCGCTCGATCCCGGCCGGCACGGATATCAGACTCCGGAAGACAGGGATCATCCGGCCGAAGAACACCGCCTTCGTCCCGTGCCGGGCGAACCATGCCTCCGTCCGCTCTATGTCGCTCACCTTCACGAGTGGCAGCCGGGCCGCGATGGCGACCGTCCGGTCCCGGCCCAGCAACGCCCCCGCCCAGTACAGGGCGAGTGCGCCGACCACCGACCCCGCCGTGGTCCACAGCAGGGCCGCGACGAGACTCATCCGGCCCGTGCTGGCCGCGAAACCGGCCAGCGGCAGAATCACCTCGCTGGGCAGGGGCGGGAACAGATTCTCCAACGCGATCGCGATACCCGCGCCGGGCGCTCCGAGATTGTCCATCAGACTGTTGACCCATGAGTCCGCGCTGCTTTCGATCATGCATTCAACGCTAGGCAACCGCGGCCGGACACACATTGAAGCGGACCGCACAGAACATTGCGGTTTTCCGCAATGCGCGCCGTCGCTCGGCCCCGCTAGCGTGACTGATCATGAAAGCGGTGGTGCGACGCGGGCTGAGACTCGCGACAGGACTTCTGATCGGTAGCGGTACGGCCGCCATCGAGCTGCTCTTCACGCTGCTCGCGGGCGTCGCGTTGCTGCTCGTGCTCGCCTGGCCGCGCGGCCGGCAGGCCGTCATGCGCCCGCTCGCGGTGTGCGCGGGGAAACTGGTGGAGATGGAGCGCCACCGGCTCCGCACGCTGCTGGGCGAGCGGGTCGCCGGCACCTACGAACCGCTCGGCGCGCTGCGCTATCTCGCGATGCGCTGGGCGCTCGGATCGCTCGGCGCGGTCGTACTGCTGTCGGTGATGATCGGTGCGGGGTACGCGACGTTCTTCTTCTACGGCTGGGTGATAGTCGACATACGCTACCCGGGCACCGTCGCGCTGGGCATGCTCGGCGGACTCTTTCTGCTCTTTCTGGCGATACAAGGGATCTTCGGTGTCGCCGCGCTCGAAGGGAAGCTGGCCCGGCACTTCCTCGGCCCCAGCCACCAGGAGGAGTTGGAGCGGCGGATAGAGCAATTGGCCACCAGCCGTGCGGGGGTTGTGGACGCCGTCCACGACGAACGGCGGCGTATCGAGCGGGATCTGCATGACGGAGTGCAGCAGCGGCTGGTGGCACTGGGCATGCTGCTGGGCCGCGCCCGGCGCAGCGGCGACCCCGAGCGCGCCGACGATCTGCTGCGCCAGGCACATGAGCAGAGCCGCGAGGCGCTGACCGAACTGCGTGAAGTGGCCTGGCGTGTCTATCCGACCGTGCTCGACGAGGCGGGACTGCGGGCGGCGCTGGAGACCGTCGCGGAACGGTCGCCCCTGCCCGTCCGGTTGAAATGCGCCCTCAAGCATGAGCCCGGCAAAGCCGCGTCGAATGTCGCCTACTTCGTTGTCTCGGAGAGCGTCACCAACGCGGTCAAGCACTCCGAAGCCCCTCATATCGAAGTCGAAGTGGTCGAAGAAGCGCGCACACTGCGCATACGGGTCAGGGACTACGGGCGGGGCGGCGCCGATCCCGAGGGCAGCGGACTGTTCGGCCTCGCCCGCCGGGTGGCCGCTCTCGACGGACTGCTCCAGATCAAGAGCCCGCTCGGCGGCCCCACCACCATCACCGCGGAGATTCCATGCGAGTAATTCTTGCCGAGGACTCGACGCTGCTCAGGGAGGGGCTGGCACGGCTTCTCGCGGAGGAGGGTCATGAAGTGATCGCCTCGGTCGCCGACGGTGACGCGTTGCTCGCGGCGGTCGCGAAGGACCAGCCGGACGTGGTCGTCGCCGACGTCCGGATGCCGCCCACGCACAGCGACGAGGGGCTACGGGCGGCGCTGGAGATCCGCGAGCGCTGGCCGACGGTGGGAGTGCTCGTCCTATCCCAATATGTCGAGAAGCGCTATGCCACAGAACTGATGACCGGAGAGTCGGAAGGAGTCGGCTATCTACTCAAAGACAGTGTTGTTCAAGTGGATGAGTTCCTTGACGCCCTGGAGCGGGTCGCGGCGGGCCGGGCGGCCTTCGATCCGGAGGTCGTACGGCAGCTGCTGGCCCGGTCCAACCACAGTCATCCGCTGTCCGGACTCACCGAGCGGGAACACCAGGTGCTGGCCGAGATGGCTCAGGGCCACACGAACGCGGCCATCGCCCAACGGCTGCACATTTCGCAGAGCGCGGTCGAGAAACACATCAACGCGATCTTCGAGAAGCTGGACCTCAGCGGGAGCAGCGGGTACAGCCGCCGGGTCCTGGCCGTACTCCGCTATCTCGGCACCTGAGCCGGGGCTCGGCCGGCGGCGGGGGCTCGGCGGATCAGCCGCAGCAGCCACCACCGCAGCAGCCTCCGCCGCCACCGGCCGCCGGGGCAGGGGCGCCGGCCTTCGCGGTTCCGCCGACCGCCACGGTGGACAGCAGTTTCACGGTGTCGTCGTGCCCCTCGGGGCACGCGGCGGGGGCCGCCGATTCCGACATCGGCCGACTGAGCTCGAAGGTGTCACCACAGGGGCGGCAGCGGTACTCGTAACGAGGCATGTGTTCAGATTAGGCGGTGTTCTAGCCCACGCCCACCTGGCCCGGACGGCCCCTGGCCCTGAGGCGCTGTTCACGCTCCGCCTGTTCCGGATGGCGGGCCCGCCAGTACGGATTGTCGTGCGGCAGCCCCCCGCTCACTCTCCCGTACATCCCGAAGAACATGAGCAGCAGACCGACCACAAAGCTGAAGAGCACATTCTGGAGATGGAAGGCGAGGAAGTTGTAACTGGTCTCCAGCAGAGCGAGATTGACGAATCCGCTGATGATGAAGAGGACACCGAGGACCATATTCAGGGTCGACGCGGTATTTCCGCCGATCACCATGCCGATCATGAGGATCAGCCCGACACAGATGGACAGCACGCTCAGCGTGCCATTGGTGTTCAGGCCCGCGACCGTGGCGCCGCCGGTGTCGAAGAATCCGATCTTGTCGATCAGCCCGAGGATGCCGAAGACGATCAGGATGAGCCCCATCAGCCCGGCCCCGACCCGATAGACCTGGTTGAGCCGGTGATCGACGGGGAGCTGTTCGTCGAGCATGACATGCCGCCGGGCCGGCGGATGGAGCACTCGCGTGGCCATGGGCGGCCTCCTTTGGCGGTGGCGGTGCTTCACTCCAGCATCCGCCCACCGCGACCGGTGGACAACTCAGCCGCCGTGCCCGGCGCCCCGCTCCTCGCGGATCTCCGAGACCACCTGGGCCACGGTGTGCCGAACCGCCTCGGTCTCGGTCAGGAAGTGCCAGTAATCGGGATGGCGGCCCTCCAGCGCGGCCACCGCGCGGTCCAGCCTGGCCACGGACTGGTCCAGCGGACGCGCGTGACGGGGCTCGGGGGTATTCCGTCCGGTCATGGCCAGCCGCTGGGCATCCCGGATCGCGAACCGCGTGCGATCGATCTCCTGCTGTGGGTCCTTGGACACGGCGTTCAGCCGCCGCAGCCGGTCACCGGCGGCGGAGACCGCCTCGTCCGTACCGTTCAGCAGCGCCCGCGCGGTGCTGAGCAGCGAGGTCGCGTCGGCCCACCGCTGCTCCTCGCGAGCCTTGCCGGCTTCCTTGAGCTTCTCCTCGGCCTGGTGGACGCTGGTCGCCGCGTGATCGGGGACCTGCTGAAGGTCCTGCCAGCACGCCGCGGTGAAGCGGCGGCGCAGCTCGCTGAGCACCGGCTCCACGGTCCCCGCCCGCGTCGTCAGGGCCTGCGCACGAGTACGGAGAGACACCAGTCGGCGGTCGATCTCCTGGGCCCGCTCCGGCAGCCGCGCCGCCTCGGCCCGTACGGTCTCGGCATCCCGCAGGACTCGGTCGGCGCGCTGGAGTGTCTCCGCCACGCCGTGCTGTCCCGCGCCCTGGTTGAGCTTCGTCAGATCGGGCGCCAGCGCGGCGAGCCGGGCGGCGAGATCGTCCGCCCGCAGCCCCAAGGCGCGCACCGCGTCGAGGGCGTTGCTCGCGGCGAGCAGCGTCTGGCGCGCCCGCTCCACGGCGGGGGCGAGCCGCGCCAACTGTGTCTCGGCCTTGTCGAGCAGCGGCCCGAGCCCCTGCTCGAACCGGTCGAGATCGCCCTTGACCCGGATCAGCTCGTCCTTGGCCTTCGTCAGCTCGTTGCGAGCCTTGGACGCGGCGGACGGTTCCAGATCGTCGCGGTCGAGATCGTGCGCGTCGACGGCCTCGATATAGCTGTGGCTCACCTCGTCGATCCGCTGCCCCAGCGCCGCGAACCCCTCCACGGCCCTGCGGGCTCCCGGCGAGCTGTCCACCGCCGTGATCGTCTCTATCGAGATCCGCAGATCGCGCTGGGCCGTGTCCAGCTCGTAGAAGGCGGCCGCCGCGGCATCCTTCGCCGCCTGCGCGTCCGCGCGCTGACTCTCGCCCCGGCCGCCGAACCACCGCCGCGTACCCCCGCCGGCGAAGGTGAGCGGCAGCGCCGCCACCACCAGGGGCACCGGCAGCAGCATCAGCGTGAGGACATCACGGACGGCACTCGCTTTCGCTTTCGCTCTTGCGTGCGGCTGCGTGTGTGTCGCCGTCACATCCCTCTCCCGTGCCGAGTTCACCCTGCCTGGTTCATTGTCCCACCAGGTAGAGACGAACACACGGGTCGGTTAGTTCGCGCTTTGGATGGTGATCTTCCCGTTGCTGGTGCGGGCCTTCAGGACATGGGCACTGCTCTTGTCGGTCCGTACGCCGACATCGACCGAGCCGTTGTCGGTCGATGTGGTCACCGCGTAGGAGGTGTCCGAGCTGGGCAGATCGATGGCGATCCGGCCGTTGTCCGTGGCGGTGTCCACGCGGTCGGGCACGGCGGTGAGCCCGAGGCGGATGGCTCCATTGCTCGACTTCGCGGCGACGGTTTTGGCGGAGACCTCCTCCGTCGTGATCTTTCCATTGTCGGTCTCCAGATCAATCGGCCCGCTGGAGGCCCGTACCGTCAGGGCGCCGTTGTCCGACGTCAGCTTCAGCGCGGTGGTGAACCCGCTGGCGGTGACCCGCCCGTTGTCGCCCTTGAGGGTCACCGCCACCCCGCGTGGCACCTTCACCTTGTGCAGCGACTCGCAGTTGCTCGCCACCGCCCGGCACTTCACCTTGAGGCTGAGCGTGTTGTCCGTCATCTTCCAGCTGGCGTCGGGCCCGCTTCCCATGAAGACCCAGCCATCGACCTGCCGGGTCACCTCGACGTCCTTCACATCGGCGGGGACGAGTTCGACCGCCGCGTTCACGGTGTCGACCGTCAGCGTCTCCCCTTTGAAGGGAAACGACTTGGTCTCGACGGGGGCGTCGGAGGCGTCCGCGCTGCCACACCCGCTGACGGCGAGTGCGATGAGCACGGCTCCGCCGACGGCGAGAAGCGTACGAGAGCGGTGGCGGTGTGCGGGTGCGGGTGCGGGTGCGGGTGCGGCCATGGTGATCGTCCCCCAGAGAAGTTCTGTTGTGCTGCCGGAGCGTTCGGGCCGATGTTTCTCTCGGCGGGTCACTGGCAGTGCTGTGTCGTGGTGTCCCACCACCGTACGAACGGAAACCACCGAAACCGATCCGGCGGCCCTCCGTCTCCGTGGTGGGGATACCCCCCGTACACCGGGCGCTCCGCTACCGAGCCCGGCATACGGTTTGCGGCCGTGCCCGGTGGGCCATGTACGCTGTTGCCTCATCCACGGGTGCGTAGCTCAGGGGTAGAGCGCTGCTCTTACAAAGCAGATGTCGGCGGTTCGAAACCGTCCGCGCCCACCAGTGACACCTCACCGGCCACGGTCGGTCCGGACGAACACGGACGAAGGGCCCGGTCGCCATGTGCCAGTCGCCGAGGCGGTCCCTCGCGTGACCACGAGAGCCGGGGTACTTGTCCGGCCGCTGATCGCCGCGCATGCCGCGCAGGTGCTGGCGATCTACCAGGCGGGCATCGACGAGGGCAACGCGACCTTCGAGACGGCCGCCCCTTCCTGGGACGCGTTCGACGCGGGGAAGCTGGCGGAGCACCGCTTTGTCGCGCTGGCGCCGGATGGCGAACGGGTGCTGGGCTGGGTCGCCGTTGCCGCGGTGTCCGGGCGGTCCGCCTACGCCGGGGTGGTCGAGCATTCCATCTATGTCCGTCCCGAGGCCCGCGGCCAGGGGGTCGCGCGCTCGCTGCTCGACGCGCTGATCGCCTCGACCGAGGCGGCCGGGATCTGGACCATCCAGGCCGGCATCTTTCCCGAGAACGCGGGGAGTCTGGTGCTGCACCAGCGAGCGGGGTTCCGGATCATCGGCACCCGCGAGCGCGTCGGCCGTCTTCATGGTGTCTGGCGGGACGTCCAGCTGATCGAGCGCCGTAGTCCCGTGGTCAGCTGAGCGGGGCCACAGCACTAGGGTGGGCGGATGGCAGGCCTGCGCGTCGAGCGTCTCGACCATCTCGTCCTCACCGTCGCCGATATCGAGGCGACCGTCGACTTCTACACCCAGGTTCTCGGTATGGAGCCGGTGACATTCGGTGGCGGGCGGCGCGGGCTGGCCTTCGGGCAGAGCAAGATCAATCTGCATCGAGCGGGCCATGAGTTCGAGCCCAAGGCCGAGCGGCCGACCCCGGGCAGCGCGGATCTGTGTTTCGTGGTCGCGGATCCACTCGAACGGGTGATCGCCGAGCTGGCGGCGCGGGGGGTGCCGGTCGAGGTGGGTCCGGTGGAGCGCACGGGTGCGCTGGGGGCGTTCGTCAGCGTGTATGTGCGCGATCCCGACGGCAATCTCGTCGAGCTCAGCAACTACCCCGGCTGACGGACTCCCGGGCGCTGCCGCGCGCCGACGTGGTGAGGGACCGGTGTCGATGGGCACACACTGGGGCCATGAGCACCTACCAGGGGCCCGCGACTCTTGTCGCCGGTGAATCCGAGATCGCGGTCGAGGCCACTCTGTGCGCGAGCCTGTCGGGTGAGGTGCGCCAGTGGGGCGGCAGCGTACAGACCGTGGACGCGGGGGAGGCCCTGCGTGCGGCGCTGGCCGGTGGGGACGTACGCATCCGGTTTCCCGACGGCCAGGAAGGCGCCGTCGTGGCCACGTATACGGCCATCGGGAATGGACGGCTGCGGGTTTCGGGGAGCGGCACGATTCCGTTCTAGTGCCGCGTCAGGGCGAATCCGGTGCCGCGTCGGCGCGAATCCGGTGCCGCGGTGGGGCGAATGTCGCAGGTCGGCCCCGCTGGTTCGGGGGCCGGCGGGGGGCCTGACGGGCGCGCACGGCATCGGTCACACTGGAAACATGTGCCGCAGCATCAAGACTCTCCGCCCACCCGTACTCCCCGAGGAGGCCACCGAGGAGGACATCCGGGCCGCCGCCCTCCAGTACGTACGCAAGGTCTCCGGCTTCCGTGCGCCCGCCGCGCACAATCGGGAGGTCTTCGAACAGGCCGTCGCCGAGATCGCGGAGTCGACCGCGAAGCTTCTCGGGGGCATCGAGGTACGAGGCGCAGCGGCCCGTATCGCGCCCCAGACGTCCTAGGTCCTGTCCGGTCGATCTTCGCGGGCCCGCGACGCCTGGCACCGCACCTCGCCGCGTTGTCGGAGTCGCCCAAGTACGTCCAGTACATGGGCGATCCTTCGCCTTGCGATGCACGGCACCAGACGCCGCGGGCTTATCCGCGAAGATCGACCGGACAGGACCTAGGCCAGTCCCGGGTCAGTCCCAGGTCCGGACTGGAGTCAGGACGCCTGGGACCTAGTCGGCCGCCGGTGCCGGGACCGGGCGGCGTAGGACATATGCGGCGAGCGCGCCCGCCGCGAAAAGCGCCAGTACGGAGACGCCCGCGCTGGTCCAGGTCGTACCGAGCCACTGGCCGCCGAAGTAGCCGAGGCCCGCGCTGTAGCCCGTCCACGCGACGGCCGCCAGCGCCGACCAGGGCAGGAACTCTCTCGCCTTGCGATGGCCCGCGCCCGCGCCCAGGGAGACCACCGAGCGTCCGGCAGGCGCGAACCGGGCGATGACGACCAGGATTCCGCCGCCCCGGCGCAGCGCCCCGCCGAGACGTTCCTGCGCGGTGGTCAGGCGGCGGGAGCGGGCGATGGCCCGGCCGAGACGGTCACCGCCGCGCCGGGCGAGCCGGAAGGCGACCAGATCGCCGAGTACGGAGGCGCTGAACGCGCAGAGCATCAGGAGGAGCAGCGAGGGCACTTCCTCGGGCACCCGCACCACCTTGTCGGTCGCGCCCGCGGCCGTGGTCGTACCGGTCGCTGCCGCGGTGGCGGCCGTGATCACCAGAACGCCGCTCGGCAGCACCGGCAGGAATACGTCGAACAGTACGGAGAGGGCCACCACGGCATAGATCCATGGGCTGCCCGTCAAGGACTCCAGACTCTCCAGCACCTACGTCACTTCCCGCCCGGTCCCATTGACAGCGCCTCGATGTCGCGGGGGAGCGGCGGTGGCGGCTGCGGCCAGCCAGCGTACGCGTGTGCGGAAGCGGAAGATCGGCCGGGGTCCGGCATATCGGTGCCCGGACCGCGGAGGGTCCGGGCACCGGGGTTTCCGGCAGAGGTCAGGCGGCCACGGCCGTGCGCCGATCCCGCCTCTCTTCCCCGGACACGCCCCCGGAGCCACGCGAGCCGCGCGCCCCGAACAGCTGGTCCAGGGCGAACGCCCCCGGCCCGGTGAAGACGATCAGCAGGAACGCCCAGCAGAACATGGCCGCGGGTTCGCCGTTGTTCTCTATGGGGAAGAGGCCATCGCCCTGGTGCACGTTGAAGTACGCGTAGGCCATGGAGCCGGAGGCGACCAGCGCGGCCACCCGGGTGCCGAGGCCGAGCAGTACGAGGGCCCCGGCCACGAGCTGGATGACGGCGGCGTACCAGCCCGGCCAGACGCCGGTGGAGACGGTGTCCTTGGCGAAGTACCCGAAGAGCGAAGCGGCGCCGTGGCAGGCGAAGAGGAGCCCGACGACCACACGAAACAGGCCGAGTGCGTAGGGCTGGGCACGATTGAGGCGTGTGTACATGGGGGGTTGTACTCCTTCGATCATTGGTCTGGACCGATGAGAAGTTCCTGCCTCAGGTTAAGTACGCCTAATCAATGCTTGCAAGTTCAACATTCAGCTGAGGGTCAATTCGCGTCGTGTATTCGGGGCGCGATATGTCCGGTGTCCGCAGGGTGGCACGTGCCACCGCGTCGGAGTCCGAGAGCATCACCGAGTCGACGCCGGGGCGCGCTCCCGCCGCCGTCACCCAGTGGACTCCTTCCGTGGGCACCCCGAGCGCGAACCTCCGTGGATGGGCTTCCCCTCGACGGTCTATCAGGCGATATGGACGGCGCGTTACATCCAGCCCACCGGTTTCGTAACCACCGACCCGGTGCGGCCGGCACTGACCGGTCTTCAGCAGCCGCGAGAGCAGCGGATCGCAGCTGCGCCGGAGATCCGGCTCCGGAAGCCGGGCTTCCACGAGCGTCGTGGCGTGGATCAGCGACCCAGGAACGTCGGGGGACTCGGCACTGAACCTGCCGTCCGCCGTCCGTACGGTCGTCCGTGGGCCGATCACATCGAGCACTCCCGCCTCGATCAGGGCCGCCATCTCCTCGATTCGGCGGCGCGGTGGCCCGATGGAGAGAAAAGCGTTCAAAGGTGTGTACCAGCGGTCGAGATGATCGCGCCGCGAGGTGCCGGGGAGGCCGGCGTGGTCGACGATCTGCCGTACTTCATTGCGGAGATCACGCAGCACGTCCAGGGCCGCCTTGACCGGGCCCGTGACATTTCCGAGCGCCGCCTGGGCCGCGTCCTCGCGCAGATGGGCGAGGAGCCAGGCGCGGTGATCGGCCGGATCGCGGAAGGACACCCCGTCGTAGGGGCGCGAGATCCGGTCCCAGGACCAGCGGTCGGCGGGCGCGATTCCGGCCTCGTCGAGGACGGCGGCCTCCTGTGGGCTGCCGTGGGGCGCGGCGAGGAACCGTTCGAGAACGCGTTCCCACGAGCCCTCCGTCCAGCCGGGGCCGTCCTCACGGGCCGTCGCGCGGAGAGTCGCCTCGTAGAAGACCGCCTCCACCTCCTTGGCGACCAGCGGCCAGATCTCCTTGAGGAAATCCGGCGGGTCGCCCTCGTCCGCGCGTTTGCGGAACACCGCGATCACATCCGGGGTCAGCAGCAGCGGGCGGTGCCGGCCGGAGGGCCCCTTCGCGTTGTCCCCGCGTGCCTGGTACGGGACGCCGCGCCGCGACCCCGCGTACAGCTGCGGTTCGCGCCCCGAGGGGTGGTATACGAGAACGCCGTCCGTGTCCCGGGTGAACAGACCGCCCCTGCCCGCCGTCAGCAGCGCCATGTGGTCGAAGAAGTTGAGCCCGAGTCCGCGCAGCAGGACCGGTTCGCCGGGGGCGACCGCCGAGAGATCGACATCCGCGGGGTTGGCGGGCCGCAGATAGCGGAGCCGGTGGCGGGCCGCGTACTCCGCGAGGGCCGCCTGGGTCTGGCCGGAAACCACCGGTAGATGGCCCTGCGCGAGCACGACGGCGCTGAGGCCGGAAATCGTCGTGCCATCGTCGAGGAAGAGCGTCTGGGTGGGGCGATGCGCGGGGGAGCTACCGGGAGTTTGGGGTGAACCGGCAGAGGTGCGTGGGGCTGACGCGTCCGTAGCGGTCCGGTCGGTGTCGTCATCGAGCCGGATCGCACGGGCCCGGTGAACGACGACCGTCACGCTCTCCGGTGCGTTCTCTACCGTTCTGTGGAAGGCCCATTCCAGATATCGGCCATAGGCGGCACGGCTCGGATAGTCGTCGGGTCCGAGCCGCTCGTCCGGCCGGGTCGCTGCCCACTCGTACAGGCTCGGCCCCGGGCGTATCGGCCCCTCGCACTCGACGCTGTCGTCGGTGAAGACGGTCACCTGTGAGGCGACGGTGTTCATCAGCAACTCGGCGGGCTGGTCCGTGCGCCAGACCAGCCCCGCGCCCGGGGGCGCGGGGTCGATGAGATGCACGGTGAGGGGAACGTCCGGGGCGAGTTCGGGCACGGACGCGCAGAGTCTTTCGAGGACCGAGGTGCCACGGGGGCCGGCGCCGACGACTGCGAGAGAGCGGGGCAGGGGCTGCCGTACATCGCACAAAGCTGTGACTCCCGGGGCGGGTGGTGCTGGAAGCGAATAGTCCGCTCATCATGCCGCCCGTACATGGCGAGTTCGAACCCTTGGGTGAAGGATCACGCCGTGTGGCAAGGATCACGGCAACGTTGTCAGTCGCGAGGGCCGAAGCCGGAAGGGCCGTCAGGGGCGCGCTCAGGGTGTCAGAGACCGTTCCTGAACGGTCACCAACTCCGAGCCGGGCGTCCGTCCGGACTCCGGGGCGCGCCTGCGGGCGTGGGCCTGTTCCAGCCGAAGATCGGCGGAACGGCCGTGCAGCGTAAGGGTCATCAGCTGGTTACCGAACCAGGGGCCGCCCGTTTTGCGCCAGTTGACGGACGACCGGACGACCCGTCCATGCCGGACCAGCGCATGCCCGAGCCGCCGGGCAGGCCCGCTCCAGCCGAAGCGGAAGCCCAGCTTCATATAGCCGGGGATGGAGTTGTGCACGGGCGAGCAGGTCAGCTGCGCGACCCGCGCGTCTGGGCCGCCGCCCGCCGTCCAGGAGGGCTCGGCCACATACGCGTGATGCACATCACCGGACAGTACGCACACCGTCGCGGGGGCGTCGGGTCCGCTGCCCGCCTCCGCGATCAGCGCCGTCAGCTCCTCGAAGGAGCGAGGGAATGCGGCCCAGTGCTCCAGATCGGCCGCCCTGCGCAGCCGTTCGCCGAACCGGGCCCAGCGGGGGCCGCGTTCGCCGCCGCAGAGGGCGGAGTCCCAGGACTCCACGTCATGGATGAAGGGCGGCAGCAGCCAGGGCAGTGAGGTGCCGATCAGAAGATGGTCGTACGGTCCGCGCGCGTACGGTCCGCGCGCGTCCGTGCCGTCGGCGGGCCCACCGACGCCGTATGCGGTGTCGCTCTGTGCGCTGCCCGCGCCGTCCGCGCCCCGGCTCTCCGTGCCCCGGCCGTCCAGCACCTGCTCGCGTACCCAGCGTGCCTCGGCCTCGTCCAGCATCGCCCGGTCCCGCTCCGCCAGCACCCGTGCGGCGCGGGAGTCGACCATCAGGAGTCGCGTACGCCCGAAGTCGCGCCGGTAACTCCAGCGCGCGCACGCCGGATCGCGGTCGGCCTCGGAGGCGAAGCGCCGCAGCAGCTCCGTGCCGTCGGGTTCGGCGCGCACCGCCGCGTACAGCTTGTCGGCCGCCAGCTCGACAGGGGTGAGATTGCCCAGATGCTGGTAGACCCAGTACGACATCAGGCCGCCGAGCACCCGCTCCTGCCACCAGGGCTTGTCCCGCATGTCGGCCAGCCAGGCGGCGCTGGTGTTCCAATCGTCGATCAGATCGTGATCGTCGAAGATCATGCAACTGGGGACGGTGGAGAGCAGCCACCGTACGGCGGGGTCGCTCCAGGACTCGTCGTAGAGGTGGGTGTACTCCTCGTAGTCCGCGACCTCCGCGCCCGGCGGCTCGCTCAGATCGCGGCGCCGGGCCAGTCTCCGCCGGGTCGCCTTCGACGTCTCGTCCGCGTACACCTGGTCGCCCAGGAGCAGCAGAACGTCCGGGCGCGCGGCGGCGGGATCGCCCGCGATCCGTGTGGCCAGGGCGTCGAGCGCGTCGGGGCCGATCGGGTCGGGCTCGTCGTGCGGCGGTGACGCCCAGCGGCAGGAGCCGAAGGACACCCGCAGTTCGGTGGCGGGCACGGCCGGTGTACGGATCGTGCTCGGCGGGAACCGGGAGTCCTCGGGCGGCCAGACGCGGCGGTCGTCGAGCAGCACTTCGTACGGGGTGTCGGTGCCGGGGGTCAGACCGGTCACCAGGATCAACGCGTAGTGGTGGCCCGCGATATGGAACGTACGCGACGTGCCGTACGCGCCGTCACCGCAGCGGACCTCCGCCGTGGACGGGCGGTCGGCCTCGACCCAGACGGTCGCGGTGCCGCCGCCGTCCCCGTCGACGTACCTCAGCAGTGGTCCCAGGCGCAGCCGGGTCATGAAAAGCCTCCTCCGTCGCCCCCGTACGGTACGGAACGACCGTACGGAGTCGACGGGAGGGACCCCGGGAGGGGGGAAGTGGTTGCTCAGCAGCCGTTCAGGGCGCTCTGGAGCGCGCTCTTCTCGGCGGAGTCGACCTTCAGCTTGTAGTAGTACTTCACCTGCACCCAGGCGCGGACGTAGGTGCACTTGTACGCGGTGCGCGGCGGCATCCAGTTCGCCGGGTCCTTGTCGCCCTTGGACTGGTTCACATTGTCCGTGACGGCGATGAGCTGCGGGCGGGTCAGGTCGTTGGCGAACGCCTGCCGCTGCGCCGTGGTCCAGCTGTTCGCGCCCGACTTCCAGGCCTCGGAGAGCGGCACCATGTGGTCGATGTCCACGTCGGACGCGGCGCTCCAGGTGGCGCCGTCGTACTCGGAGTACCAGGTACCGCTGGTGGCGGCGCAGCTGGAGTTCTGCTGGACGTTCGAACCGTCGCGCTTGAGGACGACCTCACGGGTGTCACAGGAGCCGGACTGGGTGATCCAGTGCGGGAACAGGTCGCGGCTGTAACCGCTGGAGGAACCTTCCGCCTGAACGGTCAGCTGGCTGAGGTAGCTGCGTGCCGTGGCGGCGCTGACGGGGGTGGGCATGGCGGCCTGCGCCGTGGGCGCGGTCAGCAGGGTGGTGGCGGTCGCGAGGGCGGCCGTGGCGGCGAGGACGCCGGCACGGGACATTCGACGCGCGTAGACACCGGACATGTGAACTCCCTTGGAGTGGGGGGAACCTGACGGGACCGTGCGGAGTGGTGCGAATGGAGCCGTGGGGGGCTGGGCCGTGCGGTACCTGGGTCGTCTGGACGGGACCGTGCGGGGCCGTCGGCCCGGCCGCCATCGTGGTCGCGGTGGGTTTCCGGAAGGTGGGCTTCAGGTAACAGAGTGACGACATGGGCACGTCACATCAAGGGGGCGGGGAGAAGCGGACCTTTCTGAGGGACAGGCAAATGTGTTCTATCCGGACGAGGTTGATGAGTTCGACGCGGGCGCTGCGCCGGAGCGCGGACCGGCACGCGGGGCGTGTGTCGCGTACGAGCGGCATAGGGTGGGTCTGTGCTGCTGCGGGTCGATATCACGTTCGGGGTCGTACTCGGCGTGCTGCTGATCGTGGCCGTGGCGGTGGCCGCGCTCGCTCATCTGGGCCGGGCCCGCGAGATCGCCGTCGCGGGGGTCAGGGCCGCGATCCAACTCGGCGTGGTCTCGCTGGTGATCGGGTGGGTGGTCGGCGCCGTACCGCCGCTGCTCGCCTTTGTCGCCCTCATGTACGCCGTCGCCGTACGGACCGCCGGCCGACGGGTCACCGGCAACAGCACCTGGTGGTGGGCGGCCGTACCGATCGGCGCGGGGGTGGCGCCCGTCATGGCCGCGCTGCTGCTCACGGGGGTCGTGCCGACCAAGGGCATCGCGGTCATCCCCATCACCGGCATCCTCATCGGCGGCGCGCTCACCGCGACGGTGCTGGGCGGTCGACGGGCGCTCGACGAACTGCACGCGCGACGCGGGGAGGTCGAGGCGGGGCTCGCCCTCGGGCTGCTGGACCGTGACGCGCGGATGGAGGTGGCGCGGCCGGCCGCGTCGGACGCGCTGCTGCCGGGGCTCGATCAGACGCGGACGGTGGGGCTCGTGACGCTGCCGGGCGCGTTCGTGGGCATGCTGCTGGGCGGCGCGTCACCGGTACTGGCGGGGGCGGTCCAGCTGTTCGTCCTGGTGGCGCTGATGGCGGTACAGGCGGTGGCGGTGAGCGTGGTGCTCGAACTGGTGGCGCGGGGGCGGCTGCACCGGGAGGAGCGAGTGCCGCGCGCCGCGCCCCGCGGCCGGTCCGACAGCACCGGACGGCCGGACGGCCGGACCGCTGGATGACCAGACGACCAGACGACCGGACGGCCCGACTGCTGGATGGCCAGACGGCCGGATGACCGGACGGCCGATTGAACAGACGGCCGGATGACGTGATGGCAGGACGGCCGGCGGGCCCTTTGGGGGGGATCAGCCGAAGCGCAGCGCGATCTCGCCCGTCGGCAGTGCTTCCACCCGCAGTTGGGTGAGGTCGTCGACATGCGCGTCCGGGGACATCGCGCTCGCGCGCGGGCCCACGCCCACCACGCGCATGCCCGCCGCCCGTGCCGCCTCGATGCCGGCCTCGGAGTCCTCGAAGACCACACAGTCATCCGGCGCGAAGCCCAGGGTCGCCGCGCCCAGGAGGAAGCCCTCCGGGTGGGGCTTGCTGGCGGTGACGTCCTCGGCCGTGACGCGGGTCCTGGGCATGGGGAGGGCCGCCGCCGTCATCCGGGCGTCCGAGAGCGCGACGTTCGCCGAGGTGACCAGGGCGTGTGGGAGTTCGGCGATGGCGGACATGAAGGCCGGGGCGCCGGGGATCGGGACGACGCCCTCCGTGTCGGCGGTCTCCTGGGCGAGCATGACGCGGTTGTCGGCGTAGTTCTGCTCCATGGGGCGGTCCGGGAGCAGGACGGCCATCGTGGCGTACCCCTGGCGGCCGTGGACCACCTTGAGGACTTCCTCGGGGTCGAGGCCGTGTTCGCCCGCCCAGTGGCGCCAGCAGCGCTCCACGGAGGCGTCGGAGTTGACGAGAGTGCCGTCCATGTCGAGCAGGAGGGCGCGGGCGGTCAGGACGGACGTCGTGGTGGAAGCGGTGGCCGTCATCGGCGGACTCCAGAGCGCGGAAGCGAGGGCAGACGGGGTAAGCGAGGCGAGCGGAACGAGCGAGGTGAGTGGAACGAGCGAGGTGAGCGGAACAAGTGGGGCGAGCGAGCCAAGTGGCTCCGCCCGTCGGTCAGGGTGAACGGGCGGAACCACTTTGTTTCGTCATTATACAAAGCGGGTCAGTGGCGGCGACCCGCACCCCGCGTGTCGGCCTCAAGGGCCCGGCGGGTGCGCGGTCCGTAGACACCCAAGGGATCTTCGTCAATCCGTTTGTACGACTGATACATCGCGACGGCACCCGCAACGCGATCGTCGTACCGGCCGTCGGGGCTGCCCCGGAAGAGCCGGATCTCCGCGAGCCGCCGTTGGAGCTCCATGACCTCCGGCCCGGAGTCGCCCGGTCCCAGTGAGTCGTCCGCCGGTGCGCTGTCGCTCTCCTGTGCCGGCTCGTTCATGGTCTTCGGGGCGGAGGGCGACGGTGACGTCGGCTCGGCCGACGGTGACGCACTCGGGGGCGGGGTCGGGTCGGGCGGCGGTGGGGGCACGGCGGCCGACGGCGTCGCCGATGGGGTCGGGGTGGGCGTGATCGCAGGCGTGGAGGTGTCCCGCGGGCTCATCGACGGCAGCCAGGTGTGCGCCTCGTCGGGCCGTGCCCGAACCTCTCCGGCGTCCTGCGAGAGGACCTTCCCGGCGAACGCCACCGTGCCGATCACCGCCACCGCCGCCGCGCCGATCGCCACCGCTCGGTACGGCTTGCGCCGGACGGGCGGCGTCGCCGGACGGTGCTCGCCGTCTTCGGCGGCGGTCGGCGATCCGGCGTCGCCGCCCGTCGGTGCGAGCGGCGCGGGCTTCGCGAGCGGCGGCAGCGGACCCGCCGTACGGAACGACCGCGGCGCCTCGGCCCCCGCGTCGAGCGTCACATACGGCCGTATCCGCAGCGGATCGAAGTCCTCGGCCGCCGCGATCTCGGCGGCCCGCTCTGTCGCGTTCCTCGCCGCCCCCTCCGCCGGGGCCTTCTCGGATCGCACACCGAGTTCCGCGCAGCCGCAGCCGGGTCTGTCTTCCGCGGTGCGCGGCGTACCGCATTCGGGACAGAGCTGTCCGGTCAACGTGGGTCCCCTCCCCTTGAACTGCCGCTGATTATGCAGCCCGTATCCGAACGGAGTGCGACGCCCGTGCGTCCCGGCGGGGCCTCGATGCGCGAGGGGTGCGTGAGGGGAGTGCGAAGGGATCGCGAGGGGGTGTGAGGGAGGTGCGAGGGGAGGGGGGCGCGCGTGAGGGGCGGAGGTCTCGCGCATCACAACGGGACAGAACGGTGCGAAGCGGACAGGATGGAGATCCGGCGAACCAGAGGAGATGCCCCATGTCCCAGAAGGAGATATCCCCATGGCCCAGGACGTGACCGCCCCTGCCCCGAGCCGGGTCCCCGGCGAGGACCAGAACCGGCGCGGGGTCCGCGTGGCCATCGGCGCCCTGCTGCTCGGACTGCTGCTGGCCTCGCTCGACCAGACCATCGTCTCCACCGCGCTGCCGACCATCGTCAGTGACCTCGGGGGCCTGGAGCATCTGTCCTGGGTCGTCACCGCCTATCTGCTGGCCTCGACCGCCGCCACGCCCCTCTGGGGAAAACTCGGCGACCAGTTCGGACGCAAGAAGCTCTTCCAGATCGCGATCGTCATCTTCCTCATCGGGTCCGCGCTCTGCGGCATCGCCCAGAACATGCCTCAGCTCATCGGCTTCCGCGCGCTCCAGGGACTGGGCGGCGGCGGGCTGATCGTGCTGTCGATGGCGATCGTCGGCGATATCGTCCCGCCGCGCGAACGCGGCAGATACCAGGGCCTGTTCGGGGCCGTCTTCGGCGCGAGCAGCGTCCTCGGCCCGCTGCTCGGCGGCTTCTTCACGGAGTCCCTCAGCTGGCGCTGGGTCTTCTACATCAATCTGCCCATCGGCGTTGTCGCGCTGCTCGTCATCGCCGCCGTCCTGCACATCCCGGTACACCGGACCAAGCACACCATCGACTATCTCGGCACCTTCCTGATCGCGTCCGTCGCCATCTGTCTGGTGCTCGTCGCCTCGCTCGGCGGCACGACCTGGTCCTGGAACTCGCCCGAGATCATTGGACTCGCGGCCCTCGGACTGCTGCTCCTCGCCGTCTTCGTACGCGTCGAGCGGCGCGCGGCCGAACCCGTGCTGCCGCTGCGGCTCTTCCGGCTCAGGACCTTCACGCTGGTCGCGCTCATCAGCTTCATCGTCGGCTTCGCGATGTTCGGCGCGATGACCTATCTGCCGACATTCCTCCAGGTGGTGCAGGGCGTGAGCCCCACCCTGTCCGGAGTGCATCTGCTGCCCATGGTGCTCGGGCTGCTGATCACCTCCACCCTCTCCGGGCAGGTCGTCAGCCGCACCGGCCGCTGGAAGGTCTTCCCCGTCGTCGGCACCGGCATCACCGCCCTCGGACTGCTGCTGCTCCACCAACTCACCGAATTCACCGGTAGCTGGGTGATGAGCGGCTATCTGTTCGTCTTCGGCGCCGGGCTCGGACTGGTCATGCAGATCCTCGTGCTGGCCGTCCAGAACTCCGTCAGCTACCAGGATCTGGGCGTCGCCACCTCGGGCGCCACCTTCTTCCGCTCCATCGGCGCCTCCTTCGGCGTCGCCGTCTTCGGCACGATCTTCAGCAATCTGCTGCATCGCAAGATCAGCGCCGTGCTGGCCGGCCAGGCGCTGCCGCCGGGCGTGGCGCCCGCCGACATCTCGGCCGACCCCCATGCCATCGCCCTGCTGCCGTCCGCGCTGCGGCCCCCCGTCCTGAACGCGTTCTCGACCTCCATCACCGATGTCTTCCTGTACGCCGCGCCGGTCGTGCTCCTCGCCTTCCTCGTCTCGTGGTTCCTCAAGGAGGACAAGCTGCGCGGCTCGGTGACCGCCCCGGAGATCACCGAGACCCTGGCGTCCAACCCGGTCGAGCGCTCGTCGCACGACGAGTGCGCCCGCGCCCTGTCGCTCCTCGGCACGCGCGAGGGCCGTCGGCGGGTCTACGAGACGATCAACGCGAAGGCGGGGTACGACCTGCTCCCGGCGGCCAGTTGGCTGCTGCTGCGCATCAGACGCCTTGGCTCGGTCGAACCCGCCCTGCTCGCGGACGTCACGCCCGTACCGCTCAGGACCATCACCGACGCGTCCCGGCAGCTGGAGGTGCGCGGGCTGGCGCATCGCGAGGGGCTGGGGCTGAGGCTCAGTGACCGGGGCGCGGAAACGGCCGAGGCGCTGGCAAAGGCGCGGGAGGAATCCCTGGCGGAGTTGCTGGGGGACTGGTGGGGGCCCGACCGGCCGAGGGATCTGGTGCGGCTGGTGCGCGAGCTGACCGGCGAGCTGTGCGGCTCCGACAGCGAACGGCCGCGTGTCCCGGGGCCGCCCAGGGACCATGCCGCCTGACCGCCGGCGGGGGACGGCGCGCCGCCTCCGGTCGTGCTCGAAGACCGGCGGCCCGGCCGTCCAGTGCCCCAGTGCCCCAGCACCCCGGCGCCCCGGTGTCCCGGCGGTCCAGCGCCCCAACTCCCCTGCGGGGTCAGGCGAGTACGTGGGCGAGCGCGAAGCCGTCGTACCCCTTGGAGCCCACCGTCTGCACCGCGGTCGCGGACAGCCGAGGGTGCTCGGCCATCAGCTCGATCGCGCGCCGCGTGCCCTGTACGGAGACGTCGGTGCTGTCCGCGTCGGTGACCGCCCCGTTCCGCGCGACGTTGTCGATGATGATGACGCTGCCGGGGCGCGTGAGCTTCAACGCCCACTCCACATAGTGCGGATTGTTCCGCTTGTCCGCGTCGATGAAGACGAGATCGAAGGGGCCCGCGTCCTCGGCCGCGAGAACGGGCAGCGTCTCCAGCGCGGGACCGGTCCTGACCTCGGCGATCTTGTCGAGCCCCGCGTGCGCCAGGTTGGCTCGGGCCACCTCGGCGTGGCGGGGGTCGTACTCCAGCGAGATCAGCCTCCCGTCCTCCGGCAGCGCGCGGGCCAGCCAGATGGTGCTGTAGCCGCCGAGCGTGCCGATCTCCAGGACCGTGCGCGCGCCCTGGATACGTGCGAGCAGCTGGAGCAACTTGCCCTGGTTGGGGGCGACGCCGATGGCGGGCAGGCCGGCGGCGTCGCTCGCGGCGAGGGCGGCCGACAGCGCTTCGTCGGCGGGGGCGAGCTGATCGGTGAAGTAGCGGTCGACGGCGTTCCACTGCTCCTGTGACATGGGGGCCTTTCGTCGGTGCGGGAGGTGACGGCGTTACCGGACGCGGACTCATTGTGCGCCGTCGGCCCGTCTCGGGGCCCGCTCGCTGTCCGGGCACGTCCGGAAATCTTGGGCCTCAGGGCAAAACATGGATGACAGTCAGGCGAAGAGGGGGTTGCCTGAGTCTTCCCGACGGGGCAGTGCGAGGCTCTGTGCCTCAGGGGCGGCGATATCGGACGGAGGGTCGGCGCGGCGTGGTGAATGCGGAGCACAGCGTGCACGGCGGTGCGGCGGCAGGTGCGGCAGCGGGTACGGCGGGGACCGGTTTCGGTACGGTCCGCGTGGTTCTCTGGCTGGTCGCCGCCGTGCTGGCGGTGAGACAGGCGGCGGCGGTGCTCCGGCATCCGCCCGGTGAACGGCTGACCGATCTGGAGACCTGGATCGGTGAGAACGGCGTGCTGCGTGTGACGGGTTCGCTGTACGACACCGGGAGGTTCACCGGGACACCGTTCGCCGGCCTCGTACTCAAACCGCTGGCGCGCTCGGCCGAGCACAGCCTCGGGATAGCGTGGACCTTCGGGACGCTCCTGCTGGTCGTCGCCCTCGGTCTTGTCGCGGCCCGTGCTCTTCCCGGCCGGATGTCGCGCCGTACCGGACTGCTCGCCGCGCCGGTCGCGATCAGTCTGCTGATGCTGTCGCTGCCCGTGCGCAACAGCTTCTCGCTCGGCCAGACCAGCATCATTCCCGTCCTGTTGGTGCTGCTGGGCTGTCTTGTCGTCCGGGGCGAACGCGGCTCCGGGGTGCTGACAGGCATCGGCGCGGCGCTCCAGCCCGCCGTGCTGCTCTTCGTACCGCTGCTCTGGCTGACCGGCCGCAAGCGGGCCGCCGTGACGACGAGCGGGGTCTTCGCCGCGAGTACGGCGGTGGCCTGGCTCGCGATGCCCGGCGACTCGTGGGCGTACTGGCTGCACCATGTGGCGGGCGCGGGCCTCGGTGAGCGCCCGGACGGTCTCACCAACCAGTCCCTGCACGGCGCGCTGCTCAGGCTCGGCCTGGCCGGGCCCCTGGAAGTGGTGCTGTTCATCGCGCTGGCCGCGGTGGTCGTCCTCCTGGGGCTGCGGCGCGCGGTCCGTTACGCGCGAGACGGGCAACCGCTGCTCGCTGTCGCGCTGACCGGCTGTGTCGCGATCGCCGTCTCGCCGACGGCCTGGCAGCACCAGCTGCTGTGGGTGCTGCTGGCCCTGGTCGGCCGGGTCGGCGTACAGGCCAGGGACCGGCTGGTGTGGCCGGCGGTGGTGGTGCTGGTGATGACGCTGCCGGGGAAGATGCTCCTGCCGAACGTGGGCGTGCTCGTGCCCCTGCGGGAGAACGCCCCGCTCGTCGCGGCGCTGGCGGCGGCCTGTGCGGTGCCGTTCCTGTCGCGCACCGCGCCGTCGTTCGAGAGGCCCGTCCCGAACGAGTACGCGCGCCCCGTGCCGGCGCGCTGGGCCCGGATACCTCTGATGCCGTTCTGGCGGCGGCTGTTCAGCCGGCCGAACCTGCTGCTCGAAGTGCTCGCGATCCGGGTCGGTTTCTCCGTCTACACCCAGATCCGGCTCGCCGCGACGGGCGGTCGTGAGACCGCCGAGGAGCACGGCCGGCAGATCCATTCGATCGAGCGGGCGCTCGGGATCGATATCGAGCTCTGGTTCAACCAAGCGGTCGTGAACGCGAAGTGGGCCGAGAGCTTCTTCAACTTCTACTACTCGTCGTTCCACTTCGTGGTGCCGCTGGCGATCCTCGCCGTCCTGTACGTACGCCGCCCCGCGGACTACCGCTGGGCCCGTTCCTCGCTGGGCTTCGCGACGGTGCTCGCGCTGCTCGGCTTCTGGCTCTACCCGCTGGCGCCGCCGCGGCTGATGCCGGGCCTCGGCTTCATCGACACCGCGCACGGCCCGCAGGATCTCACCAACCCGGACTATGGGGCGCTGACCTCGCTCACCAACCAGTACGCGGCGATGCCGTCGCTGCACTTCGGCTGGTCGCTGTGGTGCGGTGTGGTGATCGTCGTCCTGGCACCCAAGGCGTGGATGAAACTGCTCGGGGCGCTCCACCCGCTCTTCACGGTGTGCGCGATCGTCGCCACCGCCAACCACTGGGTGCTCGACGCGGTGGGCGGCGCCGCGGTGGTGGGGGCCGGCTTCGGGCTGACGTATCTGCTGGCGGGGCCGCGGCGGCTGGAGCCACGGGCGGCGGCGCTCGTGACGGCCGATCCGTTCCCGGCGGGGAAGGGGCTCGCCGGTACCCGCGGTTCGGGCGAGGGCGTGGAGCGGACACCGGCGGGCTGAGCACCGGACTCCCGCGGGCGGGCTGAGCACCGGACTCCCGTGCGGGACTCACTCGCCGGACAGGTCACGGGCCCCGGCGCCCCGGGCCCCGGCCTTCGGCTCCTCGAACCGCGCCTGCGCGTCGAACGCCGCCCGGCGCGTCGCCCTGCGCAGCGCCTTGAGCACCGTCGCGCCGATCGTCAGGGTCAAGGCGACCGTCAGCGCCGCCCGGCCCAGGTCCCAGCCGAACGACGTCGCCGCGCAGTACGCCAGGAAACGCGCCAGATTGTCGTGCACCGGATCGCCCGGATGGAAGGAGATCCCGGAAGAGAGCCCGCCGATGTACGTCCACCCCTGAAGGTTCATGACCGTGCCGTACGCGAACGCCGCGAACGCCCCGTACAGCGCCAGCATCAGCAGCTCGCCGCGGCCGCGCAGCCGGTCGGCGCCGGGCAGCAGCCCCGCGCCCATCGTGAACCAGCCCATCGCCAGCATCTGGAACGGCATCCACGGCCCGACCCCGCCCGTCAGCAGCGCGGACGCGAACATCGTCACCGAGCCGAGTACGAAACCGAACCCCGGACCCAGGACCCGGCCGCTCAGCACCATCAGGAAGAACATCGGCTCAAGTCCCGCCGTACCGGCCCCCAGTGGCCGCAGCGCCGCTCCGACGGCGGCCAGCACGCCCAGCATCGCCACCGCCTTCGCGTCCAGCCCGGAATCGGCGATCGTCGCGACGACGACGCCCACGAGGAGCGGGAGCAGCGCGGCGAAGAGCCAGGGCGCGTCCTGGGAATGCGCGAGTCCTGACGCGGAGTCGGCGAGCAGCGGCCAGCCGAAGGCGACCACCCCGATCGCACCGATGAGGGCGAGGGCGCAGATCGCGCGCGGGCCGAGCCGCACCGCGTGCGCCCGGGGGACCGGCGGCGTCATTCCGTCCCCTCCGGTTCGTGTGCGGTAGCCGCTGTGGCCGTCAGCGCCGTACGGACCTGAGCCACCGTCAGCCACTCCTGGGGCGCCATGACCTTCGCCACCTGTGGCGCGAAGGCCGGTGACGAGACCACCACCCGGGGCGTCGGGCCGTCCGCCATGATCTCGCCGTCGGCCAGGATCACCACCCGGTGCGCCAGCTCCGCGGCGAGCTCCACATCGTGGGTCGCCAGGACGATCGCGTGCCCGTCGGCCGCCAGCGCGCGCAGCACCCCCACGAGACGGGCCTTCGCCGCGTAGTCCAGACCGCGGGTCGGCTCGTCGAGGAGCAGCAGCGGTGGCCGTCCGGTCAGGATGACGGCCAGGGCCAGCGCCAGCCGCTGCCCCTCGGACAGATCGCGCGGATGCGTCGCGTCCGCCACTTCCGGCAGCAGCTCATGGACCAGCGCACGGCAACTCCCGTCCGCCGCGCCCGCGTCGCTGTCCGCCGCCGCGCACTCGGCCGCGACCGTGTCGGCGTACAGCAGATCGCGCGGTTCCTGCGGTACGAGACCGACGTGCCGGATCAGCTCGCCCGGCGGCGTACGGTGCGGGGTCCGGTCGCCGACGAGAACGGAGCCGGCGGCCGGCGCGACCATCCCGACCAGGGCGGAGAGCAGCGTGGACTTGCCCGCGCCGTTACGGCCCATCAGCGCGACGGTCTCGCCCGGCGTGACGGTCAGCGAGACGGCGCGCAGCGCTTCGGTCCGGCCGCGCCGCACCCCGAGGCCGGTGACCACGGCGAGTGGCCCGGTGCGGTCGGGTACGGCGTCGTCCGTCGTTGTCGCGCGGCGGCGCAGGAGTCTGCCGAGCGGGGTACGGGCGCCCGTCGCCGCCGGGGGAGCGACCGTACCCGTACCTGCCACCGGCTCCGGCCGCAGGTCGGCCAGCCGCTCGCGCAGCCCCGCCGCCCGGCGCCGCGCGTCGCGTACGGACAGGGGCAGCGGCTGCCAGCCGGTCAGCCGGCCCAGCGCCACCACCGGCGGGTACACCGGCGACACCGCCATGATCCACTCCGGGTCCCCGACCACCGGCGGCAGTCCGGGTCCCGGCAGCAGGATGACCTGGTCCGCGTACTGCACCACCCGTTCCAGCCGGTGTTCGGCGAGCAGGACCGTCGTACCGAGGTCGTGCACCAGCCGTTGCAGCACGGCCAGCACCTCCTCGGCCGCCGCCGGGTCGAGCGCCGAGGTCGGTTCGTCGAGCACCAGCACCCTGGGGTGCGGGGTCAGCACGGAACCGATCGCGACCCGCTGCCGCTGCCCGCCCGAGAGCGTGCTGATCGGCCGGTCGCGCAGCTCGGCCAGGCCCAGCAGATCGAGCGTCTCTTCGACGCGGCGCCGCATCACATCGGGCGCCAGGCCCAGCGACTCCATGCCGTACGCCAACTCGTCCTCGACGGTGTCGGTGACGAAGTGCGCCAGCGGGTCCTGGCCCACCGTGCCGACGAGATCGGCCAGTTCGCGTGGCTTGTGGGTGCGGGTGTCCCGGCCGCCGACGGTCACCCGGCCGCGCAGCACGCCGCCGGTGAAGTGCGGCACGAGACCGGACACCGTCCCCAGCAACGTCGACTTGCCGACCCCGGAAGGGCCGACGAGCAGCACGAGTTCGCCCTCGGGCACGGTGAGATCGACCCCGCCGATCGCGGGCGCCGGGGCGTCGCCGTACGTCACCGAGACCTGCTCGAACCGGATCACGACGCCGTCTTTCTCTGTGTCTTCGTTCGCTGTGTCTTCGTTCTCTGTGCGGGAAGGGCCGCCGGGGAGAGCGCGGGTACGGGCGCGACGAACGCGGGCAGCAGTCCGAGCAGCGCCCCCGCCGCGGCCCAGAGCGGCAGTACCGGCGCCACCAGCGGTACGACGCCGGGGTGCAGCGCCGCCGGATCGACGGCGCCCGCCCGGATCATCAGCGCCGCGACGGCCGCGCCCGACCCGGCCACCAGCCAGGCGCGGACGCCCCAGCGGTCGGGGCGGTAGCGGGTACGGACCGAGCGCCGGCCGCCGAGCCGCAGCCCGGCCAGCGCGGCGGCCACCCCGGCGGCCAGCAGCGGCAGTCCATAGCCCGCGCCCTCGGCGGCGAGCAGCGCGTACGAACCGGCGCAGACGCCCAGCAGCCCGCCGAGCGTGAGCGCCGTGGTGGTGTGCCGTACGGCGCGCGGGACCTCGGCCGTACGGCCGTAGCCACGGGCGTCCATCGAGGCCGCGACCGCCACCGAGCGCTCCAACGCGCCCTCCAGGACCGGCAGTCCGATCTGGAGCACCGCCCGGATCCCACCGGTGGGCCGGCCGCGCAGCCGCCGGGCGGTACGCAGCCGTCCGACATCGGCGACCATGTTCGGCGCGAAGGTCATGGCGACGACGACGGCGACCCCGGCCTCGTACAGCGCGCCCGGCAGCGACTTGAGGAGCCTGGCCGGGCTGGCGAGCGCGTTGGCCGCGCCCACACAGATCAGCAGCGTGGCCAGCTTCGCTCCGTCGTACAGCGCGAAGACCAGTTGTTCGGCCGTCACCCGGCCACCGATCCGTATCCCCGCCGCCCAGTCGGGCAGTGGTACTTCGGGCAGGGTGACCAGGACGCGTTCGCCGGGGACCGGTGAGCCGAGGAAGACCGAGAACAGCAGTCTGATGACGATCACGGCCAGCCCCAGCTTGATGAACGCGCCGTAGGAGCGGGCCCAGGGCGCGTCGGTACGGCGGGCCGCCACCACATAGCCGGCGACCCCGACCAGCAGCCCGAGCAGCAGCGGGTTGGTCGTACGGGACGCGGCGACGGCCAGCCCGAGCGCCCACAGCCACCAGGCCCCGGCGTGCAGGGCGTTGGAGCGGTTCGCCTCGGGCGCGCGGAGGGTGGCGGCGCGATCGACGGTGCGGCTCATCCGCGCCGACGGCGGGCCTGCCACAGACCGGCCCCGGCGAGGACGACCACGGCGGCGGCCCCCGCGAGGAGACCGGCCGACGGACCGCCCTCACGTTCCCCGCCGGCCGTGCTCTCCCCATCGGCCGCGTCTTCCCCATCGGCCGCGCCCTCGCGCGCACCGCCCGCCGCCGGTGTGGAGGTCCGCGCGGGCGTTCCGGCAGGTTCGGGTGTCGCCCCGCCGCCCGACACTTGCTCGCCACAACCCGACGCCGGATAACCGGAGATGGCGCAGAGCAGGGCCTCGCTGTTGTAGCGCAGCGGCTTCGCGACCGCCGCCAGTGCCTCCGCGCTGGTCGCGTCCTCGGCCACCCGGGCGCACCGCGCCCTCGGTGCGGGCGGCTTCTCGCCTTCCGGGGCGTCGGCGTCCGTACCGGAGTCGATGACGACGGCGATCCGCTTGAGCCCGTCCCGCGCGGGGGTGGCGCCGCACACCGCCGTGAAGTCCGGTGTCCCGCGCGGCCGGTCCGCGTCCCCGCTGTCCGCGCTCACCGCGAAGCGGAACCCGTTGACCGTACCGTTGGCGGGCCGCGCCGTGGCCGGACCCTGGGTGGCGTACGTCCACTTCGCGCCGTCGCTCTCCCAGAACGACCAGTAGCGGTAACCGGCCGCCTGGGATGTCCCCGCCCCGGCGACGACGGCGCCGACCGCGAGCACGAGGCAGGCGAGGGCGCGGAGGAGAGGAAGAGGGGAAGGAGTAAGGGAAGGAGTAAGGGAAGGAGTACGGGAACGAGCGCGGATCACGGCCGGGGGGTCTTTCCACGGATGCTGATCCGGAAGGCGATGTAGCCGGCCACGACCAGCCCCATCACGAAGAGCCACAGTATGGCGCGCCCGCCGTCGTCGGCGCTCGTGCTCGCCGCGGCGGCCGGTGAGGCCGGTACGGCGACGGCCTTCGGCGCGGGCCCGGTCGCGTTCAGCCGCTCCACGAGGTCGATACCGCCGAAGTTGCGCGGATCCGTGTCCGTGGCGTGGGCGGCCAGGATCAGCTGCGCGTAGGCGGCCGGGCCGTTCTCCTGCGCCCACGCCCCGCTGTTCTGCTTCAGCCACTCCAGCGCCCGGTTGGCCTGGTCCCCGTAGCCGGTGGCCGTCAGGGCGAGTACCGCTTCCGCCGTGTTCCCGATGTCGGGCAGCGGCGCGCTGTCGTCGGCGCCGGGCATCGGCGGCAGGTCGAGATGGCCGGTGGCCGCGAGCGCGGAGGCCAGATAGGCCGCGCCGTTGCGGGCCGCGCGCTCCGGCGAGAGATCCGCCGCCGGGACACACTCCGGCGCGGGGCCCGCCTTCACGGGACCGCTCACCAGCCGCTTGCCGACCCCGGCGAGGACGGCCGCCGCGGTGGCGTCGTCGTTGGCGGACAGCTTCCCGGCCGGGTCCGGCTGGTAGGCGAAGGCACCGGCGTCCGCGCCCGACGCGGCGGCGCACGGGATCGAGAGGCCCACCAGCGCGTCGTAGGCGTTCTTGCCCCCGGGGGACAGCACCGAGGTGGGCCGTACCCCGGCGGCGGTCAGCGCGCCGATCACCAGCGAGGTGGAGTTGGCGTCGCTCGGGGTGCCGGGGGCGTAGCTCCAGCCGCCGTCCTTGTTCTGTACGGACCGCAGCCAGACGATCGCCTTGTCTATGGCAGGCCGCTGCTTGCCGAGCGTGGAGAGCGCCTGGATGGCCGCCGCGGTGGCGTTGGAGTCGACCGCCGTCTTCGTGTCGCAGGCCGTGGCGGGATCCGGACGGTACGCGGGGAACGCGCCGTTGGCGCACTGCTGCCCCTTCAGCCAGGACACCGCCTGGTTCGCGGGCCTGACGCCCGCCGCGAACTGGCCCAGCATCGCGAGCGACTGCCGCCAGACCCCGTCGTACGTCGGGTCCTTCTCGCCGTACAGGCCCGGCGGGACCTTGACCGGCGCGGGCTCGGCCGGGGACGGCGCGGGCGCGGGGGTGGGGTCGGCGGACGGTGACGAGCCGGGGGCGGCCGGCACATCGCCCCCCGCGACGGCGGCCGGAGCGAGCGCCACACAGAGCACGGCGGATGCGGCGAGCGCCGCTGCGCAGCGGCGGACGGTGGTCATGGCGGGCGGGGGCCTCTCCTGCGGGGGCCGGGCGCGGGCACACCGGACCGTGTCCGAGAAGTCCCGCCTCCCCGTGACGCCCGGCACGCGTACTCGCCGCGGTGTCGGAGCGCCCTCGTACGGTCCCGTACGAGGGCGACCCTCCGCCTTGCGATCGCACGCGCCGGACGTCGCGGGGCCCGTCCTGCCGGACGGGCGGCGCCACTTCTCAGAAACGGCCTGGCGGCCCCTCCCGGCAACGTATTCCTCGACGATGCCGGCCACCGGCGGCTTCCGATGGCACGAGCCGGTCACGACCGCGTAGGGAGCATTCCGGCTCGCCGCCGGGCAGGCGGCTCACGGCTGCGGGTCAGCGCCGGTTTCGCACCGGCTTCCCTCCCTACGGGCATGATGACGACTCGCCCACTCTACCGGCCCTCACGCGACCCGCTCCGAGCGGCTGCCCCGGGGAGTCGCCCTCGCGGGACGGCCCCGCCGAGCCGTCCCGCGCACGGCAGTTGTGCGCGGGCCGGTGCCCCGCGCGCAACCCCGCTCTCCGACAACCAGGTTAAATCCGGCGAACAGTAGGGAAACACTTGCTACTTACCGCACGCGGGCCCTTGTTGTCATTCTGTCTACGCGCGTATCTTGAGCCGACTTCGAGGGTTCTCACACTTCGTGCGCTTCTCGTACGACTCACACGTATCCCACACGTCACATTCGCAAGGAAGAGTCCACCGTGTCCCCATCCATACCCCCGGCCCTGCGTGGCCGTCGTGCCAAGGCGATCGCCGTGGCGCTCCCCGTCGGTCTGGCCGGATCGCTCATCGTGCTTCCGTTCACCGCTCAGGCGACGCCGTCCCCGGACGCCGTCATCTCCGAGGTGTTCGGCGGCGGCGGGAACTCCGGTGCCACCCTCACCAACGACTTCATCGAGCTGGGCAACTCGGGCGACGGTCCCTTCGACCTCACCGGCTGGTCCGTCCAGTACCTGAGCGGCTCGCCCACCGCCAGCACCAAGTGGCAGGTCACCGAGATCAAGGGTGCCATCCCCGCGGGCGGCAACTACCTCGTCGAGGAGGCCAAGGGCGCCGGTGGCGACACCCCGCTGCCCACCGCCGACGCGACCGGCACCATCGCCATGTCGGCGACCAGCGGCACCGTCGCGCTCGTCCACTCCACCACCCCGCTGACCTGTCTGACCGCCGCCGACTGCGCGGCCGACACCAGCATCAAGGACCTGGTCGGCTTCGGCACCGCGACCGTCCGGGAGAACACCCCCGCCACCGGCACCGACAACACCCACTCGGTGGCCCGTAACGCGGCGCTCGTCGACACGGACAACAACTCCGCCGACTTCACCGGCGCGACGCCCTCCCCCCGCAACAGCGCGGGCGCGGGCGACGGTGGCGGCGAGCCGTCGCCCACCCCCTCGCCCACCAACACCACCCCGGGCGATCTGCGCATCCACGACATCCAGGGCACCACCCGGATCTCCCCGCAGAACGGCAAGACCGTCACCAACGTGCCCGGTGTGGTGACCGCCGTCCGGATCACCGGTTCGAAGGGGTACTGGATCCAGGACCCGAACCCGGACAAGAACCCCGCCACCAGCGAGGGCCTCTTCGTCTACACCGGTTCGGCCACCCCGCAGGTCAAGGTCGGCGACTCGGTCCTGGTCTCCGGCAAGATCACCGAGTACTACCCGGGCGGCCAGAGCAGCGGTTCGCAGTCCGTCACCGAGCTGACCGGCCCGACCGGCGTCGTGCTGTCCTCCGGTAACAAGCTGCCCGCGGCCGAGGTGATCGACGCCGGCACGCTGGCCGACGCCTACGCCCCGAAGGTCAAGGGACTCAACATCGAGCCCCTGGCGCTGAAGCCCGACAAGTTCGCGCTGGACTGGCTGGAGTCCCGCGAGGGCATGCTGGTGCAGGTCAAGGACACCCGCGTGGTGGGTGCCTCCAACTCGTACAACGAGACCTGGATCACCACCAAGCCCAAGCAGAACGTGACGCCCAACGGCGGCACGGTGTACACCGGCTACGACGACCAGAACTCCGGGCGTCTCCTGATCGGTTCGCTGACCGGCGACAAGCTCAAGGCCAACGTCGGCGACACCCTCACCGGCACCACCGCCGGTCCGCTGGACTACGCCAACTACGGCGGGTACAACATCCAGTCGACCACCCTGGGCACGGTCAAGTCGGGCGGTCTCACGCCGGACGTGGCGCAGAAGGCCAAGTCCAACGAGCTCTCCGTCGCCACGTACAACGTCGAGAACCTCGACCCGCAGGAGCCGCAGAGCAAGTACGACAAGCTCGCCCAGGGCATCGTCAAGCACCTGGCCTCCCCGGACATCGTGAGCCTGGAGGAGATCCAGGACAACAACGGCGCCACGGACGACGGTACGGTCGCGGCGGACCAGACGCTGGCCAAGTTCATCGACGCCATCAAGAACGCGGGCGGCCCGACGTACGACTGGCGCGCCATCGACCCGTCGAACGACCAGGACGGCGGCGAGCCGGGTGGCAACATCCGTAACGTCTTCCTCTTCAACCCGAAGCGCGTCAGCTTCGTGGACCGTCCGGGCGGCGACGCCACCACCGCGGTCAAGGTCGTCAACAACGGCAAGAAGGGGATCGCCCTCTCGGCTTCCCCGGGCCGGATCAACCCGACCTCGGACGCCTGGAAGAGCAGCCGCAAGCCGCTCGTCGGCGAGTTCACCTTCCAGGGCCAGCAGGTCTTCGTGATCGGCAACCACTTCAACTCCAAGGGCGGCGACCAGCCGATGCACGGCGTCTTCCAGCCGCCGGTGCTCGGCTCCGAGACGCAGCGCGTGTCCCAGGCGCAGGAGGTCAACAAGTTCGTCGGCAGCCTGCTTCTCAAGGACATCAAGGCGAAGGTCGTCGTCCTCGGTGACATGAACGACTACCAGTTCTCCAAGCCGCTCGCCACCCTCACCAAGGGCGGTATCCTCACCGACCTGATCAACACGCTGCCGAAGAACGAGCGTTACAGCTACGTCTACGACGGCAACTCGCAGACGCTCGACCACATCCTGGTCAGCCCGGGCATCAAGAAGCCCGGCTACGAGGTCATCCACATCAACTCCGAGTTCAGCGACCAGACGAGCGACCACGACCCGCAGGTCGTCCGCATCAAGTGAGCCGTTTCCCCGGCTGAACAGGACCGTGGCGTGTACGCATCTCGCGTACACGCCACGGTCGCTTTCCGATCGCTTTCAGGCCACCGCTCTCACAGACCGTCGGTGTAGAGGAGACGGTTCGGGGAGCCCCCGCCGATGGGGAACACGATGTCCTTCGTGGATTGCCCGGTGAGCCAGTCGGCCACCTCACCCGGGGCGGCGGACGGGTTCTTCTCCTTGTAGAGGGCCGCGACCCCGGCGACATGGGGGCTGGCCATGGAGGTTCCGTTCAGCGCGACGGAACCGCCGCCGAGCCTGGCGGAGACGATGGCGACGCCGGGGGCGTATGTCTCCAGACACCTGCCGTGGTTGCTGAACCGGGCCTCCTGGTCCTCACTGTTGGTCGCGCCGACGGTGTACGCGCCCGAGGCGCGAGCGGGGGAGATGCCGCAGGCGTCCACCGCGTCATTGCCCGCCGCGACGACCGGCAGCACCCCCTGGGCCGTGATGGCGTTGACCGCCGTGTCGACCGCGCTGGACGAGGGGCCGCCCAGCGAGGCGTTGAGTACCGCGGGCTGCCTGGCGTTCTTGGCCACCCAGTCGAAGCCGGCGATGACCCCGGCCCAGGTGCCGTTGCCCTTGCAGCCGAGCGTACGGACACTGACGAGGGACACGGCGCGGGCGACGCCGAAGGTGGCACCGCCGGTGGTGCCCGCCACATGGGTGCCGTGGCCGTTGCAGTCCTGGCCCATGCGCCCGTCACCGACGGAGTCGAAGCCGACGGTGGCCCGGCCGCCGAACTCGCTGTGGGCGGTCTCGATTCCGGAGTCGACGATGTACGCCGTGACGCCCTTGCCGGTGCCGTTCACCGTGAACTGGCCGTCGAGCGGCAGCCGGCGCTGGTCGATCCGGTCCAGTCCCCAGCTCTGCGCGGGTACCCGCTCACGCGCCGCGCCGACCTGTCCCGAGTCCGTCTGTTCCGAACCCGGCTGCTCGGCCCGCCACTGTCCGGGCCGGGTCGACGTCGGGCTGATGGTGACCCGACTGTTCTCCTCGATGGCCTGGACGGCCCGGAGCGCGCGCACCTGGGAGAGCTGGGTCGCGGAGAAGTCGGCGGTGAACCCGTTCAGCACCTTGTCGTAGCTGAACAGCGGGGTGATACCGAACTGCCGAAGGACGGCGGTCGCCGAGTACGCGGGCTTGAGGGTGACGATGTACTGCCCGGGAACCGCGTTGGAGGAACGCTCGACCGGGACGAGGTTCTCCCGGGGCTCGGCCATGGCGTCGGTGCCGCTGGTGCCGCTGATCAGGGGGGCGAGCAGCAGAACGGCGGCGGATGCCCAGCGCGCGCTGAGACGCATACATGCTCCTTGGATGACGGGGGTCGATCGCGGTCGGGGTGGACCCGCGAGGTGCGAACACCCGTCCTTCGTCCACAACACACACGCCGCTTGAGCGATGACCACCGGATGGAGCAAGAACATCCGGCCGGTACCGCCGGGCCGTCAGTCCTTGGGTCCTCGCGCGGTCGGTCGCCCGGGCCCCGGCAGGTCGGCCCCCGCGGAGCCTCGGACCGTCAGGTCGATCAGTCGGCAGACCGTCTCGATGTCCGACGTCACCTGCGCGATCGTGGCCCGGTCCGAGAGCCAGGTGATCAGGGCCGCGTGCCAGGTGTGCTCCACGACGCGTACGGCGGAGAGCTGCTCGGGCGTCGGGCCCTGCGGACCGATGGACGGGCCGATGGCGTCGAGGATGATCGCCGTCGTACGCCCGATGACCCCGTCCACCTCGTCGCGCACTCCACGGTCCGCGAAGGTCAGCGCCCGTACCATCGCGTCGGCGAGCTGCGGATCCCGCTGGAGCGCCCGGAAGGCACGCAGCAGCGTCTCGGCCACCCGCTCGGCCGGACTGTCGCTCGCCGGTGGCCGTTCGCGCAGTGTGCTGTGCAGATGCTCCAGCTGATCCCGCATCGTGGCGACCAGCAGATGGACCTTCGAGGGGAAGTACCGGTAGAGCGTCCCGAGGGCGACCCCGGCCTCCTCGGCGACCTCACGCATCTGTACGGCGTCGAAACCGCCCCGGCAGGCCAGCAGGGTCGTGGCGTCCAGGATCCGGCGGCGCCGGGCCTCCTGGCGGCGCGTCAGCGGGGGTGCCGCCGGGTTGACTTCCGCTGCCATCTGTCGCACTCCATTGAACGCATCCGAACGTCTCCGCATGTCTCCGCGTGTCTCCGAGCGACGCGCCGTCTTCGGACCGCACAGCATGGCAGACACCCGCCGTGGCATGAATCACCTGCTCCGGCGGGTGCCGCGACGCTACTTGCCGGTAGATTCGAAGGCGTGGACGAACAACTCTGAAACTTGTTCTAGATTGCGGACAGCGGTTACGCTCCGGCGAAAACGCGGAGAGCGCAGTGAGAAGGGGGCCGAGAGTGACCGCTGAGGCCATGGCGGCGGACACCGGAACGGGGCCCCTGCGGATCGCCCTTCTCAGCTACAAGGGAAACCCGTTCTGCGGCGGCCAGGGCGTCTACGTCCGGCACCTGTCCCGTGAACTCGCCCGTCTCGGGCACCGCGTCGAGGTCATCGGCGCCCAGCCCTACCCCGTACTCGACGAGGGCATACCACTGGCCGAGCTGCCCAGTCTGGATCTCTACCGGCAGCCCGATCCGTTCCGTACGCCCCGGCGCGACGAGTTCCGCGACTGGATCGACGGCCTCGAAGTCGCCACGATGTGGACCGGCGGCTTCCCGGAACCACTGACGTTCTCACTCCGGGCCCGGCGCCATCTGGCGGCCCGCGCCGGGCAGTTCGATGTCGTCCATGACAATCAGACACTCGGATACGGACTCCTCGGCGACCTCGGCGCCCCTCTGGTCACCACCATCCACCACCCCATCACCGTCGACCGGCGGCTGGAGCTGGACGCGGCCGAGAACTGGCGGCGACGTGCCTCCGTACGCCGCTGGTACGGCTTCACCCGGATGCAGAAGCGCGTCGCGCGACGGCTGCCCTCGGTGCTCACCGTCTCAGGCTCCTCCAAGCAGGAGATCACCGACCATCTCGGGGTACGGGCCGACCGTATCGAGGTCGTGCACATCGGCGCGGACACGGAGCTGTTCTCGCCGGATCCGGCCGTGCCCGAGATCCCGGGGCGGATCGTCACCACCTCCAGCGCGGACGTTCCCCTCAAGGGCCTCGTCCATCTCGTCGAGGCCCTCGCCAAGCTCCGCACCGAACACCCCGACGCCCACCTGGTCGTGGTCGGCAGACGGGCCGAGGACGGCCCCGTCGCGGGAGCCATCGAACGGTACGGGCTCGAAGGCGCCGTCGAGTTCGTCAAGGGCGTCTCCGACGCCGAGCTGGTCGATCTGGTGCGCGGCGCGCGGATCGCGTGCGTGCCGTCCCTGTACGAGGGGTTCTCGCTGCCCGCCGCCGAGGCGATGGCCACCGGAACCCCGCTCGTCGCCACCACCGGCGGCGCGATCCCCGAGGTCGCGGGGGTGGACGGGACGACCTGTCTGGCCGTACCACCCGGCGACGCGGGCGCGTTGGCCCTCGCCCTCGGCCGGCTGCTCGACGACCCGGAACTGCGCGCCAGGCTGGGCGCGGCGGGCCGTGAGCGGGTGCTGGAGCGCTTCACCTGGGCCAGGGCCGCGCAGGGCACGGCCGAGCTGTACCGTGCGGCGATCGCCCGCTCCCCGAAAGCCGGACCCCGGGCCGCCCGCCCCTCGAACGCTCGCCCCTCCCACCGCGAAAGCAGGACGACCCTGTGCTGACCGTGGACTTCACCCGCTTCCCGCTCGCCGCGGGGGACCGTGTGCTCGATCTGGGGTGCGGCGCGGGCCGGCACGCCTTCGAGTGCTACCGGCGCGGCGCCCAGGTCGTCGCCCTCGACCGGAACGGCGAGGAGATCCGCGAGGTCGCCAAGTGGTTCGCCGCGATGAAGGAGGCGGGGGAGGCCCCGCGGGGTGCCACCGCCACCGCGATGGAGGGCGACGCGCTCAATCTGCCGTTCCCCGACGCGTCGTTCGACGTCGTCATCGTCTCCGAGGTCATGGAGCACATCCCGGACGACAAGGGCGTCCTGGCGGAGATGGTGCGGGTACTGCGTCCCGGCGGACGGATCGCGGTGACCGTGCCCCGGTACGGTCCGGAGAAGGTGTGCTGGGCGCTCTCGGACGCCTACCACGAGGTCGAGGGCGGCCATATCCGTATCTACAAAGCCGGTGAACTGCTCGGCAGGATGCGGGAGGCAGGGCTCAAGCCGTACGGCACGCACCACGCGCACGCGCTGCACGCGCCGTACTGGTGGCTCAAGTGCGCCTTCGGCGTCGACAACGACAAGGCGCTGCCCGTCCGCGCGTACCACAAGCTGCTGGTCTGGGACATCATGAAGAAGCCCCTCGCGACCCGGCTGACCGAACAGCTGCTCAACCCCGTCGTGGGGAAGAGTTTCGTGGCCTACGCGACGAAGCCCCGGCTGTCGGCCGCGTCCGCGGCAGCCGCCAAGTGACCTTGGCCGGCCGTGGTCCCGACGCCACGGAACATCTCGTCCTGCCCGGGGTCCTCACCGCCGAGCAGGCCGCCGAGACGGTCGCGGGCATCCTGGCGGCGCAGCGTCCGGACGGTGCGATCCCGTGGTTCCGCGGACACCATCTCGACCCCTGGGACCACACCGAGGCGGCCATGGCGCTGGACGCGGCGGACGAACCCGAGGCCGCGGCCCGGGCGTACGAGTGGCTGGCCAGGAACCAGAACGAGGACGGGTCCTGGTACGCCGCGTACGCCGACAGCACGTCGTACGCCGACACGGCTGCCATGCGGCCGGGCGACCGGGGCCGCGAGACCAACTTCTGCGCCTATGTGGCGGTCGGTATCTGGCACCACTACCTGGCCACAGGCGATGACGCGTTCCTCGACCGGATGTGGCCCGTCGTCCACGCGGCGATCGAGTTCGTCCTCGCGCTCCAGCAGCCCGGCGGCCAGATCGGCTGGAAGCGCGAGGCGGACGGCACGCCCGTCAACGACGCCCTGCTGACCGGGTGTTCGTCCGTGCACCAGGCGCTGCGGTGCGCGCTCGCGATCGCCGAGGAGCGCGAAGAGCCACAGCCCGACTGGGAGTTGGCGACCGGCGCGCTGCGGCACGCGATACGCGACCACCCCGAGCGGTTCCTCGACAAGAGCGACTACTCGATGGACTGGTACTACCCCGTGCTCGGCGGCGCGGTGACGGGAGCGCGGGCCACGGCGCGGATAGCCGCGCACTGGGACCGCTTCGTCGTACCGGGCCTCGGCGTGCGCTGTGTGCTGCCCAACCCCTGGGTGACCGGCGGTGAGAGCTGTGAACTCGCCCTGGCGCTCTGGGTGATGGGGGAGTCGGACCGGGCACTGGAGGTCCTTCAGTCCATCCAGCATCTGCGCGCCGAGGACGGGATGTACTGGACCGGGTATGTGTTCGAGGGCCATCGGGCCTACTGGCCGGAGGAGCTCACCACCTGGACCGCGGGGTCGCTGCTGCTGGCGGTGGCCGCCCTGGGCGGGGACGAGGCGACCACCGCCGTGTTCGGCGGGGAACGGCTGCCGCTCGGCCTGGAGCCGGACTGCTGCCCATGATGTCCGCGACGACGACGATGACCGTCGCCACGGAGCCGCCTCCACCGCGATGTCGTGTGGCCATGCCAACGGTGTCACCGGTCCGGCATGGCGGAAACCCGTTGGCCGCCCGTGAGCCGGGTGCTTAGGGTGCGCCGTATGACGACCCTTCTCGGCTACGACCGGTACGGCCACGAGATCACCGCACAGACCGACCTGCTGAGGGCGGCGATCGCCGGCGCCGATCTCTCCGCGCCGGTGCCGAGCTGTCCGGAGTGGACGCTCGGACAGCTCGCGCGCCATGTGGGCGGCGCGCACCGCTGGGTCGAGGCGATCGTACGGACCCGGGCGGAGCAGGACATTCCCGAGGACGAGGTCCCGGAGGTCGAGGGCCCCGCAGGCGATGATCCCGCGGCGCTCGACGCGTGGCTCGCGGACGGGGCGGCGCGGCTGGCCGGCGCCCTGCGGGAGGCCGGGCCTGGCGCCGGTGTCTGGACCTGGGCATGGGAGCGGACCACGGATTTCTGGGCGCGCCGGATGGCCCACGAGACCGTGATCCACCGGGCGGACGCGGCGCTGGCCGCCGGGGTCCCGTTCGAGGTGGCCCCGGACATCGCGGCGGACACGGTCGACGAACTGCTCCAGATGGTGGGGTTCGCCGCGGCCTCCGGGGATCCCGAGGCCGCCGAGCTGCGCGGATCCGGACGCACCCTGCACTTCCATGCCACGGACACCGACGGGGGAGTGGACGCCGAGTGGCTGGTCGAGTTCGGGGAAGAGGGCTTCGGCTGGCGGCGCGGGCACGAGAAGGCGACGGTCGCGGTGCGCGGACCGCTGACCGATGTACTGCTGGTCCTCTATCGGCGGCTGCCCGCCGACAGTGACCGGGTGGAGGTGCTCGGCGACGCGAAGCTGCTGGACTTCTGGCTGGAGCGCACCTCGTTCGGCTGACCGCTGACCGCTGACCGCTGACCGATGGCCGCTGACCGATGGCCCGAGCCCGGCAGACCTGTGGCCCGAGCCCGGCCGACCTGTGGCCCGGCGAAACGGCGACGGCCCCCCGCCTTCCGGTGGGGGGCCGTCGCCGTGGCGCTGTGACGTCTGATCAGCCGCGCTGTATGCCGGACGTGTCCTGGAGGACTCCGCGGCGGCCGTCCTGCGTCTGGGCCACCAGAGCGGGACCGCGCTGCTCGACCGCGAGGTACCAGGTGCCGGGGGCCAGCTCGGCGATGGGGGACGGCGAGCCGTCCTCCCCGAACAGCGGGCGGGCCACCGGTACGGCGAACCAGAAGGGCGAGAAGTCACCGGCGGGAGCGGCGCCGCCCTGCGACGCGTTCGACTGGGCCGCGGCGGCGGGCTGGCCCGCCGGGGCGCCGTACGGCCCCGGCTGGCCCTGCGTACCGTACGGCTGCTGGCCGGCCGGGTAGCCGTACCCCTGGCCGGGGATGCCCGGCTGTCCGCCGTACGGCTGCGGGGACTGCGGCCTCGGGGCGCCGAGGAGGGCCGCCTTCAGGGCCGGGACCATCGGCGTGGCGACCGCGGCGCCCGCCATGACCAGTGCGGCGATGAAGCCGAGGATCAGACCGCCGCCCGCGCTGCCGTCACCGAGCACGTACCAGAGGCCCGTCCAGGCCGCGAAGACCGACAGGGCGACACCGAACTGACCGAGGTCGAGTCCCACGACCTTCCGCGGCTGGGGCAGCGCGCGGGCGGTGACGATCAGTGCCGCGGCGATGACTCCGGCCAGATGGAAGCTCATCACGACGCCCAGCAAGTCCCAGGCCTTCACGCCAGTGCTGAAGCTGGACTCGTAGAAATTGAGGAACGAGGCGATGAAGAGCAACACCGCTGCTCCGATCACCACGCCGTCGCCTCTAGTGAGGGAGCGGATGTTCACGTGAGAAAGTCCTTCGTCTGTCGGCTGAGTCGGGGCGGTCGTCGCGGCCGCCGGTGTGGCGGTACACGGTGCGAAGCTCGGGGGCGGCTCCCTATGGTACGGATGAATGTATCGTCTCCCCGTTCCGGCCGTCTGCCGGGTATCGGGGGCCGGTACACGCCCGTTACGCGGGTCCGTGGGCGGAGTTCACCCCTCCCGTCTCCCGTTCATCCCACCTCTTCGCCCCTCCCGCTCACCCCTCCTGTTCTCACTTCTCACGCTCTTCTCACTTTTCCAGGAATCCGCGGATCCCGTCCGCCAGCCCCTGCGCCGCCTTCTGCCGCCATTCCGCGTCGGTGAGCAGTTCGGCATCCGACGAATCGCGCATATTGCCGCATTCGATGAAGACCTTGGGCACGGTCGACAGATTCAGCCCGCCGAGGTCCCCGCGTACGTCGAGACCGGTGCCCTCGCCCAGATAGTTGGCGGGGGCGCTGCCGGTCTCCCGGACGAAATCGCCCACGATGTGTTCGCCGAGATCGCGCGAGGGGCCGACGATGGCCGTGGTGTCCGCGCCGCCGCCCTTGACCAGGGCGGGGAGGATGACATGGAATCCGCGATTGCCGGGAGCCGACCCGTCCGCGTGGACGGAGATCGCGGCGTCGGCCTTCGCCTCGTTCCCGATACGGGCGCGTTCATCGACGCACGGGCCGAAGGGGCGTTCGTCGTCGTGGGTGAACGTGACCGTCGCACCCTCTTCCCTGAGCAGATCGCGCAGGCGGTGGGAGACATCGAGGGTGAACTCGGCCTCGGGGTAACCGGCCTCGGTGGAGGTACCGGTGGTGTCACATTCCTTGCTGGTCGCTCCGATGTCCACCGGCTTGTTGATCTCGGTTGTGTGGTCGCGATTGCGTGGATTGTGACCGGGATCGATGACCACCACCTTGCCGGCGAGCGGTCCGGCCGGAACGGTGCCACCGGGAACATCGTCGTCCGGTGCGTCACCGGTGCGGGGCCGGGCGGTGGCGGCGGGGGGCGTGGTGGCCGCGGCGGCGGAGGCGGCGACACCGGCGGCGGACGCCGGCGTCGGACCCTCCGGGCCGCTCATCCCCTGCCAGACGAGCCATCCGGCCGCGGCGGTCGACACCAGTGCGGCGACCGCGACGGTGAGTTTGCTTCGGCCGGAACGGCCGCGGGCGGGCTGCTGACTCTCGTCGTACGACACCGTCGCGATGGTAGACCGTCGGGCGATCGGGGCGCGGCGCGAGACACGGGACTTCGCCGACACGCGCCGGGCGTGGCGGTCAGCCGCCCGCCGCCGTACGGCGCAGGACGCGCAGCGAGTCGGTCACCGACACCTCGGTGAAGGCGCCGGAGGCCAGGGCGCGGAGGTAGACGCGGTACGGGGCCTGGCCGCCGGCCGCCGGGTCGGGGAACACGTCGTGGATGACGAGCAGCCCGCCCTCGGCGAGATGCGGGACCCAGCCCTCGTAGTCACCGTTGGCGTGCTCGTCGGTATGGCCGCCGTCGATGAAGACGAGGCCGAGCGGGCGGCCCCAGATCTCCGCGACCCGTGGTGAACGGCCCACGACCGCGATCACCGAGTCCTCCAGACCCGCCGCCAGGAGCGTGCGGCGGAAGGCCGGGAGCGTGTCCATCAGCCCGCTGCCCGGATCGACCAGGGACGGGTCGTGGTACTCCCAGCCGGCCTGCTGCTCCTCGCTGCCGCGATGGTGGTCCACGGTGACGGCGACCGTACCGGCCGCGCGGGCGGCGGCGGCCAGCAGGAGGGTGGAGCGCCCGCAGTACGTCCCGATCTCCAGGAGCGGGAGCCCGAGCGCGCCCGCCTCGGTGGCCGCCGCGTACAGGGCGAGCCCCTCATGGACGGGCATGAACCCCTTGGCGGCCTCGAAGGCGGCGAGGATCTTCGGCGCGGGTGCCGGGGGCATCGGCTCTCCTCGTGCTGGTACGGGGCGGGGCCGCCCATGCTGCCGTACACCCCCGGCCCGGCGGCCGCCGGGGGTGAGGGCGGGTCAGGAGGCGACGGTGGTACGGCGCTCCCGCGCGCCCTGCGCGAGGACCAGATCCACATCGACCGGCACGCCGCCGCCGGGGTACTCCACGGGGAGCGCGGTCGGCGTGTGGCCCGTGGCCGTCCCGGCCAGTACGTACGCCCCGCCGGACGGCGGCAGCAGCGCGTAGTGGCCGTCCTCGTCGGCGGTGGTGCGGCCCGCCTGTCGGCCCCGGGGGTCGATCAGCGTGACGTTCGCCCGCGCGATCGGCGTACCGTCCGGGTCCACGACCCGCCCGCGGAACCCGCCGGACCCGGCGACCAGCGTCGGCCGCGGGCTCTCCTCGGCCTCGCCCGCCGGCGACTTCCGCCCCGGCGCGGAGCGCTGCGACGGCAGGAACGCGGCCAGCACCAGGCCGCCGATCACCGCGCCCGTGGCGATGAGGAACGAGATACGGAATCCGTCCATGCTGGGGACCGCCACACCGCCCGTCCGGATCGAGGTGTGCGCCAGCACCATGCCGATCACCGCGCTCGACACCGAGGTACCGATGGAGCGCATCAGGGTGTTCAGACCGTTGGCCGCGCCGGTCTCCGACGGATCGACGGCGCCGATGATCAGGGCGGGGAGCGAGGAGTACGCGAGTCCGATACCGGCCCCCACGACGACCGAGATGACGATGGTCTGCCAGGCCGCGTTCATCAGGCCGAGGCCCGCGCCGTACCCGATCCCGATGATCAGCAGGCCGAGCATCAGGGAGACCTTGGGGCCGCGCCGGGCGGAGATCCGGGCGTAGACGGGCGCGGTGAACATCATCGTCAGACCGAGCGGCGCCACACACAGACCCGCCACCACCATCGACTGACCCAGGCCATAACCGGTCGCGGCGGGCAACTGGAGCAGCTGGGGGAGGACGAGCGAGATCGCGTAGAAGGCGACACCGACCATGATCGAGGCGAGGTTGGTGAGCAGTACCTCACGCCGGGCGGTGGTGCGCAGATCGACCAGCGGGGCGGCGGAGCGCAACTCCATCACCCCCCACAGCAGCAGGATGGCCACCGCCAGGCCGAACAGCCCGAGCGTGGTCGGTGAACCCCAGCCCCAGTCGCTGCCCTTGGTGATCGGCAGCAGGAGCGCGACGAGTCCGGCGGACAGCCCGATCGCGCCGAGCCAGTCGAAGGTGCCATGGGCCCGTACCGAGGACTCCGGTACGTACCGGACGGTCAGCAGTATCGACACCACGCCGAGCCCGGCCGCGCCGAAGAACAGCGCGTGCCAGTCGGCGTTCTGGGCGACCAGGGCCGCGGCGGGCAGCGCGAGCCCGCCGCCGACCCCGATGGACGAGCTCATCAGCGCCATCGCCGAGCCGAGCCTCTCGCGCGGCAGCTCGTCGCGCATGATGCCGATGCCGAGGGGTATCGCGCCCATCGCGAAGCCCTGGAGCGCTCTGCCGACGATCATGATGACCAGGTCGTCGGTGAATCCGCAGATCAGCGAGCCGACCACCATGACGGCGAGGCTGGCGAGCAGCATCCGCCGCTTGCCGAAGAGATCACCGAGCCGCCCCATGATCGGGGTGGAGACGGCGCCGGCGAGCAGGGTCGCGGTCATCACCCACGTGGCGTCGGAGGGCGACGTGCGGAGCAGGACGGGCAGGTCCTTGATGACGGGAACGAGCAGGGTCTGCATCACCGCGACGGTGATGCCCGCGAAGGCGAGGACGGGAACGATCCCGCCGGCCTCGCGCGTCGACGGATCCGGGAGCTCCCCGGCGTGCTGATCGGTCGTCGTCTGTGGCATACGTGCGTCCTCCGGGCAGGAAGTAAGGGCAGCTGAGGGTGCGCGAGGGCAGGTGGATGCAGTGTGCAACCTTTCAGTCGGCCGCGATATTCCGGCGAACGCGACGCGAACGGCATCGGAAGAGGACGCCGGTACTCTTCGCCACTCCTCTGACGCTCCGTCAGGAATGAGGCGTACGCCCCCCGGCTCCGCCGAGGCCCATCGCGCTCGTACGCTCTTCGAGCACATAACGGCCTCGCCGCTTCGCCGTCTCATGGCGAGAGGCCGCCACGGACGTCGAGAGGCCGCCACGGACGTGCCGTGGCGGCCTCTCCTCATGTGTGCGGACGTGTTCGGACCCTACGAGGCGTCCGATTCGTCAGGCGGCGTAGCCGCTCTCCTCCGGGCGGCGGTGACGGCCGTGGGCGGGGGACACCGAGTCCTCCGTCGATGCCGCACCTCCCCGGTGCTTTCCGTGCGTTCCGATACCGCCGTTGTCGTCCCGGTCGGTGGCCGCCGCTCCCCGCGGGCGATCCTGGGTCGTGTCGGTTCGGGCTTCAGACATGTGGGAAGTCACCCCGTCGTGATCGCATCTTGTGGTGGCGCGAAGGCTCCGGCCGCCCCGTACCGCCACGCGGCGTGACGGTCACGCGTCCGCATCACGGTCACCGACACATCGGTCGGTACGGCCGCGAAGCCCCCGGCCGGAAGTCTATCCAGGTGCCACACGGCCGGTGAGGGGAGCCTGCTGGAGCGGCACCGGCCTGCACATCACAGGAGTACGGGGGCCGTTGGACGGTTCCTCGTCCGGCGATTCCGCTTGTGCCGGTTCTGTGATCGGTTCGGGTTCGGCTTCAGGGCCGGGGGACGGGCTCGCGGCCGGGTCCCGGTCCGGGGCCCGAGAGCCGCCAGGGACGTGGAGCGGCACATCGGCGGGGGCGTCGAGGAGCGCCACTCCGCAAGGCACCGCCCTCGTGGCGTACGGCAGTCGCAGCACGGCGTCCCTGGTCCACACGCCGGATCCGGCCAGCCACCCCTCGGGAGCCCGGCGTTGATGCAGCCGCCGGCCCGCCGGTCGCCATACCCCGAGCCAGCTGCCCGCCGCGCCGTCGATGCGCAGCGCCACCGCGCAGCTCTCCGGCATCAGCATCTGCCCCGGCTGTACGGCGAACGGTGTCACCGCGCAGTCCGGCAACCGCAGGCACTCGGGGAACCGCACCGGCCGGGGACTTCCCAGGACGCCCCACCCCAGCCGGTCGTGTCCCGGCGCGTCCGAGCGGATCAGCAGCAGTCCGCTGTCGGCGTCCGCCAGCAGCAGCCGGTCGTTGCTCTCCTCGGTGATCTGGAGCAGCGGTGTCACCTCGCCGCCCCGCCCCAGATCGACGGCGACGGCCTTCACCACGCCGTCGGCCTCCCGGTCGAGGGCCAGTATCCGGCCCGTACGGTCCAGCCAGACACCGCCCGAGCAGCGGCCGGGCACCTCGGCGACCGGCTCGGGGCCGAACGCGCCACCCGTCACCAGCCAGACCGTGGTGGTGCGCGGGCCGGCCGACAGGGCGTACGCGCGGCCGCCGTCCGGCGACGGCGGCAGCAGCGTCAGCTCGGTGAGCTCGTCCGTACGGCTCACCGCGCCCACGGGCAGCTGGCCGGTGCCGGGGCCGGTGGGGTAGAGCAGCGAGAAGTCGTGCCGGTCCGCGACCAGCCGACGGATGAGAACCCTGCCGTCGGCCAGCGGCAGCACGTCGGTGTCGGGCTCCTCGGGCTGGTCGAGGGGGAGAGGCACGGCGTAGGGCTCGGGTCCGTCGAGCGTCCACCGCTCCGGGAACCACGCGTCGCCCCGAGCGGCCGGTCCGCCCTGGCCGGGCGCGCCGAGCGTCAGCCGAGCCGCGTAGGCGCCGTCCGCCGTGATCGCGAACCCCGGGTGCCGTACCGCCCGGCGCGGGCCGCCCGGACCGCCCCCTCCGTTCGGACGGTCCGGGCGGCCTGGGCCGCCTGGTCCGCCCGGGCCGTTCGGCCCCGTTCCGTCCGCCCCGTCCGCTCCGTCCGTTCCGCTCTCGTTCCCCGTAGCCGTCTCGATAGCACAGGCCGTCATCGGTCTGTCACCTCCGGCGACGAAGCTAGTTTTCGTACTTCCAGCCGAACAACACGAGACCCGGCACTTCACACATAAGGGTGGCCATCGCGCGATTCCCCTGAAAGCGCGGGGGCGGGTGTGCTGGCCGAGACGGCGCCGCTTAAAGTAAGGCACGCCTTACCAACGTCGTGCCAACGCCTCACCAGACCTGCCCGATCCCGCCCGTACCTCAACGAGCACCGCCTCCCAGGAGCATCAAGATGTCCATAAGACGCCGTGGCACAGCCGCCGCCGTCGCTCTCGCCGCCGCGCTCTCCCTCGCGGCCTGCGGCAGCGGCGACCCCTCCGACACCGGCTCCGCCGCGTCGGACGGGGGCGACAAGAAGGCCGCCGTCGCCACGGGCGGCAAGGACTTCGCCGACGCGGCCAAGAAGACCGCCGCCTACGGGACCGACGCCGAGCCGGGCCAGTTCCCGCGCACGATCACCCACGCCATGGGGACGACGGAGCTGAAGAAGCGCCCCGAGCGGGTCGTCGTGCTGGACGTCGGCGAGTTCGACAACGTCGTCTCCCTCGGTATGAAGCCCGTCGGGTACGCGCCGACCGAGGGCGACGAGGGCATCCCCAGCTATCTGCGGAAGGGCGCGGGCACCCCCAAGAGCGTCGGCACGATCAACAACCTCAACCTGGAGGCGATCGCCGGGCTCAAGCCCGACCTCATCCTCGGCAGCCAGCTGCGCGCGGCCGACAAGTACCAGGCGCTCACGGCGATCGCCCCGACGGTCTTCGCCATCCGCCCCGGCTTCACCTGGAAGGAGAACTACCTCCTCAACGCCCAGGCGCTGGACCGTACCGCGGAGGCGAAGGCCGAACTCGCCGCGTACGACAAGAAGGCGGCCGCCCTGGGCACGGATATCGGCCCCGACAAGCCGACCGTCTCGATGGTGCGCTACATGCCGGACCGGCTGCGGCTGTACGCGAAGGCGTCGTTCATCGGCACGATCCTCGACGACATCGGCGTGCCGCGGCCGAAGAACCAGCAGATCAACGATCTGGCCGTGGAGATCAGCCCGGAGAAGATCGACGACGCGGACGCGGACTGGATCTTCACGGGGGTGTACGGCGACCCGAAGAAGACCCAGCGGGACACCGCGCGCTCCAACCCGCTGTGGAAGAACCTGAAGGCGGTCAAGGCGGGGCAGGCGAAGGACGTCAAGGACGAGACCTGGTACCTGGGCCTCGGCGTGACGGCGGCGGACCTGGTCCTCGACGACCTGCGCGGCTACCTCGTCAAGTAGCGGGCGCAGACGGGGTGACCGGTGCGCGCACCGGGCGGGAACGTCCCCGCCCGGTCCCGCCCGGCCCCCGCCCGGTCCCGCCCGGCGTTGTCCACAGGCATGGTGGGCGCGACAGCGAGGACAGGTAGCCTTTGCACCGTGCCCCCTGTCCCCTCAGCCGTCCCCGCCGACGCGCCCCGCGCGCCCCGTCTGGCGGACGTCCTCGCCGCGCTCGACGCCCTCTGGCCGCCCGAGCGGGCGGAGCAGTGGGACGCCGTCGGCACCGTCTGCGGTGATCCGGGCGCCACGGTCACCCGGGTCCTGTTCGCGGTCGACCCCGTCCAGGAGATCGCCGACGAGGCGGTCCGGCTCGGCGCCGAGCTGATCGTCACCCACCACCCGCTCTATCTGCGCGGTACGACGACGGTCGCGGCCAGCACGTTCAAGGGGCGCGTCGTGCACACGCTCATCAAGCACGACATCGCGCTGCATGTCGCGCACACCAACGCCGACACCGCCGACCCCGGTGTCTCCGACGCCCTCGCCGGCGCGCTGGACCTGCGGGTCGTACGGCCCCTCGTACCCGATCCCACGGACCCCGCCGGACGGCGCGGCCTCGGCAGGATCTGCGAGCTGGACCACCCCGCGACCCTCCGCGACCTCGCCGCACGCGTCGCGCACCGGCTGCCCGGCACCGCCCAGGGCGTCCGGATCGCGGGCGACCCGGACGCGCCGGTCCGTACGGTCGCCGTCAGCGGCGGCTCGGGCGACGGCCTCTTCGACCAGGTCAGGGCGGCGGGTGTGGACGCGTTCCTCACCGCCGACCTGCGCCACCACCCGGCCTCCGAGGCCACCCAGCACAGCGCCCTCGGGCTGATCGACGCCGCGCACTGGGCCACCGAATGGCCCTGGTGCGAGCAGGCCGCCGCCCAGCTCGACGAGATTTCCGACCGCCACGGCTGGGACCTGCGGGTCCATGTCTCGAAGACGGTCACCGACCCCTGGTCAGCCCATCACTCCTCCGACTTCTCAGGAGCCCCCAACTGAACGCCGCGCCCGCCGACCAGATCCGACTCCTCGACGTCCAGGCCCTCGACGTACGACTGTCGCAGCTCAGCCACAAGCGCACCGCGCTGCCCGAGCACGCCGAGATCGAGTCGCTCGCCAAGGACCTCGCCCAGCTGCGCGACCTGCTCGTCGCCTCGACGACCGAGGAGAGCGACACCGCCCGCGAGCAGACCAAGGCGGAGCAGGACGTCGACCAGGTGCGCCAGCGCGCCGTGCGCGACCAGCAGCGGCTGGACTCCGGCGCGGTCACCTCGCCCAAGGACCTGGAGAACCTTCAGCGCGAGATCGTCTCGCTCGCCAAGCGGCAGGGCGATCTGGAGGATGTCGTCCTCGAAGTCATGGAGCGTCGTGAGTCCGCGCAGGAGCGGGTCGCCGAGCTGACGGAACGTGTCTCCTCCGTCCAGGCCAAGAGCGACGACGCCGCGGCGCGCCGTGACGCCGCCGTCGCGGAGTTCGACCGTGAGGCCGCGACCGTCACCAAGGAGCGCGAGGTCGTCGCCGCCTCCGTACCGGCCGACCTGCTCAAGCTGTACGAGAAGCTGCGCGTCCAGCAGGGCGGGGTGGGCGCGGCGCGGCTGTTCCGGCGCCGCTGCGAGGGCTGCCGGCTGGAGCTGAACATCACCGAGGTCAACGAGGTCAAGGCGGCCCCCGCCGACGCCGTGCTCCGGTGCGAGAACTGCCGCCGCATTCTGGTGCGTACCGCCGACTCGGGTCTGTGATGCGGCAGTTCATCGTCGAGGCGGACGGCGGCTCCCGGGGCAACCCGGGGCCCGCCGGGTACGGCGCGGTCGTCCTCGACGGCCGGACCGGCGAACCGCTCGCCGAGGCGGCCGAGTACATCGGTGTCGCCACCAACAACGTCGCCGAGTACAAGGGGCTGATCGCGGGCCTGACCGCCGCCAGGGCGCTGGACCCGGCCGCCGAGATCAGGGTCCGGATGGACTCCAAGCTGGTCGTCGAGCAGATGTCGGGGCGCTGGCAGATCAAGCACCCGGACATGAAGCCGCTGGCCGCCGAGGCGGCGCGGATCTTCCCCGCAGGACAGGTCACCTTCGAGTGGATCCCGCGCGAGCGGAACAAGCACGCGGACCGGCTGGCCAACGAGGCGATGGACGCGGGTAAGAACGGTGGGCAGTGGGATCCGTCGGCGTCCACGGCGGCGCTCGACGCGAGCGCGGCGCGCGCGGCGATGACGGAGGCCGAAGCGAGCGAGGCCGTGGCGCGTGCGGCACAGACGGAACGTGCGGCACAGGCGGAGGGGACGGCACAGGCGGAGCGGGCGGAGGCGGCGTCCTCGGCGTCCCGGCCTTCCGGCTCCGTGGGCTCTTCCGGCTCCGTGGGCTGGGGAGCCTCGGCCGACCTCGGCGCCCCCGTCACCTTCGTACTGCTCCGGCACGGCGAGACCGCGCTCACCCCGGAGAAGCGCTTCTCCGGCAGTGGCGGCAGCGACCCGGAGTTGTCGGCGGCCGGCCACCGACAGGCCGAGGCCGTCGCCGCGTCGCTGGCCGCGCGCGGCACCATCCAGGAGATCGTCTCCTCACCGCTCAGGCGCTGCCGTGAGACGGCGGCGGCCGTGGCGTCCCGGCTCGGCCTGGACGTCACCGTCGAAGAGGGCCTGCGCGAGACGGACTTCGGCGCCTGGGAGGGGCTGACGTTCGCGGAGGTGCGGGAGCGGTACGCCGACGATCTCAGCGCCTGGCTCGCCTCACCCGATGTCGCGCCCACCGGCGGTGGCGAGAGCTTCACGGCCGTGGGCGGGCGCGTCGCGACCGTACGCGACCAACTGCTGGAGCGCTACCGGGGCAGAACGGTACTGGTGGTCACGCATGTCACCCCGGTGAAGATCCTGGTACGGCTGGCTCTCGGCGCACCGCCGGAGTCCCTGTTCCGGATGGAGCTGTCGGCGGCCTCGCTGTCGGCGGTGGCGTACTACGCGGATGGCAACGCGTCGGTGCGGCTCCTCAACGACACCTCGCATCTGCGCTGACGTGCGCGCGCCGCGGGCCGGTGGTCGCGCGGCGTCGGCGGTCCGGCGGCGCGAGGTGGTCCGGCGGCGCGAGGTGGTCCTGCGGTCCGGCGGCGCGGGGACTCAGGAGCGGCCCGGCTCGCGCGGGGTCGACGCCTCGCGGGCCAGCGACTCGACCCGGCCCCAGTCCTTGGCCGCCAGCGCGTCCGCCGGGAGCATCCATGTACCGCCGACGCAGCCGACGTTCGGCAGGGCGAGATACGACGGTGCCTTCTCCGCCGTGATGCCGCCCGTGGGACAGAACCTGGCCCCCGGCAGCGGACCGGCCAGGGACTTGAGATAGGCCGTGCCGCCCGCGGCCTCCGCCGGGAAGAACTTCATCTCCGTCACCCCGCGCTCCAGCAGCGCCACGACCTCCGAGGCGGTCGACACCCCGGGCAGGAACGGTACGCCCGAATCCCGCATCGCGGTCAGCAGTGTGTCCGTCCACCCCGGGCTGACGAGGAAGCGCGCGCCCGCCCGCACCGAGTCCGCCACGGCGGCGGCTGTGATGACCGTGCCCGCGCCGACCACCGCGTCCGGCACCTCGGCCGCGATCGCGCGGATCGCCGCCATCGCGGCTGGCGTCCGCAGCGTCACCTCGATCGCGGGCAGCCCGCCCGCGACGAGGGCGCGGGCGAGGGGTACGGCGTCGGCGGCATCGTCGAGGACGACGACGGGGATGACGGGGGCGAGGTCGAGCACGGAAGCCACGGGCGCGGAGGTCATGGCGACATCCTGCCGCGCGCACGCCATTCTGCGCAATGACCGTTGCGCAGGGTGCAATGCAATGCGTCGCGGGTGGCGGGGCGCGGCAGCGGGGGTGGCGGGGTGCGGCAGCGGCGCGGGGCTCAGTGGATCTCCGTGACCACCACATCCAACGCCCACGTACGCCCCGCCCTCTCCGGTGCGGTCGCCTCCACCACGTACCCCAACTCCCGCAGCGTCCGGACCAGTTCGGCGGGTCCCTTCGGCCGGGCGCCCGCGATCAGCAGATCGCGCACCAGCCGCCCCTTCGTGGCCTTGTTGAAATGGCTGACCACGGATCGCTCCTCCGCCCCGGTCGCGGGATCGATCCGCGCGTGCAGCACCCGTACCGTCGCCGTACGCCCCGCCAGCTCACCCTTCGGGCGCCACGCGGCGGAATACGCCGACGAACGCAGATCGAGCACGGTTCCGCCGCCCGCCACCTCCGGCAGGACGGACTCCATCGGCCCGCGCCAGTACGCGCCCAGCGCGCCGAGCCCCGGCAGCCTGACCCCCATCGAGCAGCGGTACGAGGGGATGCGGTCGCCCATCCGCACCGCGCCCCACAGCCCGGAGAAGACCAGCAGGGTCTTCGCGGCCCGCCGCCGCGCGGCGGTGTCGAGCGTGGCCAGATCCAGCGCGTCGTACAGCACACCGGTGTAGATCTCCCCGGCCGGGCGCGTACCCGCCGTACGCAGCTCCACGTTCTTCGCGATCTCGCCACGCAGCCCCTCGCTGAGACCGAGCACCTGACGCGCCTTCTCCTCGTCGGCGGCGCACAGCTCGACGAGTTCGTCCAGCACGGCGGCCCTGGCCGCGGTCAGCCCCGGCAGGGAGAGGGACTCCGGCCTCAGCGGAGCGCCACGCCCGGAAGCGGCCTTTCCTTCCGACGGCGGCAACAGCACGAGCACGGTGGTTCTCCTCGGAAGACCTACGGGACACAGGGGACGTGGTCCCCGCGCCAGCCTAGGGCCTGCTCAACGCGCCCCGTGCCCCGCGCTCAACATGCCACCCCGCGCTCAACATGCCCCCCCGCGCTCAACGCGCCCCCCGCTTCCGTCCGCCATACGCTCGATTCATGCCCCGCCGTCATCTGCACACGACCGCCGCGGCCGAGGGTCCGCTGCGGGCAGCTCTGGGCGTGCTGCGTACGGTGCTCGATGTGCCCGGGACCTTCCCGCCCGCCGTCCGCGCCGAGACGGACCGGATCGTACGGACCCCGCGGCCGCCGGACGACGGCTGGGCGCCGGAGCGCGACGACACCGCTGTCGAGCTGTTCACCATCGCCGCGCCCGTCGCCGCCGACCTCGACCGGGCGATGTGGCTGGCCCGGCGCGCGGGCGGCGGCTTCCGGGTCCATTACGCGATCGCCGATGTCGCCGCGTTCGTCACCCCGGGCGGCGCGCTCGACGCCGAGGCCCATCGTCGCGTACAGACTCTCTACTTCCCCGACGGCGGTGTGCCGCTGTTCCCGCCGGTGCTCTCCGAGGTCGCGGCCAGTCTGCGGCCCGACCGGACCAGGCCCGCCCTGCTCTGGCAGCTCGATCTGGACGCGGAGGGCCGGACCGTCTCGGCCGAGGTCCGCAGAACGCTCGTACGGAGCAGGGCACGGCTCGACCACGCGGGCGCGCAGCGGGAGATCGACGAGGGGACGGCCCCGGAGTCCCTCGCCCTGTTGAAGGAGATCGGGCTGCTGCGCGAACGGCTGGAACGGGAACGCGGCGGCATCTCCCTCCCCGTCCCCGAACTGGAGATCGTGGAGCACCGACCGGATCCCGGCGGCGGCAGGTCCGACGGCGGCCGGTCCGAGGACGCGCGGTCCCGCGGGTCAAAACCCTCGTACGAGGTCGCTTACCACGCCCCGCTCCCCGTCGAGGGCTGGAGCGCCCAGATCTCCCTGCTCACCGGCATGGCCGCGGCTCAGCTGATGCTGACGGCCGGCACCGGCATCCTCCGTGCGCCGCCCGGCGCCCCGGACGGCGCGGTCGGCCGGCTCCGCCGCTCGGCCAAGGCACTGGGCATCGACTGGCCGCACCATGTCGCGTACGCCGACATCGTCCGTTCCCTCGACCCCCGCGACGCGCGCCACGCCGCCTTCCTCCAGGAGTGCACGGACCTGCTGCGCGGCGGGGGCTACGCCGCGTTCACCGGCGGCCGTACCCCGCGGCCCGCCGTCCACGCGGCGGTCGCCGCCCCGTACACCCACTGCACGGCCCCGCTGCGGCGGCTCGTCGACCGGTACGCGGGCGAGATCTGTCTGAGCGCGGTGGCGGGCCAGGACCCGCCGCGGTGGGTGCTCGAAGCCCTGGACGGGCTGCCGAAGGAGATGGCCGAGGGGGCGGAACGGGCCAGTGCCGTGGAGCGCGAGTGCGTCGGCCTCGTGGCGGCGGCACTGCTCGGGGACAGGGTCGGGGAGATCTTCCACGGATACGTGATCGATGTCAGGAAGCGTGATCCGTCCGTCGGCGTGATCCATCTGGAGGACCCCGCCGTGATCGCCCCGATCGAGAGCGGCGGGGTGCCGCTCCCGCTGGGGGAGCGGCTGCGGGCACGGCTCACCCGGTCGGATCCGGGACGCTATCCGGGGTCCTTTCCGGGGTCGGCGAAGGTGCTGTTCGAGCCCGCGTGAGTGCCTGGGTGAGCGCCTTGACCAACTCGGCGGGCCCGTCCGCGTGAAAACGCACCACCCGGGCCCGCTCGCGCCGACCGAGGGGCCGTACGAACAGGACGGGCTCGGTCAGCTCCACCCGTACGGTCGTCTGGCCGCCCACCGCGAGATCGAGGACCCCGCCGTTCGCCGGGTCGAAGGTGATCAGCCCGCCGCTCGGCGGGTAGCGCCGGTCGACATGTACGGAGGCGATCTGTGCCGCCTCGACGGAGAAGCCGAAGAGCGAGCCGTAGCGGATCCTCAACGATCCGTCCGCGCCCGCCACATGGGGCCGTGTCACACAGCCCGCGTGCAGCGCGAGCACCGCCAGCAGCGTATAGACGTCCACCACCAGCATGATCAGATGCACCACCGGCCAGGGGATCAGCACCGCCAGCGCCACCGTCTCGACGACGGCGACGAAGAGCAGCCCGTACACCATCGCCGTCTGCGGGCCGGTGTACGGCGCGGCGTGATCGCCCTCCCGTACCCCGTGCGTACGGCGGGCGACCCAGCGCCCGAGGCTGCTCAGGCCCCGCATCTCGTGCGCCAGCAGCCGTCGTACGGGCTCGGGTACGGCGGTACGGACCGCCGAGACGACCGCGTCCCGGCGGCCGGGTACGACCCATTTCACGGTGATCCCCCTTGTCCTTGCGCCACTTTCCGGGCCAGCGCCGCCATGACCAGACGGGCGACCTCCCCCTGGGCGGGGGTGAGCTCGTCCAGCAGGGCTTCCCCGAACCCGGCGGCCGGCGGCAGCCCCTGTGCCTTGGAGATCAGAGCCAGCACCTCGTCCGGGACGGAGGCGACGAGGGCGTCGGCGAGGGGCGCGATCCGGGGATCGCCGGGCGCCGCGTCGGCGAGTTCGTCCAGCCGCCGGTAGAGACCGAGGAGATCCGGGCTCTCCGCGAGCGGTCGCAGCGCCTCGTAGAACTCCTCGTGGCCCGCGGCGGTGTCGAACAGGATCAGCAATTCCCGGTCCTTGGCGCCCATGGGCGAGTCGACCGCCGGGGCGGTGCTCAGCAGTCGCGCCAGCGCGGGGGAGACCGGCCCTTCGGTGGACGGTGGGTTCGCCATCAGCTCGGCGAGCCTGCCGCGGCGGGCCCGGATCTCGGCCTCCTGCCGCGCCAGATCGGCGTCCAACTCCCCCAGCACCTCGGTGAGTTCCCGCCCGGCGTCGTCGGCGATCACGTCCCGCACCTCGTCCAGGGCGAGCCCCAGCTCGGTCAGCCGCCTGATCCGGGCCAGCAGGACGGCGTCCCGTACCGAGTAGTCACGGTAGCCATTGGCCCGCCTGGCGGGTTCGGGCAGCAGGCCAAGGTGGTGGTAGTGGCGTACCGCCCGCGTGGTGACCCCGACGAGAGCGGCGATCTCAGCGATCCGCATGGACCCAGTAGAAACCCTGACGTAGCGACAAGGTCAACCCCACCCGCCGTCCCGCTCCCGGCCCCCACCGGCGCCGATGCGTTCCGCCCCGCTCACGCCGGGTACCATGGCCGACACGGCAGACGAGCCGGGCGGACGGCCGCGTCAAGATCTTCGATCTTGCCGAGGAACGTCCGGACTCCACAGGGCAGGGTGGTGGCTAACGGCCACCCGGGGTGACCCGCGGGACAGTGCCACAGAAAACAAACCGCCGGGGGCCGTATCCGTACGGGCCCCGGTAAGGGTGAAACGGTGGTGTAAGAGACCACCAGTGCCCAGGGTGACCTGGGCAGCTAGGTAAACCCCACCCGGAGCAAGGTCAAGAGGGAGCACCCCGGTGCTCCTGCGCGGACGATCGAGGGCTGCCCGCCCGAGTCCGCGGGTAGACCGCACGAGACCGGCGGCAACGCCGGTCCTAGATGGATGGCCGTCTCCCGGACGGCCGCGAGGCCGCCCGGTGACAAAATCCGGCGTACAGCCCGACTCGTCTGCCTTTTGGGCCTCTGACCAGTAGAAACACAGGTCGGAGGTCCTTTCCGTCACGGCCTTGACGGTGCTGGGGACGACTCGGTCGAGGATCGGCGCGGGCCGGCCCGCGCACGCGAGCCGGCCCGTGTGCCGGCCACACCCGGAACACGCGGTCGTGCGGGCCGCCTGGCCGTGCTCGGTGCGGCTACTTGGCCGCGGGCCGCGGGCGCCAGGTGCCATCGAGCGGGACCCCGGCCGCCCTCGCGACGCGGTGGCGGGATTCGAGCAGGCGGGCCCTCAGCGTCTCCACGTCCACGTCCACCAGCGCGCCGTCGCGCTTGACGACGCGGCCGGCGACGAGGACGGTGTCGACCAGACCTGCGTGGCCGGCGGAGACCACGGTGCCGACGGGGTCGGTCACCGGGAACACGGTCAGGTCGTCGGTGCGCAGCAGGATGATGTCGGCGTCCTTGCCGGGCGTGACGCTGCCCGTACGGGCTTCGAGCCCACAGGAGGCGGCGGCGTCGACGGTGGCGAACGCGAGCAGGTCGCGCGAGCGCAGGCCGCCGTCCAGGCCGCGCTGCGCGGCGAAGGCGGCACGCATCGCCGAGAACATGTCTCCGGCCACCGAGGGGACAACGTCGATGGACAGCGTCGGGCGCAGCCCTGCCGCCAGTGCCCGGCCGGTCATGGGAGCACCGAAGCCCATCTTCAACTCGACGTCCGGGCTGATGGAGATCGAGCTGCCCGCGTCGGCGAGCATGCGCAGTTCCTCATCGCTCAGCCCGTTGCCGTGGACGAAGGTGGTGGTGTCGCGCAGCAGACCGTGCTTGTGCATGTCGGCGATCGGGCGCTGAGTGCCGTCGGACCCGGTGTGCAGGCTGGTGCGCAGGCCGAGTTCGGAGGCCAGCTCCAGTTCCCGGCCCAGGGTGTCCATGCCGGTGTCGTCGGCGCCGCGCAGCCCCCAGGCCATGGTGACCAGCCCGTCGCCGGGCAGTTCGGAGCGGACGCGGCGGATGTCGTCGTCGACGGAGTGGGGAGCGGCCCATCCGGCGCCGAGGCAGAAGACGGAGCGCGCCGGGGCGTCTTGGAGCGCGGCGACGGCGGCGTCCTCGTGCTCGGGGCCCTGGGCGACGTGGTACCAGTCCAGCATCGTGGTGATGCCGGAGTGCAGCGCCTCCAGACGGCCGACCAGCGTCGCCACATAGACGTCCTCGGGCGTGTAGTGGGGTTTGACCTTGCCGTGCATGGCCGCTGCCCATTCGCCGAACGTCCAGTCCGCGCCGATGCCGCGGAACGCGGTCTGCCAGGTGTGGCGGTGGTTGTCGACGAAGCCGGGCATGACGATCCGGTCGCTCGCGTCGATCACCTCGGCGTCCGGAGCGTCAATGCGCTCGGCCACCTCGACGATCACGCCGTCCTCGACCAGCACGTCACCACGGTCGAGATCGCCGACCGCCGGGTCCATGCTGACCACGGTGCCCCCGGTGAGCAGAGTCCTCATGGCGAGCTCCTTCAGATAAATGTTCCGGTACATGTTCCAGTTGGCGGAAGCCGGCGGCCCCTGAGCGTCACCCGGTGTCGTCGAGGGCAGGGCCGGCAGTTGAATCGGCCGCTCAGGTACTCGCCGCGTCGGCCGCCGCGAGCACATCCGCGACCAGGTCGGACGTGTCTTCCGTGCCCGCGGCCAGGCGGACCAGGCCCGGCGGAACGGCTTCGGCGATCTGCTCCTCGCTGAGCATGCCGCGCCACATCGACGCCGGGTGCACGGCGAGCGACTCCACGCCGCCGAGGCTCGCCGACCGTCGGGGGTAGCGCAGTCGGCCGAGGAAGGCGTCGGCCCTCTCGAAACCGTCGGCGAACTCGACGCCGAGCACCCCGCCGAAACCGCTCATCTGGTCGAGGGCCAGCGTGTGTTGCGGGTGGGACACAAGGCCCGGGTAGTGCACCCTCGCCACGGCCGGATGCCCGCTCAGCGCCCGCGCGAGCGCGAGGCCGTTCTCGTTGTGGCGCGGCATCCGCAGCGGCAGGGTGCGTATACCGCGCAGCAGCAGCCAGGCGTCGATCGGGCCGAGCGTGGCGCCGGTGAGCAGGCTGGTGTCCCAGACGCGGTCCAGGATCTCCGCGGGCCCGGCGAGCGCGCCGGCGGAGACGTCGGAGTGGCCGTTGAGGTACTTGGTCGCGCTGTGCATGACCAGATCGACGCCGAAGTCCGCGGGACGCTGGTTCAGGGGCGTGGCGAAGGTGTTGTCCGCCAAGGTCAGCGCTCCCCGCGCACGGGCCAGGTCCGCGACGGCCCGCAGGTCGGTGATCCGCAACAGCGGATTGCTCGGGGTCTCCACCAGGATCAGACGGGTCTTGGGCGTCAGCGCCTTGGCGAACGCCTCGGGATCGGTCTGGTCCACGAGGGTGGTCGACACCCCCAGCCGCGGCAGCAGGTTCCGCAGCACCGAGGCCGTGCCGCCGTAGGTGGACTTCTGCCCGATGACGTGGTCACCGGCGGACACCAGGGTCAGTACGGCGGTGGTGATCGCGGCCATCCCGGAGGCGGTGACCAGCGCGGCCTCGGTGCCCTCCAGGTCGGCGATGACGGCGGCGGCCTGTGCGTGGTTCGGGTTGCCGAAGCGGGTGTAGAAGTCCTTGCCGCGCGGGTCGACAGCTGTGCGCGCGAACGTCTCCGCGTCCTCGGCCGAGAATGTCGCCGTCTGGTAGATGGGCGGCGCCACGGCGCGGCTGGGGTGGACGTCGCGATCGGCGTGGACGGTGATGGTGCTGTTGCCCGGCATGGCTGTCCTTCCGTGGGCCGTCGAGGTACGTCATCAAGCCTGGCTCGCCAGCAGCCCCGTATGACCAAATCCCGGCAACTTTGGCAGTAGATTGCGCCCGCTACAGGCATTGAATTGTGCTAGCGGAGCTTCAGGAGCAATATCCTGCCCCTATGGATGAAGTGGACCGGTCGATCCTGGCCGTGCTCGAAAAGAACGGCCGTATCAGCAACGCCGAGCTCGCCGCCCAGGTCGGACTGTCTCCGTCCCCCTGCCTGCGGCGGGTGCGTCAGCTTGAGGACGCCGGGGTCATCCGCGGCTACCGCGCGGTGATCGACCCCGCCGCGGTCGGGCGAGGGCTGCGGGTGTTCGCCGGCGTCCGACTGATGCGGCACACCCGCCGCGACGTCGTCGCGTTCGAGCGCGAGGTCACGCGGCTTGCCGAGGTGGTCGCCTGCCACCACATCACCGGCAACTTCGACTACCTGCTCCAGATCGAGGTGGCCGACCTGCCCGCGTACGAGAACCTCCACGCCAACCAGCTGGCCGGCCTGCCCGGCGTAGCCACCGTCACCAGCTACGTCACCATGAAGACGCTGTCCCCCCCACACATGACCCCCCACGCATGACGCAGGTCAGAACATGGTGCTGGGTGGCCACCCACGGCGTTGCCCGCGCCGCCCGGCAACGCATCGTCTCCCCGAGTCCGGTCGGACGAGTCGCAGGGCCCGTCGGCACGGGGGATCCAGTACCACTGTCAGTCCCACGTCGTACGGTTGCGGCATGGAGCGAAGTTCACACGTAGCGGTCCAGGGCTACTACTCCGAGTCGGCGGAGCGGCTCGGGCAGCGCTACGAGAGCGTCACGTTCGAGGCGGTGCATGCGGCACTGCTGGATCTGTTGCCCGCCGCGCCCGCGCGTGCGCTGGATGTCGGTGCGGGTACGGGGCGTGACGCGGCGGCGCTGGCCGAGCGCGGGTTCTCGGTCGACGCGGTGGAGCCGGTGGCCGAGCTGCGTCAGGTGGCCGCGCGGCTGCATCCCGACACCATGGTGACCTGGCGGGAGAGCGCGCTTCCCGAACTGCGCGGTGTCGAGGGGCCGTACGACCTCGTTCTCCTGTCCGCGGTGTGGATGCATCTCCTGCCGGACGAGCGGCCGGTCGCGATGCGTCGCCTGGCCGGGCTGTTGGCCCCGGGCGGCATTCTGGTGATCACGTTGCGACGGGGCGAACCCCCCACGGACCGGCGCATGTTCGACATCCCTCCGGAGGAGGTCGCCGGTCACGGATTGGACGCGGGGCTCACGGTGCTCCGGGTCGTCGAGGAGGAAACGGACCGGCTCGGCCGTGAGTCGGTCGGGTGGAGTTCTCTGGCGCTGCGGAGCGGGCGGGCATGACCACTAGTGGTTTCTTCTACCAGCGGGACGCCTCGGCGCGGGCATCCTGGCGGCTGGCCGTACTGATGGGCTCGAACTCCCGGACGTATAAGTTCGCACTCGGTGCCGCGTTGCTTGACGTGGCCGGTCGCGGGCAGAGGGAGATCCCACTCGCCGAGTTCGCGACCCCGTACGCGTGGGAGTTGGCGCGGCGTATCGAGGACGCTCCCCAGGCTCCTGAGGGCGTCGCTCTGGGAGACTCGGACTTCCTGGCGATCGCCAGGAAAGAGCGCGCGCAGACGCTGGCCGCCGGGCAGCCGACGGACCGGTTGTTGGCGGCCGCGGTGAGATCGATGCCGGCCATGGTCATGCGGAAGTTCCACAATCTGCGCGGGGGTTCTCAGGTGCCCCACCTCTTCTTCGAGTTGACGGGTGGCCCCAGGGAGCGTGTCGTGCGCCTCACCCACGACACACTCACTGTCGCGCGGTCCGAGCAGGGCGCGGGACTGCGCGCCGAACTCGAAGCGCGCTGGAGCATCGTCGAAAGCTCGTTCGCCGCGGGTGTGGGGCGCAGCCTCATCGAGGAAGGCGTCGCGGTCGACTGGGACTCGCTCAGGCTCACCGACAAGAAGCGCCGCCGTTCCGTCGCCGGTGTCGCGGACGCGCTCATCGGCTTCCAGCATGGCCGCTGTCTCATCTGTGACGGTGTCGTCGTGCCGGGCGAGGCGGTGGCGGTCGACCATGTCTTCCCGTTCTCGTTGATGGAGCGCCAGCGCAGCGTGGGGGGCTGGGCGGGTCCCGATCTCGACGCGCTGTGGAACCTGGCTCCCGCCCATGCCACCTGTAACGGTGTGAAGAGCGACCGCACCCCGCGTGCCGTTGAGGTGTGCCGGCTCGCCTTGCGCAACGAAGCGATCGCGGACTCACCGCATCCGCTGAAGAAGACCCTCCAGCTCAGCCTTCAGCAGGCACTCGGCGGTCGTCGCCGTACCTCCTGGCCCGAGTTTCTTCGGGCGGTCGGCGATCTCGCGATCTAGGCTTTGTCAGACAGGCCTAGGACGTGGGAGTGGACACCGGCTTGCATTGTCCCGAGTCCTGTAGTTCCGAGCAGAGGCCGTGGCCGTGGTTGCGCAGGATGTCCCTGCCGCTCTGCTGGGTGAGGAAGGTCAGGAAGGCCGCGGCGACCGAGCCCGGGGGTGCCTCACCGTATGTGTAGGCGAACTCGGTCTGCCAGTACGGATAGCTGTCGTTCTCGACGTTCTCCGCCGTCGGCTTCTTGCCGTTGATCTTCAGTTTGACGAGGTCGCCGCCGGTCTCGTGGTCGTCCACCCTGCTCGCCTCGCTGTAGCCGAGGCCACCGGTCGTGTGGGCGATCCTGTCCAGCAGCGTGCTGGTGCTGTCGACCTCGCAGCGGCCGTACTCGTCGTCCTTCAGGGCCGCGCAGTCGGTCACGGTGAACTGCCGATGCTGCCGGCCTTCCAGAACACGCTCGACAAGGGCGCTGCGGGTGCCCGAGTTGGAGTCCCGGCTGATGAGGTGTATGGGGATCTTGTTGCCTCCCACCTGGGACCAGGACGTGAACTCTCCGGAGTAGATGCGCTGAATCTGTTCGACGTTCAGGGTCTCGACGCCCGCGTCCTTGGTCACCACGAGGGTGAACACGGAGATCGCCACGGGCTGCGGGATCAGCCGGGGGTGGCCGTCGGAGACGAGGCCGTCGGTGAAGGCGATGTGGTCGCCGAGCCCGTCGCCGACCGGGACCTTGGCGTCCTGGCCGGCCTTCTCCAGGGCGTTGACGCCGTTGGTGCTGCCGTCGAACGTGTCGTCCTCAAGGGGGATCGCCACGCCCGCGCCCTCGCACCGGTCCAGATAATCCTCGGCGACGGCCCGTATCGCCGGGGCGAGCGCGGTGGAGCCGTGCAGACGCAGGGTTCCGTCGGCGCAGTCCAGCGGGGGCGGTGCCGCGCGCAGAAACACCAGCAGGCTCTGCGCGAGGACACCGAGGGCCAGCAGGGCGATGCCCAGGCGCGCGGCGGGGGAAGCGAACGTATGGCTCTCGGTCCTGGCCATCTTGAACCGGAAGTAGCCGGCCACCCGGTCGATCCAGGTGATGCGCCGCCCGCTGACGTCGCCACGGAACTCCGGGGCGGGGAACGTCTCGCGCTGGTCGCCGGACCTGCGTTCCAGGACCGCGAGCACCTTGTAGTGGGCGCGGGAGTTGAGCATCGCCTTCGGCAGCCTGATGACCCCGGCGTCGGTTTCGTCGTCGATCGCGAAACCGGCCTGCCCCTCGGACGGCTCGGTGAAGAAGTCCTGTAGTTCGGGCTGGCTCAGATAGGTCACCACGAGCCCCACCACCCGGCGGCCGCGGAACGTGACCCGTATGCCACTCGGGTCGTTGGCGGGCGTCATGTAGTCGTCCGCGAGGATCTCGGCCCAGCCCGCGTTCTCGATGCGCAGCAGCACGAACGACGGGTCGGTCAGCCGGGTGCCGTTCTCCTGCATGTTCTGCAGGACCTCCGCGTACGGCGAGTGGGTCACATCCGCGGCCAGCGCGTCCATCTGTACGCGGTAGCCGAGCCGCTTGCGTCCGACGACGGCGAACTCCCAGACGAACGCCGCCGTGGGGATCACGATGCTGACGATGGCGACCGTCGTCTCGAAACTGGGCAGCTCCACCGCCGAACTCCCTGGATCCATTGCGTAGTTGGTATAGGGAGACCAAGAGTGACGAGTGAGGCGGCGGTTCGCCATGCCGACCGGGGTCCACGAGCGAGAATTCGGGTGGCCGAGATATCTGGGATACGCACTGTTCGCCTGACGTATGCCTTGCGTCCGGGCGGCCGCACGGTGACCGGAACGGGCACCCGCGTCACGGCGCGTCTCGACGGTCCCTGACTGGAGTCGGGGCGCGACCAACGAACGGACAGTCGCGAACGGCCCGCCGGTATGTCCGGCGGGCCGTCCACGGTGGGCGTGAGCCTACGGCGCGGGAGTCTCGATCAGGACCTCGGACGCGCCGGCGTCGAGCAGGGACCGCCGGACCCGCTCCAAGTCCGCCGTCGCCGCCTGCGCGCCCGAGTCGTCGTCCCCGACGCTGTCACACAGCAGCTCCCAGGACGAGGCGATCTCGCCTTCGGGACCCGACTCCACGTCGTCCTCCACCTCGTCGGGGAGGACGATCTCGATCTCCCATCGCTCGTTGCTGAGGAACTGCGGGGTCGAGTTGAAGATTCCTAACGCGTCCGCGGTCCGCTGGGCGACGACGTCACCGCTCATCCGCCCCCGCACTCTCACGGTGAACTGCACGACTGCCTCACTCTCGGTCCGCCGAAACCGACGGTCTCACTCATTGTTGTCACTGCCGGGTTGTCACTGCCGGAGGGCTCCGCGCCGCCCCGCGTGCGGGTGCGCTTGTCTTCGTGTGCGCTTCAAGTCCTAGCGTTCTCTCCATGGCATCCATGGAGAGCAGGACCCTGGGACACAGCGGGATCACCGTCGGCGCGCTCGGCTTCGGGTGCTGGGCGATCGGCGGTGAGTGGCAGAACACCGCGGGCGATCCGCTCGGCTGGGGCGCGGTCGACGACGAGGAGTCCGTCGCCGCGATCCGGCGGGCCATCGAGCTGGGGGTGACCTTCTTCGACACGGCCGACGCGTACGGCACGGGCCACAGCGAGCGGGTGCTCGGGCGCGCGGTGCGGGGGCGGCGGGACGAGGTCGTCATCGCCACCAAGTGGGGGAACGTGTGCGACGAGACGACCAGGACCATGGTGGGCGCCGATGACACGCCCGCGTACGCGCGGCGCGCGCTCACCGCGTCGCTGCGCCGGCTCGACACCGACCACATCGACCTCTACCAGCTGCATCTCTCCGGCGCGCCGCTCGACCGGGCCGCCGAACTCAGGGACGTCTGCGAGGAGTTCGTACGTGAGGGGCTGATCCGCGCATACGCCTGGAGCACCGACGACCCGGAGCGCGCCGCGGTTTTCGCCGAGGGGGCGCACTGCGCGGCCGTGCAGCACGCGTGCAATGTGCTCCAGGACGCGCCGGAAATGCTCGCGCTGTGCGCGGAGCGCGACCTCGCGAGTGTCAACCGCAGCCCGCTCGCGATGGGGCTGCTGGCCGGGAGGTCCGGGCGCGGCGGCCGGGGTGTGTCCGCCGGCGCGCGGGACATCCGTGCCGTACCTCCGGCCTGGCTGCGGTGGTTCGAGGAGGGCGGGGTGCCGGCCCCCGAGTGGGCGGCGCGCGTCGAGTCCGTACGGGACGTCCTCACCAGCGACGGCCGTACCCTCGCCCAGGGCGCGCTGGCCTGGTTGTGGGCGCGCGGCCCGCACACGGTGCCGATCCCCGGCTTCCGCTCGGTCGCCCAGGCCGAGGAGAACGCCGGAGCCCTCGCGTTCGGTCCGCTGCGCGATGGCCAGATGAAGGAGATCCGCGACCTGCTGGCCGCGTGAATTCCTCTAGGTCCTGTCCGACCGGACAGGACCTAGACCCGGTCGGGGATCCGGGCGCCCGCGCCGCCCACCCGGACGCGCGGGTCGTCCGGCCGCAGCTCCACCGTCAGCACTCCCGGGCGGCCCATGTCCGCACCCTGGTGCAGGGTGAGCACCGACTCGCCCGGTACGAGGCCGAGTTCACGCGCGTACGCGCCGAACGCCGCCGCCGCGGCCCCCGTCGCCGGATCCTCGACGACACCGCCCACCGGGAACGGGTCGCGGACATGGAAGACGGTCGCGGACTCCCGCCAGACGAGCTGAACCGTCGTCAGATCCAGCCGTGTCATGAGCCTTTCGAGGCGTTCGAAGTCGTAGGAGAGATCCGCCAGCCGCGCCCGCGTCGCGGCGGCCAGCACAAGGTGGCGGGCTCCGGCGAAGGCGATACGGGACGGCAGCGCCGGGTCGAGATCGGTCGCCGGCCAGCGGAGCGCGGCCAGCGCCTCCCGTACGTCCTGGCTGCCCACCTCCGTGACGTAGGGCTCGACACTGGTGAGCGTGGCCCGTAGCGCGCCGTCCCGCTCGGTGACCGTCACCGGGACGGTCCCGGCGCGGGTCGCGAAGACGAGATCGCCGGGCCCTGTCCGCTCGGCGAGCGCGACGGCGGTGGCGACCGTGGCGTGTCCGCAGAAGGGGACCTCGGCCTTCGGGCTGAAGTACCGGACGGTGAACGCCCGGCCCGGCTCGCCGAGGCCCCTTGGCGGCGCGGTCAGAAACGCGGTCTCGCTGTAGCCCAGCTCCGCCGCGATCGCGAGCATCGCGCCGTCATCGAGCCCGGTCGCGTCCAGGACGACACCGGCCGGGTTGCCGCCCGCCGGGTCGGTCGAGAACGCGGTGTACCGAAGGACCTCACCGGGAGTTCCGTCGGAAGCGGAAGCGGGCTCGGATGCGGGCTCGGATGCGGAGGCGGAAGCGGAGTGTGGGCTCATGTTCCGGCCAACAGCGACGGCGGTTCGCCGCATTCCCGCGCACCGATGCGGCACCGATGCGGCACCCATGCGGCACCGATGCGGCGCCCGTACCCGCGCTCGCGCCCCCTCGCACCCCCTCAGCCCCGGCCCACGAACGGCATCCCCGTCGCCAGCACCGTCGCGAACTGCACATTCGCCTCCAGCGGCAGCTCCGCCATGTGCAGCACCGTCCTGGCCACATCCGCCACATCCATCACCGGCTCCACCGCCAGTTCACCGTTCGCCTGCATCACCCCCTGCCGCATCCGCTCGGTCATGTCCGTGGCCGCGTTGCCGATGTCGATCTGCCCGCAGGCGATCCGGTACGGACGGCCGTCCAGCGACAGCGACTTGGTGAGCCCGGTCATACCGTGCTTGGTGGCGGTGTAGGCGACCGAGTCCGGGCGGGGCGTGTGGGCCGAGACCGAGCCGTTGTTGATGATCCGGCCGCCCCGCGGGTCCTGCGCCTTCATCAGCCGGAAGGCCGCCTGCGCGCACAGGAACGTACCGGTCAGATTCGTGTCCACCACCTTCCGCCAGGCCGAGTACGGCAGATCCTCCAGGGGCACACCGCCGGGGCCGAACGTGCCTGCGTTGTTGAACAGCAGGTCGAGACGGCCGTATCGCTCGCCCACGGCCGCGAACAGCGCGTCCACGTCCTCGGGTTTCGACACATCGGTCCGTACGGGCAGCGCGTCGCCGTCCATGGCGTCGGCCGTCTCCGTCAGCTTCTCGGGGTGACGGCCCGCCAGTACCACCGACCAGCCCGCGTCGCTCAGCGCTTTCGCGACCGCGCGTCCGATGCCGGAGCCGGCACCCGTCACCACGGCGATTCGCCCCTTGGTGTTGATGTTGCGCATGGCGTTCATGGTCAGGCAGGGTACGTGCGTTACGTGGGGTAGAACTTGGCGCAGCACGCGGTCCTCATCCAGTCGCCATGCGCAAGTTGTGCGTACGACAACGGGGCGTCTTCGCCCTCGACTGCACTGCGAGTGACAGCCGTCGTCAGGGGAGGGGCACATGACACCTGTACTTCGCCACGCACCGGCCGGCCGCGCGGTCGGCGGCTCCGTACCGGCCGGCACCCACTCCCCTGAACTCAGAGCCGCCGCCGCGCACCTCGGCCGCCGCCGTCTCCTCACCGGCACCGCTGCCGCCGCCGCGCTCGCCTTCGCCGTCAATCTGCCGAGCGCGGGGGTCGCGAGCGCCGCCGAGCTGGACGCCAGGAAGATCACCGAGGACCCGTTCACCCTCGGCGTCGCGTCCGGGGACCCGAGCCCCGACAGCGTGCTGCTCTGGACCCGCCTCGCGCCCCGCCCGTACGAGCCCGACGGCGGCCTGCCCGCCAACCGGGTCTCCGTACGCTGGGAACTGGCCCACGACGCGGCCTTCCGCCGGATCGCCAAGCGCGGGGAGACCGACGCGCACCCCGAGTTCAACCACAGCGTGCATGTCGAGGTCCCCGGGCTGGAGTCCGGCCGGGTGTACTACTTCCGCTTCCGCACCGGCGGTTGGATCAGCCAGGTCGGCCGCACCCGTACCGCGCCCGCCGCGAACGCCAGGACGAGCGCGCTGTCCTTCGCCGCCGTCTCCTGCCAGGCGTACCACGACGGCTACTTCACCGCGTACAGGCACCTCGCGGCCGAAGACCTCGATGTGGTCTTCCACCTCGGCGACTACCTCTACGAGTACGCCGTCACCTCCGTCGGCGGCGCCCGTAACTACCAGGACCGCGAGCTGCCCGCGCACTTCAACCGCGAGACGGTCACGCTGGACGACTACCGGATGCGCTACGGCCTCTACAAATCCGACCCGGATCTGCGGGCCGCGCACGCCGCGCACCCCTTCGTCGTCACCTGGGACGACCACGAGACCGAGAACAACTACGCGGGCGACGTCCCCGAGAACGACGTGCCGCCGGAGGAGTTCCTGCTGCGCCGGGCCTCCGCCTACCGCGCGTACTGGGAAAACCAGCCGCTGCGCGCCCCGCAGCGGCCCGACGGCCCCGACATGCGGCTCTACCGCAGGCTGCGCTTCGGCCGGCTCGCGCAGTTCGACATCCTCGACACCCGCCAGTACCGCGACGACCAGGCGTACGGCGACGGCTGGCAGCTGCCCGGCCCGGAGTCCGAGGACCCGGGGCGCACGATGACGGGACCGAACCAGGAGCGGTGGCTGCTGGACGGCTGGAAGAAGTCAACGGCGACCTGGAACGTCGTACCCCAGCAGGTGACCTTCGCCCGGCGCCGCAATCTGCCGACGGCCGATTACAAGCTGTCGATGGACTCGTGGGACGGCTACCCGGCCTCCCGGCAGCGACTGCTGAACGGGGTCGAGGCAGCGGGGATCAAGAACTTCATGGTGCTGACCGGCGACGTGCACACCGGCTACGCGTACGACCTGAAGAAGGACTGGGACAATCCCGGGTCGCGCACGCTCGGCACCGAGATCGTGGCGACCTCCATCTCCAGCGGCAGGGACGGTACGGACCGGCCCTCCAACTGGGCCACGTTCATGGAGGCCAACCCGCACATGAAGTTCTACAACGGGCGGCGCGGCTATGTGACCGTGGCGCTCGGTGAGCGGCAGGCGCGGGCGGACTTCAAGACGGTCAAGGTCATCACGACGCCCGGCGCCCCGGTCACGACGGCGGCGTCCTTCGTGACCGAGGTGGGCGACCCGGGACTGAAGCCGGTCTGACGCGGCGCTCGGCCCACTCCGTCGTCGTCGGCGGGAAAGCGGACGCCGACGCGGGTCCCGTACCGCGTCGAGCGTCCGCATCATCTGTCTCGTTGTCATGGCTTTCACACATAAGGGTCTCGGCCGCTCCCGCTGACCTGAGAGCATGGGTACGGATTCAACGACATGGAGACAGGAATGCCGGACGGCGGCCGAACCACCGAAGGACGTAAAGGACATATACCGCACGAGCAGCGTCGCTCGGCATCGATTCCGGAACAGCGGGGGGAACCCCCGCAAGCCCCGCAGGCCCCGCAAGCGGCTCCGCAAGCCACGCAAGCCCCGCAGGTGGCTCCGCAAGCCCCGCAAGCGCCCCCGAAAGAGCGTGTCGCCGCCGCGCGCCGCGCCGGGCTGCTGGTCACCCTCGTGCTCGGCGGGCTCACCGCGCTGCCCCCGCTGTCCATGGACATGTACCTGCCGGCACTGCCGGAGGTCACCCGCTCGCTGAACTCACCCGCGGCGACGGTCCAGATCACCCTCACCGCCTGTCTGGCGGGCATGGCGCTCGGCCAGATCGTGGTCGGCCCGATGAGCGACAAGTGGGGTCGGCGCCGGCCCCTGCTGCTCGGCATGATCGTCTACGTACTCGCCACCGCCCTCTGCGCCCTCGCGCCCACCACCGAACTCCTCATCGGCTTCCGCCTCTTGCAGGGCCTCGCGGGCGCGGCGGGCATCGTGATCGCCCGCGCCGTGGTGCGTGATCTCTACGACGGTGTGGAGATGGCGCGCTTCTTCTCCACCCTGATGCTGATCTCCGGCGTCGCGCCGGTCATCGCGCCGGTGATCGGCGGCCAGGTGCTGCGCCTCACCGACTGGCGCGGCATCTTCGCCGTCCTCACGGTGGTCGGCGTCATCCTCACGCTGGTCGTCTGGAAGTGGCTGCACGAGACGCTGCCACCGGAGAGGCGGCACAGCGGCGGCACCGTCGCGGCGCTGCGTACGATGCGCGGGCTGATCGCGGACCGGGTCTTCACCGGCTACATGCTGGCGGGCGGTCTGGCCTTCGCGGCGCTGTTCGCGTATGTCGCGGCCTCGCCGTTCGTGGTGCAGGAGATCTACGGCGCCTCGCCGCAGACCTTCAGCCTGCTCTTCGGCGTCAACTCCATCGGTCTGATCGCCGTCGGCCAGATCAACGGCAAGGTGCTCGTCGGGCGCGTCAGCATGGACCGGGTCCTGGGCGTCGGGCTGCTGGTCATCACCGTCGCCGCGCTGGCCCTGCTGCTGATGACCTCCGGGGTGTTCGGTCGCGTGGGGCTCCTCCCGGTCGCGGTGGCGCTGTTCGTACTGATGTCGGCGATGGGGCTCGCGATGCCCAACACCAACGCCTCGGCGCTGATGCGGACCCCGCACGCCGCCGGCTCGGCGTCCGCGCTGATCGGTACGTCGTCGTTCCTGATCGGTGCCATCGCCTCGCCGCTGGTGGGGATCGCGGGTGAGGACACGGCCGTGCCGATGGCGGTCGTGCAGCTGGTGTGCGCCGTCGGCTCGGTGGGCTGCTTCCTGGGCTTCGTCAGGCCGTGGCAGCGGCACCAGCAGCCGAGGGAGCGCCCGGCCACCGGCGCCTGATCACCGCACCACTCCACTACTCGAAGCGCTTCTGATCACCGTTTCCGGTCACCGTCTCCGGTCACCGCCTCTGATCACTGGTTCCGTCGGATCGCTGCTTCTGACGGCTGCTTCTGATCGCTGATTCGCGCGCTGTCCGCGCCGGGGCTCTCTCTCAGCCCTGGCGCAGATAGCCGACCAGATGCGGGCGGTCCTTCGAGTCTGTCCAGCGGAAGAGCCCGACTCCCGACGTCTCCGCACTGGGCAGCCGGACATTGGTCGCCAGCGCCTCGGGCGTGGCGGTCGTCAGATTCACCTTGACCGGGTTGCCGCCGCCCGCCAGCGCGTCCGACGTGTTGCGGGCGCTCACCGCGCCGTACGCCGTGCCGTCGTCCGACACGGTGGTCAGCGTCAGCGGCTGCGTGCCGTCCGTCTCCTCGAAGCAGTACGCCTTCTTCGCGTCCAGGTCGAAGGCGAGCCGCCCCGCGATCAGGAAACGGCCGTCGGGGGAGGCGATGAGGCGCGGGTCCTCGGCCGGGTTGATGGCCGGCTTACGGCACCGGACCTGCGCCACGGGCTTGCCGGTCGCCGCGTCGTGCACCGCCCAGATCTCGTGCGTGCGGGCGTCCGCGGCGCCCTTCTTCTTCTGCCACTTGGCGAGAACGAAGCCACTCGCCATCGAGGCGGGCACACCCGAGGCGCTGTCGGTGTCCTTGGGCGCGCCCTGCCGGCTGTACCAGCCGCCGCGTACCCAGAACTCCTTGGCCCCGCTGACCAGCAGCCCCTTCTCGGTGACCCCGCGCACCTCGGTCAGCTTGCGGCACTCCTTGCAGTCCTTGGGGTAGCCGAGGGAGCCCGGCGGGACCTTGACCACCTCGGCGGTGGCCGGATCGATCACCGCGCTGGTGGCCTTGCCGTCGCTGATCAGGATGGCGGGCCCGGCGGCGCTCACCTTCGGCGCGTCCGCCCAGGGAATCTCGACCCGCCGACGGGTGCCGTCGGAGGCGTTGTAGATGTCGAGGGAGACGATGGAGTCGGCGGGGCGCAGCGCGTCCGCGCTGAGCCTCCCGTACGACCAGGTGACGAAGTACTCCTGGCCGTCCTTGGTCACGGACAGCAGCCGGGGGAACCGGTCGGGGGCGAACAGCGGTCGCCAGGGCTCCCCGTCCCAGCCGCGCCGACCGGTCTCGGGGTCGATCGTCCGCAGCCGGAACCGGTCCATGCCCACCCGCTCCAGATAGGCGAGACGGTTCGTGTCATGGGCGACGGCGACATCGGGGGAGCCGCCGACGATCTCCCAGCCGCGCGCGGTGTCGTACGCGTCGGGAACGCTGAGCCGGGGCGCCCGGTCCAGGACGTTCGTCACGGGCTTCTTTGCCGCGCCGTCGTCCTTCGGTTTGGCGGCCTTGTTCCCGCCGCCACACGTGGCGAGCAGGAGCAGCAGTGCCAGCACAATGATCCCGCCGACGAGGATCATGCGTACGACCCGTTGTCTCATGGTCCCCGTGCTGGGTGGCCGGTACTGTCTCAGGCGCAGTCTCATGTGTCCCCAGTGGGAGCGGCTACGGGGCAAGGATCGTCAGCGTAGCAACTGCTTCTATGACCCTCGCAGTTCGCTCCACGCACCGGGGCGCGCGGTGTCCGTTTCCCGGCCCGGGATGCCCGCTTGCCCTCCCGGTGGCGCCCGCTGTCCGTGTCCGGGCCTAATATTCGTCGGTGAACGCCACCCTCTCCACCGCCGAAGCGCTGCGCGCCGCGCTCGCCGGGCTCCTCGACGGGCTGCCGCCCAAGCAGGCCGCCCAGGCCGTCGACCGGCTGATCGCCAACTACCGGGGCACCATCCCGACGGACGCGCCCGTACTGCGGGACCGGTCCGATGTCGCCGCGTACGCCGCCTACCGGATGCCGGCCACCTTCGAGGCGGTACGGGCCGCGCTGGAGGCCCTGGCCGACGCGGCGCCCGGGTGGGCGCCCGGAAGCCATCTCGATGTGGGCGGCGGCACGGGGAGCGGGGTCTGGGCGGCGGAGGCGGTCTGGGCGGAGCCCGGTGAGTCCCGTACCACCACGGTTCTGGACTGGGCGGAACCCGCGCTGGCCCTGGGCCGTGAACTGGCCGCCGCCACGGACACACCCGCGCTGCGCGCCGCCGAGTGGCGCCGGGCCAGGATCGACGCGGCACTGAAACTGCCGGAGAGCGACCTCGTGACGATCTCGTACGTGCTGAACGAACTCACCGAACGCGACCGCACCGCACTCGTCGCCGAGGCGGCGCGGGCCGGGCAGGCCGTGGTGATCGTGGAGCCCGGTACGCCCGACGGCTATCTCCGGATCATCGAGGCCCGCGACCAGCTCATCGCGGCGGGCCACCGTATCGCCGCCCCCTGCCCGCACGACGGCGCGTGCCCGATCGAACGGGGCACGGACTGGTGCCACTTCGCGGCGCGGGTCAGCCGCTCCTCGCTGCACCGCCAGGTCAAGGGCGGCTCGCTGCCGTACGAGGACGAGAAGTTCAGCTATGTCGCGGCGGTCCGCTTCGACGCGCGCCCGGCGCGGGCCCGGGTGACGCGGAAGCCACAGATCCGCAAGGGCCAGGTGCTTCTGGACCTGTGCACGAGGGACGACGGCCTGCGCCGCGAGACGGTCACGAAGCGCCACGGCGCGCTGTACCGGGCGGCGAGGGATGTGGCCTGGGGCGACACCTGGCCGCCGGACGAAGGCTAGTCGGCCGCGAAGGCGACGAAGTCACTCCACGCGGCGGGGGAGACCAGGAGGACCGGGCCGGTGGGGTTCTTGCTGTCGCGTACGGGGACGATGCCGGAGGGGGCGAGGTTGCGGGCGAATTCGACGCACTGGCCCTCATTGTCTCCGCTGTAGCTGGACTTCTCCCACTGCGCGCCGGACACCGAGAGGAACGACCGGCTGAACTCGACGCAGTTGCCCCCCTGCTGGTCGCTGTAGCTGGACTTTTCCCATTGTGAGCCGGAGAGATCGAGTGTGCTCATCGGGTCCATTCCTCCATCACCTTGTGCGTCATGTCGATCGACGCATCGGGGGAGAGCGCGTCGGCTCGTAGCCGATCGTAGAGCAGGTTCGCATCCGCCACGACCTTCCGGGAGTCGGTCACATGACCCGAGCCCGGACCCTCTTGGTAGAGCATGTCCGGCTCATCGTCCGCGAACCTCAGCAGCGTGAAAGCCAGAGGCCAGGCAGAAGCCCCGGAGCTGAACGGGAGGACCTGAATGGTGAAGCGGGGGGACTCGGCTTCCTTGATCAGATACGCCAGTTGCGCGGCCATGACAGCCGGACCGCCGATCGCGCGTCGCAGACAGGACTCGTCCAGGACGACCCACACGAGCGGCGGGTTCTCATGCTCCAGAACCGCACGCCGCTTCAACCGGCGTGCGACTTTCGCGGCGGTCACCTCCAAGGGATCGTTCGGCCGACCCTTCCGGAAGATCGCCTGAGCATAGGCTTCGGTCTGCAAGAGCCCCATGATCAGGCCCGAGCTGAAGTCCAGGACCGAGGACGCCTTCTGTTCGAGCAGAAGGTACGGCTCGAACCAGTCCGGATAGCCACCCTTTTCCGCGCAACGGTCCCGTAGCCGGGCGAACGTACGCGGCGTACCGAAGACTTGATCACACCCTGCGGCGAACTCCGGGCTCGCCATCCGGTCTCCGGCCTCCACCTTCGCCACGTACTGCTGCCCGTATCGGGCCGGTGCGCCCACCTCCCGCTGGCTCAGCCCCCGGGCCAGCCGCCACTCCCGTACCTCGTTGCCGAAGTAGGCAGCTCCGCTGACCGGTCCCACCGGCCCTTTCAGTTCGTCGGCCATGCCTCTTTCTCCTTCACCCCAGGCCCGTTGACGTGCGCTCAACCCTGTTCGGCGAAGGCACGCGTGCCGAATCTTGAACACACACAGTAATGCCACGACGACGGAGGGGCGCGCCAATGCGAGAGAGGGAAGCACCGGCCTCGGCCACCGAGGACTACGAGGTGGTCGTGCTGATCCCCGATGGGGTGCCATGGGAATTCGACGAGCCGACACTGGAGTTGGCGCGGCGCGTGGAGCGGGGACTGCGGAGGTTGGCCGATGAGGCGAAGTGAGGCGCGCAGGCGTCTGTCGCTGATGATCGCCGCGTACGGGGTGGACGGTTCGTTGGTCGTACCGAATTCCGTTTCCGCGGACGACCCAGGCGCCGAGGGCGCGGACCTCGCTCCCGGGGCCGCGCTCACGTGGCCGCCGTGCGTCTGCGGTCACCCGTCGTGCCCCGACTCGGCACCCCGCCCCGACTCGGCGCCCCGCCCGGGCGAGGACGAGCGATGACCATATCCCTACCGGAACATGAGACGGTTCCCGCGACCGGGTGCGACGTGTGTGCGGCGCTCCGGCGTCAGCGCGAGGAAGCGCGGGCCGTGGGCAATGGCCGCATGGTGCGCGACTGGAACGACGAGCTCCGCAATCACCCGCACCGCCGCTCGGGGGACTGGAAATGAGCCCTCTCACGCGCCTGCGACCGTTTCCTGTGTCACGGCCGGGGCCGGGCGAACTCCGCGTCGGCATGGCGGTGTTCGACCGCCACTACGACATACCGGCGGTGATCACCGGCTTTGCCGGCCCGATGGTCCTCCTGACCCGCCCCACCGGCCTCCGCTGGCACGTACACCGCATCTCGATCCGCCCGGCCACGCCGTACGAGGAACGCCAACTCCTCGCTCTCGCGGCCCTCCACAGAACACGCCTGAAGGGCCGCTGACCCCGTTCTATGCGACTTCGTGACTTGAGCCGCGCCCGCCTTGTGACGACGGCGAGACTGACCGTAACTTCCCCAGCACACAGACCGGAGGAGGTCGGAGTGGAGGAGCCCGTGCTGCTGGACGGCGACGAGTGGCAGGCGTACTTCCGCGACTTCAGGCGCTCCGCGTTCCGCCTGGAAGTCCACCAGACGTACACCATGCCGACAGAGGGAGCCACCGTCCGTGACTTCCTGGCCGGAGCCCCGAAGCCGGACGGCTTCAACGCGCCATGGCACCAGACCATTCGGGGTCACGCGGCAGCCGGGCGGACGATGACCCGTGCCAAGATCGTCCGTCGGCCGCTCACGCCGTACAGTCGCTACCTGTTCGAGTGGTGCATCCCGGGGAACGTGGCGGCCGGGGAGAACTACCACATAGTGGATCTGACGGACCGACCGAACCCCGGACTGCCTGGGCAGGACTTCTGGATGTTCGACGAGACGGTCGTGGTCCATCTGAACTATCGCCCTGACGGGACGCAAATCAGTCGGGAACTGATCCAGGACCCGGACATTGACTCGTATCTCGCATGGCGGGATCTCGCCCTGGAAAGCGCAGTACCGTTCAGCGCCCACTGACGAACCCGACCACGCGGTGGACGGGTCTATGCGGGAACGCGGGTAGCTCTTGCTCTCCAACGATCAGCACTCTAGCGTCCGAGACACGTATCCGCAGAGAAGCAAGGGGGGAGCAATCATGAAGCTGACGCGGATCTCCGGCGGAGACCCCGATTGCCGGACAGACGACTGCCCCACGGTCTACCGCACGGACAAGCCCAAGACGCTTGCGGTTCAGGGTTACATCGTCGAGCACACGACGCCTGAGGGTGAAGCCGTGGTCTCCATCCCCGAAGACGTGCTGAAGGAGGCCGTGCGTGCACTTGGATGGTGATCGGTGGACCACCTTCTTCGGTTCGTTCGAACGGGAAGCGTTCAGGCTCGAAACCCTCACTGTTTATTCCATGGAGGGTGAAGAGGAGGAGTTCGAGACCTTCCGGGCGACGGGGAAACTGGAACTCCCCGAGGATGATCCATGGCTGGTGAAGGTTCGGAGCTTCCGTGATTCCGGGCGACAGATTCGACGAGTTCACGTCGTCACCCGCCCACTCACGGATTACCTCCGGTACGAATTTGCCGCGTATCGCTACAACGTAGTGGCCGGAGAGGATGTGCGCATCCTCGATCTCACCGACCGTGAGAACCCGGGACTGCCTGACCAGGACTTCTGGCTGTTCGACAGTTCCAAAGTCGTCGCCATGAACTATCGGTCCGATGGCACACAGATCGGCCGGGACCTTCTTGAGACTCCGGACCTCAACCAGTATCGGCAATGGAAGGAACTGGCTATTTCGCTGTCGGTTCCGTTCTCGGAGTACGGCGCAGATTGAAGATAGACCCGCAACAGGCCGGGCAGGATCGCCTCGACCTCGCAACAGCGCTCAAGGAGCTACGCCGTGCATCCGGCCTGTCGGGTGAGCGGTTGGCCGTGCGCTGTGGAATGTCGCAGAGCAAGGTCTCTCGAATCGAGACGGGGCGATTCCTGCCGTCTGTTGTGGACGTACAGCAGATACTTCGCGCACTGGGCGTGGACGACGTCACGGCGACGGATCTGCTGAACCTGGCCCAGGTCGCGAATGCCGAGTACGAGGACGTCAGAACGTCTGTGAGACGCGGCCTGCACCATCGTCAGCGGGAACTCGCCGCCCTGGAATCTGGTGCTCGCCATATGCGGCATTTCTTGCCTGCCATGGTCACCGGTCTACTCCAAACCCCGGACTACATGCGGCAAGCCATGTCTCCCGCCGTGGAGCCCGCAGGAGGTGACATCTCCCGAGCCGTGGTCCTGAAGCTTGAGCGGCAGGCTGTACTCCATGACCAGTCCAAGCGTTTCGAATTTCTGCTGACGGAATCAGCAGTTCGGTGGCAACTGTGCGATGCCTCGGTCATGGCCGTGCAGGTTGATCACCTCGTGGCGGTTTCGAGGTTTCCCAACGTACGTCTATCGGTGCTGCCTTTGACGCGTCGAGTAACGGACGCGCCATTTCATACGTTCGTCACCTACGACGACCGTCTCGTAACGGCTGAACTGTTCAGCGGCCAAGTCGTTCTGCGTGATCCCAAGGACGCTGACTATTACCGAGAGTTGTTCGATTTCTTTGCTGAGCACTCGGCGAGTGAAGAGGACGCGCGAGCCATCTTGGAGTCCTGGGCAGACGGTTACAGGGCCCAATCCATGCGGGAACGCGACTGACGGTAGCGAGTAGCTGCTTTCGGTACAACAATGAGTTCCACGCCGATGGCGTACAAGGAGCGTACAAGGAGCAACGAAAGGTGAGACATCGATGGGTAAGAAGGGCGGAGATCACTCCGGAAAGCCCGATACTTCCAGCAGTGACGGCCACCGCGACAAACCGCCGGGTCCGACCAGGCCCTACGAGCCGCCGAAGAAGTGACGGCGCATGACAACGCGACAGACGCAGCACGGACTCGTTCAGGCTCTTGAGGACAAGGGCGCACTGCCGCCTGAGTGGCGGGAGGCTGTGGCCTCGGTGGACCGGGCGCTGTTCATCCCCGAAGTGTTCGAGGGCGGTGACTTTGACGGAGATCCCGAGGGGTGGTTGCGGGCGGTCTACGCGGACGCGCCCGTCGTGACGCAGGTCAATGACGGGAAGCCCACGGTCGACGGGGCGTTCCGACTCTTCACCTCGTCTTCTTCGATGCCGTCGATCATGCTCGAAATGCTTGGCCTGCTCGATGTGAGGGAAGGGCATCGGGTGCTGGAGATTGGCACAGGGGTCGGTTACAACGCCGGCTGGCTGTGTCACCGACTCGGTGAATCATCCGTGACCAGCGTGGAGTTGGACGAGGCGGTCTTGGCCACCGCCAGGCGGAATCTGAAGCGCGCGGGGTTTCGGCCGACCACCGTTCTCGGGAACGGCCGCGACGGGGATCCTGACGGTGCTCCGTACGACCGCATCCTCAGTACGTGCACCATGCGGAACATCCCTGAGGCGTGGTTGGAGCAGTGTCCCGACGGGCGGATCGTCACTCCGTGGGGCAGCAGCTTCTTCAGCGGTTCGTACGTCACGCTGGATGTGGTAATCGGGGAGGCCCGGGGCACGTTCTCCGGATATCCGGCCTTCATGTGGGACCGCACCCAGCGAGGTGGTGCCGGGCGCGTCACGGACATCTACCACGGGGAGGAGGGGGAGAAGGGCACCACAGACATCGCGCCGCAGAACGTCATCCAGGACGATCCCGCGTTCTTCACCGGCCTGAGCGTCACCGATGCGTGGTATCGCTGGTACGAGGCGGACGACGACAGCGGAGAAGCGACGCTCTGGCTCGTCGCCGACGACCGGAAGTCGTGGGCAACGGTGGAGTACATCCCGCATGCGGATACGTACGAAGTGGAGCAGTACGGCCCCCGTGCGCTGTGGGCCGAGGTGAGGAAGACGTTCCTGCGGTGGTACGACCTGGGGCAACCGGAACGGTCCCGCTTCGGTCTGTCGGTCGATGGCGGCGGCGGTCAGCGGGTCTGGCTGGATGACCCGCGTAATGTCGTCGCCCGGCCGTAGGCCCTGAGCGGAGGAAAGCCCCCGACTCGGTGGGGGCTTCCGGTTCCAGGGAGCCACGCCGACCGTGAGCCCGGCGCCGCGGTCGGCGCCGCGGTCGCGGTCGGCACCGGGTGAACTCCGCGTCGGTATGACGGTGTTCGACCGCCACTACGACATGCCGGCGGTGATCACCGGCTTTGCCGGCCCGATGGTCCTCCTGACCCGCCCCACCGGCCTCCGCTGGCACGTACACCGCATCTCGGTCCGCCCGGCCACGCCGTACGAGGAACGCCAACTCCTCGCTCTCGCGGCCCTCCACAGAACACGCCTGAAGGGTCGCTGACCCCGTTCTGTTGATCAGAGACTCAAAGGGCTCTCTTCACGGCGCTGTGCAGCTCACGAACGCCGCTGGTGCGTGGATGCCGTTCCGTCAAACTGTGGATGATGCTGCGGATGGCGGGCCGGTCCCGGATCTCTCCGGGGCTGGCTCGGTATGCGGACAGCAGTGCTTGGGCCGTCTGTTCCGGTCGCTGCCATGCCCACCAGGCTCGCGCCATGTCGGTGCCCAGCCGGGCCTTGCGTTCGGCGGTCGGGAACTGCTCAGGGCGCAGGTCCTTTCCCGCCTCCAAGGCGGCGCCCGCGTCTCCGAGAGCCCAGTGCACGCCGACCGCATACAGGTCGACGGAGGCCGGGTTGATGGGGAACAGGCGGCCCGCTGGGGCGGTCTGCGGCAGCCGTCGGGCAGCGCGGCGGGCTTCCTCGGTCATCGCCAGGGACTCGTTACGGTGTCCGCCACGAGCAGCGGTGTAGGCAAGGGTGCAGAGCATCTGCGCGTACGCGGACGCCGACGCGTCGGTCCGTAGGCCCGTTGCTTCCACGTGGGAGGCGGCTGCGGACATGAGGCGCTGTGCCTCCTCGTTGCGGTCCTGGTGGCGCAGCACAATCGCCAGTTCCCTGGCGGCAGCGGCCGATGCGAGGGGGGAGCGGGACACTTCGGCCCAGGTGCGGGCGCGATCCGCAGTCAGTCGGGCCTGCTCGTAGGAGCCGAGCTTGCTCAGCACGGCTGCGGCGAGGCTGTAGACGGTAGAGAGCCGTGCCTGATCGAGCGCCTGGCGCGAAGAGGCGGCGGCGTGCCCGTCCGCGATAAGGCCGGGCAGGGCGGCAAGCAGCCGTCCGTGCGTGCCTTTGTCATACAACTCGCGGGCAATCGCGAGCCTAGTGTCCAGCGGCCCCGTGCCGGTCGGTGCGGGGGTGTGGGCCAGGGCCTCGTCCAGCCCCAGCAGTAGGGCGGCCGGTCCGGCGGCCGCCGTGGCGGTGAGCAGCGTACGGCGGCGCATCGGGTCCTCCTCGGCGTGCGGATTGGCCGTTACTCTAGTGGCCGCCGATGCTGTCGGCGTGGGTGGCGCCAGAGAACTCGCCAGGATGTTCCGTGGAACGCCGACTTCGAGCGCGGCGCGGTGTACCAGGGCCAGGTCGACGACCCTGTTACGACGCTCCAGCCGGGAAATCGTTGCCGGTGAACAGCCGAGCCGGTCACCCAGGACAGCGAGGGTCCAGGCCCGGTGTTCACGGCCAAGCCGGATGAGGGCGCCGGGGCGCCGCTGCGCGGCTAACTCGCGCGCTCTCGTGCTGTTCCAGAGCGGGTCAACGGGCACAGGCCCCTCCCACGCCATGCGACCGGGGCGGCCCACAGTACGCATACCGGACGAAGTCGTCGAGACTGCTTGCACAACGTGCAAAGCCTTTGCACGGCAAGCGAGTTGATTACCGCTGGTTCGTTCGGCGCGGTGTGCTGGGTCCAGCGCCCCGAATCACGGGGCACCGTCCATCGGAGGGCTCCATGGCAACGGCTGCCGCACCCCAACTGGCCACCGACCCTACGACCGGCCCGGTCCGCCTCATCCGGGAGGTCGTGTCTGCCGAGCTGTGGGACAAGCAGGTCAGGCTCCTGGTGCGGGACTACCCGTACGATTCGATCATGGCGGCCAGGGTCCTCGGCCAGGGTTACGCCTACCTGCTGACCGCGATGAAGCACCGGGGCGCGTCCCTGGGCCTCGCCCCCAGCAGGCTCGTCGACATCGGCGTGCACGCGATCATCCTCGACACCGTGGCGTATGCCGAGTTGTGCGACCGTTTCAACGGCGGGCATTTCCTGCACCACGTGCCCAAGGTGGAGATGAAGAACGACGGCTCGGTGATGACGACGGCACAGATCATCGCCTCCGACGGCTGGGATGTCGACCTGTCGCTGTGGGTGGACGCCGCCGACTGCGGTCCTTGCCACCCGGGCAACGACTCGCACTGACCGAGGGAAGACACTGAGCTCCGGCCAACTCAAGCTCCCCCGGCCGGGGCAAAGTGCGCGCGGGAGTGACATTTCCCGGGACCGGCCCGGAGCCATCCCTTGCCCGCCAGGATGGTGTGGGTGACCACTATCTCCCCGGACCTTTGGCACCACTACGGCCGTACCCGCGCCGAACACGACCGCGCGGTGCCCGAGACGTTCCGCTGGATCTGGGGACAGGACAGCGGCCCTGGCCCGGAAGTCCTGGGTGACCTCTCGGCGCGGGTTGTCGGTGACCTCGGCGCCGGGGCCGCCCGGCACGCCGCCCACCTCGCGGCCTATCACGAGCCCGCCCGGGTCGTCGCCGTCGATGCCTCGCCCGCGCAGTATGAGATGGCCACCGGGCTGTTCGGCCACCTCGCGCCGCGTCTGCGTATCGCGCGGTCTGACGCGGTGTCGCACCTGAACGCGACGGCCGATACCTACGACGTGCTGTACAGCGTCTTTGGCGCGCTCGACTTCACCGACCCGCGCGAGCTTCTGCCGGCGGCTGCCTCTGCCCTCAAGCCCGGTGGGCTACTGGCGTTCTCCACTCTGGCGCACTACCTCAACGGCTCCGTCGCTCAACCGGACGTCGTGGGCACCGACGTCCCGGCGAAGACCCCGGAGGGAGAAGCGACCTGGATGCGCCGCTGGGTACTCCAGGAACAGGTGTGGGTGAAGGTCCTGGACGAGGCGGGATTCACCCAGATCACCATTGACGTGCTGCCATCCACGCTCCCCGGGCCGCGCACTGCGGACACGCTGCTTGTGACCGCAGTACGCAAGCAAGATCCCTGAGCTCGTCGGTCAGTGGCGGCGGGCTGTCAGTCCATCGGCGTTGCCGGTCGCAAGAACCCCGTCCCTGGCGATCCGAGCCACCAGGGCACCCCAGCAGCGCGATTCCTCTTACCGCTTGTCGATATCTGCGGATCACCGAGGCCCGCGACCGGCTCATCGCGGCGGGCTACCGTATCGCCGCCCCCTGCCCGCACGATGGCGCGTGCCCGATCGAACGGGGCACGGACTGGTGCCACTTCGCGGCGCGGGTCAGCCGCTCCTCGCTGCACCAGCGCCGGGCCCTGGGAGCCCAGGTCAACGCCCTGCTGGAGGCCCACCCTCTTTCCCCGGTCCTGACGTCGATGCCCGGCGTCGGCGTCAGGACCGCCACCGTCCTGCTGGTCACCGTCGGCGACGGCACCAGCCTCCCCAGCGCCGCCCACCTCGCCTCCTACGCCGGACTCGCCCCGGCCACGAAGTCGTCGGGCACCTCGATCCACGGCGAACACGCGCCCCGAGGATGCAACCGCCGGCTCAAACGTGCCATTTTCCTCTCCGCCTTCGCCTGCATGAACGCCGATCCCGCCTCCCGCACCTACTACGACAAGCAACGCGCCCGCGGCAAAAACCACACCCAAGCCCTCCTCCGCCTCGCCCGCCAACGCATCAGCGCCCTGTTCGCCATGCTCCGCGACGGCACCTTCTACGAATCTCGCCCGCCCACCGACGCCGAACCCGCCGCATGATCCCGGCCAGAACGAATCACCCCAAAATCGACAGGGGTGCCCTGACGAAGGACATAGAGGCACCCCCCGCGATCTTGCTGAGGTGCGCAAGTTTCCCGGCATCCGCGAATCCGCCGGATCCCATCTCCTAATCATTTCTCGATACAAGGCTCACGCGTGACTTAGTGAGTGAAAGAGATTTCGCGTGAAAGGACACCGAGGTTCCTCTTGATTCAATCCCCGCAAGGATGTCTCCGTTGGATCCTCGCGTAAATGTGATGTCCTTGTCGGCAGGCCCGTTCCATCCGGTGATATCGAGTTGCGTCACTTCGGAGAACATGAGATAGAACTCGAATGAATTGGCTCCTGAGGGCTCCCATTCGTGGCGTCCCAGTTGCGGCATGTACGGTGTCTCGAATCCTAGAGTGATACTGATCCCGCGTTCATCCATGAGGAAATAGAACAGGTCGCACGTGTTGAGATCCGGTTCCTGGTCGTACTGGCTGTAGATGCTCTGCGGGTTGTCCAGAAAAGACGGCCAGCTAGAGGTGCTCATAGAAGGTCTTCTCGTAAGTATTCGGAAGAGACGTGAAACGTCGAGAGTCGACTCGCCCCAGGAAGTTACGCGGGCCGGTGTCCCGCCCGGTATCGCAGCCCGTGAAAGCGCTCATGTGGCCGACAAGGATTGAGTCACTGCTGTCGAAGGAAAAGATGTCCTCCACTCCTGTGGCGCTGACGGAAATCTGGCGATCACGGACTGATGAGATAGAGATGTCGGCGAGGAGGGGAGGCCTCCATGCGCTCATTCTGAAATTATTGACCGCCAGGAACTGGAGGTGACACTGGAACGTGTCATTTCCTGACTCGACCCAGTCGGCTGGTGCATTGTCCGGAAAAGAGGGGAGGTCCATCCGCAATGTCAGGGTGGGCCCGCGCCAGTTGAGGTGGATTGACCGTAGTCTGACGGCGTTGAGCGGGGGGACTGTTGAATAGAGAGTGGTGAGCGGATCCGAATTTCTCACCAGGTCAATCCATCGATGGGTCATAGTAATAGTGTTCCCCGGTGCCCGGGATCTGGCCGTTTCGGGTATTTTCGTAGGGTCTCACGTGTATGCGTGGCCCTTGGTGGCCGGACTCGCCAGGCTTCTGGCGGCCGAATCAGCGGTCCTGATAGACGACGATATCTCCGGACGGTGATTCGTACCATTCCTCGCTGTAGAGGATGCGCTGGTCGTTTTCGTCCGGCAGTTGCTTGCCGCCCTGCCAGTCCGGAGTTGTCGCGGGTACCCCAGTCGCCCACATCGAATGGCTGTTGGCCTTCAGGGATGCCGGCGTCTTTGAACGCTAGCCTCGCCTGCCGCCGGAATAGTCGTAGAAGGTCCGCTTGAACAAGGTTGTGGCAGGCATCCTGACAAGTCGTTCATTCAAGCAGGTCGCCAATATATTCCCGTAGCACTTCGGGGACTGATTCGAGTCTGATCTCGTTGAGGTGTTCAAGTTCCCCGGAATTCGTGAATCCCCCGGATCCGAGCTCCAGAAGGGCATTGAGCTGTGATTCGAGGGCTGCGTGGTCTTGCTCACATGCGGCGGTAACGGAAAGGACAGTTGCCAGCATTCTCCCGTCGGCCGGCGAATAGCTACCGATCTGGTCTGTCGCCTCATCTGCCCCGAGCTCTCGTTGCCTGGCATCGAGGGAGGTCATCTTTCGAACGCTTTCGAGCAGGTGACGGGCGTGCATGGTCTTGCGGATCCCTTGGGGTTAGTAGGGGAGAGGGTACTGGCTTGGCCATGGTATGTGTGTATCGTTCGCGCCACTCGGATTGTAGTGAGGGCTGTTGGGGTTGTGCGATTGTCGATGATAGAGATTCCCTGAAACGTCTTGATACCTTCCGCCGATGGATATTCTGTAGACATCGCCATTAGCTGCATTCGATCCCGCAGGAGCTTTCCCGTCGGCATCGTGGACGCGCATGCGGACAACATTTCCTGTTTCAGGGTCAGTCCATTTATATTCCACTCCCTTCTGGGCTCCTCCATTCGGATCTGGTGTGAGGTGACGGACCGTCGCATCAGATGGGACCACATCCAGTGGATTGCTCTGCCGCAAATCCCATCCGCCATCCTTGATGCGTGGCGGGCAAGGGCCCAGGCCGAGGGGGTCGGACCAGGTATGGGGATTGTGGACGTACGTCGCCGGGTTGGGGGCCGGTTCGAGGCCGAGGGGGTCTTGGGTGAGGTAGCGGGCGGTTTCGGGGTCGTAGTGGCGGAAGTGGTTGTAGTGGAGGCCGGTTTCGGGGTCGAAGTACTGGCCCGGGAAGCGGAGTGGCGTGTAGGCCGTGCTGTTCGTTGCCCAGGTGGTGGTGCCCCAAAGGGTGGTGCGGGTGTGCCAGGCGAGGGAGCCGGTCTCGTCTACGAGTTCCGTGGGAGTGCCGACTAGATCGGTGACGATGGCGAAGAAGCGTTCGTCGATTTCTTTCTGAGGGGCGTCGGCCGGGGTGATGCGTTCGGTCTGGGCGAGGGGGTGCAGCCCGTTGTGGTGCCAGGTGAGAGTGACCGAGTGCGGCAGTTCATCGGATCGCGTGGTCTGTTCGCAGAGGGTGGCGCCGTCCCAGGTGAAGTCCACCCGCTCCTCGACCGTGGCGCCGTCGGCGGCGAGTCGCTGTTTGGCGGTGCGCCGGCCGAGCGGGTCGTAGAGGTAGCGCCAGCGCGTGCCGTCGGGGGTGGTGACGGAGATGAGACGGTCCTCTGCGTCCCAGCTGTAGCGCCAGGTGTCCGGCTTGCGGGAGAGGCGGATCTTCTGGCGGAGGGTGATGCGGCCCTGGGCGTCGTGTTCGTAGCGCATGTCGCCCGCGCGAGTGATGCGGGTGCCGGTGTAGGTGCGCTCTCCCCGCGCCTCACTGCGGGGATGCCGGTCCGGCCACGAGGCGGTGGTCTGGTTGCCGGCTTCGTCGTAGGCGTAGGTCTCGGTCCAGTTCGTCGCGTGGACGGCGGTGACACGTCCTGCCGGGTCCAGGTCGAAGCGGCGACTGCCGGAGAGTTGGTCGTCGATGCCGGTGAGGTTGCCGTCCGCTCGGTAGGTGTAGGCGCGGAGCTGGAGAAGGTCCGCGTCACGGCCGCGCACGGCTTGGGCGGTGAGCTGCCCGGCCGTGTCCCAGGCATGAGTGAGGGTGAAGGCGGAGCCCAGGTGGCGTGCCAGCTCCTGGCCCGCCGCGTCATGTTCGAAGACGAGGGTGCGGCCCGAGGCCGTGAGGGCGGAGCGTCGCCCCGCCGCGTCGTACCTCCAGGTGCTGGTGGTGCCGGCGGGGGTGGTGCGTCCGATACGGCGGCCCAGGATGTCGTAGGTATAGGACACGGTGCGGTCGGCGACCGTCTCGGACTTGAGGCGTCCGTAACGGTCACGGAGCAGCGTGAGCGTGGCGTCGCGACCGACGGCCCGGGCGAGAGCGTCGGTGAAGTCGTACTCATAGGTGGTGATCGCGCCGTCGGCGTCCTTGGCCGCGATCCGGCCCAGTACATCGCGCTGATAGGTGATCGACTGGCCGAGGCCGTTCGTACGGGTCAGCAGCGCACCCGTGGCGTCATGGGTGTAGGTGAGGGTCCGGCCGTCGAAGTCCGTCTCCGATGTGAGGCGGCCCGCCGGGTCGTAGGCGTAGTCCCAGCTCAGGCCCTGGGGGTTGGTGACACGGATGAGGCGGAGATTCGTATCGTGCTTGAATTCGTAGCGGGCGCCGTCCGGGCCGGTGCGAGCCGTCATGAGGTCGAAGTCGCCGTACTCGAAACGGGATTCGGCGCCCATGGCGTCGGTGTTGCCGGTGCAGTTGCCCTCGCCGTCGTACGTCCAGGACTGTGCCGTCCCGTCTGCCTCGATGCGGCGGGCGAGTCGTCCCTCCGGAGTCCATTCCAGATGTGTGGTTGCCCCGAGTGGGTCGGTCACGGCGACTGTACGACCGAAGGCGTCGCGCCCGTAGCGGGTGACCGCTCCGAGCGGGTCGATGACCTCGGCGATGAGTCCGGCCCGGTCGCACCGTACGTGGGTGGTGTGGCCGAGCGCGTCCGTCACCGAGGCGAGGTGGCCCGCCGCGTCATAGACGTAGTGCGTGGTGGCGCCGGACGGGGCGGTGGCCGACACGCGGTTGCCGTGTTCGTCGAAGCTCTGGCGGTGGGTGGTGCCGTCCGTGGCGCGGAAGGCCGTCGGCAGGTTGAGCGCGTTGTACGTCACTGATGCCGTCCGGCCGTCCGGCCGGGTGAACGAGACCAGGTTGCCGTTCTCGTCGTACTGAGACGTACTCGTCCCGCCGAGCGCGTCGGACCGCGACAGCAGGCGGTTGAAGCGGTCGTATGCGAAGCGGGTGACCGCGCCCAGCGCGTCGATCTCGGTGACGACCTGGGCCCGGTCGTTGATCACGAACCTCTTGGTGTGGCCCAGGCCGTCGGTGATGGACGTCATGCGCAGGCCGGTGTCCGGGTCGGTGTCGTCCCATGTGAAACGGGATTCGACGTGTCCGTTCGAGCCCGACTGGTAGACGCATCGGTCGAGGTCGTCGTAGACGTAGTCGTAGTGGCTGCCGTTGGTGTCGGTCCACGACGTGATGCGGCCCAACTCGTCGCAGCCGAAGTGAAGGGGCCGTCCGGAGGAGTCGGTGACCTCGGTGAGATGGCCGTCTGTGTAGCCGTAGCGGCGGATTTCCTGGTCGGTGCCGTCCGGGGCCGCGCCCGCCAGGTGAAGGGCGGTGACTCTTCCCTCGCTCGTGGTGAGCTTCAGGTGGTAACCGCCGTGATGCGAGATCGAGGTCGGGGCGCCGTCCTCGTCGTACTCGAAGGAGATCCAACGGCCGTTACGGTCGTCCGTCTGAACCAGGAGAGCCAACTCATCGCTGTGGTCGACGAAATGCAGGACCCGCCCGGTTTCCGGGTCGGAGATGGTGTAGCCGTCGTCCACTCGGTCCAGGGGCCATCGCCTGCCGTGTGTGGGGAGGACGGGGACGCCGGGCGCGGGATGCGGATACGCGAGCAGGCTGCCCTCGTCACAGCTGAACACCACACCTTCCGCGTCGATCTCCAGCCGCTGGTCGACCGTGCTCGACCAGGTCGGACCGAACCAACGGCCCGCGCGACGCGAGGAGTCGAAGGTGCGCTGGAACACCAGGGGCATGGAGCCCGGCAGCGCTATGTCTGTCTGAGGCAGGAGCATGCGTCCGGTCGCGACATCGACCGGGTCCCCGCTGCACTTCGTCTCGCCGCACTTCTTGCCGCCGTTGTCAGGGTTTTTGTCGTACCCGTGCCGGTTCCCGCCCTTCGGGCCCTCGGCAAGGTCCTTCATCCCGGCCCGCAGACCGCCTCTCAGAACCCCGGTGCCTTTGGTGCCGATCAGTTCCGGGACGAGGCGCCCGAGGAATTCGGACGGGTCGCCCTTCGCCGACTCCCAGGCGTTCTTCAGCGCGCGGTCCGGGTTGGCGACGGTGGAGGCGAGGCCGGCGAGCGTCATGTTGACGCCCTTGTAGTACTCGGCGGGGTGGGTCAGGTTGTACGGGTCCATCGGGTTCACCGAGCGGACGAAGTTGACCAGGCCCGCGGTGCCCTTGACGACGCCGCCACCGAAGTGGGCCAGCTCCACGCCCTGGCCCAGGCCCCAGTCCATGAGCTCCAGCTTTGCCCGCTCGCGACCAGTGGGCTCCTTTGGGGCATGCGCCATCGCCGCGGTGATCGCCCCCTTCGCGGTCTCGGCGGCCTCATTGCGGGCGCGCCTGGCGTCGTTCAGGATCTCCCGCGCACGCTGACGCTTGGCCGCGCCCGGGTCGGTGAACTTCCCGGGATGGGGAAGAGGGGCCTCGCCGTCGCGGGCCGCGTTGTACGCGTCGACTTTCTTGTTGAACTCGTCCGCCGCCGTCTTGGAGGTCTCGTTGCCCTCCTTGTACAGGGCGATCGCCTCGCGGGCCTTGCCCTGCGCGCCGGTGACCGACGTGGAGTATGTTTCCAGTGCCTTGGCCGCGTCCTCGAAGGCGTCGGCGGCGCGCAGCCAGTCCGTGGGCAGCGTCTGGAACTTCTCCCGGAACGCGTCGGCGCCCTCGCCCTTCCAGTGACCGGAGTCGAGCTTCTTCATCCCGCCGCCGACGAGATCGAACGCCTTCTGGAAGTCCCGCAGGTTCTTCACCGTCGCGGCGATCTTCTCCGGCCTGCCGTGGATCAGCTCGTCGGCCTCCTCGGTCTGGCCGAGCTGCTGCTCACCGACCTGCGCGCCGAGCGAGGAGGCGGTCTCGTCCCCCCAGTCCTCGACGGCATCCGCCCAGTCGTGCGCGCCCGCCTTGTCCAGGCCCTCACCGACCCGGTCCGTGGTCCAGTCGACCCCCTCGCCGACGATCTCCTTGCCCTTGTCGATCCCCTTGCCGACGCCGTCGATGACGTTGTCGGCGAGCCCGCCCCAGTCCACCATCAGCGGCTCTCTCCCCAGCGCGGCTCTTCAGCCTGCGTGACCGCCTCCGCGGAGGGATCGAGAGTCTCTTTGAGCTGCTCGTCCAGGACGTCACGTACCTCTGGGTCCATCGTTCCGGTGCGTTCCAGCGAGTCGAGCATCGCGTCCTCCACGTCGTACGCCGTGTCCTTCCACGTCTGCTTCACCTCCGCGTGCGCCTCGGAGAACGACTCGGCGCTGAAGTCCGGGTTGTCGTACGCGCTCTGCTCGCTGATCTCGCTCCAGCCGAGGTTCTTGACCTCGTCCTCGCTGAGGTGCGGGTTTCCGTTCAGCGAGTTCACCCCGATCTTGATCGAGTCCTTGACGTACTGCTCCTGCTCGGCGAACGCACCGGCCGACAACCCCACGCCCCGGGCGAAATCGTTCCCGCGCAGCGTCAGAGCCCGAACTCCCCACTCCCAGCGATCACAGAACGTCTCGAACTCCGACGTCAGCCCGCCGTGCCCCAACTCCAGCCCGGACAGCGACAGATCCGAGAACCCCCGCCCCGTCGACGCCTCGCCGATCATCCCGAGCTCCTTCAACTCGGCATGCGCCAGGTTGATGCCCTTCGCGATGTCCGCGAGCGCCGAAGCAGACGCCCGCAGGTCAGAATTGTCACCGGTCATTCCGTCCCCCCGAGATCAACCGCGACCGACTCCGGCACAATGCCCACGACCGGCGGGAACAACATGCCCCCTTCGCTGCCCGCGTCCAGTGCCACACCCGCCGGACCCGGCAGCATCGGCACCATCACATCCAGCAGCCGCGCACCGAGGATGGTGCGGTACGTCCACTCACGCCGCGCGTCACCCTGCGCCCGCGCGAACCTGGCCAGCGCCTCCTCGTCCGAGAACGCGCAGATCCACCGCACACCGTTCTGCTCGGCGGTCCACAGGCTCCCGTACGCGTCGAACGGCACCAACACCGCCGTGCGTCGGAATTCGCCCAGCAACATCGCGAACTGACGCCTCGCGATCGTCAGTTGATCCGGTGGCGTCGGGTCGGGCGACGGCCGGGGCGCTTTCTCGGCAGTGGTCCTAGGACGCGCGGCCGGACGCTCCGCGTCGTGCCAGTCGACCAACTCGGTCAGTCTCGACGGGCGGTCGGGCCCTGTTGTCTCATCCCCGTTTCCACGCACATGCGAGAGGCTGTCACGGGCGCGTTCCCGCGAGCAAGGCAGCCACGGTCACCGGCGGTTGGTTGTCGACCCTGGCTCGGAGCGCCGTCCCGGGCCTCGCAGGCCGGCCGGGAGGCCGTCGGGGGAACTGGGGCGTTCCTCCGGTGGGAGCAAGGACCTGCCGGGGGTCCGGGCGCCGACGGTCGCTAGTCTGCCCGAATGCGTAACGGGGGAAGCGGCAGCGACAGCGTCAGTGGCAGCGACAGCGTCAGTGGCAGCGACGGCGGCGGTGACAGCGACGGTGGGAGCGGGCGGCTGTCGCGTCGGCTGAGGAAGCATCGCACGCTCGCCCTGGGGGTGACCGCGGTGGTGCTCGCCGGGGCGGTGGTGATTCCGTGGGCCGTCGCCGACTCCGGTGACGACGAGCCCTGTTGGCGGCTGCCCGCCTCGGCGCGGGCCCTCGCCGACGAACCGGCGGCCGCGACCGAGGCCCTCGACGTCGGAGGCGATGTCACCCGGCTCGCCGCCGCGCGGGAGTTGCTGGCGCACGAGAAGGTGTGCGGCGACGGGGCCCGTGTGCTGGGCCGTGTTGTGGACGGGGCGACGCGTTCCGCGGGGCCCGGTAAGCCGCACACCGTGGCGCAGGCCGGTAGCGCCTACGCGGTGGTCGCCGCCCTCCACGGCAGTGAACTCCCCGCGGGGCTCGCCCCGGCCGTGGCCCGGATGATGGCCGAGTATGTCGTGGACGCGGGGCGTGCCGGGAGTCTCGGCAGGGACGACGACGCGATCGGCCCCGCGGCGGCTCCCGAGGAGGTCCGGCCCGACGGGAGAGGGTATGTGTGGCTCGGCCGCTTCCTCGCCCCCGGTGAAGCGCACGCCACGTTCGAGTACGCCGACGATCTCGCGGGCGCGGACGCCGACGTGGAGAGCCTGGTCGCCGAACTCGCCAAGGACCCGGAGGCGTTCGCGATCCTCTACGACGCCGAGCGTGCCTATCTCGCGTACTACCTGGAGCGGCTGACCGACCGGGGCGGCGACCCCGCCTTCCGCGCCTCGCCCGACAAGCGCGAAGGCTCCTCGGACGCCACGACCTGGCCCGACAACGATCTTGAGGATCTGGCGGACCGCGTCGGTGACCTCATGAAATACCGCGCCCGCTACGCCAGGGACGGGACGATCCCCGATCTCGCCGCCTTCGACGCGTCCGTGCGTTCCCACACCCGGGGCGCTTTCCGTCCCGCGTCGGAGCGGTTGGACACCCGGCCGCCGATGGGCGACATCGCCCGCCGGCCGGTCTCCGGGCCGGTGCGCGGTGACCTGATGGACGGACGGCGCCAGCTGTTCACGGTGGTGGACGGCTGGGCGGAGGACCGGAGTGTACCCGCCCAACGTGCCAGTGCCATGAAGCAGTTGATGGACGACGCGTATGTCCGCGCCCTGTGGCTGAGGTACTGACGGAGACAAGAAGGCGGATGTAGAAGGGCCGGGATCAGAAGGAGAAGCGCAGGTCTGAGCAGCCACGCCGACCCACCTCGTCCTCCGCGAACCGCTTGGCATCCCTTGCCGCGCGGCCTTGTCGACCCCCGGAATGTCGTCGGACGCGTCGAGGGCGTAGTTGGCCGCCTCGCCGTCGCAGCGGGCGGTGGCCGTCATGGAAAGACGCTCGTATCGGTCGTTCTCCGCCGTCAGCCGGTTGCTCCAGTCGCCGTACCAGGAGACGAAGACCATCCGTGACGTCTGCTTCCCGGACTCCTCGTCCCTGGAATACAGGTCGCACCGCCCCGTCGGTGCCGAGTGGTTCGCGGCCACCGCGACCCGCCACTGCGCGCTCTCGGACAGCCCGGCCCCGGTCACCCACCCGCAGGCCGTGTCCTTCGCGTCCGACAACGGCACCGTCTTCGGAGCTTTCTCCGGGTCGGGCAGTGCGATGTCCGTCTTCGGGGCCTCAAGGGGCTTCGCGCCACACCCCAGTCTTTCCGAAGCCGAGTTGGCGAGCGCGACGGCCGTACGGTACGCCGCTCCCGGGACCCCGGTGTTGACGTCCCGGCCCAGCCAGGTGTTCACCAGCAGCTTGCGCTGTCTGCCCTCGTCGTCCTTGCCGAGATCCGGGCAGTCCAGCAGGAGCTGGATGGTGCCGTACTGGCCGACGAACCCGGGCAGCCCCTCGGGCAGTGGAGCCTGCGCGGAGAAACCCGACTTCGGGAAGAGCGCCATGAACTCCCGGTCCTGGTCCTCCCGCCGGGTGTACGCCGCCATCTCGACGAACCGCTTGTCCCGCCCCTCGTCGCCCTCAAGGGTGAGGCGGCACCAGTAGGAGCCGAGCTCGTCGATCTGCCGGGCCTCCTCGGACTTCAGCCGCGAGTCCTCCGGTGTGAGCCGTTCCACCGAGTCCTGGGGCAGCGCCCCGCCGCAGGCGTTCCGGGCCAGCCTCCAGTCCTGTGCGTAGGGCGCGGCGACATATCCGCCCACGCCCAGGACCACCGCAGCCGCCACCGACACCTTGATCCAGCGCCGCATCCGCTCCCCGCCCCCGTCATCCCAACATCTCCCGGGACCCTACTCGTTGCCGCCGAACTTCTCGCCACCGGCCGCCGGTGACCCGCCCGCCGCCCGGTGACCCGTCCGCCGCCCGGTGTGACCCGTCCGCCGCCCGGTGACCCTCCGGCCGCCGGTGACCCGCCGATCGCAGACGACCCGCCGGCCGCCGGGGGCACCTCAGCCGCGTAGCTCCTGCGTACAGCACTTCACGCTGCCACCGCCCTTGAGCAGTTCCCCGAGGTCGATACCGAGCGGTTCGAACCCCCGGTCGCGCAGCGGGGCGAAGAGCCCGGCGGCGCTCTGCGGCAGCAGCACATGACGGCCGTCGCTCACCGCGTTCAGCCCGAGCGCCGCCGCGTCCGGCTCGGCGGCGGTGAGCGCGTCGGGGAAGAGCCGGGCGAGTACGGTCCGGCTGCCGGGGGAGAAGGCGTCGGGGTAGTACATGATCTCGTCGGCCGCCTCATCCAGTACACACAGGGCCGTGTCCAGGTGGTAATAGCGCGGGTCGACCAGATCCAGGCCGATCACCGGCCGGCCGAAGAACTCCTGCGCCTCGTCGTGCGAGAGCGGGCTGGACCGGAAGCCGCGCCCGGCCAGCAGATAGGTGGAGGTGACGGCGAAATCGCCCTCGCCCTCGTTGATGTGCACCGGCTCACGGATGTCGCTGTAGCCATGGGCACGGAACCAGTTCAGATGCGCCTGCGCCTCGCCGTGCCGCTCCTGATGGGCGAAGCGGGCGCCGAGCACGCGGCCGTCGATGACCGTGGCGCCGTTCGCGGCGTAGACCATGTCCGGCAGGCCGGGGTCGGGGTCCAGCAGCGAGACGCTGTGGCCGAGCGCCGTGTAGCGGTCGCGCAGGTCCTCCCACTGGGCCAGGGCCAGCGGCAGGTCCACCGGCTTCGAGGGGTTCATCCAGGGGTTGATCGAGTACGTCACCGCGAAGTGGCGCGGCGGGCACATGAGATAGCGGCGGGGGGAGGCGTCACGAGGCAATGGGGGCTCCTCACGAGCTGTGGGCGCACGTGGTGTGTGGGGGAGAGAGGCTCGATGTGCGTGTGCGTGTGCGTGTGCGTCTGCGTCTGCGTGTGTGCGTGTGGGTGTGTGCACGTGTGCGCGTGAAAGCCATGGTCCGCTCCGTCGGGCCCGCGCGCTGTCAACCGTTCGGGTGGTTCCCCGCGCGCCGCCCCGGCCGTACGAGACGATACGTCCCGCCTCCCCGGTTGTAGATTGAGGCCATGGCTGACAGCAGGGCACCCGACTCCACCCGGCGCAGTGAACGCTCGCGCCGGGCGATCTATGACGCGGCCCTCGCCCTGGTGAGCGAGGTCGGCTACGGCAGGACGACGATCGAGGGCATCGCGGCCCGCGCCGGGGTCGGCAAGCAGACGATCTACCGCTGGTGGCCCTCCAAGGGCGCCGTACTGCTGGAGGCCTTCCTCGACCTCGGCGATCAGGCGGCGCAGGCGGCGGACGGCGGCGAGGGCATCCGCGAGATTCCCGACACCGGCGATCTGGAGGCGGATCTCAAGCTGGTCCTGCGCGCCACCGTCGACGAGATGAACGACCCGAAGTACGAGGTGCCCTCCCGCGCCCTCGCCGCCGAGGGGATCGTCAACGCCGAGCTCGGTGCCGAATTCGCCAGGAAGATGCTCGAACCGCAGCTTCAGCTCTATGTGAAGCGGCTGCGCGCCGCCCAGGACGCCGGGGAGGTACGGCAGGACCTCGATCCCCGTATCGCCCTGGAGCTGCTGGTCGGCCCCGTCGCCCATCGCTGGCTGCTGCGGACGCTTCCGCTGACGCACGCGTACGCGGACACGATCGTCGAGTACGCGGTGCGCGGACTGGCCCCGAGGCCGCCCGTGCGGCACTGAGTGCCGGCGTGCGGTGCCCGCGCGTGGAGACGTCCGGGCGCCGGGGGGCGCGCGGGGGCGCGTCGATGCATACGGGGCGGGTGTGGTGAATCCCATCGCTTCCGGAGACCCCGTACGGGGCGGCATACCACCGCACAAGCGGCAATTCACCCCGTGGTGACGGGTGGCTCCCCGTACCCCGGTGGGGGCTCCCGGCCACCCGGGGAGCAGGATAGTGGGACGATGGGGAGTGTCCGCAGGGACGAGCATGAGGTGTGAGGGGATAGATGGGCGACGATTTCGGCCGCTACCGCGGCACGGAGAGCAGGATTCCCCAGTGGCTGCGCAGGCGCCCCAAGAAGAGCGCCGGCGGTTCCGCGTTCGACGAGGACGTGGCCGGCCGCGAGGCGCTGCTGCTCGCTGTCGCGCAGGCCGGTATGCCCGTCTCGCCCGCCGCGCACCCCGTCGGCTACCGATGTTCCTGTGAACGGATCGGCTGTCCCACCCCGGCCAGACACCCCCTCTCCTTCGCCTGGCAGACCCAGTCCACGACCGATCGCGCGCAGATCGAGCGATGGGCGCGCAACCAGCCCGAGGCCAACTTCATCACCGCGACGGGCATGATCCACGACGTACTCGACGTGCCGCTGGAAGCGGGCAGCCGGGCGCTGGAGCGGCTGCTCGAACAGGGCATCGACGTCGGTCCCGTGGCGGACTCCGGCGGCGACCGGATGCTCTTCTTCACCGCGACCCGGGGCACCCCCGAGGACGAGGACGAGTGGTGGCCCTGTGAGCTGGACTGCCACCCCGAGACGATGGACGAGCACCCGGGGCTGCGCTGGCACTGCCGGGGCAGCTATGTGCTCGTGCCCCCGGCCCAGTTGCCCGGCGAACTGTCGGTGCGCTGGCTGCGCGGCCCCGAGCACCCGCTGCCTGATCCGCTGACGCTGCTGGAGAGCCTGACCGACGCGTGTGCGCGATACGCGGGGGAGAACGGCGAACTGGACCCGCACGCGGTGGCCTGGCCGCTGGGCCGCTGACACGAGGCGGCCCTGTCCGGCCCGGGCCGGACAGTCGGGACCCGCGTCACAGCGCGTACGAAAGTACCTACGAGCCCACGTTGTACGTACGAGCCTGCGAGCTTGATGTACGTGCGAGCCCACGAAGTGCCCACGACCTCGTCGCGGTATCCACGATCCCTTCGCGGCCCTACGATCCCTTCGCGCCCGTGACCCCCTGAAGCCGGCTCGCCACCCACACCGTCGGCGTGTCCGCTCCCGCGCGCGGGACCAGCGCCACCTGGCTGGACACCCACTCCTTGGTGAGCGTGTTCCGTATGTCGCCCGTCAACAGCGCCTTGACATCAGGCTTCACCACCGGCTTGACACCCTTGGCGCCCGTCTGCCGCTCGAAGTACCGCGTCGCGAAGAAGACCAGCGCGCCGCCGTCCTTCGTCCGCAGCCCCAGCGGGGCGAAGTCGCCCTCGTTCAGCGGCTGGTCGACATACTGCGTGACCAGACCGGGCAGCCGCGCGTTCTTCTCGCGGGCCTCCCGCCATCCGTTCGTGTGCGGCCCGTCCATGAAGGTCTTCCCCGCACCGTCGCGCAGATACGAGACATACGCCTCGCTCAGCTTCCCCGGCGCCACCGCCAGCGCCTCGCTGTCCGGCGCCGCCGGTTCGCCCCAGCCGTCCTTGTCGGTCGCGAAATCCGGGACCTCGCTCGTGGCCATGATCGTCAGATACGGCACCTTCCACCGCTCTTCGGGGCCGTTGCGCACGAAGACCAGCAGCCAGCGCGTGTCCTGGGGGCCACCGTCGTCCGCGTCGCGGTTGCTGTCGGTGTTCGCGACGAACCAGCGCGGCCAGCCCGCCTTCTTGGGGATCGTGAACGTCGCGTCGGTCAGCTCCAGCGGCTGATGCCGCGGATTGCCATCCGGGTTCATGATGCCGGCCGCCTTGAGACCGGCTTGGTTGATCGCGCCCAGCGCGCCGGTCACCCGGCCCGCGTCGAGCGCCGGATCGTACGCCTTGTCCGCCGCGTTGTACGCGTCGGTGAAATCCTTCAGCGCCCGCGCGGCCTCACTCCGGTCGGCCGTCGGCAGTACCGCCAGCTCCCCGTGCACCGTCACGCACCCGCTCGCCGTCAGCGACAGCACCGTCGCCGTCGCGAGCACCGCCGCTGCCCGAATCGGCCTTCCCCGCCTGCTCATCGGCCTTCTCTGCTCCTCGACCCCGACTGACCGGGCCCAACCCTACCGGCGCCAGGAACAGCGCGAGCGTCGGGACCAGATACAGGCACCAGACGATGACTTGAAGGACCGTCGGGTCCGGCTGGAAGTTGAAGACGCCCTTGAGCAGCGTGCCGTACCAGCTGTCCGGCGGGATGGTCGTGCTGATGTCGAACGCCTTGCTGGACAGGCCGCCCAGGAAGCGTGCCTCCTGGAGGTCGTGGACGCCGTACGCGAGCACACCCGCCGCGACGATCACCAGCATCCCGCCGGTCCAGGTGAAGAACTTGGCCAGATTGATGCGCAGCGCGCCCCGGTAGAAGAGCCAGCCGAGCACCACCGCGCTCGCGATGCCGAGCAGCACACCGATCAGGGGTGCGTGGCTGCCGTCCGAGGAGGCCCGTACCGACGCCCAGACGAACAGCGCGGTCTCAAGACCCTCCCGGCCCACGGCCAGGAACGCCGTCGCGACCAGCGCGCCCGTACCCATCTGGAGCGCCGCGTCCAGCCGGCCGTGCAGCTCCGCCCTCAGATGCCGCGCCGTACGCCGCATCCAGAAGACCATCCAGGTCACCAGCGCCACCGCGAGGACCGACAGCGAGCCGCCGAGCGCCTCCTTCGCCTCGAACGTCAGCTCCTGCGAGCCGAATTCGAGCCCGAAGCCGAAGCCGAGCGCGAGGGCGACCGCGACCCCGATCCCGATCCAGATGGGGCGCAACGCGTCGCGCCGCTCCGTCTTGACGAGATACGCGACCAGGATGCAGACCACGAGACTGGCCTCAAGGCCCTCGCGCAGACCGATCAGATAGTTTCCGAACACGTCGGAACTCCCTTTCCGATATTCCGAATTCCGAATTCCGATATCAGGCGATCAGGGCCCGGCCCCACCAGTCGTCCCTGTCCCGGACGCCCGGCGGGATCGCGAAGACCGCTGAACCCACGTGCTGGATGTATTCGTTGAGCGCGTCGGAGCGCGCCAGGGACCGCTGTACGGGGATGAACGCGTCCCGTACGTCGCGCTGGTACGCCAGGAAGAACAGCCCCGCGTCGAGGCGGCCGAGGCCGTCCGTACCGTCCGTGAAGGAGTAGCCGCGGCGCAGCATCCGCGCCCCGTGGTGGGAGTCCGGATGCGCCAGCCGTACGTGCGAGGTCGGCAGCATCGCCTTCAGATTGGGCTTGTCGTGCTCGCGCGCCTTGCCGACCGCCGCGCCCTCGCCCTTGTCCCGGCCGAAGACGTCCTCCTGCTCCTGGAGGGAGGTACGGTCCCAGGTCTCGATCCGCATCGAGATCCGGCGGGCCACCAGATACGAGCCGCCCGCCAGCCAGCCGGGGCCGTCCGCGTCCGACACCCAGACGTGCTTGTCGAGGGCGGCGGTGTCCGTGCCCGCGATATTGCTGGTGCCGTCCTTGAAGCCGAAGAGATTACGGGGGGTCTGGGCGCCCGGCGTGGTCGACGACGTCTTGCCGAAGCCGAGCTGCGACCAGCGCACCGCGACCTTCCCGAAGCCGATCCTGGCCAGATTGCGGATGGCGTGCACGGCGACCTGCGGATCGTCCGCGCACGCCTGGACACACAGATCGCCGCCGCCGCGCGCCGGATCGAGGTTGTCACCGGGGAACTTCGGCAGCTCGACAAGCGCGGCCGGGCGCCGCCCGGCCAGCCCGAACCGGTCGTTGGCGAAGAGGCCGGGACCGAAGCCGACGGTGAGGGTGAGCCGGGACGGCTTGAGGCCGAGAGCTTCGCCGGTGTCGTCGGGCGGGGCCTCGGGGAGACCGCCGTACGCGCCCTCGCCGACCGCGTGCCCGGCCGTCATGCGCTCGGCGGCGCGGGTCCAGTCCTTGAGCAGCCGGACCAGCTCCGCGCGGTCCTCGGTCGTCACGTCGAACGCGGCGAAGTGCAGCCGGTCCTGGACGTCGGTGGCGATCCCGGCCTGGTGGCGGCCGTGGAAGGGGACGGCCGCGCCGGACTCGGCGGCGGGCGCGGCGGTGCCACCGTCCGCCACCGCGGCCACGGCGCCACCGGCCGCGGCGGCGCCGAGCGCGAGCCCGGCACCGCCCCAGCCGAGCAGCGCGCGGCGGGACGGCGGGGACGGTGCCTCCGCGTGGTGCTTTCCGTCCGGTGTGGTGTCGTCGGAGGGCATGGCGCGCATACCTACTTGACGACGGCGGCGGCGAGCTTGGAAAGCGGCTCGGCCAGTGCGTTCACACCGTCCGAGAGCTCCTTGCGCTCCGCCTTGCCGACCTTCTCGTACGAGACGAAGGTGTACGCGTCCGCGCCCTCGCGGTAGGTGTCGAGCAGCTTGTTCAGCGCGGCGAACCGCTTGTCCAGCTCCGTCACCAGCGTCGGGTCGTTCTTCGAGGCGACCGGCTTGAGCAGCTCGTACGCGTGCTGCGCGCCCTCGACATTGCCTTTGAAGTCGACCAGGTCGGTGTGGCTGTAGAGCTCCTCCTCGCCGGTGACCTTGCCCGCCGCGACCTCGTCGAGGAGTTCCTTGGCGCCGTTGGCCATCGAGGTCGGGGTGATCTCGGCCCTGCCGACCCGCTTCTGCCAGTCGGCGAGGTCCTTGTCCAGCGTGTCCGCGAGCGCCTTGGCGTCGGGGCCGAGCTTCTTGTCCTGCCAGAGTTCCTTCTCCAGCCGGTGCCAGCCCGTCCACTTCTGGCCGGTCTCCAGACCGTCGGCGCGCACGTCGACCTTCGGGTCGATGTCGCCGAAGGACTCGGCGACCGGCTCGGTGCGCTCCCAGCCGATACGGGAGGGCGCGTACGCCTTCTTCGCCGCTTCGAGATCACCGGCGCGCACGGCGTCGGTGAAGACCTTGACCTTCGGCAGCGTCTCGTCGGCCTGCGTCTGCACGTACTCGCGGTACGCGGCGACCGCGGCGTCCATCTCCGGGCTGCGCTCGGCGGCGGCGGTTGTGCCGGTCACCGTGACCTTCTGCCGGATGCCGTCGCCCTTCATCCCTGGCTTGCACGCGATCTCGTACGAACCGGCCTTCACCTCGGCGGTGATCCTGGCCTTCGTACCGGGGCCGATGTTCTCGCGCTCGGTGACGATCCGGTCGTCGGGGAAGAGCAGATAGACCTCGGTGACCTTGGTGCCCTTGTTCTCGACGGCCAGCTCCACATGGCCGGCCGGGAACTCCTTCTCCGACACCTCGCAGGAGTCGTCCGCCGCGGTGACCCGGACGGCACCGTCACCGGCCTGCGCGTCGCTCTTCTCGGCGCAGCCCGTCACGGCGGTCAAGGCGGCCACCGCCGCGGTGGCGGTGACGACGGAGAGACGGACAGGTCGCATGCGGGCTCCATAAGAAGGGCGGGAGGACGGCTGAGGTACAGACGCCGGAGTACGGCAGGGGTACAGACGCCGGAGAACGGCTGGGGTACAGACGTCGGAGTACGGAAGTGAGGCGGCCCTAACTTAACTGAGGCTTACCTGTGCCGTGACCTCTCGCGCAGTGATTCGCCTCTCACTGCTTCCCCCGGATACGAGCAGGTCACAGCAGTCCCCGGGGCACCCCAAGGCCGGGTCAAGCGCGGGTCAAGAAGCGCGCTCGGGGACCACCAGCGGAACGCCGGTCCGTGGATGCGGGAAGACCTCGACGGGCTGGCGGTAGACCCGGCTCAGCAGGTGGCCGCGGAAGATCTCGATGGGCGGTCCCACGGCGGCGACGGCTCCGTCGTGCAGTACGGCGGCACGGTCCGCGTGGGCGGCGGCGAGCCCCAGATCGTGCAGGACGACCACGACGGCGTCGCCCGCCGCCGCCCGCTCCCGGCAGACCCGCAGGACCAGTTCCTGATGGCGCAGATCGAGCGCGGCGGTCGGCTCGTCGAGGAGGAGAAGCGGGGCGCGCTGGGCGAGGACACGGGCGAGCGCGACGCGCGCCCGCTCGCCGCCGGAGAGCGCGGAGAAGGGGCGCGCGGCGAACTCGGTGGTCTCGGTGGCCGCCATCGCCCCGGCGACGGCGGCCTCGTCCTCGTCCTCCCGCGCCGTCCCGGCCCAGGGCGCCCGGCCCATCCGTACCACCTCCGCCACCGGGAAAGGGAACGAGAGCACGGCCGCCTGGGGGAGTACGGCGCGGCGCAGGGCGAGTTCGCGCGCGGACCAGTCGTGCGCGGGGCGCCCGGCGATCCGTACCTCGCCGCGGTCGGGCCGCAGATCGGCCGCGAGCGCGGCGAGCAGGGTCGACTTCCCGGCCCCGTTGGGCCCCACGAGCGCCAGCACCTCACCGGCGCGGACACCGAGGCCGACCTCGCGAAGCACCTCGCGCTGTCCGAGCCGGACATGGAGGCCGCGGACCTCGGCGAGGGGAGTGCCGGGGGCAGCGGGCGCGGGCAGCGCGCGCCCGCGCGCGGCGAACAGACCGCGGACGCTCATGCCCAACCACCTTGCTTGCGACGAGTCCTGCGCAGCAACCAGAAGAAGAACGGGCTGCCGAAGAGCGCGGTCAGTACGCCCAGGGGGAGTTCCGCGGGGGCCGCGACCGTACGGGCCGCCAGATCGCCCGTGACGAGGACCAGCGCGCCGCCGAGCGCGCTGCCCGGGACCAGGAAGCGATGTCCCGGGCCGTTCGCCATCCGCAGCAGATGCGGCACCAGCAGACCCACGAACGTGATGATCCCGGCCACCGCGACCGCCGCCGCCGTGAGCAGCGCGACGACCAGCACCAGCACCCTACGGAGCCGCTCCACATCCACCCCCAGATGACGGGCCGACCGTTCACCGAGGGCGAGAAGGTCCAGCCGCCGCGCGTAGAAGGGCGCCAGGGCCAGACCCGCCAGCGCGCACGGCAGCACCGCGAGCACCTTGGGCCAGGTCGCCTGGGCCAGCGAACCGAGCTGCCAGAAGGTGATCTGGGTGATCTGCGCGTTGTCCGCGAAGAAGACGAAGAGTCCGATCAGCGCCCCCGCGAACGCGTTCACCGCGATGCCGGTGAGAATGAGCGTGACCACTTCCGTACGGCCGCCGGAGCGCGACAGCGCGTACACCAGCAGGACCGTCGCGAGCCCGGCGACGAACGCGCTGACCGTCACCGTCCAGTCGCCGAAGAAACTCAGCCCCAGCGCGATGGAGGCGACCGCGCCGACCGCCGCGCCCGACGAGATGCCGATGACACCGGGTTCGGCGAGCGGATTGCCGAACACGCCCTGCGTCAGGGCGCCCGCGCAGCCGAGCGAGGCGCCGACGAGGAGCGCGAGGACGACGCGGGGCAGCCGTACGTTCCACAGCACGCTCTCGCCGACCCGGTCGAGCGCCGAGCCGCCGAGCCCGGTCCTGTGCTGTACGGAGGCGAGGACATCCCCGAGAGGGATGTGGTACGCGCCGATCCCGGCCGAGAGCAGACAGAGGACGACGAGCGCACCGAGCAGTCCGCCGGTCAGCAGGGTGGTGCTCCCGGGCAGTCGCCGACGCGCGATCGCGGTGAACGCCGACATCACGTCACTTCCCGTCCGCGTACAGCTGCTTGACGATCGACCGCAGCACTTCGTCGGTGCGCGGGCCGTAGTTCAGCAGCACTCCGTCGTCGATCGCGATGACCCTGCGGTCCATGCCCGCCGGTGTCTCGGCGATCCCGGGGATCCTCACCAGGCCGTCCACCCCGCCCACCGAGTCGAGCCCCTTGGTCATGACGAGGATCGCGTCGGGCGCGGCCTTCGCCAGTGCCTCGCTCGTGATCGCGGTGAAGTCCCCGGTCAGCCCCGACTCCTTGCCCGCGTCGACCGCGCCGGCCGCCTCCAGCAGTGAACTCGCCCCGGACTCACGGCCGCCGAGCAGATAGACGGAGGCCGAGCCGCGCAGATAGAGGAAGGCCACGCGCGGCTTCCCGCCGTCCTTCCCTGCGTCCTTCCCTCCGTCCTTTCCGCTGTCCTTCCCGCCGTCCTTCCCGCTGTCTTTCCCACTGTCCTTGCCGCCGTCCCTCCCGCTGCCCCGCGTGCCCTGCTCGTCCGTCGGGATCCCGTCGCGTACGGCGTCGATCCGTTCCTCCGTACGCTTCCTCAGCTCGGCGCCCGCCGCCGGCACACCCAGCGCGCCGGCCACCGCGTCGATTCGCGTCCCGACATCGGCGAGGCTCTTCGCCGGGTCGACGACGACCAGCGGAACGCCCGCGTCCCGGATCTGGCCGATGGCCTCGGCGGGTCCCGTGGTGGAGTCGGCGAGGACGAGCGTCGGCCCGAGCGACAGCACGCCCTCCGCCGAGACATCGTGCGCCCTGGTCACCACCGGCAGTTTCGCGGCCTGTTCGAAGGTGGCGGTGATGTCGCGGGCGACGACCCGCTCGCCGAGGCCGAGTGTGAAGACGATCTCGCTCAGCGAGCCGGTCAGCGGCACGATCCGGTCGGCCGAGGCGACCGTGACCTTCCTGCCGTCGGCGGAGTTGACGGTGACAGGCAGCCGGGGCGTGGGCGCGGCGGCCAGTGGCTCCAGCCGGTCGGCGGCGGCTGCGGGCGTCGGGTTCCGCTTCGCGTCGGTCGTATCCGTACCGCCGCCGCCTCCGCCGCTGGAACCGCAGCCGGTCAGCGCGAGGGCGAGGGCGATGACGGAGAGAAAGGCGCCCGTGAGGCGTGATCTGCGCACCGAGCGCACCATCCTGTTCGTTCTGTCGAGTCGTTCTGTCGAGTCGGGCTGTCGGGTTGTTGGGTTGTCGGGCTGTCGAGCGGGTGAGTTGTCGAGTGGGTGAGCTGTCGAGTGGTTCGGCCGGGGCCCCCGTGGGGAGGGGTTCCAGCACAGGTTGGAGATAGCTTAGGTTAGCCTTACCTTGCTTGTCAGGCCCGGGGCTGTTCCACGTCCGGGTCCGCCGTCCCTGCTCGTCAGACGTGGGAGTGACTTCGATGCCGTCCTTCAGATCCGTGCGCGCCTTCGTCGTCGCGCTGCTCATGGCGCTGCCGATGGCCCTGCTGCCGACCGCGGGTGCGGGGGCCGCCGACCGTACGGTGCAGGGCGGCCGGCTCGACTGGGGCATCAAGTCGTCTTTCCTCGGCTATGTCACCGGGCCTATCGCGCAGGGCAGTTGGGCGCTGAACGGGGGTGCGGCCACGGTGGGCAGCCAGTTCCGGTTCCACTCGGCCACCGGCACCTACGACCCGGACACCGGCGCGCTCAGGGCCGGCTTCTCCGGCGGGGTCCGGTTCCTCGGTCATCTCAAGGCCGACGGCAGCCATGAACTCGATCTCACGATCAGCCGTCCCACCGTCCGGATCACCGGCGGCAGCGGCACACTCCACGCGGACATGACCAGCAAGCCGAAGGGCGGCGGCAAGGTCACCTCGGCATCTCAGGTCCCGCTCGCCACTCTCGACCTCTCCGGGATCGCGATGAAGGGCGGCGGCAGCCCCGTCGTCCTCACCCGCGTCCCGGCGACGCTCACCGCACAGGGCGCCACGGCCTTCGCGGGCTACTACACCGCCGGAACAGCGCTCGATCCGGTCAGCCTGTCCGTGGACACGCGGGCGGCGGGCACACCGGGGAAGACGTCACCGGCGCCGTCCGCGTCCGCGTCCGGACCCGGCGACGGCGAGAAGACGAAGAACACCATCCAGGACGCGGCCGTCGACTGGGGCGTGCGCCGCACCTACCGCGAGTACGTCACCGGCCCCGTCGCCAAGGGGAAATGGACCCTGGGCGGCGGCGCCCAGGACGGCGGCGCGCTGTTCCGCTTCCCTCGGGGCAAGGGGACGTACGACGCGGGGAAGGGCACGCTCGACGCCGCCTTCGCGGGCAGCGTCCGGTTCACCGGAACCCGGCTGGATCTGACGCTCAGCAAGGTCGCCGTACGAGTGAAGGACGGCAAGGGCACGCTCTCGGCGGATGTCTTCGACGCGGCCGAGGGCAGTCCGCCCCGTAAAGCCGTGCCGCTCGTCACCTTCGAGGCCAAGGACTTCACGCCGAAGGACGGTCTCGCCTCGCTCTCCGAGGCTCCCGCGACGCTCACCTCACCGGGCGCCGAGACCTTCGGCTCCCTCTACGCGGCCGGTACCGCGATGGACCCGATCTCGCTGGCGGTCGCCGTCGACAAGAAGGCCGCGCTGCCCGCGCTGCCCGACCTGGGCAGTGACGCGTCGCCCTCCGCGGCGCCGGAGGCCCCGGCCTCCCTGTCCGCCGCGCCCTCCACCGGAGCGGCCACGGACGCCGCCTCGTCCTCGTCGTCCTCGTCGTCCGCCGGCGCGGGGACGTACGTGGCGATCGGCGCGGGTGCGCTCGTCGTCGCGGGACTGACGGGCTTCACGGCCGTCGCCGTCCGCAGGCGCCGCGGCGCCAACACGCCATAGCACCACCTCATCACCGCACTTCATCACCGCACTTCATCACCCCTCGCACCCCGCACCCCGCACCACACAACTCTGCCCTTTTCCGAGCGGATTCCGTGTGTTCGCGCGTGCGTTCCATGTCCCACCGTCAAGGAGTACATCCCCCATGGCAGCAACCCGCCGCCCCATAGCACTCACCGCCGCCATCGCGACGGCGGCGGCCCTCGGAGCCACCGCCTTCACCGTCCCGGCGCTCGCGTCCGGCGCCCCGGCCGACGCGCCTCAGCGACCGCTCGCCGCGCCCGGCGCCGCACCGAAGCTCGATCTGAAGGACGGCACCCTGGACTGGGGCCTCAAGGAGTCCTTCCGCACGTATGTGGCCGGCATGGCCGCGGGCACGATCACCGCCACCGACGGCGCCACCCAGGCCACCGGAAACGGCCCCTTCACCTTCACCAACGGCACCGGCTCGTACGATCCCGCCACCCACGATGTGGCCACGGACTTCGACGGCGGCGTGCTGTTCTCCTCCAAGGCCCACGGCTTCGAGATCAAGGTGGCCGACGTGAGGCTGGTCACGGCGGGGACGGGCGGCGCCATCGAGGCGGACGTCACCCTCAACGGCGCCACCCAGAACGACATCGAGTTGGCCGCGATCGATCTGACGGGGATCCGCCCGCAGACCACGGGCGGCAGGATGGTCCTCAAGGACATCCCGGCCACGCTGACCGCCGACGGCGCGAAGGCGTTCAACGGGATGTACGCGGAGGGCACGGAGTTGGACAAGGCCACCCTCGCCGTCGGCTACGAGACGGGTGGCGGTACGTCCTCCCCGCCGCCGTCCACGGAGCCCGGGCCGACGACGGCCCCCACCTCGGAGGTGACCGCCCCCGGGCCCACGCCGACCGCCACAAGCCCGACCGCCACAAGCCCGGCCACCGCCCCGTCCAGCACAAGCCCGAGCACCGCCCCGTCCAGCACAAGCCCGAGCACCGCCCCGTCCACCGCCGCCCCGGCAGCGCCCCCGAGGGCCGAGGACGGCGCGATCGTGGACGGCACCCTGGACTGGGGCGTCAAGGAGTCCTTCCGCTCGTACGTCGTCGGCACGATCGCCCGGGGCAAGGTCGAACTCTCCGACGGCGCGGCGAAGTCGGGCGCCACGGCCTACCGCTTCCCCGAGGGCACGGGCGACTTCGACGCGACCGCGCGGACCCTCTCGGCGTCCTTCGGCGGTACGGTCCGCTTCCTCGGCCACCAGGACGAGGACGGCGAGTACGTTCTCGACGTCCGGCTGAGCGGTCTCCAGGTCGTGGTGGAGGACGGCAAGGGCACGCTGGTCGCCGATGTCAGCACCAAGGACCAAGAGACGCACAAGGTCGCCACGTACCAGGATCTGACCCTCGCCACGCTCGACATCCCGGCCGCCGGTCCGGTCGCCAAGGACGGAGTCGTCACGCTGAACGCCGTACCCGCGACCCTCACCGCCGACGGTACGAAGGCCTTCGGCGGGATGTACCAGGAGGGTACGGAGCTGGACAGGCTGACCCTCGCGGTCGCGTTCGACGAGAACGCCAACCTCCCCGGTGGCACGGGCGGTTCGGGCACTTCCGGCACGGGCGGTTCGGACGGTATTGGCGCGGGCGGTTCGGACGGTACCGGCGCGGCGGGCGGCGGCATTGTCGGCGGCGCGGCGGGCGGGTCCCTCGCCTCCACCGGTGCCGGGGTCCCGGCCGGCGCGCTGATGGGCGCGGCAGGTGCGATCGCCGCCGTCGGCGCGGCCGTCGTCTTCGCGGCCCAGCGCCGCCGTACGGGCCGGGCCAAGCCGCTCGGCGACGGTGCTTAAATGCCTGCGTGAGCGACATCGACGTACTCAGCGTCTTCTGCGGGGCCGACGGCCGGCACGGCAACACGCTCGGTGTCGTCCGCGAGGGGCGTCGCCACCCCGACCGGGCGGCCAGGCAGGCCATCGCGGCCCGGCTCGGCTACAGCGAGACGGTGTTCGTCGACGACCCCGAGCGCGGTGTGGTCGACATCTATACGCCGGGGCTGCGGCTGCCCTTCGCCGGGCATCCGCTCGTCGGCGCGGCCTGGCTGCTGGATCTGGAGACGGTGAACCCGCCCGCGGGCGAGGTGTGGGTGCGCCAGGACGGCGAGTTCACCTGGATCACCGCCCGCCCCGAATGGGCGCCGCCGCGCACGCTCCGGCGGTACGCCTCGGCCGCCGAGGTCGACGCGCTGCCCGCCCCGCCGCCGGGCGAGGGCTGGCTCTACGCCTGGGCCTGGGAGGACGAGGCCGCCGGCCGGGTCAGGGCCCGCGCCTTCCCGCGCCGTGACGACGGCATCGCCGAGGACGAGGCGACCGGCGCGGCGGCGCTGCTGCTCACGGCGGCATTGGGCCGTGCCCTGAACATCACACAGGGCCGGGGGTCGCAGCTGATCACGGCCCCCGGCCCTGACGGATCGATCGAGATCGGCGGCCGGGTGCGGCTGCTCACGGCCACGCAGGCCCGCTGACCGCTGACCGCTGACCGCACGGCGCGGCGCGCGCCGCGCTTACGCGCTCAGCGGGAACCGCGCGCCCAACTCCCGGAACACCGCTCCGTTGAAGTCGAACGCGCGCTTGCACTCGTCGATGATCCGCTGCTTCTCCAGATCGTCCGCCGCCACCCGGTCGAGCAGCTCGCGGTAACTCCGCTTGAACGCGGCCGGATTGGCGATCCCCTCGAAGACATAGAAGCGGACGCCGTCGCCCTTGCGGGCGAAGCCCCAGGTCTTCTCCGCCCTGTCGCGGATGATCTGGCCGCCGGAGAGGTCCCCGAGATAGCGGGTGTAGTGGTGCGCCACGAAGCCGCCCGGCCAGTCGTGCGCACACTCCTCGACCCGCGCGGCGTACGCGGCGGTCGCGGGCAGCGGCTCCAGGCCCGTACGCCAGTCCGCCCCGCGCAGATGTGCCAGATCGCGTTCCAGCTCGGGCGTGCGCGCCAGCTCATGCCGGATGAAGGGCCCCGCGACCGGGTTCGCTCGCAGCGACTCCGAGGCGCCCTCCAGCGCGCGGTACACGAACCACAGCTGCTCGGTGTAGCGCGTGTACGCGTCCACCCCGAGCCGGCCGCCCAGCAGATCGCTCATGAACGTCGACGTCTCCGCCTCCGTGTGCTGCGCGTGCGAGGCGACGCGGATGAGCGTGGAGAACGGGGTGGCGGTTGCGTTCAAAGCGGGCCTCCGGAGACCGAGGGGGACGGGAGCAGGCGGATACCGGCGTCGGCGGCACGGGCGGCCGCCAGGACCGATACTCTTACTTAGGCTTACCTAAGTCAACTGGTTCCCGACGTCCTGTCGGTAAAAACGCTACCCCGCTCACAGCGGCCGGCAACCTCAGGGAAGCGTGAGAATCTCGGCCCCCGTCTCCGTCACCACCAGCGTGTGTTCGAACTGCGCGGTCCGCTTGCGGTCCTTGGTCACGACGGTCCAGCCGTCGTCCCACATGTCGTGTTCGTACGTACCGAGCGTGAGCATCGGCTCGATGGTGAAGGTCATGCCCCGCTGGATGACGGTGGTGGCGTGCGGGCTGTCGTAGTGCGGGATGATCAGCCCGGAGTGGAACGACGAATTGATCCCGTGGCCGGTGAAGTCCCTGACGACGCCATAGCCGAAGCGCTTGGCGTACGACTCGATGACCCGCCCGATCACATTGATCTGGCGCCCGGGCCGTACAGCCTTGATGGCGCGGTTCAACGCCTCGCGGGTCCGCTCCACCAGAAGCTTCGACTCCTCGTCGACATCCCCGCAGAAGTAGGTGGCGTTGTTGTCCCCGTGCACCCCGTTGAGGTACGCGGTCACGTCCAGGTTCACGATGTCGCCGTCGCGGAGCACCGTGGAGTCCGGGATTCCGTGGCAGATGACCTCGTTGACCGAGGTGCAGAGGGACTTGGGGAAGCCGCGGTAGCCGAGCGTCGACGGATAGGCGCCGTGGTCGCACATGAACTCGTGCGCGACCCGGTCCAGCTCGTCCGTGGTGACGCCGGGCGCGATGTGCTTCGCGGCCTCCTCCATCGCCTGCGCGGCGACGCGGCCCGCGATCCGCATCAGCTCGATGGTTTCCGCGGTTTGCACTTCCGGCCCGGTGTACGGGGTGGGAGCGGGTTTCCCGACGTATTCGGGGCGCCGGATTCCGCCGGGGACGGAGCGGACGGGAGAGAGCTCCCCTGGTACGAGGAGTGACTGGCCAGACATGTTGGCGAGTCTAACGAGCGCCGGTGGGGCAGCATGGCGTCAGAGGAAGGAGCCGATGATGGCCCTGTTCAAGAAGCGCACGGTCGGCAAGCCCGGCGAGTGGTACTACTGCCTGAAGCACCAGAAGGTCGAGGAGGGGCCCGAGTGCCCCGCCAAGGACCGCTTCGGGCCGTACGCGAGCCGCCAGGAGGCGGAGCACGCGATGCGGACGGCTCAGGAACGCAATCTGGAGTGGGATACGGATCCGCGCTGGCACGACGCGTCCGAGGGCGAGTCCGCGGGCGATTCCGAGGGTGGGTCCGTGAGCGGGAAGGACACGAACCCGTCCGGCTGAGGGGTCCCGGCCGGCCACCGGATCCCGTACGGCCACCGGATCACGTACGGCCACCGGCCACCGGATCACGTACGTCCGACGGGTCCCCGCCCGCACTTCGTGGTCCCGTCCGCCCGGCGGGGTCAGGCCGTCGTCGCCGTCGCCGCTTCCTTCTGGGCGCGGCGGCGTAGGGCGTCCTCGTCCGTCTCCGAGTCGTAAGTGACCAGCTTCGGCAGCACCGCCGCGAGCAGCCCCACCGAGGTCAGACAGGCCAGCCCACCGCTCCAGATCGCGGGGCGGGTGCCCGTCCAGCCCGCCATCGTGCCCGCGCGGATCTGGCCGAGCTGCGGTCCGACGCTGTACGAGAGCACCTCGATTCCCGCGAGCCGGCCACGCAGCTCCTCCGGGATCGTCTGGTTCCAGATGGTCGAGCGGCCCAGACCGCTGAGCATGTCGCCCGCGCCCGCGAACCCCAGACAGACCAGCACCACCCAGATGTTCGAGAACCACCCCGCGGCCGTGATCGCCAGCCCCCAGCCCGCGGCGCCGAACACCACGAACAGGCCATGTCTGCGGACCCGTGAGGTCCAGCCGCTGGTCAGGCTGAGGACGACCGAGCCGACCGACCCCGCCGCGTACATCAGACCGAGCGACCACTCGGCGTTGAGATCGTCCGCGAGGAACGGGAAGACCGTGTTCGGGAACGCGAAGAACATGGCGGCCAGATCGATCGCGTACGTCCCCAGCAGCACCGGTCTGCTCCACGCGTAACGGGCCCCCTCCACGATGCCCCGCAGGGACGGCGCCTGGGCGTCATGCGCGGCGGGCGCGGGCGAGAGCCGCAGGCAGAGCAGTACGGAGACGGCGAAGCCCAGGATCGTCACCCCGTACGCCGGGCCGTGACCGGCGTACGCGACGACCAGACCGGCCAGCGAGGGCCCCGCGATCGCGCCGAGCTGCCAGCGCAGGGCGTTGAGCGCGGCGGCCGCGGTGAGCTGGTCGTGCGGGACGATCCGCGCCATCAGCGAGTCCAGCGCCGGGCGTTGCAGCCCCGCCAGCGCGGACACCCCGGCCGCCACCACGTACAGCGGCCACAGCAGTGGCTCGGGAAGCAGCGCGTTCACCAGCAGGATGACGGCGAGCAGGCCGAGCCCCGCCTCTGTGAGCAGGATGACCTTGCGCCGGTCGACGGCGTCGGCGAGCGCGCCGCCGTACAGCCCGAAGATCACCAGAGGCACCAGCTCCACCGCGCCCATCGCGCCGACGGCGAGCGGCGATTCGGTGAGGTCCTTGATCTGGAGCGGCAGCGCGATCATCGCCATGAAGCTGCCGAAGTTCGTCACCAGCCCCTGCACCCAGAGCAGCCGGAATTCCCGGGAGGAACGGAGCGGGGAGAGATCCGGCAGTATCGCGCCGAGCTTTTTGGTCACAAAAGGCCATGTTCGGTGTGGACGGGTGGATCGGGCAAACGAATTCTGGCTGACCGACCCACAGACGGGCTACCAGCGGGCGGGCTACCAGCGGGCGGGCTACCAGCGTGCGGGCTACCAGCGGGCGGGCGGCGGCGCCGTCAGCTGGTCGGCCAGCCGGGACAGCCGGTCCCGGAACCGCCGCCGCCCGCGCGGCCCCGGCAGGCTGTTCTCCCCGGCCGCCGCGCTCACCAGATGCTGCACCGTGTCCAGATCCACGCCGTGCGCCGCCCCCGCCGCCCCCGGCGCGTCCGCCGCCGCCACCGACAGGGCCTCGTGCGCCAGCCCGCGCATCTCCGCGTCCCCGCCGTCCAGCGACAGCACCGTCGCCCCGGCCCGGCGCGCGCCGTGAACTCGTTCGAGCAGGCCGGTGCCCGGCCGCTCCGGCGCCACCACGAGCAGCGTCTCGCCCCGGCCGGCCGCCTCAAGACGCTTCAGGCCGACCGCCAGATGCGCCGGGTCCCCGGCGCGCACCCGGTGCCGTACCAGCGTGGGCGTCAGCTCCGGCTGTCCCGACCACGCCGCCTCGTCCACGAGATGCGCGGTGAGATGCCACGGCTCGTACTCCGCCGTCCCGACGAGCAGCAGCCCGCCGCCCTGCGACACGACGGAGGTACGCAGCGCCCCCGCGAACCGGCGGGTCGCGGACGGCCATTGCGTTTCGGCGAGTACTTCACGCAGCAGTGCGACGCGTACGGCATCCATGGGCCCGCATCCTGCCGCAGTCGGCCGCGCGGCGCGGGCGGTCGGAGACGGCTCACCCGAACGTGCCCTTGTACCGGGAAGTAGGGTCGTGACCATGACTTCAACGGACAGTGGCAGCACCCCCAAGCCCCCCGCCAAGGACCCCTGGGACCTCCCGGATGTCTCCGGTCTCGTCATCGGGGTACTGGGCGGCACCGGCGACCAGGGGCGCGGGCTCGCCTACCGGCTGGCGCGGGCCGGACAGAAAGTGATCATCGGATCCCGGGTCGCCGAGCGGGCCGAGACGGCGGCGGCCGAACTGGGCAACGGCGTCGAGGGCCTGGCCAACGCCGAGTGCGCCCGCCGCAGCGACGTGGTCATCGTCGCCGTGCCCTGGGAGGGACACGCCAAGACCCTGGAATCCCTCAAGGAGGAACTGGCGGGCAAGCTCGTCGTCGACTGCGTCAATCCGCTGGGCTTCGACAAGCAGGGCGCGTACGCGCTGAAGCCGGAGGAGGGCAGCGCCGCCGAGCAGGCCGCCGCCCTGCTGCCGGATTCGCGGGTGACCGCCGCCTTCCACCATCTCTCCGCGGTGCTGCTCCAGGACCCGGCGGTCGAGCGGATCGACACGGATGTGATGGTGCTGGGCGAGGCACGCGCGGACACCGACCTCGTCCAGGCGCTGGCGGCCCGTATCCCGGGCATGCGCGGGGTCTTCGCGGGCCGGCTGCGCAACGCCCACCAGGTGGAGTCGCTGGTGGCCAACCTGATCTCGGTGAACCGCCGGTACAAGGCGCACGCGGGCCTGCGTGTGACGGACGTGTAGGGACGTACGTACCGGACGTGCAGGGACGTACGTACAGGGGGAGGCGCGGGCAACGACGGCACGGGGCGCCCGCCACCCGACCCGCGCCGTCAGCCCGTGGCGGTCGCCGTACGGGCCGCCGTCACCCCGTGGCCGTCGCCGTACGGGCCGCGCGCTCGGCCTTCGCCTTGCGTACGTAGTACCAGGCCATGTTGGACGACAGCCCGGCCAGCAGCACCCACACGATGCCGAGCCAGTTCCCCCGGATGAAGGAGAAGACGGCCGCGGCGACGGTGAGGACGCAGACGGCGAGGGCGTACTGAGCGAGGCGGGGCATGGGGGGCGGCTCCTGTCGAGGCGTCGTGGGTGGCGTGGGCGCTTGGGCTGTTGTCGTACCCGCGGTACGCGGTACGCGCTGTACGCGCTCCAGTGTCCCCCATGCCCGGGAACGTCCCACCGCCGCCCGGCGGACTCCGTGCCGGACCTCTGACCTGCGAGGAGTCGCCGGGTGCCGACCTTCCGACGTTGGCATGGACTTGTCGACATTGAGGGTGCGGTGGTGACGGAATGTGTGTACGTTGTGACCGCCCGCGTGGGGAGTGTGGGCGTTGTGGGCCTTCTGTGGCCTCTTTTTGATGCTCTGGGGAGGGCGCGTGCGTACGCACGGCGAGCGTTTCGGGGTCCATCTGTCCGCGCGCCGACGGTCGTTGACCGTCGGCGCGCTGGTGCTGGCGCTGTCGGTCGGCCTGGTGTCGGCCGAGGCGGCGCCGCCACCGGCCCCCAGCCCCTCGCCGGGGGTGTCCTCATCAGCGCCGCCGCCCGCCGAGGCGAAGCCCACGGCAACCCCCGCCGCGGCGGCTCCGACCGTCAGCGATGCCGTATACGCGTACGACGCGGCCGGCCGTCTGATCGGTGTCACGGACCCGGCCGGTGAGACGGCCCGCTACCGCTACGACGAGGCCGGGAACCGGCTGGGCGTCGACCGGTTCGCGTCCGCCGATCTGTCGGTGCTGTCGCTGGTGCCGACCCGCGCCGCCGTCGGGGCGACCATCACCCTGTCCGGCACCGGCTTCTCCACCACGGCGAGCGCGAACACGGTCTCGTTCGGCGGAAAGACGGCCGAGGTCGTCTCCGCGTCCGCCACCCGCCTGAAGGTCAAGGTCCCGGCGGCGGCCGGGAACGGCGTGGTGTCGGTGACGACGGGCGGCGGCACGGCCCAGTCGCCGGAGTCGTTCACGCTCGCGGCGCCCGCGCCGTCGCTCTCCACGGTGGACCCGGTCGCCGGGGCCGTGGGCGCCTCGGTGGTGCTGACGGGCTCGGGATTCGCGTCGACGCCGTCCGAGAACGTGGTGCGGTTCGGCGGTGGCGTTCTGGCGGAGGTCACCGCCCGTACGGCCACCGCGCTCACGGTCAAGGTCCCGGCCGGGGCCGCGACCGGCCCGGTCGAGGTGGAGACGCCCGACGGCCGCACCGCCACCGCGACAGGCTTCCGGATCACCCCCAGTGGTGCCGGCGGGGAGATCGAGTCCACGGTCACCACATCGGTCTCGGACGCCACACCACCGACCGCCTCGATCACCACGCCGGGCAACCGGGCGCAGGTGCTCTTCGACGCCGACCCGGGCGACGACATCAACTTCGGCTTCACCAACGCCACCTTCAACTCGTCCGTCACCCTTGAGCTGTACGACCCCCAGGGCGAGAAGGTCGGGAGCAACGGCAGTTTCAACGGAACGGCCGGGGACTGGGAGGTCGAGAATCTCCCTCTCGCGGGCCAGTACTCGCTGATCCTCAGGCCCGGATCGACCAACTTCGGCGCCGCCACCGTCACCGTGTCCAAGCCGGTGACCGGACTGCTGGAGCTGACAGGACCGACGGCTCAGGTACCGCTGTCCCGGGCCGGACAGGACGGCAAGCTCTCCTTCTCCGCGCTGCTGGGCGACTCCCTCAGTCTCGGCATCGATGCCGCGCCCCTGGGCAAGAGCCTGTACGCACGTCTGTACGGGCCCGACGGCAGCCAGGTCAGCAGCCGCTACATCGCGGCGAACGGCGCGGGCGGGATCGATGTCGACGTCCTGTCGCAATCGGGCACCTACACGCTGAGACTCGACCCCGACGCGGCGGCCACCGGCACGGTCGGCGTGACCGGCTCGCACTACGCCGACGCGGGAGCCATCGATCCGGCGGCTCCCGCGGTCGAGTTGGCGGTCGACCGGCCGGGACAGGACGGGCGGGCACGGTTCACCGCGGTGGCCGGACAGCGTCTGTCACTGGGCGTGGCGGGCACCGGGTTCGGCAGTCATGTACGGATGGAGATCCGCCGGCCGGACGGCTCGCTGCTCGAATACTTCCTGGTCCCCGACAACTCGGCCGCCGAGTGGGACAGTCCCGCACTGCCGGTGTCGGGCACGTACACGATCGCCGTACTCCCGAACCTCCCGCTGGCGACCGGCCGGCTGACGCTGACACTCTCCCGTCCGGTGGCGCTCGCCCCGCTCTCCACCACGGGTGATCCCGGCACGGCGACCATCGGACGCTTCGGACAGAACGCCGAGTCGGCCTTCCAAGGTCAGGCCGGTACGCAACTCTCGCTGGGCATCACGGGGAACACCTTCACCGAGACCGTCGCGGTGACTGTCCTCGCGCCGAGCGGCGCGGCCGTCGTCGACGCCGACATCGTCGCCGCGGGCAAGCCTGCGACGATCGACCTGCCGGTGCTGCCGGAGACCGGCTCGTATCAGGTGATCATCGACCCGAACAAGGGCGTCGGGGGGACTCTCGCCCTGACCCTGTCCACGGATGTCCTGGCGCCGCTGACGGCTGACGGGCCTTCGGTGCCGGTGTCCTTCGCACGCGCCGGGCAGCGGGTCCGGGCCGAGTTCACCGCGCCGGACACCGCGTCACTGGGTTTCGCCGCCACCGGCAACAGCGTTCCGCAGGCGACCGATGTCCGGCTGATCCCCGAGAGCGGGACCGCGCAGACCGTCGGCTCCTTCACCAAGAGCGCCGACGGCGCCTACTACCTGACCGGTCTGACGGCCGGCAAGAAGTACACGCTGCTGCTGACACCCGCCGCCGCGGCCACCGGCTCCCTCACCCTCTGGCTGTCGAAGCCCGCGCCCGCCGCGGTGCTGACCCCGGCCGCCCCCTCCGCCACCGTGGACATCACCCGGCCGGGGCAGCAGGCCGAGCTCCGTACGGACGCGACCGCCGGGGACGGCTTCGCCGTCGCGTTCTCGGGCACCACGCTGACCTCGCAGTCGAGCGTCCGGCATCTGCCGCCGGGAGCCTCGGCGGATGTGTCGATCGGCTCGCTGCGTACGACGGATCTGGACGTCGCGCTGCGTGCCCCGCTGACCGCGGGCACCCACCGGGTGCTGGTGCAGCCGAACGCGCCGGCCACCGGACGTACGACGGCGACCCTGGTCAAGGACGTGGACGGCGGAACGCTGACGGTGGGCGGCCCGCAGAAGCCGCTGGTGATCGCCACCCCGGGCGGGCACGGTCACTTCACCTTCTCCGGCACCAAGGGGCAGAAGCTCACGCTGGGCATCGCGGCACCGGCATCCGAGTGGATCCTGTCCGTCCACGGCCCCGACGGCAAGTGGCTGGTCAACGAGCGCTCCATGAGCGCCACGACCCTCTCGTACGCCCTCGCCGCGCTCCCGGCCGACGGTCTCTACACGCTGACGGCCGATCCCGGTGCGCTGAAGACAGGCACGTACACCCTGGGGCTCACCGCCCAGACCTTGAAGGCGGCACCCACCGACGCCGCGGGCACGGCGGTCGCGGACGCCGAGGGTGACGCTGCCGTCGCGGCCGGCGCGGACGCACCCGAGAAGGCGGCGCCGGGTGTTGACCCGAGCGGCCCGGACGCCTGGCGGCCAGGCAGGCACAACCTCCAGGGCCAGGACTGGATCACCGCACGCGGGGCCGCGCCCAAGGCCCCGCCCGCGCTGCGCGCCCCGCCCGGTTCCACCGCGCTGACCGGCCATGTACTGAAGCTCGACGGCAAGCCGCTGTCGAAGGTCACCGTCTCGGTGGGAGACACGTCCACACGTACGGACGCCCGCGGCCGGTTCCTGCTCGCCGGGTTCGGTCCGGAGGCGACGACCCTGGTGGTCGAGGGCGCGAGCGCGAACACCGAGCAGCGCCAGTACGGCCGGTTCGACATCCGGATCCGCCCCGAGGCGGGGCGCTCGGTCGACCTCGGTTTCCCGGTGTGGATGACGCCGCTGGACACCAAGCACACCGTCCGCTTCGCGGCCCCGGCGAAGACCGAGGTCGTACTGAAGACCCCCAGCATTCCGGGACTTGAGGTACGGATCCCGAAGGGGTCCGTGGTCCGTGACGAGAAGGGCAGGCCGGTCACCGAGCTGGGAATCACGGCGATTCCGCTCGACCGGCCGCCGTTCCCCCTGCCGAAGAACAGCGTCGTGCCGGTGTTCTTCACCGTGCAGCCCGGCGGCACGTATGTGTTCCCCAAGGGCGCCCAGGTCATCTACCCCAACTACACGCGCGAAGCCCCGGGCACCGAGGTCGAGTTCATGGACTACGACCCGAAGAAGAAGGGCTGGTACGTCTACGGACACGGCAGGGTGTCCGCGGACGGAAAGCAGGTGGTGCCGGACGCGAAGACCCGCGTATGGGCTTTCCACGGCGCGATGTTCAACACCGGCCAGCTGCCGCCCTGGCTGACGTCCTGGCTGAAGGACACACTGGACTGGCTCTCCGGCGACCCGGTCGAACTCTCCACCGGGATGCTCACCGACTCCCGTACCGACCTCGCCGTCTCCGACCCGCTCGGCCCGGCCGAGGTGACCCGCACCTACTGGCAGGGCGACACATACAAACGAGCGTTCGGAATCGGGCGCGATCTGATCTACAACTCCTTCCTCCACTCGGCGCAGCCGTACCGCGAGGTCGACCTGTATCTCCCCGGCGGGGCGAAGGTCCACTACACCCGTACCTCACCCGGAACCGGCTGGAACGACGCCGTCTTCGAACCTCTCGACACTCCGAGCGAGTTCCGCGGATCCAAGATCTATGGCGGCAACGGCCGCTGGGAGATTCGGTTCCGCGACGGCGGCATATGGACGTATCCGCAGTACGCGCCGTTGCAGCAAATACAGGACCGGCACGGCAACACGCTCAAGATCAGCCGGCTCAATGGCACCAAGGGCGATATCACCCAGGTCACGACCCCGGGCGGCCGGTGGATCAGCTTCGGATACGACACCAGCCACCGGATCGTCAGCGCCCGCGACAACACGGGCCGCACCACGGCGTACACCTACGACACCGCGGGACGCCTCGACACGGTGACCGACCCCGCGGGCAAGGTCAGCCGGTACACGTACGACGGCACCACGAACCGGATCAAGACCGCCGTCGACGCCCGCGGCATCACGTACATGTCCAACACCTTCGACACGGACGGCCGGGTCAAGGAACAGACGCTCACCGAGGGCGCGAAGTACTCCTTCGAGTACACGCGGAACGGCGCGGGCAAGATCACCTCGGCGACGGTGACACAGCCGGGCGGCGCCGTGCGCCGGGTCGAGTTCGACGCGGACGGCTACGGCGTATCGGACACCCAGGCGCACGGCAGCACGCTGGCGCGCACGACGGTGTACGAACGCGGCTCCTACCACCGGATCGACGCGGTCACTGACCCGTACGGCCGCCGCACCGAACTCACCTACGACACCAACGGCCATGTGACCTCCGCGAAGGAACTGGCGGGCACACCACAGGCCCGTACGTCCGGGACGGCGGTTTACGACGGCCCGTACGACCAGCCGACCGCCCTCACCGACCCGCTGGGCAAGATCACGACCCTCGACTACGACTCCGCCGGTGATCTCCGGACGGTGACCGACCCCGAGGGCCGGGCCACCACCCTCACCCACACCTCCGACGGGCAGGTGGAGACCGTCACCGACGCGTCCGGCGCGGTCACCGAATACACCTACCACTACGGCGAGTTGACGGAGGTCAAGGACGCCGAGGGCGGCACGGGCCGCCAGTTCCTGGACGCCGCGGGCCGGCCGGTGGTCACGACGGACGCGTCCGGCGCGCGTACGACCCACACCTACGACGCGCTCAACCAGGCGCGGAAGGTCACCGACCCGCTCGGCCACACCACCGCCCTCGACTACGACGACAACGGCAATCTCACCACCCTGACGGACGCCAGGAACAACGCCACCACCTGGGAGTACGACACCGCCGACCGCCCCCTGTCGGCCACCGACCCGCTCGGGGCGCGGGCGCTCTTCGGCTATGACCCGACCGGGCACCTGACCAAGGTCACCAGTCGTACGGGCCAGGTCGCCACCGCGGAGTACGACCTGCTGGGCCGGGCCAAGAACGCCAGGTACGGCGTGGACGCGGCGGGCCAGGCGCAGTCGACGACCACGTACGCCTATGACGGCGTCGACCTGCCCAAGACCGTCACCGACACGGTGGCCGGTACGCAGCCCTCTACGCAGTCCTTCACGTACGACGCCTACGACCGGACCACGTCGGTCACCGGCCCGACCGGCACCGTCGGCTACGACTACGACGGCGCGGACCGCCGCGAGGAGATGACGGCCGGCGGTACGACCACGGCATACGGCTACGACACCTCCGGCATCCTCACCTCGGTCACCACCGGCGGCCAGGCCGTCACCTTCGGCCTGGACGAGGTGGGCCGCGAGAAGACCGCGACCCTGCCCGGCGGTTTCACCCGCACCACCGGCTACGACAAGACCGGTACGACCACCGGCATCTCCTACACCCGCGCCGGGGCCACCGTCGGCGACCTCACCTACACCCGAGACGAACGAGGACTCCAGAGCCGCCTGACCGGCTCCCTCGCGAGCATCGCCCTCCCGGCGGCCGAGTCGGGCGCGGTCTACGGCAAGGACAACCGGCTCACGACGTTCAACGGCCGCTCCTTCACGTACGACGCCGAGGGACAGCTCAAGTCCGACGGCAAGCGGACGTACGACTGGAACGCCCGGGGCGAGCTGACCGGCCTGACCGAAACGGGCGGTCGGAACAGCACGTTCACGTACGACCCGCTGGGCACGCGTTCGGCCAGGACGCTCGGCGACACCACGCGGAGATTCCTCACGGACGACTCCAACCCCCTGGTGGAACAGTCGGGTTCGGGCGAGACGACGGCGACGGTGGCCACCTCGGGCCTGGACGAATACCTCACCCGCACGGAGAGCGGCCGGACCCAGATCTATCTGACCGACGCCCTCGGCACGGTCATCGGCCTCGCCGACCAGGACGGCACGATCGCCACCCGCTACGCCTACGACCCCTACGGCCAACCCACGGCGTCGGGCGCCGAGTCGAGCAACCCGTACACCTTCACCGGCCGCGAGAACGACGGCACGGGCCTGCTCCACTACCGCAACCGCTACTACGACCCCGAGACCGGCCGGTTCATCTCCCAGGACCCGATCGGCTACGCGGGCGGCACCAACCTCTACCAGTACGCGCTGAGTTCGCCGACGACGTACACCGATCCCTCGGGCAACAACCCTCTCCTGATCGGCTGCGTGGGCGGGGCGGCCTTCGACGGCGGCCTCGACTGGCTCACCCAGCGTCTCTCCGGCCGCAAGGTCGACTGGGGCCAGGTCGGCTCCTCGGCGGCCCTCGGCTGCCTGGGCGGCATGCTCGGCGGAGCGGGCAGCGCCGGCAAGCTCGCCCGCGTCGGCTGCAAGAACAGCTTCACCGGCGACACCCCGGTCCTGATGGCGGACGGCACCCGCAAACCGATCAAGGACGTACGAGTCGGCGACAAGGTCCTCGCGACGGACCCCGAAACCGGCGAGAGCGGCCCGCGCGAGGTCACCACCCTGATCCAGGGATCCGGCGACAAGTCCCTGACGGACATCACGGTCGCCGCCGCGACCGAGAACGGCAAGCCCGCCAAAATCACCGCCACCGACGGCCACCCCTTCTGGCTCCCCGACCTGAAGGAATGGACCCCCGCCGGCGACCTCCACCCGGGCCAGTGGCTCCGCACGAGCTCGGGCACCTGGGCCCAGATCACGGCGATCAGCCACCACACGCAGCCAAGGACGGTCTACAACCTCACGGTCGACGACCTCCACACGTACTATGCGGTGGCGGGGCAGACGCCGGTGCTGGTACACAACAGCAACTGTGATCCTCGCTTTTCGGTCGACTCCAAGGGGAACGCCACCGATCTCACCAATCCGGGCGGCAGGGTCGGCGTTCCGAAACTTGAAGGTGGCACCCTGCAAGAAGTGGGCGGGCGCGTCTGGGGTTCTGGAGATCCCTCTCACCTCATAGGAACACGCTCTCCGGCTGAATTGAGAGGGTTGGCGAGCAGGGGTGACGCGGAGAAATTGCAGGACTTCTACCAGAGTGCAGCGCTTGCAGGGAAGGGTGGAAAGACTGCACCGGCGCGCGTGGTGCTGACTCAGGAGATCATCGATGCTTGGAGATAGTCGGGTGAGTAAGGACGAGCAGGTCGTAGACCTGAAATTTGCGGCGGCGCAAGGGGAAAGCGTCGAGGTGTGCTTCGAGCCGCTAGGAACCACCTTCTCCCTGAGCAACGGTGAGGCGGTCTTTCTCCGGACCGCAATCTCAAACGTGGCCTCGCTTGAAATTGTCTCGTGGCCTAATGGGATTGGGGTTTGGGTCCCCTATCCCGGCGACTACGCGATCATTGACTCGAAGGGGAACGAAATCGATACACTCTGATCCTCTCCCGTAAGAGAGGGAGCTGCTCCGGATTCGTTGCGACGCCTCGGTGATGATGCCCAATCAGCGGCACCGGGAGTGAATCCACGGGTGCAAATCTGAAGCCCCGCCAGGTAACACCGGTAACACCTGGTGGGGCTTCAGCGTGGTCTGACGGCAACGGTGACGGCAACGTCAGCGGACGAGCGTTGCGGCGGGCGGCTCGTCAGGGGTTCCCTCGGTGTGCCCCAGGGCGCCGCTCAGGGTGTCGATGGCTTGGCGTTGGAGGCGGAGTCGGATGTGGGCGTAGACGCCGGCGGTGACGCCGATGTGAGCGTGGCCGAGGAGCTCTTTGATCACGACGAGGTCGACACCTTGTTCCAGGAGCAGGGTGGCGGTTGAGTAGCGGAGGTCGTGGAAGCGGATGCGGCGGAGCGGGCGTCACCTTCATTTTCGCTGGTCAGCAAATTCCAGCCGGTCCGTGCGCGTACGTGGAAGTGCCGTGCTGTGCACCTGTGTTGCCGTCGGCGTAGCCGTCAGTACGGCTACGCACGTGAGGGCGGTGGAGTGGGCTTTGGCCGGTGCCCTGCCCGGGTTGGGGTCGGGCATGGTCAGGGGGCCGTACGCTGGCCCGGCAACTCGGGCAGGTCGTGAGCCTGCCCGGAATTTGAACGAGTGGCCCCCTGGCCTTGCCTGACGCGGGCCCCAGCCCCGGGAGGTGGGTAAAGCCCACGGAGCCGACCGACCTCACCTCCGGGCCTCCGCCCAGGCCAACTCCCCGCAGCCGCCTCGCCGTCGGCCTGGCGCTCGTCGTCCGGGCGCGTCCGGCCTTCTCCGCGCTTCCGGTGGTCCGCTACGTGTTTCTGCGCGGCCTGGTCGCTGGCAGGCCCGCGGTGGCGGAGCCGAGAGCGGGCCGGGCGGGCGGCCGTACCGCGCGCGACCCGGCCAACCTCACCCGCCGCTTCCGCACCTTCCTCGACCGGGCCGGACTCCGCCGGCGAGCACACGTACTATGCGGTGGCGGGGGCGACGCCGGTACTCGTTCACAACAGCAACTGCGGAATTGGTCGGGAGCTGATCGGTGACGAGAGGGCGGATCACATCCTTGATGGTCACAGGTACCCGGGGGCGCCGGGTAAGGACGCTTTCCCGAAGGGGTGGTCTGATGACCAGATTTTGGATGCTGTTGCTGACGTGGTGACGAGTCCGAACAGTCAAAGGACCTGGTACAGGGGATCTGCTGTGCATGCCGAGAGAACCCTGAAGACCAGGAAGGGCGAACCTGCGGTTCAGAATGTGATCGGGTCAGTGGGAGGGGTGAGAATGCTAGTGCGTTACGAACCTCTCACCGGGAAGGTGCTCACAGCGTTCCCGCACTGAGCAAATGGTTCACCCGATCCAGGTGTAGCGTCTTCGATGATTGGAGGGTTAATGGAGAGAGGTGCGAATCTGATGGAACTGTTGCATCGTTTGGATGATCCCGGATGTCCAGAAACGCCAGCTGACTACAACGCAGCTGATGCCGCAGCTTCGTTCAGCCGTCTGGCTGTGCAGGTTGGTTCTCGCTTCTCGACGCCTTGTGAAATCGATCGAGACATCCAGGACTCCGCTCAGTACGGACGAATCGAAGTGCCGGGGAAAGCCACAGTCTGTGGGACGAGGATTGTTGTCTTGGTGAGCAAGTTCCAGCCGTTGGCAATGGTGGCGGCCGATAACCCTGGCGCCTTCTTGGGTACGGATGAAGCGCACGCTGAGGGCGAGCTCGACGCGAATGACCTTGCGAAGGTAGAGCAAGTTCTTGCTGAATCGGGGTACATCACGATTCCAGAAGAACTTCTTACAAGAAGCTATGGCGGGCCCACTCTCTTGCGTTTCCACGGTTCTGGGGAGCCGAGTTGGTGGGACCGGTTCTTCGGTTCTTTTTGATGGGTCTCAGGTATCGGGTTCCGTAACGTTGGCTCTCATGGACCGCATGGGATTCGTTATCCGATTCGACCCAGCCGCGCCATGAGAAGGATCATGCAGTGGCAAAGATCAGCCCCGCCGAGCTGTGCTTGGCGGGGCTGATTTGGTGTTTGACGGCAGTAGTTGACGGCAACGTCAGTGGACGCCAGTGGCGCGGGGGGCGGTTCGTCGCCGCCGGAGCGGGCCGTCTCGGTGGTCTCCCGGCTGCCGAGCGCGGTGCCGAGTGTGTCGATGGCGTCGCGCTGGAGGCGGAGTCGGACGTGGGCGTAGACGGTGGCGGTGACGCGTATGTGGGCGTGGCCGAGGAGTCCCTTGATCACGCCGAGTTCGACGCCCTGTTCCAGGAGCAGGGTGGCGGTTGAGTAGCGGAGGTCGTGGAAGCGGATGCGGCGGAGTCCGGCCCGGTCGAGGAAGGTGCGGAAGCGGCGACTGAGTAATGACGACCTGATCCCATTCGGCGGGCCGAATGGGCGTGAACCCATTACCGGGTTCAGGGAATTCTCTCCTGGGGATGATGTAAATCTTCCCGGATCCGGGCTGCATATTGCTGACGGGAATAACAGAACCGAGGAGATAAGGAACCGCGTTCTGGATGGGCGGATGCACCCGGATACACTCATTGAAATGATGATTGGAGGGAACGAGTGGAGGCATGGGCTGTCCGACTGGAGTCCTCCGTACACTTCACGGCGTTCGTGCTGCGTGGGGATGGTGAGCTTCCCGAAAGGACCTGGGTATGCCTGCGGTCCCCTGAATCACTGCCGCCGGTGGCCTGGCTCGGCTGTTGGAGCACTCAGGCGAGGGTCGATGCTGACCAGGTGGGACAAGTGCTGGATGCCATCCAGCAGTCGATTGGGGAGCCCGTGGCGGTTGGTCCTTATGGGCCAATAGTCAGAGCTTCGATCTACTTCAATTCTTGGGATTCTTGGGATTCTTGGGGAGGTGGGTCTCCACGTCCGATTGTTGGTTTCCGGCCGTGGGAATCCAATCCGAGAGGGATCGAAGAAATCGGAATTAAGTCCCTCGACTTCTCGCACGGAGGTGTGCCGGTCGAGGATTGAGATGCCTTGCTGGGACGATTCCCCGTAGGGATGTCTGAGGAATTAAACTGCTGCCCCCACCGGAGAATCCGGCGGGGGCAGCAGGGGTCTGGGACAGGGCCTCGGCGTAGTCGGCGGGCGTCCGTTTCGTGATCACTTGAGATGACGAGAGGGAGAGCGGGCGGTTCCTGCTCATGTCTGACGCCGACACGGAGCCCTTGCGTCTCCCCTGCACTGTCGGGTGGAGCGAGCCGACTGCGCTAGGAGATGATCCCGTGCGTGGCTGAAGAGGCAGGTGCAGATGCGGACGACGCTTGTGTATGGGCTGAGCGACTGGGTTGGGCGTTCGGACTCATAGCGGAGGATCCGGCTGCGAGAGGTGCAGCGCTCGTCCATCTGGTGGAGGCCCAGAGGAAGGTCACTGACGCGCTCGCCCGGTCCAACGAGATGTGGCTGCTGACGCGACCCCTGGGAGCGGACGAGCAGTACCGCGAGCCAGCCTTTCTGCAGGCGCGCCGGAGGCATCAGCAAGCCCAGAGGCGTTCGCTGCCTGATGGGGTGTGGGGTGGTCCTGTGGGCAGGGATCTGGCGACGTGGCCGGGGCTGCCCTATGTGTTGCTCTTCCTGGAGTGGGAGGCGAGGTACCCACTGGAGTGGACGCAGCATGCGAAGGCGTGGGGTACGAAGCAGCGCCTGATCCGGGAGGTGGCCCGTGCTCGCCACGAGGAGACGATCAAGGCGAAGCTCACCGACCTGGTCGAGGTCGTCGTCCAGCGGGCGTATCGCTGCAAGGATCGCGAATACGTGCGGGTTGCCCGGGCTGTCGACAGCGCTGATCTACGGGCCAGGCTCGATCGGGCAGCTGATTCGGACAGTCCGTGGGCCCGGTGCCATGCCGGGTATGTGCTCTGGCTCCTTGACCGCCCTGACCTGCCGAACACCCGTCGTGTCTGGCGGACCTGGGTGGCAGGCGAGGCTGCAACGTTGCTGTGACCGGGGGGCGATACAGGGATGGCTCCCGTGATCATGGAGTGCTCTACGCCCGTGACCTGCCTGGAAGACCGTGCCTGCCGACGCATCATCCATGATTCCACCTGCCCTTGACCGGCTCCGCGAGCAGTCCGACGTCGGGCCCGGGGAGGTGCCCGGCCTGCTGGAGCGGCTGGCTCAGGTGCCGGATCCACGCGACCCGCGCGGCGTGCGCCATGCCCTGGCCATCGTGCTCACGCTGACCGCGTGTGCGGTGCTGACCGGCGCCACCTCGCTACTGGCGGTCGGCGAGTGGATCGCGGACGCGCCGCCGCACGTGCTGGAGCGACTCGGCGTGCGCCCCGATCCAATACTGCCCCGGAGGCTGGTGCCCTCGGAGGCGACGGTCCGCCGACTGCTCGCCCGCATCGACGGTGATGCCCTAGACGAGTAAGTCCGAAGGCTTGGTTAGTGGTCGTAGGCGGTTAGCGAGCGTGTGATGGTTCGGCCGGTGTTGCGGTTGTGCCAGATCGCGG